>NZ_POJH01000034.1 GCF_002960625.1 Streptococcus suis
CTGTTTAAAAAGTCATAAGATTAGTCACTGGTAGGAATTAATCTAACGTATTTATTTATCTGCGTAATCACTGTTTTTAGTCTGTTTCAAAACAGTAGATGTTTTATCTACATTACGCATTTTGAATACCAACATGACGAATCCCTCCTTCTTAATTACAAATTTTTAGCATCTAATTTAACTTCAATTCCTATTATACAAAATTTTAAGATATGGTGCAAGTCAGCACGAACACGAACCGTCTTATCTCCCATTATATCTTTTTTTGCACTGATTGGTGTATCATTTCGTTTTTCTTTTTGTGCGCCTAAATTTCCCACAATCACTCACTTCTTTCTATTTCTTCTTATTCTTATTTTATCATCAACAATCACAAATCACTTGTGATTTGTGATAAGTGATTTGTGATTAATATATCACATTCTTTTTTATTTTGAATGTCCGCAAAATCCGTCCTACATCTGAGGGGCGCCAAGGAACATCTAAGTGGTGAACAGCTTTCATTCGTGATTGCACGTTTAGACCCGTTCCACCTTTTTCCGTCGAAGCCATGAGAATCCGCACTTCTCCGCTATTGACCTTTCTAGACAGTGAGTTTTTCTTTTCATCAGTATTGGCGTCATGGACAAAGGCAATTTCTTCTTTTGGAATCCCTCGATCAACCAGCAAAGCTTTTAGTTCATTGTAAACATCAAAGCCTTCTTCCTTACTTTTAGGTGTTCCAATATCAGAAAAAATCATCTGAGTGGCTTTGTCTTCAGCTCCATCACGGTAGATTCGTTCGACATTATCGACCACTTGAAGGATTTTCTGATTATCTGCTAAGGTATAAGCAGGGTCAATCAACCGCATATCAATAGCTAGTTTTCTGGCTTCTCCTGTGATTTTAAGCATGTTATCTCTACTTGGATCAACACTACCTGACTTGATAGCGTCTGAACGCTTTACTAGCTCTTCCAAATAGTATTTCTGAGCTTGTGTTAACTCGCTTTCCACTGCAATAATTTTAGCTTCAGGTACAGGTAAGTCGAGCATATCTGAAGTCTGAATATCGGCAGTTTCCTTGTAGATTCGCATGAGTTCAGGCAGGTTGACAAATTTCTTGAACCGTTTCTTAGGTTGATACTTATCACCTGTCGGGGCTAGTTCCATAGAGTTTTCGATATTCCCAAAAGCCCCAACCCACGAATCAAAATTTGATACCTGGTATCGTTCCAAAACATCGGGCTGAATGTAATTCATCATGGTGAAAAGTTCACTGATAGAGTTAGAAACTGGTGTTCCTGTCGCAAAAACGACATTTCTATCTCCATGCTCTGCCTGAACCTGTCTCACCTTCATCTCCATGTCTATGTTCTTTTTTGAAGTAGTATTGGTGATTCCCGCGACATTCCCAAGTCCAGTGATTGGACGGATATTCTTAAAGTGATGAGCCTCATCCACAAAGAGAAAATCAATGCCAAGATTTTCAAATTCAATAAAGGTATCTCGCTCTAGTTTTTGGAGTTCTTCCAACTGGTGTTCCAATCCCTTAATCGAACGTTCCGCTTCTTTCACCGTGTAATCACTGTCACTTCCTAGCTTGATTTCTCGGAGTTGCTCGAGTTTGTCATTGATATAGGTGACCTGTTTTTCACGACTCATCGGTATCTTCTCAAATTGTGAATCCCCAATGACAATGGCATCATAGTCCCCTGTAATAATACGGGACACAAACTGCTTACGTTTGGCTTTGGCAAAGTCTTTCTTAGTGGTCACATAGACTTTCTTGGTTGGGAAAAATTTCATGATTTCTTGACCAAACTGAGCAGTCAGACTAGACGGCACCACATAAAGTGGTTTATGTACCATTCCGAGTTCTTTCAGTTTGAATCCTGCCCCAAGCATGGTAAGTGTTTTACCTGAACCAACTTCATGAGCTAGTAGGGCACGTTTTTCCTCGACAATCCGTTGAATGGCATTCTTTTGGTGAGGCCGTAATGAAATATTCTGAGCAAGTCCATCAATGGTTAAATGGCTACCGTCATAGGTCTTTGATACCGTACGATTGTAGAGCCTATTATAGGTGTCTTCAATCATCTGTTGGACTTCTGGATACCTTGCTACAAAACCTTGAAAGAGTTCTTGTAGGTGTGTTTCCTTGGCACGCAGGACTGTTGTTTTCTCCACATCCGTCACATTCTTTTTCTTATCCCCTTCAACAACTTGTTTTGTGATGGTTGGTTGATTGGAATTCAGGAGGTTTTCAAAGATTTTTCGACCACTATCATAGCGTGAAGCAGGGACACCTAAACTCCTATCCGTTACGTTGGAATAGGTGTAGGCAAACTTAGATTGGTAAGTGATAACCCCGTCAATGGGACTGACTTCAAGGACTGTTGCTACTTCTTGGTCTGACAATTCATAGGCTTTCCCCATAAAGGTTTCTTGGGCAAATTTTCCGTAAATAGACAAAGGAATCCAGCGTGAACCGATTCGATAATCAATGTCTGCTAAAGTAATACGTGCTGGTTTGACCGTCTCAAGTAACCCTGCATAATGCGACCAGTTAAAGTCCTGATTGTCTTGTTTGACAAATAGGTCCACCACTTCTAACTTGGTAACGACATCCCCTGACAGAAAGTCTTGGCGAGAAACATAGGTCAATTCTCCATTCAAATACTTCTCAGGATCAGGCATAATGAGGTCGCCTAATTCCTCAATCAAGGTCATCTTCGATTCAACCTGATAGATAGACATCATATAATCGAAATCAACACCACGTCCGTCAGCCAAGCTCGAATTTAAGGCATCAAGGGCAGTATGTACCTTTTTAACCTCTTTTTCAGGACGCACTAAAGCCTTCTCAAAAGCAAGGGATTTAGTATAGATAACAGACTTTCCACTTGGATCCAGACGTTCATCTTCCAAACTAGCAAGAAGCGAATACTTATCATCACTATCAAAAAGATTACGGTTCACTGCACTGTTCAAATACCCATAGTGTTTGACAAAGCTATTATAGGTACGATTGAGTTTGCCTAACAAGTGGTTAAAGGTCTTCTTATCATAGTCATAATGGCGTTGAATGGCAATGACCTCTTGGTAAGCATTTCGAATGTCCACCATTCCTTTGATTCGTGCCACTTCTTTATCAGACAAAGGAGCTTCATAGAAAACTGTCTTTTTATAATACCCCTTAAATTGTCCGCGTTTAGCTGCATCATCGGTCACATAGACATCCAGAGCAGTGTTATCAGTCACTTCTAAGGCATTAAAGCGATCAATCTGCTTTTGAGAATGCTTGGTGTCCCATGCTTTGAAGTTGCCCTCTTCATCGACATAGTAACTGATTTCTTCCGTCTTGGTTCCGACTCGAATGCCTTTATTATCTCGATAGTAAACTGTAGACCCCTGATAACCAAAACTGTACTGACCTAGATTTTCCCTCATTTCAGCTGGAATGGAGGTATCATTGACTTGTTTGGTCAACACATCTGGGTTAATGATGACCTCATTTCTATCAATCTTTCTTGGGGCTTTTACTTGATTTAGAGCAGTTTGGACACTGGCAATCAAGTCATCACTAGTCCCCTTAACAGAAAGTGTTCCGCCGTTAAAATTTCTGATCTCGTAGGTTCCTAGCACTTGGCTATTGTATTCCCCATCAAAATAAGGATTGAGCCAAATGCGACTATCCTTATCATAACGAATGGAACCTGAAAAGGCTAGGTCATCTTCCACATATCCCTTGTTCAGGTGTTTCTGGAAGAACAACATATCCGTTGTGACAGTGGTTCCTGCAATGGCCTTAAAGGCAGAGTCAGGCAGTCGAACCCCACCAAGAAATTCAGTTGTCTCACGAATATCTTGTAAGATGTTTTCTGTTCGCTTATCCATAGTTCCTGTGGAAGAGATAATCGCTACTTGTCCACCATCATGGACCAAATCAAGTGACTTTTTGACAAAGTAGTCATGAATCATGTAAGGCCTATCGTACCTATTATCCGCAATTCGTATATTGGCAAAGGGCACATTTGAAATCACCAAATCAAAACTATTGTCGTTAAAAGCCACCGTCTCAAAGCCCTTAATTTCAATGTGACTATTGGGATGAAGGTGTTTGGCAATAGCTCCTGTAATAGTATCTAATTCCACACCATATAACTCACTCTTTTCTCTTAAGTGTTTGGGCATTGCTGCAAAAAAATTCCCTGTTCCCATGGAAGGATCTAGAATTTTACCACCTGTAAAACCATCTCTTTCCAACTTATCCCACATCTGACGGATCAGGGCAGGGTCTGTATAATAGGCTGTCAAGGAGGACTGTTTCATATCCGAATACTCTTTATCTGTGACTAGGCTTTTCAGGTCTTCTCGTTCCTTAGAAAATTTTGGATTATAGTCATCAAAAAATTCATTGGCTAGTCCACCCCAGCCTACATACTTGGCAAGGAGTTCTTGTTCATTTTTACTTGCCTGACGGTGTCCCGTTTCAAGTGTTTTAACCAAACGAATGGCCGCAATGTTTGTCTCAACCTTATCTCTAGCAGTCTTAGGATAAAAGTCTGTCATATCTTCTGGAAAATAAAAGTCCGTTACTGGAATCTCTGGAATTGTTTCGACGACTTCCTCTTCAGGAATTTGATTATCTGTTTCTTCAAGATCAGTATCGTTATGACCTTTTTCTGAACCATCTGGATCCAAAACTCCAATGTTCTGAACAGCTTCATTAACGGATTGACTTGTTTCCTCTTCCAGAAATGAAAAAAGATTTAGTTCTTGGTCCGCTTCTTCTAACTCTGTTTGTGGTTCTGCCTTTGGCTGATGAAGTGCCTGACTGACTTCTTCCCAGGTCCTCACATAAAGAACTGGATTTTGTTCAATGATATCCGAAAAGTCATTGACTAACTCAATCCGAATCAAACCGTTCAATCGAGCATCGCTGACCGACACGACCTCAAAGTCCTGTCCCTTATAGGAAACCAATGACCCCAGAGGATAAGTGTCCAATACTCTCTGAACCAGTGGATTTTCCGCAAATTCTTCATCAACTACTTCTTTTCTCTCAGCTTTCACTAGCTTGCTCTTCCAATCTCTGAGGGTTAAATCTGACTGATTACCTTTATTTTTTTCAAATTGCTCCGCATCTTCTCTGCTGAGTTCTTGGTGTAAAAAGGCGTAGGCAACTTGTCGCAACTCTCCAAGGGAAAGCTGACTACCAAAGAAAAATTCAACCTTTTCATGACTTAGTCCCATTTGGAGTAGTTCTGTCGCAAGGGCTAGTTGAGTTACCGAGGCTTTGGGATAACCACCTAATATAGCAAGGTCAGCATTTTTTAAACGAAAACGACCTGCCGCATCCAATAAAATATCGACTTGGTCTGATTCAAACTGAGATAGTTCAATCCCTAGCTGAGTCAATTTTTCTTGATTTTCTATCCTAATGACTTGTCCAATTTTTTCTAATTCCTTTTCTTCGATTGTAGTCAATGTTCTTTTCAACTCATAGGGACTGCCATCAGCTTCTAGATAGGTAAGTAACTCCTCGCCCTCAAAGACTGGTGTCATTTCCGTCTCAGTATCAAAATCACCTCGTCTAAAACTTGGGACTTTGGAACGTTCATTTCGAATTTGGTCAAAATATGTTAGAATCTCAAATTTACGTCGTAAAGACAACTCTTCATAAGCTGGCAGATGACTTGTTTTTCCTGTTTGAACATCTAGTTGAGACAAATCTACATCCAAACTAGCAATGATGAGAGAGCCATCTTCTCTAAATGATATTGCTTGATGAACACTAGCTTTGTGCTCATCACCAGTTTCTTCATTTTCTAGAACTGTTTCATCTACTTTTGTTTCAAGCTCAGGCTCGTAAGTCAAGAGAAACTGTTCAATATCTCGACTAATCCGATCCGCTAAATTATTAGCCACACGATAAACATTGACCAAATTAGCTCCCCTACTCTTTTGTAATAGAGAATCTGGTGAAATAGTTTGGTAGTGTCCATTTGAGTCTAATAGTTGAAAACGAGTGGCCAGATTGAACAAGGCCACTTCAATCACCAAGTCTTTTTCAGACGGCGATAGTTTGTCGAGTTTTTGGAGACCAGTTTGGCCGAAAACTTGTGTATAGGTCAATAGATCATGAGCAGTATCATAAGGACTAGCCTGGACAAAAGCTGAAACATCTGTCTCAAAGTGAAGTACCTGAACAGATTTCTTAATTTCTTTCCTATTGGTTAAAAACTGACGAATAAGACTTTCCCACTCCTCATCAAAATGCTCTGCTTGGTAATATAAAAATGCTTCAAGCAGGGCTCTATCACGAGGAATGGTGGCTCTCATCATTTGTAGTAAGACTTCTTGATTCATTATTCCCTCCCATTTTAAAAAGGCTGAGAGTGTTTCTCAGCCCTTTGTGTTAATCTAGGACCAAGGCTCGTTGGTCTCTTTCTTGTGGAATACCTCCCATTACAGTTGCCACATAGTGTTGTAAGAAATGACTTTTCTGGTCTAGTAAATCTTTTTGCAAGGCAAGGTGAACCAAATCTCCAAAATAATCCTGACTGGAAATAGCCAAGTCCTGTTGAATCATGGCCTGTAAGGTTTCAAGGCTAAGTGGTGAATAATCGTCACTATCCAAAACCTCATACTGTTCCAAGGTGTCTGAGAGACTATTTGAGGACATTAAATCCATAATAAAACTAGAGCCTTCACCTGTTCGGTACAACTTTTCCAGAATGTCAGTCATATCTGCCTGTACTTCATCCTGATAACTATCAACTTTAACTCGTAGCTCATCACTTATCAAGGATAGGTCATCCTCATCCATATAATCTTGATAAACCTGATTGAGGATTGTTCTATCAGAAATACTTAATTCCAAAGAGAGAAAGGCCTTGATAAACTCTTGGTAATCGACCTTCTCCATTTCAGACAAAGCCTCTTTCATGGTGTCAAAGTTCCAAGCCATCACACAACTCCTTTTGTGGGACTAGTGGTGAATGTCCAGATTGTAGCTCTTCTAAATCAGCTTGACCATCACCATCTGTGTCAACAGACTGCGGATCGGTTCCCAAAGCTAGTTCCAGAGCATCTGTCAAACCATCTTGGTCTGAATCCTTTTCATAAATAGTTTTTGGATTCATCTACTTCTCCTCCTTTTTCTTCAGTCCATAAGCTGTACCAAGTAGAATACCAGCTCCAATCAAGCCCAAAAGGGATTCCTGTTCCCCTGTATTTGGCAAAACGCTAGCTGGAACAGGTGGTTCTATAGTCTCAATTGGTGGTTGAGGTGGTGTGGGTTGATTTGGACTTGGTTCTTCAGGTTGAGGTGTATGTGTTACAACTGTATTTGAGCTGATGACATAGCCATTCACTGTATGAAGGTAGGTATTCTCCACCTGACCAGTCGCAATCCGTTTCATCTGCAGGTAAACATCTGCCTGAAAAGCTGAATCATCAGAGATAGTCTCTAAGAAGGATTTATCAAATGAAATTGACACGAGGCCATTTTCTGTATCCACCTGTTGCAAGGTATATTTCGTGACTTCTGTCCCCTCTTTTAAGACAGAACCGTCTTTGAGGATGACATCCGTCATCAGATAGCTGCGATAAACACCATTATACTCATCATGCTTTTCATCATAGTTATCTTCAAAACCATATTCAAATAAAGCAGTCGCACGATTGCTTGGAATCATCGCTCCAACCAAGCGATAGTTAAAGGTTTGATGCAAGGCCACTTCTTTACCATCAAGGCTGTCATCTTTATGAGACAAGTCAATCACCACATCTTTTTGTGGGTCTAGTTTGGGAACATTATTGACCACTGTTTCCGTGACATAGGCCAAGCCAAAATCAATCTGATAGGCTGTATTTTCATACTGACCACCTGTTTTGGTCAACTCATTTTTTACCGTCATCGGAAGCGTGACAACTAAGGTTTGACCAGTCTTCACATAGGTATCATAAAAGGCTTTTGGATCATCGCTACTAAGAACTTGAATGGCTCCTTTAGGTGTAAACTGACGTTCAGCCATGGCATCTTGAACAACTTTCGGAGCTTCTGACAAACTTGCGTAGGTGCTGACAGAGATACCAGATACACGATTGCCATCCTTATCCAAAATTTGAATGCCATCAGGAATTAGGGTAAGGGCTTCTTCTGGGTAATCGTCTACCATGTAAAATCCCTTGGCAAGAACATCATCCGTCACGACCATGTCCTTGTATTGACTGTAATCCAAGACAATTTTGTAATAATTGACCGTATTCGGAAGAACAGTCTTTCCATCAATTGAAATACCTTCTTGATTGGTATTAGACTTATGTGGAGTTACTTTAGGGACAAAATTGGTCACCGTGTTGGTTTCATAGGCTTGCCCAAAGTCCACCTGATAAGCCACGTTTTCATAAGACTTCCCTGAATTAAGCATGGTTTCCAAAACTGTCATCGGAGTGACAATGGTAATATTCTCCCCCTTGGTCACATAAGATTCAAAAAAGTCTTGTGGGTCCTCAGGCATAAAAACTTGAAAAGCTCCTTTAGGCTGAATTTTTTGTTTGGAAAGGGCTGCTTGTAAGGAGTTAGGAGCTTCTGATAATTGAGAATAAGACTTCACCGTGATTCCTGAAACTGTTTTACCATCAGATGCGACAAACTGAATAGCTGCTTCATCCGGCAATAAAGCTTCTTCTGGATAATCATCCACAAAGTAAAAACCTTGTGCAATCTGAGAGTTGTCTGCTTTAATCCCTCGGTATTGGTCCAAGTCCCATGAGAGAGTATAGTGATTTTGAGTTCCCACTAGCATGGGCTTCCCATTGATGTCTACTTTGTCTTTATTGAGGTTTTGTTTCTTGGGTACTGGAGAAACAAGGGTGTTGGTCACTTCCTTAGTTTCATAGCCATTGCCGAAATCAACTTGATAAGCCTTGTTTGTATAGGTCTTAGTTTGACCATAGAGACTATCTTTCACCGTCATTTTGGTCAAAAGAGCTAAAGAAGTTCCTGTTTGAACATACTGGTCATAAAAGGCTTGGTTGTCATCCGGCAAAAAGACTTGAAATGCACCTGTTGGTGTAATCTTAGCACGAGCCAATTTATCTTGAAGGTCTTTAGGGGCTTCATTTAGGGAAGCATAGTTTTTAACCGTAATTCCTGATACCTTCTGACCATCAAGCGTTGTAACAGCCGTCCCATTTTCCACCACATCAAGCACTTCCTCTGGGTAATCGTCCACAAAGAAGAAGCCTCGTGCAATTGTCTCTTTTGCAGAACGATCTCCCTTATACTGGTCCAAATCCCAAATCAATCGGTAGTGGTTGGTTGTGCCAAGGGCTACGACCGTGTCATTAATGAGGACACCGTCCGCATTTTCATTGTTTTTATCTGGTGTAATGAGTGTGGTTGTCTCCCCATCACCTGGTGTACGAACCGTTACAACATTTGAAGTGACTGTGTAAGCATTGGTTGTACCCTTGTTCAAAAGGAGTTTGTAACTATTGGAATAGGTTGCCCCATCATTTTGAACAGAACCATAGAGTTTTGGAGCGGTCAGTTGATAAACCTTGGTTAAATCTTTATTTACCTCCTGCAACAAGTTTTCCTTTGCGGTTAAGGTCACAAAATTCTTAGTCTCATCAAAGCTAAGGACATAGTTTCCATTCTCTTTTTGTGTTGTTTCCTTATCAAATAGGTAACCAGCAGGCAAGTAGTCCTCAAAAATGAGACTAGTCGTTTGGGCACGATTGGGCGATAAGGCATCAACTGTTAAGGGATAAATCACCGTTGAATCTTTTGAGACAGTTTTCTCATGAAGATTAGCTTGGTCACTGTTGACCACTTCTTTCATAATCTCTGGACTTGTCGTCAAACGGTACGCATGATAATGGACAGTGGGTACTTGTGGTGGCGTTGGAAGTTCTTTTGGAATAGGTTTGACAGGTAAGGTTACCTTGGTCAAAGTTAGACTAGGCTGCACCACTTCTTCCAAAGGCTTTGGCGTGAAGGTTACGGGCTTTTCTGGTATAAAAGTTTTTGGTGTATAGACATCTGGTGTTACCGTAATAGGTTCTGGAACGGGTTCAAGTTCCACCGCTACATGAGGTTTGGGACTATACGGTGTTACTGTACGTGCAACTGGTAGGGTATTTAATGCAAACCAGTAAGACAAACCAACATTCTGTGGCATATCACCTTGCCCAAAGGTGACTGTATAGGTATTGCCTGATGTAACTGTTGAGACAATAGCTCCTTTATAAGCATAACGACTTGATGTGGTATCCCATTCCTCAGGTAAATTCAAATCACTTGCACGGTTGGAACCCAAAGAACGTGCTAGACCTTCATTAGTCACTTGAACGGTTGAACCATTAATCGGAACAAATTTCCCAGATGAATCTTTAACATATTCTAAACCAATGTCATTATGATTGAGGGAAGAATGCGTGAAGACTCCTGGTTTCTCCTTAGAAAAGGTGACCTGCGTTCCGTCTTCCAAGAAATACTTGGCAACTACACGAAACTCCATCTTATCCGTTCGCCAGTCACCATTTCCATCATTTCGGTAGGCGATAAAGCCTTCGGTTGGATCATTTGGTACAACCAGCTTCACGGCAGCGGTTCCAGCTGGTGATACAAGGTTGGTAATATCGTAAGTCACACGGCTAATCTTTTTCCCATCAAATCGTGCATGTTGAAGATTTTGATAATTAAAACTGAGGGTCTCACCTGTTTTGAAGCTATCATAGACAAAGAATCCTGTTGAATCCAAAATTCTTGAGTACCCACCCAGCATAGCATCGCCAGTTGAAATGATCTGATTAGGATTTCGGGTAATAGCCCCATGTTGTGCTTGGGGTTCACCATTATTGAGATTGAGGGCTTGAGCTAGGGCTTCAGAAATATAACCTTCTTCACCTTTTGAAATCTCGGCTAAGTCACGTTGATAGCGTTCCATTTCTTTGGCATTATAGGCATCAATCGCTTCATTCTCTTTTCTGGCTGCGGCTTCTTTTTCTTGATTGCGTTTTGTAATGGCTTCAATCTCAGCTGCTCGATCTGAAACTAATTGTTGTTTCTCCTGATTCGCTTGATCTACTGCGGCTTGACCTGCACGGTTTTCAGCATCTACAGCTGCTTGACCTGCCTGATTACGCCTTTCAATGGCTTCGTTATCTGCCTTTGCCTTAGCAAGTCCAGCTTCATTTTCTTTTTGAATGGCCTGATTTTTCGCAACAATATCATCTGCCTTTGTTTTCTTTGTTAGATAATCCGCTACAGCTTGTTCGTTAGTTGTTTGAATGGTTTCAACAGTCTTGCCATAGTTTGTATAGTCAAGTACAGATGTCCCATTTCCTGATGCAACTACTTGTTCATTTACTGTCACATCAGCATCTACATACCGAGTTTTTAGGTCATTGACTTTGGTATCAACCCAAGCATTTGTCTCTTTACCAGTTTGGTTGGCCCCTTCGTAGGCCTGTGACAGCTCCTTATTTTCCTGTTCAATGCGGGCTTTATTCGATTCGTATGTCGCTTTGTCAGCTTTGTAGGTTTTAGTGACTTCATTAATTGCCTCAACCTGTTTTTGGGCATCTGCTTCAGCTTTTGAAATTTGTTGGTTGGTTTCTGATGCAGAAGTTGTATTTCCCAAGTCCATTGGACTATCTTCAACCGTAGAAACACCTTCAGCCTTTGCCTCTTCAACTGCTTGTGTTACCGTATCATGTGGTACGGTGACTGCAATTGCACCGTTAGATTGTCCAGTTGACCCTAAACTTTCAGTTTGTTCAGAAACAGGGGTTGGTTGTGCTTCTGGTAAATTTGTCGCTGGATTCTCCGTTCGTTGAATGGTTGTATCAACTGATGATGTGACTTCATCAGCATGTGCAACCGCTCCTCCCCAAGCAACAACAGCCGTCACCATGGTTCCAAGGGCAACGGAACATAGAGTGCGATATTTTTTACTCTTACGAAAGACGTGTTTCTCGCCTTTTTCCTGATTGACAAGAAAGTGATGATTACATGTTTTGGTCATAAATAGTCCTTCTTTTCTTTTATTCTTTAGCAACAAACTGTCACTCTTTCCTCATCATAAAAAAGAAGGCTTGATTTTGTTATCACAATACATTAATGTAAAAGAAAATGTTGCTTTTACACCACAAATGTTGTAAAATCGTAGTGTAAAAGCAACATAGAAAGGAGTAAGCATGTCAAAAAAAGAGATTCTACTTGAATTTATAGAAAACCACAATGGCATTATCACCTATAAAGATTGTAAAGCACTAAACATTCCAACAATATATTTGACAAGACTAGAAAAAGAAGGAATTCTATACCGCGTCGAAAAAGGAATTTTCCTAACCCAGAATGGAGACTACGACGAATACTACTTCTTTCAGTACCGATATCCAAAAGCTGTTTTCTCATATATCTCAGCGCTTTACCTGCAACAATTTACAGATGAAATTCCTCAATATTTTGACGTAACCATTCCTAGAGGCTACCGTTTTAATACTCCTCCAGCTAATCTGAACATTCATTCCGTTTCTAAGGAATATAGCGAACTAGGAATTACTCTTGTAAAAACCCCTATGGGAAACGAGGTAAGAGTGTATGATTTCGAACGTATTATCTGTGATTTTGTGATTCATCGAGAAAAAATAGATACTGAGCTTTTTGTCAAAACACTTCAACATTATGGAAACTATCCTAAAAAAAATCTTACAAAACTCTATGAATATGCGACAAAAATGAACACCTTGGACAAGGTCAAACAAACCCTGGAGGTTCTAGTATGAATAAAGCTAAGCTAACAGCACTCTGTCATAAAATATCTAAGAATACTGGATTAACCTTTAATTCCGTTATGACCTATTACTTTTTAGAAGTAATTTTGAAAAAATTAAGTCAGAGTAGCTATTCAAATCACTATATCTTCAAAGGAGGTTTCCTACTGTCAAATGTTATTGGAGTTGAATCTCGTAGCACGGTTGATATTGATTTTTTGTTCCATCAAATGACACTTTCAGAAGATACTGTAGAGCAGCAACTCAAGGAAATTTTAGCAGATTCAGAAGAAGGCATTTCTTTTGTGATTCAATCCATCACAGCTATTAAAGAAAGTGATGACTATGGTGGCTATCGAGCAACAATTTTGTGCCAACTTGAGAATATTAAACAAGTTATCCATTTGGATATTGCGACAGGCGATGTTGTAACTCCTCAGCCTATTACATACGACTATAAAGCTATTTTTGATGGAGACAATTTTCCAATCATTGCTTATACAATTGAAACAATTCTAGCTGAGAAACTTCAAACCATCTATTCACGTAATTTCTTGAACAGCAGAAGCAAAGATTTTTACGATATTTATATTCTTTCAAAACTGAAGAAAGAAGACATTGACTTCATTCAGTTGAAAAATGCCTGTCAGAGAACATTTTCCTATCGCGAAACAGAACTCGATTTTGAAAAGATTATTGAACTACTCGAGAGGTTCAAATCTGACCCTATTCAGAATAAACAATGGCAAAATTATTCGAAAAAATATAGCTATACAAAGGGGATTTCCCTTGCAGATGTTCTTGATGAGATGATTCGTCTCATAGCAGTTCTTATTTCTATAAATTCTGATTAATAGTGACCAAAAACAAAAAGGATATGCTAACATTTATACATTTTGTTAGCATATCCTTTTTTATTTCGTCGTATAAGCAAAACTCAAGCTACTATCCACTCCAGATAATTTACGGAAGGTATAGTTTGGATTGCCATTGTAGTTGGTTTCGGAGATAAGGAATGAGCCATCTGGGTAGACTTTCTCCACAAAAGCCACATGTCCGTATTCTGTTGGTGTGCCATGTCCTCCTCCCGCAAAGGAAAGGATAGCTCCTGCTTGTGGACTTGTCCCTGTCTCTCCACCGAGACTTGCGGCTGTTCGTACCCAATCTTGGCCATTGCCCATGGTACTGATAATTGGAATCTTCTCACCATTTTTACCTTTGAGTTTTAGCCCCAGTTGGTTGATACGGGCTGCAACTCCCCAAGTACATTGGCCGTAAGCATATCCCATACCGTCACCACCTCCTGGAATAGAGTTTTCAAAAAGGTCTCCTCGTACAGCTTCAAGTGCTTTTGGATCACTTTGTGCTGTCCCACCGTTTGGTTGACTAAAACCTTTTTCAATTTGGTAATACCACTCACTTGCCCGTGTTTGACGTTCAAGTAGCTTATCTCCACTATTTCCTTCCCAGTAAATGAGAAAGAGTTGGGCAAGACTAGCTGGACTTCCTGAATTTTTGAAAAAGTCCTTTAACCAGTTGGTGTAATAAGGACTATCCCCATGCAACATGAAATCCAGTTGTAACCCCAAGTCATACCACTTTTGATGTTTTCCTTTGGCATATTCCAACAATAAAGTATGTCTGCGTGACCCATCCGCGGTATCTGTCCATTGGCCTAAGCCTAAACCACGTTTAAGTATATTTGGGTAACGTCCATTGTATATAGTTGGACCATTGATTGAGAGCCAGCCCTCATCATCCCACGAACTATCAGTCGCACCAACTGGCGGAGATAAATAGTCGCCTTCAGCTCGTTTTGGATTAATGGAAGATTCTACCGACCAATTTCCTAAAATAGCTGCGATAGCTTGATTGGTCGCACCTTTGCTTTTAAGATAGTCATAAATTGCCTTGGCTCTCTCGAACTCATCGCCGCCAAACTGCCCGATAGTTGGAAGAATGGTGGTCTGAACCTGAATCACTTTTGGAAAGTAGAATGCTGGATTGACATAGACCAACTTATCCGTGTCATCATCAACCTTTTGATAGGTGACTTTTAGACCCATTCCGTCCTTGGTTTGACCAATAATGTCTCCTGCCAAGACTTGTTGATTTTCGCTCACTCGGCCTGAATGAATGCCAAACAAGGTTAGTTTAGTCTTATTAACTCCCTTACCAGATGTCAAAATAACATTCTCTCCATCAAGAGATACCTTGCCATCCATCGGAGACACAATGACTTGACCTTCTTTTGCTTCTAAGATGATATGGTGATGAAGCGTTGGTTTCTCATCAATGACCTCATAACCATATCGGTAGGTCATGTTTAAGCTATCCTCATCGGTCTGTCCCTGAAAGGGATTGTCCAATTCTTGAAGGGCTAAATAGTTGCCTTCTTCGGTCAACTCCTTTAGTTCTTCTTGGTCCTCATCAGACAGCTTGTAAGCAGGTTCCTTATACAAGTCAGACATGGATTTAATAGAATCTCCACCGTTTAAGTCCGACCACAGTTGACTGAGAAATTCTTTGTAGGTTGTTCCGCTTGTCTCTATGAAATCATCTAACTTGTAGTCTTGGTATTGATGATTCATGTAAACCATAACCTCATCAATCTTGGTGTAATAGGTAATTCCCTTTTCGTTGGTTCTTGTATGCTCCGCATCTTCCCACGTCATGTGGGTATAGGCCTTGGTCAATTCCATCTCATCTTGTTGAATGACACTGCTACCTGAGACACTCATGAAAAAGCTCATCATCAAAAGGAGTATCAAGAGAATGCCTGAGACAATCCAAGTCAAAGGATTTCCCGCAAGGACAGAAAAGAAAGTCATACTTCCCTTAATGGCTTGGACGATTCCTTTGAAACCTGCGACACTTTGTTTTCTGGCAAGCTTTAAAAAGGTATGGTAGCGTCTTCTTGGTTTAAGAGGTTTCTGGCGTGTGAATCCTTTTCCCTTTTTGAAGTTCTGGAATCTTTCCTTTCCATGAGAAAATTTTGTTTTGGTAAACCGCACACCAGTCTGTCCACTTTTTACTGCCACCTTACCTGCTTGATAAGTAAACCTGCCATAGCGTCTGGCTTTCAAACTAGTATCCTTCATGGTTCTTAGACCATCTAAATCATCCTCCTGTGCTATCAGGTCAAGGGATTCAGATGCAGCCAAGCCTAATCCAGCTTTGACTTTGGTAGAGTTTTTCTTAGACTTTTGGACTTTCTTGAGTTGTTTAACCTCACGCTTGGCAGAACTTACGTCTTTTTCTGCACTTAGTCGATCAAATGATTTTTCTTGGTGAAACTGAAAGCGAGACTTCAGGGAAGGATTTTCTTTTTGGAAAGTAAACTTGGGATTAACTGCCTGTTGTTTTTCATTCAGTTTCACTTCTGACAAATGTTTTCTTGCCGTCCGCAAACGTTCTTGAGCTTGAGGAAGTCGATAGTTCTTAATTTCCTTTACCTTCAATAGTCTAGGAGATACATAGGTAATTTCCTTTAGGAACTTCTCTTCTGCTTCCTTTTGGCTACTGAGTAGATTTTCTTTAAACTCTGTTTTCTTTTCCTGAAACAGAGAATTTTGAGCTGATTTTCGAAATCTTCCTTTTTTAGGAACAGTCTGTTTTAAGGTCCTAACTTCTTTCCGATAATGCATACGGGCTGATTTTAAGTTGCTTCGAAAGTTTTGCCTAGCCTGTTTGACTAGCTTTTTATCCTCTTTCATCTCATGTCCTCATTTTTTCAGGGTCCGTACTCATGATGTCAAAGAGCTTGGTGTGTTGTGGAATCTTATTTTTGAAAGGAACAACGGTTGAACCGGCCTTGATTAGCCCAGCCCCTTTTTCAGGATTGACTAAGTACTTCTCCAGCTCTTTAGAAAGTCCAAGCATATGCACCAACTCTTCACGATCACTCTTAGCCTGTTTTAAAAGTATCATGAACTCACTATTGGCAATAATGCGTCTACCATTGGCATCCAAAAGAAGAGTTTCTACATTCTGAGTAATGCCTGTCGGTATCGCCCCATACTTACGGACACGACTCCAAAGTTTAAAGAAGAAATCAGAGGCATATTTGTCCAATAAGAGTAGCTGCATTTCATCAAAATAAATCCAGGTCTTCTTCCCTAGCTTTTGGTTTTTGACCACCCGATTCCAAATTTGGTCAAAGATAACCATGAGGGCAATCTGTTTTAATTCATCGCCTAACTTT
This sequence comes from Streptococcus suis, assembly GCF_002960625.1. Lineage (GTDB taxonomy): Bacteria > Bacillota > Bacilli > Lactobacillales > Streptococcaceae > Streptococcus > Streptococcus suis_T. The sequence goes on from NZ_POJH01000034.1 coordinate 16,982, forward strand.
TTGACATTGTAAATCAGGAAATGACTGTCTGTTTTAATATTGGTCCGATGTGAAAATATGTCCAGCGACCCTTCCACATAGAGTTCCATATCCAGTGCCAAGTCCTTAGCTTCCTGTTCAGGTTGTTGAGCTAAGACAAAGACCCATTCGACCAAGGACGGTGTGTCAAAATGCTTATAAGTGAGTCTTGTCACACGGTCAATCAAGGACTTTTCACGACCATCCATTTTACGGTCCAAGAGCTTTCCAATCCAAGACAAGAGAAATTCGGATTTGACCTTAACCGGATCCTCATCCATATTCTCATCAGATAGATCTAAGACATTTAAGAAGGTGGTAGAATCTGGGGCAATATCAATACTCTCCCCACCAAAGGCTTGACCGATAATACTGTACTCGTTTTCTGGGTCAACAATAATAATTTCAGTATCACTATCTGCTTCCTTGAGCTTTGTAGAGATGATTTCATGTTTTGTCGCCATCCCTTTGCCCGCTCCAGAAGTCCCTAAAATCAAACCTGACGGAGTATTTAACTTGCCACGGTCAATACTGATGATATTACTTGAGATTTGATTGATGCCATAAAATTTCCCACCCTTGTCCTGAATATCAACGGAAGTCCAAGGGGCATTCACAGCAATATTCGAGGTTAAGAGCGACCGAGAAACACCTTCAAGATAGTTCTTCCCAAATGGCAAGAGACTATTAAAAGCAGCTTCTTGCATGTAGGTCAAATTATCGATAATCATATCATTAGACCCTGCTACTTGCTTGATAATATCAAGAGATTGTTTGAGTTGGTCTTCAGTATCCGCCAGCACACCAATCAGAAATACGGTGTCAAACAGCTTATCTCCTGTTTGGGTCATGGTTTGAAGAAGAGCTTCTGCTTCATCGATGTTGTTTTCAAGAACATGACCGACCTTCTCCAAATAGATACCTGTCCGAGCCATTTTTTGTTGTTCCCCAATTTTTTGTGATTCCATCAAAGTTTTCTTGGTTCGTAGCTTGGTCATGGTTTCAGACTTAGTAGAGCCTTTAGCATGTAGGCTAATCATCACTTCCAAATCTGACTGCATGAGGTCACGAATAAATTTATCCCCTAGCTCCATACCATAGTCACGAACATAGACAATCTGTAATAATCGATCGTCCAATTCAATATGATTCTTGTGTTTAAAGGAAAGGTAGGTTGGGGCAATAAAGTACTTGGTGGATTGACCTGAGAGGGTCAAATCCTTGTAAGAGAACGGTAAATGATTTTCACCTCGCAACATATCCGCAAGGACATTCACTCGCTCTTCTCCACCAAGCAGACCAAGAGATACATCAATCTCTGAAAAGCCACTCTTGAAATATTCCCCAATTTGCGACAGAGACCGAAAAGCTAGTTTTGGTGTTTGGTCGCTCTTGCCAAATGAAAGAAACTTGACAGCTGAAAAGTTGTTCTCACCCGCCTCTAAGTTGGCATCCATCATGCGATTCAATTCATCACGATAAGCATCAAACCCATCTTCCTGTAAGGGATAGAGAATACTCTTACGGAATTTTTCCAGATTGACCTTTTGATTGAAAATGGTCAGTTGGAAATTGGTCTGATCATCCAGTGAATTGATTAAATCGGAATATTTCTCAACAATAGCTCCTTTATCATCTAAGCCAACTGTTTGATAATTGACATCTCCTAAGAGATAGGTTTGTGAGAAATAACTTGGACTGACCTGCATAAGGCCATTCTGAAAAAGCCCTTGATAGGCTAACGTATTTACGGTTGATGGTCTGATCTCCTGCTTCTGTGTTTTCGTCTTTTGCATTTTGTCATTAGAAGAGGTCTTTGGTTTCATTGAGTGTTTTAATTTTTTCACGTTGGTCTCCTTTTCTTCCAGTAAATGTGCGGTCTGGCACCGTTAGTTCATAATGAAATCGGTACCTGAGATAGGTTTCAAATGGTAAGTCATTGGGGCGATAGACTCCAAATAACATGAGTGGAATTGTAAAGCTAAAAACAAAACCATAGACAAACCAATCCCCAAATTGCCAGTAAAATAGGTTCAAGCCCAATACCAAAATGGTTAGGGCGACGGCTGGAAATACAAAAATAACCTGTCTAGTTGTAAATCCCAGCCATGCCCTGTGTTGAACCTTTGAAATGTCCTTAAAGACACGTGTGTTCATAAATGTTCTCCAATCTAAATAAGCTATAAAAAGAGGAGGCGGGCAATTTACACCCATCCTCCTACATCCCCAAAATACTTCGGGCGGTTCGTTGACTGCCAACTAAGGCAATGATTAACAATATGGCCTGTACCAAGCCACCAAACATAATGACGAGTGATTCCATAACTCCAGCTCCATTTGATACGGCAATCTTTCCAGCCGATTCAAACAAGGGAACAAGAGATACAATTAGAAAAATCAAAATACCTTGAACGGCATAGACCATGATGTTTTTAAGGTAACCAATCCCAACACTTCTCCAGTCATCACTAAGGAAGGTCGGAATGGTAACAGGGGCAAAAGGAATCATCAGATAGAGTTGGATAAAGCGAATGGTAATCAAGATATTGACAACCATGATGCTGGCCATTCGTACCAACCAAATGAGAATCGCAAAAAAGCCAATAATCATTTTTCCTACAATTCCAGATCCCTTAATGCCTGAGATGGTATCATAATTAGCACCACCATTCGTGACAAGACTTGCCACTTGTTCAATAACATAAGAGGCAATGGCAATAATGGCTTCCACAATAACCGTCGTATTGGTAATCACGACCGCGACCATGATGTAGCTGACAATCATAGGTGCCATGGCTTCAAAGGTCATTGCACCACCTGAGTTTGCGATTTTCTTGGCCATTTTTGAAAATTCGAGTACGAGAACAACCGCAAGAATAGCTACTCCCAAAGGTTGCATAATCCCCTTGGTAATGGCTGTCATGTAAGACCACACCGTCGGATTAAAGTCCGCTAGTGACTTAATCAAGTTGGCGGTTGATTCTAAATCCACTTGAAACCCTTCAAAAAGGCTATCGCTAGATACTTTTTCAGAGGCTAGAAATACAAAAGGTGACGTAAAATTCATCATCATGTCATGTGCTGTCCTCCCCTAAATGGTAATCTGTGTCACAAAAGCACCAGCGGCTCCCACCATGACCCCACCAACAATTTCTAGAATGGCATTTCGGACACCTGGCCCACCATCTTTAATGTTGGTTGAAAGGTTGATAATGCCCATGACAACAAGAAAGGCCCCTACTGCAATTAAGCCTTTTTGTAATAGAGACATGGCTTGAGAGAACATGGAGCTGGCGTCCACTCCGTAAACAAAGCCTGTTAGTTTTTGATTCATATAATTCCTCATTTCTATTAATGTAGTGTCGTTTCTGTGCTTAAATCCCTTATTTTATGGCCTGACAAATCTATCTCTTCCTCAGTGATTAGGGGATTGATGTGGTAGTGCCACCAGCGTTCATCGGTTTCCTTATCCGCAAGCCATTTCCAATTCTTATGTTTGGGTGGAAAATATTTCTTGGTTCGAAAAACAGGAACCCCTGCAATGCGTACAAGGCACTCATCTCGTTTCATATTCCCGACTTCATCAGCCGTCATCAAGTCACGGGCAATTTTCTGGTGAGAGGTAGAACTTGAACCCGTCTGCCCAAAAGAACGACTGGTACTTCTGACATCAATGGTTTGTTTGCCTAATAGACCACTCATAAATTTGAAAGTTTCCTCGTCATTTCCACCCAAATAGAGGAGGCTGTCACAGTTCCCCAGTATAGTTTTCCAAGCCTCTTTTTCCTTATAAAGTCCTTGGAGTTGAGCGATATTTTGCAAGATAGGAACTAAGCTCATGTTTCTAGAGCGAACCGTTGAGGTTTGTTCGGCAAAGTCTGGGATTTCTCCGACATTCGCAAACTCATCCAGATAGCTTCTAACATGAATAGGCAGTTGCCCTTTAAAGTCCACATCAGCCTGTCTGGTCAAAGTGGCGAAAACCGTAGAGAAAAATAAAGCAGATAGGAAACGAAAGGTCGTATCATTATCTGGAATAACAAGATATACCATGGTCTTTTGAGTGCCCCACGTTTTCAAATCCATAGTGTCTTTTTGCGTCAAATCAATCACCGATTGAATATTAAAAAGGGCGAACTTAGCGGTCGTCACAGCAATGACCGAATCCAAGGTCTTGTCCTTGTAGTTCTGAAAATCCGCCCAGTTTCGCATGGTAAAGTTTTCGTGACCATATTTTTTAGCATAATCTTCAAACAGGACTTCAAGAACACTTTTGTCCTGATTGTCTCCCTTTGATAAGAGTTTGATGAGTTTCCCAATCTCAGAAAAGGCTGGATAACGGCCATGCTCACGTCTTGCTTCCTGCTCTTGCTTGGAACTTCCTGGAGGATTGTAAAAATCCACCAAATAAGAGGCAATAGCTCTCACCAATGTCATGGAAGCCTCGTCCCAAAATGGATCACTGCGAGAACCAGACCCACGGGTATTGTTAAAATAGACCGTTAACATGCGGTTCAAATCATTCTCAGTTTCTACATAACGAAAGGGATTAAAACCGTCTGAATTGGTCATATTAACCAAGTCTAAAACCTTGACCTGATAACCGTTTTCTAAAAAGAGTTTACCTGTCTTCTCAGCCAAATGGTCTTTAGGATCTACGACAATATTGGAACAATTAAGTTGGATAAGGTTGGGTTTAACAAATCGAAAGGTCTTGCCTGCCCCAGAACCCCCAATGACAATCAAATTTTTATTTCGGTCAAACTGGGGTTTCTTCTTTTCCAACAAGGTTAGACGAACATCACGAGCCATAATCGTGTCATTGAAAGGATTCTTACTGTAAAAGTTCCGCTTTTCCTTACTGTTTCCAAATCGTGCAGAACCGTATTCTTCCCCTTCTCGATAGACTTTCTGTCCTGTCGATACATAAAGATAGACTAGTGTCATCATTAGAACCCCAAGGATAAAGGCAAGAAGAGATTTTTGAGTAAAGGAAAATAGCCATAAAGGATTGAAAACCTGATTTAACCCCTCTCCTAAGAGGTAGGCAAAACGTTCCATAGGTGGGGCATTGGTTAAACTATCATAGAGCAGGGTTAGACGATGGCAGAAATAACCAAAGGCGAGCCCCATGAGTCCAAAGACTAAAGCTTTTCGTCTTGAATACATTACAAGGTCACCTCCTTGGTTTTGACTGCCGAAGGTTCTGTCACTCTTATTTTTTCTTTGGCCAGTTCTATCTCTTGGTCCAAGGTTTTATCAAAGGTTAGACCTTCTAACTTTTCTGGATTAGACATCAGTTTCTTCAACAATTCATCCAAGTGATGATCGAGCAAGGTCTTATCCTTGGCATAAAAGTAGAGATAGTCTTTTTGCCAACTAATTGCAATTGGCAGTTTTTCTGACTCCATTAGCTCCTTAAATTTCTCCACATCGATTGGCTTATCCAGTATGTCTTTACTAACATCTATCGCTTCAATTGCGTAAGGGCTTTGAAGGAGTTCTTCCAGTTTTTGAACCCCAATTTTATAAGCCGAATCTTGAGCTAAGGCTTGCCTAGCCGACCATTCTAAGAGCTTTAAGAGGGTTCTGACTGTCAATAAACTACTTCTTTCCACGTATTGCATCGCTTGACGTTCTTGTTGTTCAGATGACATGGTGACCTCCTCTTTTTTCGATTCCCTATCAAACATAAGGTGTTTTCATAATACGGAAACACTCTTGATTTTGGTATCACAAGAAAGTTACGACATAAGCCAAACTATTCCAAAGTAAATGTAAGGCGATTACCATCATACAATCAGTTTTCAATCGAACAGCAGCCAAGGTCAAGCCAAGATAGCTATACATGAGCCAACTCCCTAACTGATTGGGTCCATGGGATAGAACAAAGACAAAACTGGTCACGCCTATTTGTACAAAAGGGAATGTCAATTTTTCCCACAGCAGTTGCCTATAAACTACCTCTTCAAGGACACTTGCATTTATTAGAAATAATAAAAAGATAATAGGAGGAACCTGTTTTCCTACTTGTACCAATACCGCTTGATTCCTAGTCTGAACTGGAAATAGGAAGCTGATGAAGACTGCAAAAGCAACCATACACACAAAACCAAGAAGCAACCAACTTAGGCGATTTCTTAAGGTTATTTTTTTTGCTTGAAGAGTTTTATGACGGGCAATCTCTAAGCAAGTCACACTTAATAGGACCAATTGTAGCAAGACTATACCCTCTATTGTCAGATACTCTTTCAGGTATAAACTCACCAGAAGACCGTTAAGCTGTATAGCTAGATAAAACAACACTATCCTTATCATTGTCACCTCTTGAATAAATCTTCATAATCAATATCTAAGACTAGAACGATTCGCTCAACCCATCTAGTTTGTGGCATCAGACGATTGGATTTGTAATGTCGCAGTTTTTGATAGAGGCGATTAAACTCACTGGGATAGACATATTGACCTTTGAATACCTTTCGAGCTAGTTCTGCCCAAGTGAGTTCTTTTTCGGCCAGAATGATCTCTAAATTGTCCCAAAATCGTTCATTCATCTTCACACCTATCCTGTCACTTGTTTCATCAAGCTGGCCTGAAACAGTTCTTCTTTTACCTGTCTGGGAAGAAAGGTTCGCACTTCGTCTAGCCCAATAGCTGGATAGACATGATTCTGACAAACAATGAGTGGCAACCGAAGATTCTGGTCTGGCTTTTGGAGAATGAGCTGAATCATCTCATTCAAACTTATCGAATATTGACGTTTAAAGCGAAGAAATCGTGGCGACAGCAACTCAAAACAATCCGTGGTTTTGGCAAAGAGTGACAGTAAGATTTCACGGTTTACATCACACGCTTTTGTACAACGATAAGTCACCCCATAGGTCGTCAAAATGGTTAGTAAGTCTTGATTTGTATTGACATTATTTCCTAGATATACCTCAAGCATAGGCTCCTCCTTATAGGGTTAGGCTATTTTCAACTGTTGGTTCAGGAGTTGAGAAATAGCGACTCATATCAATGGGCATCCGTCCTTCACCAAAGCACTTGACCGTCACTAAAGTCGTTAAAATGCCATCCTTTCCCCTAGCAGAATAATTTTCACCAAAGGCACGAAAGGCCAAGTGATTGTCTTTCGTCAATAATGTATCTACACCATTTTTAATATCCCTAGTTTCCATAAAATCCGAAATTCGATGAAGATTGGATTCGTAGAATAGGGGATCATTCATCTCTTTGTGGTAATCATCTTCAAAAGTTACCTCAAAGTCACAATCAAAATTAGGGAGCGACAGTATCTTTTGTAATAACTGATTGGCTTCTGCTTGGTGAATACGTCCTTCTAATTCGGTACAATCTAGGATACTTTTCTTATGTAGTAGGTTCATGTTTTTCTTCCTCTTCTATTCTTCTAAATTCTCTGGCAATGGCTTCAATAACTGTGACAGTCACGCTATTGCCGGCCTGTTTGTATAGTTGGCTCTTACTGGAAACACTTTCTGCTCTTTCATAAGCCCAATCAGGAAAGCCTTGAAGTCTGAAACACTCTCTTGGTGTCAGTCGTCTTATTCTCAGGCGATAGAGTTTTCCTTCTAAGACAATGCCTGTGACTTCATACCACTTATCCTGTCGATATTCCAGAGCAGCAACCACCACTCCCATATTGTCTGAAGTTGTCAAGGTATTGGATATTCCCTTTCCCACACGTCCCCTACGTTTGGTTGAGGCTGGATAAGCCAGATTGACAGAGTCTCCAAGAGTTGCCTTTGCGTACCCTGTTTTTGTGGCTTCCTTGATTTTCAGAAATGGTAGCTCCTCCCTCAGCAAAATCTTTGGCACCTTGTCTCCACCTTGCATGGTGGTCAAGGTCGGTGACAAACCAGAAATGTCAAAGACTCTTCCAGTCTGGTCAAAGCTAGTCGGCAGATTTCCTGCGACAACAACCCCGTGTCTGTCTTGACTAGTCAAAGTGAACATAGGGTCTTGGTTATCCTTAAAGCGACGCCCATGTTGCCGTTTTTCAAGTCTATCTGGTGTTGAGACTGGAATGGCGATTTTAGCCCCCTCTCCTTTACCTCTTGGTAGTGTAGGAGCAAGTCCACTCGTCAGATAGATTTCACCATTCAAACCACGTTTAGAGGGATTGATATTTCCTAGCCTTTCAAGATGAGCTGGGCTGTTTTCTCTTCTGAGAGGAAATATGAATCTGGAACGGTATCTTCTAGAATGTCCGATAATAAAGACCCGCTCTCTGTTCTGCGGGACTTGGAAGTCCTTACTGTTAAGCACCTGCCATTCGACATCATACCCCAATTCATCCATCGTGGAGAGGATTGTGGCGAACGTCCGTCCCTCGTCGTGATTGAGTAGGCCTTTGACGTTTTCCAAAAATAGAAAACGTGGTTGGATTTGTTTGGCCGCTCGAGCAATCTCAAAAAAGAGAGTCCCTCGAGTATCTTCAAATCCCAGTCGTCTGCCTGCGAGTGAAAAAGCTTGGCAAGGAAATCCCCCGCAGATGATGTCCACTTGCCCTCTAAATTGTCTAAAGTCATGGTCTGTGACCTCTTTAATGTCATGGTATTCAATTTCCCCTTCTGTGTTAAACATAGCTTTATAAGATGTTCTAGCGAATTTATCAATTTCACAAAAGCCCAGACATTTATGACCCTGTGATTCCATCCCTAGCCTAAAACCGCCTATCCCAGCAAATAAATCTAAAAATTTCATTTTTCCTCTCTTTCCAACTAAAAAAGAGCCTTACACTTGTAAAACTCTTGCTTATATATGATCATCCATTTCTGGTGCACGGATTTCTTCAACAATCAAAATGATGATAGAAATCAGATAGATTCCGCCTAGTATTCACCAAATCAACTTAATCACCTCCCTTTCCTTCTTGTCGTCTCAGTTGCTTGGTCCACTCTGACAGCACACCATTAAATACGTATTCAGCTATTACTTCCGCTGACCGAGCAAATCGCATATGTTCCAATGCATACTGATACCGGTCACTAAAATAAATCATGGCATAGTCACTAGCTGACTGAGATAGACCCGTCTGTCTTAACTGGTCATGAACCAAACCCCAAATATAATCTCGATCGTACTTGGTCACGCCATCGACTTTTGAAGTAAAGTTCTCTTCTTGTTTCTCAACTACTTGCTGCCTCTCCTCCTCGTCCTCAATAAGGAAATCACTCCCTTTAGTTTCACTATATTTAGTCTCACTTCCTTCAGTCTCACTAGGGGCTGAATTTAAGACCGGCCCCGTCTTTCTTTGAGACCCCCCTAGTGTTTTTTTAACACTAGCCCCGTTTGAATCGGAGACTGGGGTAGGTTCATGTTCTAATTCCCCCAAGTAAATTTTATTTGCCATACGACCTTTTTCACTAGAGGACTGTTGGACTTCATCAATTAAGCCATATTCGCGTAAGGTTTTCTTGATAGAGAGTAGTTTTGACTTTGAACAGCCTAAAAGTGCCATCAGATTTGAATTGGAATAAATCAAATAAATAGCCCCATCCTCATCAATCCAACCTTTACTCAAAGACAACTCCAACCTATCTTTTAAAACCGCGTAGGCTACCTTAACCTCCAGCTTCATATCCTTATAACGTTCACTCTCAAACAAAATTTTAGGGAGTTTATAATAACGCTCTGATGTCTGATACTGATTAGCGGTAATTCGTTTCATGATTGTCCCTCCAAAACTAAAATTCCAACATTTCCAAATTCATCAAATCGGATTAAACCTACTTGTTCCAATTCATCAACCAGATGAGTTGCTTTCTCAATATCAACTCCTAAAATAGCCACGAGATGACACATCACGATTTGGCGTGATGATTGTTCCTTCTTTTTCATGAATTCCTCCTTAAAATAAAAAAACGAGAACACTTATTAAAATGTTCTCGCTTATGCGATATTATAAATAATAAAATAAATTTTTCCTCCTTAACGACAGATTGTAGAACACTCAAATCCTTGATTTGACAGCGTTTTAAGCACCTGTCATTATTATGACACAATCCCCACCTGGCAAGGACCAGAGCCCATCGTTTTCCTGAACCAGTAGGATTTTATCCTCTTGAAAAATAGCTGCGCGGGTATCCAGCTTGGGTGTCTGATAGCCTGTTTCATTGCAAAACAAGTCTTTCACCACTTCCAAGGGCTGTCCAGATGGCTCTACCAACATTTCCGCCGCAATCTGTCTGATTTCTTCGAAACGCTCCATGTCATAAACATCTTTTCCATAAGCCAAGCCTGTCTGAGCCAAGGCTTGTAAACGCACGGCCCATTCCAACCACTTATCCTGCGACATGACTTTCCCTCCATTCTATGACAGCTTGCGCATGGATTTGCCCATCTACCACAATCTCATGCTGGCTGACACCAGCTTCTGCCACCATGCGTGAACTCACCAGGCTAGTCGCCTCTACTTCCTTAAGATACTTGAGTTGGATTTTTTTAGGAACATGGCAGAGCAGAAAATCATAACCCAGTGCTTCATACATCCATTCCAGGTACTTGCCATTATTGACATGCCCATTCATATCCAAGTCAAAGTAGCGAACAGGAATTTCTTGAACAGATGGATTTTCCAAGAGCTGATACTTGGGAGCTCGAGGCAATTTCTTGACCTGCTCAGACTGATAAGGAGCAATCAAATCTTCTGGCACAGGCGCCACCTTGCGAGTTTCAAAATCAATCAGGACAAAATAGCATATAATGTCCAGCAAAAGATTACCTGCTGCATCGTAGATATAGAACATCCGATGACAGAAAAACTTGTTGTAGGCAACCGCTTCTGTTTTTATAACAATATTTTCATTGTACTTGGGTAGGCCTTGAATAGTCAGTTCATAGTCTGTCACCACCCAAATCAAGCCAAATTCCTGAAAAACATAGAGGTCACTCCGACCTAGTTCTTCCGACTGCCGACCTGATAACCCCAGACAATAGGAAATCAAGTCAGGCAGTTTGACAGCCTGCTTCACATCACACATATCAAAGGGAATGGTGAACTCCTCTTGGTAGCTTACTCCCATTGTGTCCTCTTTCTAATCTTCTATAATGAAACGCTCGGCAACTGTATCGCCTAAAAACAATCCCTTTTTGGTCATCCGAAGCCAACGGTCTTCTTCTTGCAAGAGGCCTTCATTTTTCAAGTCTCTGACCACCTGACCGTAGCGGTCTTCGAAGGAGATACCAAACTTCTCCTCGAATCGCTCGATAGACACGCCAGTTTTTTTCCGTAAACCTAAAAACATCTCTTCTTCCATCTGCTCGGTCTGGCTGAGGAATTCTTCATGTAGGCGAGAATGGCCTTTTTCGCGGATGGACTTGAGGTAGTGCTGGATAGGGCCGCGGTTGCGGTACCGCATACCGTCGATGTAGCCAGAAGCCCCTGCTCCTAGGCCGTAATACTCGGAGTTGTCCCAGTACATGAGGTTGTGGCGGCTTTCAAAGCCTGGCTTGGTGAAGTTGGAGATTTCGTAGTGCTCAAAGCCGTTTTTCTCCAGCTCCTGAAGGATGTAGTCGAACATATCGGACTCCACATCTTCGTTGGGCAGATGGAGGTTGCCACGGCGTTGGCGGTTCATGAAGACCGTGTGGTTTTCTAAAATCAAGCTATAGAGGCTCATGTGGGGAATGTCCAGCTCCAAGGCCTTGGCGACATTGTCCATCACCTGCTCCATGGTCTGACCAGGCAGGGCATAAATCAGGTCAATGGAAATGTTGTAAAAACCCGCTTCCTTGAGGGCTGCAATGGTTTCATAAATCTGGGCCTGATTGTGGCTGCGACCGATTTTTTTCAACATGCGGTCGTCAAAGGTCTGGACCCCCAGCGACACCCGATTGCACTTGGATTTTTTTAGCACTGCAATCTTGTCCGCCGTCAAGTCACCTGGATTGGCCTCAATGGTAAATTCTTCCACCTGTGACAAGTCCAGCAAGTCCTCCAGATTGGTCAAAAGGTAATCCAACTGGTCTGCCGAGAGGGCCGACGGTGTTCCGCCACCTATGTAGAGGGTCTTGAGGGCTGGCAGGTCGTAAAACTTGACCTCTTCCATGAGAGCTGCCAAATACTCATCAACAGGCTGATTCTTAATAAAGACCTTGGAAAAGTCACAGTAGTAACAAATCTGGGTACAAAAGGGAATGTGGATATAGGCAGATGTCGGTCGTTTTTTCATAAGAACTATTATAGCATACTGTCCCTAAAATTATTTTCCTGAGCCTTTGCCTCCCCCCTCAAATAATGATATAATGAAAAAAGGAGGTCCTCTATGAAAAAAGAAGTTATCTATGACTGTATTAACCTGATCCTGTCATTTCTACTTTGCCGCTGGCTCTTTATGACCTTTCTTTTTTACCAGTTCTCGACCATTTTTATGACGGTTGATTTTTGGCCGGCGCTTGCAGCAATCCTGTTAATGACTGGGGTTTGCTTTACCCTATTTCGACTGGTCTATCAGCCGGGCATTTCGCGACTGACACTTTGTTTTTTCTATGGATGCTATGGTTTTCTGCTGCTTTACCTCCTCTTTTTCAAAAGCATGGGTGTCAGAGGTGTCAACTGGGATCTCCTTAGTACCTTCTCTCAAGACCTATTTCTCAATCCTGCTATATTGGTCTTTAACCTCTTACTCTTTTTACCACTTGGGTTACTTTTTTCATTTTCTTGGAAAAAACTTTCTCTCTTTGTAGAGGCCATATTGCTAGTTGAAGCCTGTCAATTCTTCTTTTCATTGGGCTTCTTTGACCTTAGCGATATCTTGCTTAACACCTCTGGCTTTGCCCTCGGAAACCTCTTGGGACAATCCGCAATGGCTCAAGCTTTCAAAAATAGAATACAGAAAAAATGACCCCGAAAGGTCATTTTTAGTTTATTTATACTCAATGAAAATCAAAAGTAGCCTAGGAAACGAAGCCGACGATAGAACTCAAGTTCATCTAGGCTCTTGACAACGGATAATTTTGATTTTCGAAGAGTATTAGCTTACTTAGCTTCCAAATGCCAAATATCTTCGTTGTACTGTTGAATAGTACGGTCTGATGAGAAGAATCCTGCTTTAGCAATGTTGACGATAACCTTATCCAACCAGCTGTCGCGGTCTTCATAGTCTGCTAACATTCTTTCCTTGGTCGCAATGTAGTCTTCCAAGTCCAGCAAGGTCATGAAGTGGTCATTGTGCTTGAGGTTATCCTGTAAGCGCCATAGGCGTTCGTCGATACCACCAGCATGACGAATGGTGTCAGAAGTGATGAAATCAATCAATGGACGGATGGCTTCGCGCTCGTAGAAGGCATATGGATGGTAGGTTCCATTGACATAGTGGTCAATAACAGTTTGGCTATCTTGACCGAAAATGTAGATATTTTCATCGCCGACCAATTCATGAATTTCCACGTTGGCACCGTCATCTGTACCGATGGTCAAGGCTCCGTTGAGCATAAATTTCATGTTACCTGTTCCAGAAGCTTCTTTAGATGCAAGAGAAATCTGCTCTGAAATATCTGCAGCTGGGATGATGAAGCTGGCTTCCGTTACGTTGTAGTTTTCAATCATAACCAACTGCAAGTGTGGTGCTACTTCTGGATCATTTTTGATAACCTGTGACAAGACCAAAATCAAGTGGATAATATCTTGAGCCGTTGTGTAAGCTGGTGCTGCTTTTCCTCCAAAGAAGACTGTCAACGGGCGAGTTGGAATATTGCCTGCCTTGATATCCAAATACTTATGGATAACATAGAGGATATTCATCTGTTGACGCTTGTACTCATGCATACGCTTGATTTGTACGTCAAAGATAGACTCTGGATTGACATGGACACCCTGAGTTTTGGCAATATGACGTTGCAACTTACGCTTGTTGTGTTGCTTGGTTTCTTCTAACCATTTTTTCAATTCTTTGCTGTCTTTGTGGTCCAAGAGTTTTTCCAACTCGCTAGCATCATGGTGGTAACCATGGCCAAGTAGGCCATCAAGATAGCTAGCTAGGCTTGGGTTGGCATGCATGAGCCAACGACGGAAGGTGATACCGTTTGTCTTGTTGTTAAACTTCTCTGGATAGAGCTCGTAGAAGGCCTTCAACTCTGATGTTTTCAAAATCTCAGTATGGAGGGCTGCTACACCGTTGATGGAGTAGCCATAGTGAATATCCATGTGGGCCATGTGGACACGACCATGCTCATCGATGATATTAACTGCTGGGTCATTTTTGACTTCTTTGGCACGGCGGTCCAACTCCTCGATAAATGGTACTAAGTGAGGCACCACATGGTTCAAGAAGTCAAGCGGCCATTTTTCAAGGGCTTCAGACAAGATTGTATGGTTGGTATAGGCAGTCATTTTCTTAACAATTTCGATTGCCTCATCGAAGGAAATGCCACGAAGTTCCAAAAGACGAATCAATTCTGGAATGACAAGGGATGGGTGGGTATCATTGATTTGAACCACGGCGTAATCAGGCAAGTCATGAAGGTTTGACCCTTTGGCAACCGCTTCATCAATCAAGAGTTGAGCCGCGTTGGATACCATGAAATATTGCTGGAAGATACGGAGAACTTTACCCTCATCTGTCGAATCATCTGGATAAAGGAAGAGGGTTAGGTTACGGAAAATGTCTTCCTTATCGAACTCAATACCATCATAAATGATATTGTCATCTACTGAACCAAGGTCAAACAAGCGCAAACGGTTCTTCCGTTCAGTCTTATAACCTGGCACATCAATATCGTACAACTTAGAAGTCAAGGTAAAGTTAGCAAATGGCACTTGGTAAGAAATTGGGGATTCTGTCAACCAAGAACGGGGTGTAATCCACTCGTTTGGCACCGCAGATTGTTGGTGGTATTCGAACAACTGACGGAAAAGTCCGAAGTGGTAATTAAGACCCACACCATCTCCGTTGAGACCGAGACTAGCAATGGAGTCAAGGAAGCAAGCAGCCAAACGACCCAAACCACCGTTACCAAGAGATGGCTCCATCTCCACATCTTCGATAGCAATCAAGTCCTTACCTGCAGCTGCAAGCTGGCTCTTCACCTCATCATAAACACCCAAGTTGATCAAGTTGTTAGACAAGAGTTTACCAATCAAGAATTCTGCAGAAATGTAGTAGACTTTCTTCTTCTGCTCATTGGTGTACTTAGCTTCGCTCTGTTGCTTAGTAAATGCAAGCAAAGCATAATAGAGTTCATAGTCAGAACAGTCCTCTATGCGCTTGGCATACATAGATTGGACAAAATTTTGTAAGTTAATCACTGCTTATCTCCTTTTGTATATGTTAATGTAATCATTCAGAAACGTTTCTTATTTTTTTGTAAACGTTTTCTACATGATAATTATACCCTATTTAACAAAAAAAGGCAAGCTATAATACAAAACTGTATATAGTTCGCCTTTTATATTATTCAGCAATCCGAATGGACTGTTTGCCCTATCCCTTATTTTTTACGATTATCTTTAAATTTAACAACCACACGAAGTTGACGCTCCGGATGTTCAGTGAGATCAATCATTTGAACACGTGCTTCAAGAATGTCACCATGTCCATAGAATAACATGCGACTAATTAGGCTATTCTTATGCTTGGGGATATAGCCGAGCTTTTTCCCTTGATAGAGAATAACAACTGCTTCTGAATCATAGGGATTGGTTGGCTCAGCGAGCATTTCTAGCATTTCTAAGGAGGTAGTACGTTTAAATCTTTTCCCCATCGCCCCCTTTTCATTTTCAAGGAGCGAGCTCAGACAGTCCACTGGACTGTCTGACTAATAAGCAAACCCCGCCAAATGAAAATCTTCTACATGTCGTGTGGGCTCAAAGTTTGCAAATGTCATACGATACCTCCTAATCACACCGCTAGTTGTTTTATTCCGCAATCAGAGTTTCCAAGCCGACCTTCATCATGTCTGTGAAGGTATTTTGGCGTTCTTCTGCTGTCGTATCTTCTTCTGGGTTGACCAAGCTATCCGAAATGGTCATGATAGCAAGTGTTTCAACACCGAATTTAGCCCCCAAATAGTAAAGAGCTGCGGCTTCCATCTCAACTGCCTTGACACCGATTTGACCCAATTCTAAGTTACGGCTGAAGAGTTTTGGTGAGTAGAAACTATCTGAAGATAGAACATTGCCCACATGAGTAGTAATATTGAGTTCCTTAGCAATATGATAGGCCTTGTCCAAGAGATTGAAGCTAGCAATCTGTGGCAGGTCATATTCTGGCCAATCAATGTTCATCATTTTAGAGTTGGTTGCTGCTGCCTGAGCCAAGACCAATTCACGAACATGAACATCCTTGTTAAGCGAACCAGCTGTTCCCACACGGATAAGCTTCTTAACGCCGTAGTCGTTGATAAGCTCATGGGCGTAGATAGAAATGGAAGGCATTCCCATACCTGTTCCCATGACAGATACGCGATGACCTTTGTAAGTACCAGTATAGCCAAACATATTGCGGACTTCGTTGAAGCAAACTGCGTCTTCTAGGAAATTTTCAGCGATAAATTTAGCACGAAGTGGATCACCAGGAAGCAAAATCTTATCAGCGATTTCGCCTGGTTTTGCGGAAATATGGATTGACATATAGAGCTTTCCTTTTCTCAATTATTTTTTTCTATTTTTATTTTGAAGCAAGATGAAGAGTAAGGTAGTAATAGCGATATAAGGGATACTGTGGACAGGTTTGAAAAAGAGGTAGGCGACAGCTACTATCGCCATCAAAAGAATAACAATCAGTATCCATTTATCTGGATTAAAAGGTTTCATACTGTACACACTCTTCTTGACAATCTTACAACTCTGCCAAGATAGCTTTGACCAAGCCTTTGAAGTTGCCCTTGATTTGCTCAGTTACTTCTACTACTTCTTCGTGGTTGAGTTCAGATTGGAAACCAGCCGCAAAGTTAGTGATGGCAGAAATACCCAAGACTTTCATACCTGAGTGAGCTGCCACGATAACTTCTGGTACTGTTGACATACCGACTGCGTGGGCACCCAATGTCTTGAAGGCCAAGATTTCTGCAGGTGTTTCATAGGTAGGACCTGTCACACCGAGGTAAACACCATTGTCCAACTTGATACCCAATTTTTCCGCAACAGCATGCGCTTTTTCACGGTATTCTTTGGTGTAGGCATTTGACATATCTGGGAAACGTGGACCAAATTCTTCCAAGTTTTCGCCAATCAGCGGATTTTGACCAGTCATGTTGATGTGGTCTGTAATGGCCATAAGGGTACCTGGACCGTAGCCGATACCACCTGCGGCATTGGTTACAATCACGCCTTCACAACCAAGAGCTTTCATAACACGGACTGGGAAGGTCACGACTTCCATCGGATTGCCTTCATAGAAGTGGAAACGACCTTGCAAAGCCAAGACCTTGCGACCTGCCAAATCACCGTAAACCAACTTACCAGCATGACCCACAACTGTTGACTTGCCCCAGTTTGGAATGTCCGCGTAGTCGATTACGATAGCATTTTCTACTTCTTCCGCTAATTCGCCCAAACCTGAGCCCAAAATCAAACCAAATTCTGGTTTGACCAAACCTTTTTCTTCTAAGAAGGTTTTTGTTTCATTGATTTTTGCTAGTAAACTCATAATTTCTCCTTTTATACATAAGCTGACCAGTCATATTCTGGCATTTTTTTCTTGATGATGTCGAGGGGACGACAGAGAAAGGCTGTCTGTTCTCGCTCGATAATGGGACGGTTGAGAAGAGCAGGCTCTGCCACTAAACGCTGGAAAAGTTCTTCTTCTGACAAGCCTGCTCGCTCTTCTTCCGTCAACCGAATAACTGCAGAGGGCTGACTGTCCATTTTTTCCAAAAGTGCTGCCAATTCTACCTCTGTTAATGGATGTTCTAGATAATTAACCCACTTGACATCCAAATCTTGACTAGACAATAAGACTTGTAATTTCTTACATTTACTACAGTCAGGATTGTAATAGACCGTTAGTTTTTCGTTCTCCTCTTCTTTGGATTTGGAGTAGGTCACATCCTTGATAATAACCATCCCATCCCCTAAATCGAGTCCATTTTTAGTAAATGTCTTTTTGGCAAAATCTGCGATCATTAAAGTTGTTGTGGTATCAAAAGTGCCGCCAATTATAGCACCAACTAAAGGAACCATCTTACCTAAATTGATAACTCCAGTAGAACCAAACTTTGTAGCAAGACGAAAACCGACTGCACGATTGATTTTTTTTAATACTTCTCCTGGTAATTTCTTTAGCAAACTTAGTGCCAATTTATTTCCAAGATTTATTCCCGCATTCTTAGCAATTTCAGAAATAGAAACACCCGCTAAAGCTGAATAAACAAACGTTTGAACCTGATCACTTCTTGCATCATATCCTCTAATTTTAGCGATAGCTGCAACCATCCTCATCTGAAATAAGATAACTGTTGTGATATTGGCAGGTATGGTGACAGGCATTGTTATGATGCCACCCAATCCAGCAACAAAACCTGATGTTGCTGCCTTTGTTGTTTGAAATTGAATAAGCTTTTCAATAGCAGTATCTTCATCATATTTGCTCAAGTAATCTTCAACAAATTCATCTAAAGTAGATTGACCCGGAATCCCATTAAGTGTTGTAGTATAGGCCCAATCCAATGTAGATAACATAGCCTCCTGAGTTATTTTTCCAGCATTGTCCAATTGTTTAGAAACAGCTCCATTAGCGTTTTGAACAAAATTCCCTGCCTGTTTTCCAACATCATCCAAAGCCTTGCCAATCTCTCCCAAAATATTCATAGCTATTCCTCGTCCATTAAACCAGTCCGTCCAAGAAACTCTCACCAATCATGGCTTTTTCGACACCGAAGTTTTCTGCGATAGTAGCTGAAATATCCGCAAAATGTCCAACTGGCAAGACTCCACTTCCCTTGAATGACTTACTGTAAGCCAAGAGTGGCACATACTCACGGGTATGGTCCGTACCTGCATAAGCAGGGTCATTTCCATGGTCTGCTGTAATCAAGAGCAAATCATCCTCACGCATATTTTCGATAATTTCTGGGATACGAGCATCGAACTCCTGCAAGCAATCACGGTAGCCTTCGATGTCACGGCGGTGACCATAAACGGCATCAAAGTCCACCAAGTTGGTGAAGGAGAAACCTTTCTCAAAGTCAGCCAACTGCAAGGTTTCAATCAAGACATCGACACCATGCATATTTGACTTGGTGTGACCCATGTCATTTGTGATACCTGATGCGTTGAAAATGTCGCTGATTTTGCCGACAGAGTAGGTAGGTACGCCTGCATCTGCTAGCTTGTTGAGAACTGTTGCTTCAAACGGTGACACCGCATAGTCATGACGGTTAGCAGTCCGAGAGAAATTGCCTGGCTCACCGACATATGGACGGGCGATGATACGACCGAGAAGAGCTGGGCGTTCAAGGGTGATGGAACGAGCATATTCACAGATACGGTACAATTCATCCAGTGGAATAATGTCTTCGTGGGCTGCAATCTGAAGGACAGGGTCTGCGGAAGTATAGACGATTAACTCCCCAGTTTCCATTTGGCGAGGACCAAAGTCATCAATGACAGCTGTACCTGAATACGGCTTGTTGGCCTCACGGATGATTTTACGACCTGAAAATTCTTCGATTTTTGTCAAAATTTCCTCAGGGAAACCGTCCCAGAAAGTGTCGAATGGCTCAGTGATATTAAGACCCATGATTTCCCAGTGACCTGTCATAGTGTCCTTGCCGAGCGATACTTCTTCCAACTTAGTCACATAGCCAGTTGGACTTTCCTCAGCTGGAACAGTAGCAAGAGCTGTGTCACGAGGGATATTTCCAAGACCGATTTTAGCCATATTGGGCACTGCTAACCCTGCCTTCTCAGAGATATGACCTAGTGTATCAGACTCTGTGTCGTTGACACCAGCATTGAAAAACTTGTCTGCATCTGGTGCCGCACCGATTCCAACAGAATCCATAACCACCAGATGAATACGTTTAAATTTAGACATAAGAACTCCTTTTTCTAAGAACTTGCATTGATAAGCGAGGTGCTGAATAATGAATACAGGTTCTATTGTTCGTCTTTTCATTATACCACAAAAACGCCTCTCATAGTTAGTTTAATGAGAAGCGTTTTCACTTTATTTCTTTTCAAGAATTTTTGGTCCCTGCGGTGTGCCGACAATGACCTTAGAAATCAAGCCTATAAAGAGCCCATGCTCTACGACACCAACTGTTCTATCCAATTCATCAGCCAAGGCGTAGCTGTCTTCAATCCGTTGCAAATCTAGGTCTATAATGAAATTCTTCATATCGGTCACATGTTTCTGACCATCCTTCATCCGAAAACTTGGACGATAACCCTTTTTCTCGAAGAGGCGGAAAAGATTTTCAGAACCATATTGCACCACTTCCACTGGCAACTTGAAGGCGCCAAGGGTATCGACCACCTTAGATTCATCCACAATCCAGATGCTATCCTTGCTGTTGACCGCAACCACCTTCTCCATGAGCAGGGCGGCTCCTCCACCCTTAATACCATTGAAGGCTCCGTCAACTTCATCAGCTCCGTCAACTGTCAAGTCTACATAGTCAACTTCATCTATATTCTTTAAAGGAATTCCTAAAGAGGCTGCGTGGTCTGCAGTGGCATGAGAGGTCGTCACACCTGTAATCTGCAAACCTTCTTCCTGCACCCGACGTCCGATTTCTTGGACAAAATAGTAGGCTGTTGAACCTGTTCCCAAGCCAACAATCATGCCATCTCTTACAAACTCCGCCGCTTTAATCCCAACTTGTTCCTTTAAATTTGTCATGAATTGCTCCTTTCAGCTAAACCGTTTACATTCATTATAGCATGGATAGGAAAATCTGCCTACTGGTTTCTACAAGAAGGCTAATAAAACCTACCCCATCTATAATTTTTCCACATCTTTCAGTTTAACCGAAACAATCTTGGACACGCCAGATTCCTGCATGGTCACCCCATACATGGCATCCGCCGCCGCCATAGTTCCTTTCCGGTGGGTCACGACGATGAACTGACTGTCCTTGTCAAAACGGTTGAGGTAGTCCCCAAAACGCTTGACATTGGCCTCGTCCAAGGCTGCCTCCACCTCGTCCAAGATGACAAAAGGAATAGTCTTGACGCGGATAATGGAAAATAGCAGAGCGAGGGCTGAGAGGGCCTTTTCGCCACCTGACATAAGATTGAGCGATTGGATTTTCTTACCCGGAGGCTGAACTGAAATCTCCACACCCGCAGTCAAAATATCCTGCTCCGTCAATATCAAGTCCGCAGAACCACCGCCAAACATCTGTCTGAAAGTCTGCTTAAAGCTTTCGCGAATGGCTTCAAAGGTGACCTTAAAGCGTTCCTTGACTTCATCATCCATTTCATGAATGGTATTCAAGAGCAAATCACGCGCCGATAATATATCCGTCCGTTGTTCATTGAGGAAGGTCAGACGGTTATTGACCTCATCATACTGCTCAATAGCATCCAGATTGACTGGACCAAGAGCACGAATAGAACGTTCCAAGTCTTTCAAAGCTTGTTCAGCAAGAGGCAAATTCTCTACTTCGTTTGCCTGGTCCAGAGCCGCTTCAAAGCTCAATTTGAAATGCTCTGTCAAATGACCAAGTAGGGTCCGTAGGCGATCTCCAACCTGCTCACAATCAGCTTCTAACTTGGCTTGTTTGCGAATGAGGTCATCATTTTTCAAACGAGCCTGGTCCAAACGACCTTCCAAGTCTTCAAACTGACCGTCAATATCTTCCAACTCAAATTTCAAGCGGATTTGAATCTGATTGGTTTGGCTTTGTTTATCAGTCGCAGCCTGTAGTTGCTCTTCCAGAACTTCAATACTAGTATCTTCTAAAGCCTCAACTTTCTGTTTAATCAGGTCTTCCAGGATAGAGATTTCCTTTTCAGTAGTCATTTTTTCTTCCTGTAAGCGACCAAGGTCTGTCTGTTCAAAGCGCAACTGACTAGAAACTTCTGCCTGCTCCAAGGTCAGTTGACCCTTCTGGGTCTGCAAGGCTTGCAAACTTTCTTGGATACTATCACGATTGTCACGCACCTGATTGATTTGCTGGTCCAAGGCTTGTTTTTTCTCCGTCAAGGCTTGAAGATTGACTTCTTCCTTGGTCGCTTCTTCTTCCAGCTCGGTCAAAATGCTCGGACTGACTTGGCTCATTTGCAGGTCGTACTGGGCTGTCACTTGGGCCAGACGATTTTCTGCTTGTTCCTGATGAATGCTGGCACTCTGCTGACTTAATCTAGCCTCTTCACCCTCCGATTTTATAGCTTCCAAACCTTGTCTGATCTTCTCTAGGCTTGTTTTCTTGGTCGCCACCAAGCTTTCTTGCTCCTGCAACTGACTAGACAGCTCTGCTATTTCTCCCAAAAGAGCATCCAGTTCAGGCTTGATAAAGGTCGTGCTATTATTCCGATTGCTACCACCCGCAAAGGCGCCTCCAGGACGGATTTCTGCACCATCCATAGTCACCATACGGACCTGAAACTTGGTCGCACGCGCCGCCTGGTTGGCATGGTCGATGCTATCAAAAATCGCAATAGTGCCTAGCAAATTTTGGAAAATAGCATCTAGATTTGGTTGATAGGTCACGAGGTCACTGGCCAGCCCCAAGAAACCATCTGAGGTTTGAAGTAGGGCAAGTTGCTGACTGGACAATTGACGAGGCTTGATAGTGGTCAAAGGTAAGAAGGTCGCCCGACCTTGACGTTTTTCCTTCAAGAAAGCAATCGCTCGCTTGGCAGTCGCCTCATCTTCAACGATGACGTTTTGGCTAGCCCCTCCAAGAGCAATTTCCAAAGCTGTCTGGTAACGAGTATCGAAAGTCAATTGCTCACTGACTGCCCCGATGATGCCACCCAGACTAGACGAAGCCTGCAAGACAGCCTTGACCCCTGCGTAGAAATTAGAGTGATTTTTTAAGATAGCCTCCAAACTTGACTGGCGAGCCTGCTTGCCCTTCAATTGATCCAGTAAATCAAACAAGCGACCTTGTTCAGCTTGATAGGCAACCTGAGCCTGTTCAAGCTCTTCTTTCTTGGTCTGATAGGCTGTTAATAAGCCCCGCAAGACTTGGTCAGCCTGTTCTGCGGCTTCCTGGCTCTTAGCCAATTCTTCTTGAGCTGTCTGTTTTTCTGTCTGTAAACGTGCTAGGTCAGCAGACTTGCTTTCTGATAAGCTGATTTGATTGGCAATATCCTGCTGAATCTTGGTCAAGCGGTTTGATGCTTCAGCCTCTTCCTGCATGAGGGTAACATACTGCTCACGCAGGTGATCCAATACCTGATCCGGATCTTCAGAGAAGTAGGAAATCTCCTTATCAACCGAAGCAATTTCCTTTTTCAATTTGGACAAGGAAGCTCCCAACCTTTCCTGATTTTCCTGCTTGAGAACAATTTCCTCTTCCAGTTGTCCTCGTTTCGCAACCAGGGTTTCTAAACGCGACTGAGCTTCTTGTCGACTGGATTCATTCTGACTGCTTTCTAACTTATGAAGGTCAATTTTTCGTTCCAAGTCACTGATCAACTTGGTCAAATCCAACAAAACTGCCTGTTCACGCTCCAATTG
The DNA here is from genome assembly GCF_002960625.1 of Streptococcus suis. GTDB lineage: Bacteria > Bacillota > Bacilli > Lactobacillales > Streptococcaceae > Streptococcus > Streptococcus suis_T. The sequence goes on from NZ_POJH01000034.1 coordinate 40,594, forward strand.
CTCGGATAAGCGATGGCGTTTTTCTTTTAAGGACTGGTTTTCTTGCTCCAGCTCCGAACGCTGTTGGTAGTAGCTTGCTAATTCTGACTTAACTACTTCAAGTTCGATTTCCTTGGCAGTCAAAGCTTCTTTACCCTTTGTCAACTGAGCAACCAAAACATCCAGATACAGCTCCTTACGCTGTCCATCTAGTTCCAAGAATTGTTTAGCCGTTAGCGCCTGTTTCTCCAAGGGTTTAACCTGATTGTCCAATTCATAGATAATATCTTCTAAACGGTCCAAATTTCCTTGAGCCTGTGCTAGCTTGCTCTCCGTTTCTTTCTTACGGGTCTTGTATTTTAAGACCCCTGCTGCCTCTTCGAATATGGCTCTGCGTTCTTCTGGCTTGGAATTAAAAATAGCCTCAACCCGTCCTTGCGAGATGATAGAAAAGGAATCACGCCCCAAACCAGTATCCATGAAGAGATCGTGAATATCCCGCAGACGAACCTTCTGACCATCTATCAAGTATTCGCTATCGCCAGACCGATAAATATGGCGTTCTACCTTGATTTCTTTATTCTTATTAGCAATAAAACCTGTGCTATTATCCAAGGTTACGACAACGGAAGCATAATTAAGAGGCTTACGGCTTTCAGTCCCCGCAAAGATAACATCTGGCATCTTGCCTCCACGAAGGCTTTTGGCAGACGACTCTCCCAAGGCCCAGCGCAGACTTTCTGTAATATTGGACTTGCCCGAACCATTCGGTCCTACAACGGCTGTCACCCCACGGTCAAAGACTACCTTAGTCTTATCTGCGAAGGACTTGAAGCCCTGCATTTCAATCGATTTAAGATACATACCTATCCTCTAGCCTCCACAGCATTTTCTGCGGCGGCTTGTTCAGCTAACTTTTTGGAACGACCACGACCACGACCAATCACACGCTGGTCTGCAGATACCTCGACTTCGAAGGTCTTATCGTGGGCAGGACCTGATTCAGCCACCACCTGATAAGAAATTGCAATCTCCCCATTTACCTGCAGGATTTCCTGTAAGGCAGTCTTGTAGTCAGTTACGCGCTCAAAATTCCCCTCTTCCAGACGAGGAATCATGACCTTATGGATAAAGTCCTCCACGGTCTTTTCTCCCTTGTCCAATAGCAGAGCTCCTAAGAAAGCCTCGAAAGCATCTCCCAAAATGGTATCACGATTGCGCCCCCCAGACTTCTCTTCTCCTCTACCAAGACGAAGGAAGCTATCAAAGCCACAGGCACGTGAAAAACCAGCCAAGGACTCCTCACGAACAAAGGTCGAACGCAACTTGGACATCTCCCCTTCCGGTCTATCCGGATATTTTTTATAGAGGTACTTGGAAATCATCAATTGGAGAACAGCGTCTCCTAAAAATTCCAAGCGTTCATTATGTGAAATTTTTAGAAGGCGATGCTCATTGGCATAAGAAGTATGGGTAAAAGCCGTTTCCAACAAATTCAAATCCGAAAAATCAATCCCAAAATCCGCCAAAAGTTTTTTATGTAAATCTTTCATCATCTAACTCCTTTCTAAAGAGTAATCCTTACAAAATAGAAGTTTCAAATTCACTTCATACTAATATTATACCACATTTCCCACAGGACTTCCCTCTGAAACTGAACATTCAACAAATAGCCCTCTTCATCTTTTTGCAAACATTTACATATCCATCCTTTTTCGATAAAATGGAAGAAAAAAGAAGGGAGTTAACATGCAAAACAAACCAAAACCACTCAATACATCACTGCTCTCCCTCATCCAGTTCATCGGAGCCATTCTCGTTATCGCCCTCCATTGCCGCAGGTTATTTGAAGCAGACCAGCTCCACTTCATCCAAAAATCCATCTTTAGTCGCATGGTCGTTCCCTACTTCATGGTCACCGCCAGCTTCTTCCTCCGACGCAACTACCCCAGCCTCTCCAAACAATACCTGATCCGCTACAGCAAGCAGTACCTGACCTGGTCCGTCCTCTACCTACCCTTCTACCTCTTCTACCTAAACCTCCAAGAAATCCCCCTACTCTACTACCCCCTCGCCCTCCTAGTCGGCCTGACCTACACCGGCACCAGCTACCAACTCTGGTACATGCCCGCCTTCCTGCTAGGTCTTGTCCTCGTCCACTATTCTTTAAGGAAATGTGGCTGGCGCATCACAGCATGTCTAGCCTGCCTCCTCTATCTCCTAGGCTCAGTTGAAACCTACTCCTCCTACCTGGCAGAATCGGCTTTACTAACCGCATTTGACAGCTACAAAACCTTCTTTTTCACCAGCCGCAATGGCCTCTTCTACGCACCGATTTTTGTCCTGACAGGCTTTTATCTAGCCGACAAACTCAATCAACCCATTTTCCAATACCGACAAAAAACCAAACTACTTGTCTGCATAGCTCTTTTAACTTTTGAGGCTACAATCATCTATCTCAATCAGGGCTACGACAAGAACTTTCTATTTAGCCTGATTCCATTCACAGCCTATCTAGTCGCTTGGACCCTAACCACCGACCTCTTCCGCCAGAAAAAATTCCAATTTCTAAAGGAATATGCTAGTTACTATTATTTTATCCATGTTATCCCAGTCGAAGTCAGCTTTTTCTTCCTAGAAACTCATTCCCTGACTATAATACAGCAAGGCTGGCTGGTCTTCTTTATCACCATCATCACTTGCCAACTGCTCAGTCGGTTAATCATTAAGCACAAAAGAACCTTGTAAGACTAAACTTACAAGGTTTTTTTACAAATCAAAATCCTCTTTCAACTTATCAATCACCTGTTGGAGCAGGTCACGATTGACACTGTATTTGACATCACTATCTTTTGTATTGAAAAGAAGCAGGTCGCCGTTAATCAGCTTTTGGGTGTGGAAGGATACGGCAGCCCCTGTAATATTGAGCCGCTCTGCAATATCCTTGCTCTTGGCATGGGGCTTGGTCAACTCAACCAAAACCTGATAACGCGTGCTATCGCTGATGACTTTAAGAGCCCTTGTCAAATCATCCAGATCCAGCTCGTCATTTGAGAGCATCATCTGATCAATTCGACAGGATGCTAAAAGAGCGACTTTCATATGGTCAAATTGTTCATTGCCATAATAAGCAAACCAATAATTCCAGGGACTGAGAACGAAGAATTGAGCATTTTCAACACCCAGAGTATCTAAGCTGGTCATGGCTAACTGCTTGGATTCTCTGTAGAGTTTTTCAATGTCAAAATCTCTAGCAAATTCTTCCCGCTCTGCTCTTGCCCCTTCAAAGTAAGGCTGATAGATTGGGAGCAGCTTGTTCAGGAGATGGACAGACCGCTGAACTGTTTCTAAAGGATTGCGAATAGCTAGTGACCAGTACCACTTATCTGCCGGCTTTTTATCCGTTTTTTCCAAAAGTTCCATGAGGCTGAGGGTCTTCTCACGATGTCCGTCATTTTCAGACGCCAACATGGTTCGCATGGCATCTTCTATTTCTTCTTGAGATAGCTTTAAAATCAATTGACAAGCTTCCTCAACTGTCTTTGGATCCTGCCCATCATTCAAGAGATAGAAATAAAGACTATGTAAAATGTTAAAAATATGCCCCCAGACAAAGACTTGATTGACTTCCTGACGAAAATCTGCCAACTTTTCTTCCATCTCATCACGAATGTCCAAGGCATCTTTGAGAATGTCTTTTTCTTTCTGTGAAAAATCCGCCTCAATCGGTTCCTCACGTTCTCTAACAATTAAAGGAATAAAGAATTTTTCAACAATTTCGCTTCTATAATCTCGGTAATCTAATTTCATACGCATACTTTCTAAGCTTGAACTACTTGGTTATTTGATTTACGACCTGTAAGAATAGTATAGCTTACTAGTCCCACAGAAAGCAAGAGGAAGATGAGGGAAATATTTGTCGCAGAAAGCACCGTCACCATAAGGGCAACCAAGGCTTGACCACCTACCATACCGATTTGACAGAAAGAATCAATCCCACTACCAACTGTCGCCAATTTATCTTCTGGCAATTCATTCATAACCAGAGCACTCATTTTTGGATTGAAAATTCCCAAAGTAACTGCCGTTACAAAGATCACTGCAAGTACCACATAGATGTTGTGAAGAAAGAAACCTGAGAAAAGTAAAACAGGCATCAATGTAGAGAACTTGAGGAGGTTTATTAGACTGACATTTTTAAAGAATGCCATACCCAGACTAGAGCCCAAAATGCTACCGACTGAGAAGAGAATAGAAACCAAAGCAACGGTTGTTCCTGCATTGACAATCACAAAGTCTGAGAACTCCTTCATATTTAGAATAACTAATGGTGAAAGTGCGGTAAAAATGGCATTCAGGCTGGCAATAGTAATAATTGACGCTTTGAGAACAGGAATATTCTGCACGGCTTGGTAGGAATCTTTGATACTCTGTCCAATTCCTTTGACAATACCAGCTTCAGTTTCCACTTGCTCAGCTTGCTGGATAGGATTTTCCTTCAGTAGCTTGGCAAGAGCTGGACGGAGGGTTGCCATGATGGCAAGACTGACCAAGAAGGTTCCTGCATTGAAGAAGGCGAGATTCTGGTAAGACATAAAGCCGATGAGAATGGCACCGCTAGCTTGGAAGGCGATTTGCAGAAGTGATCTCACTGTCATCTTGAAGGCCATTGCGCTTTCGCGGTCTTCCGCTGCCACAACCCGCAAGCTGACTGGTATATAAAGGCCATTTTCGTATTGACCAGCCAAATCTGATAGGAAATTGATGACGCAGACCACCGCTACAACCCAGAGGGCTGGTACAAATCCCATCAAGAAGCCAACAAAGGCATAGAGAACGACACGAACCAGCAGGGTTGCAAGAATGGTATCCAATTTGTTTCTGGTCTTGTCTGCCCAAATCCCGATAAAGAGGCCAGCCAAAATCGGCAAGGTTTCAGATGCGGTAATCATAGCCAAGGCAAACTTGGTATCTGGAAGTAGCAAGACATAGTTCATCAGGGCTAGATAGTAAAGTGTGTCACCAAAGTTGGAAATCAAATCTGCTACAAAGCTGGATAGAAATAATTTATTGTTGACTAGTTTTTTCATAAACATCTCCTTAAACAGATATTAAACATTTGCTTAATGTTATTTTACAATTTATTTTAATAAAGTCAATACTTAATTTTATAAAAATTAAATATTTTTTAAACGATTATTTAATTTTTATTCTATCTGGCTTTTTCTTGACAAGATAAGCACAGTTTGTTATAGTATTGTTCGGGCACCTCTTTTGAGAGGTCGGAGAAAAGGCTCCCTAGTTTTAGGGAGCTATTTTTTGTTTTTCCCGAAGTTTAGTACATCATCGGAGGACTTATTGGATGAAAAAAATCGCATTTGATTCAACTAAATACTTGAATTTGCAACGTGATCACATTTTAGAGCGTATTGCCCAATTTGAAGGCAAGCTCTATATGGAATTTGGTGGAAAAATGTTGGAAGATTTCCACGCAGCCCGTGTTTTACCTGGCTATGAACCAGATAATAAAATCAAACTCCTCCAAGAGTTAAAAGACCAAGTAGAGATTGTCATCGCCATCAATGCCAGCAATATCGAACATTCTAAGGCACGCGGCGACCTAGGCATTTCTTACGACCAAGAAGTCTTCCGCTTGATTGATACATTTAATGATATTGATATTTATGTTGGTTCTGTGGTCATTACCCAGTACCGCAATCAACCAGCAGCAGATGCCTTCCGCAAGCAGTTGGAAAAACACGGCATCAAATCCTATCTCCACTACCCAATCAAGGGCTATCCTTCTGATATTGACCACATCATTTCACCTGAAGGTATGGGTAAAAACGACTACATTGAAACCAGTCGCAATCTGGTTGTCGTCACAGCACCTGGACCTGGTTCAGGTAAATTGGCGACCTGTATCTCCCAGCTCTACCATGACCAGTTAAATGGGGTAACTTCTGGCTATGCCAAGTTTGAAACCTTCCCAGTTTGGAACTTGCCACTCCACCACCCAGTAAACTTGGCTTATGAAGCAGCTACCGCAGACCTGGACGACCTCAACATGATTGACCCCTTCCACCTTCAAACTTATGGAAAAACTGCGGTCAACTACAACCGTGACATCGAGGTCTTCCCTGTCCTCAACCGTACCTTTGAACGCATTTTGAGTAAATCCCCCTATGCTTCACCAACTGACATGGGGGTCAACATGGTGGGCTATTCCATCGTGGATGAAGAAGCTGCTATCGAGGCTTCCAAGCAGGAAATCATCCGCCGCTACTATCAGACACTCGTTGATTTCAAAGCGGAGCGGGTGAGCGAGCAAGCAGTTAAAAAGATTGAGCTCCTTATGAACGAGGTCGGCGTGACACCTGCTGACCGTAAGGTTGTTGTCGCTGCGCGCGAAAAAGCAGAGCTGACTTCCAGCCCTGCCCTTGCTATTCAGTTGCCAAATGGTGAGATTGTCACAGGTAAGACCTCTGACCTCCTCAAACCAACTGCAACAGCCCTTCTCAATGCCATCAAGCAAATTGCTAACATCGATGATGAAACACTTCTCATCGAACCAAACTACATCCGCCCAATTCAAGAATTGAAGGCAGATTATCTGGATAAAAACAATACTCGTTTGGATGCCAGTGAAATCCTAAACGCCCTTGCCATCACTGCACAAGATAGCCCTCTTGCTACACAAGCTATGAAAGAATTGGGCAAATTAAACGGTAGCGAAGCCCACTCGACAGTTATCCTATCTGACGAAGACAAGAGCGTCCTTCGTAAATTAGGCATCAATTTAACCTTTGATCCTATCTATCAGCACAATAAGTTTTATCAGAAGAACTAAAGACTAAAATAGACTTGCCGGGGCAAGTCTATTTTTGTTATAGAAAAAACAAGGATATTTCTAGCCTTGTTTTTCCATTTTATCTATTAGTTGAAATCAACATACTCTTTTTGGAGTTCAAGAACTTCTTCAGCCGTTGCACATTCTGTCAAGGCACGGTGAGCATATTCTTCCATCTTAGCTGTGTCAAGTGTCTTCATGAGGCTACGTGTACGAAGTACAGATGTTGCGCTCATAGAGAACTCATCCAAGCCCATTCCGACAAGAAGTGGAACAGCTTGTTGGTCACCAGCCATCTCACCACACATGCCAGCCCATTTGCCTTCTGCGTGTGCAGCCTTGATAACGTTGTTGATCAAGCGAAGAATAGATGGGTTGTAAGGTTGGTAGAGGTATGAAACTTGTTCGTTCATACGGTCTGCTGCCATTGTGTACTGGATAAGGTCGTTTGTACCAATTGAGAAGAAGTCAACTTCTTTAGCAAATTGGTCAGCGATCATTGCTGCTGCAGGGATTTCAATCATGATACCCACTTGGATATCATCTGCAACTGCAACACCTTCAGCCAACAAGTTCGCTTTTTCTTCTTCAAGGATTGCTTTTGCTGCACGGAATTCTGTCAACAAGGCAACCATCGGGAACATGATACGAAGTTTACCATGTACTGATGAACGAAGAAGGGCACGCAACTGCGTACGGAACATTTGGTTACCAGTCTCAGAGATAGAGATACGAAGGGCACGGAAACCAAGGAATGGGTTCATTTCGTGTGGAAGGTCGAAGTAAGGAAGCTCCTTATCACCACCAATATCCATTGTACGAACCACAACTGGCTTACCATTCATACCTTCAAGAACAGCCTTATAAGCTTCGTATTGCTCATCTTCTGTTGGGAAGTCTTGTGAGTCCATGTACAAGAATTCTGTACGGTAAAGACCAACTGCTTCAGCACCATTATCGTTTACACCTTCAACGTCTTTTGGTGTACCGATGTTAGCTGCCAATTCAAAGTGTTTGCCGTCAGCTGTCACTGTTTGAGCATCTTTCAAGAGTGCCCACTCAGCTTTTTGTTTAGCATAGGCTTCACCAGCCGCTTTAAATGTTGCAATCACTTCTTCAGATGGGTTGATAACAACTTCACCTGTGATACCGTTAACAGCGAGGACATCACCATCTTTAACGATTTCTGTAATGTTATTTGTACCTAATACAGCAGCAATCTCAAGTGTACGAGCCATGATAGCAGAATGGCTTGTACGTCCGCCGATGTTGGTTACAAAAGCTTTTACAAATTGCTTGTTCAACTGGGCTGTATCTGAAGGTGTCAAGTCGTGTGCGATAACGATAGACTCTTCATCGATTGTCGCTGGGTTTGGCAAACGAACACCAAGCAAGTGAGCTAAGACACGTTTGGCAACGTCGCGGATATCTGCTGCACGCTCTTGCATGTATGGGTTATCTTCCATACCTTCAAAGATAGCGATGAACATATCCGTTACTTCTTTCAAACCTGTTTCAGCATTTGTTTTCTTAGCACGGATGGTTTCCTTAATCTGACCAATCATTTCTGGGTCGGCAAGAACCATCAAGTGTGCATCAAATACAGCTGCGGCTTCTTCACCAAGGCTAGCTACTGCGTTCTCACGAATAACAGAAAGCTCGTTTTGAGAGGCTGCAAGAGCAGCATCCAAACGAGCCTCTTCTGCATTTGTATCTTCAACTGTAACAGTTTCGAAGGACAAATCTGGTTGAACGAGTAGATATGCCTTAGCAACGGCAACACCATCAGATGCTGCAATTCCTTTAAGCATTTCTGTCATCTTCTTACGCCAATCCTTCTTTTTCCATTGTTTCAGTGATAGCTGCGATTGCATCGTCAGCATCAGCACCTTCAGCAGAGATTGTTACGTCAGCGCCTTGACCAACACCAAGACTCATAACACCCATGATAGATTTAAGGTTAACTGATTTTTCTTTGTAGTTCAACGTGATGTCTGAAGCGAATTTGCTAGCAGTTTGAACAAGCAAAGTTGCTGGACGTGCGTGGATACCTGTTTCTGCCACGATGTGGAAGTCTTTTGAAGCCATAGTTGGATTCTCCTTTATTTTTACAAAATTTTGAGTTACTTTTGATAACCCTTACAAACAGCATTATATCATTTTTTGAAATCATTTTCAAGAATTTTTTGCGTTTCTTTCAGTAAAACTGTTTTTTATTTGAGGTCAATCATGCTGAAAACACCTTGAAAACTTGGTCTCAAAGGATTTCCAGTACTTACACAAGATGTAGTGTTTGTTCGGTTTTTGCCGTACTATATTTTGTGATAGTTATAGACTTCCTTCTTGACTTTGACCCCAAAATCTTGTATGCTAGACTGGTATATTTAGTTTATAAAGGAGAAATTGAATGGTTACCATCTATTCAAAAAATAATTGTGTTCAATGTAAAATGAGTAAAAAATTTCTTGACGAGCACAATGTAGCCTACAAAGAAATCAACCTAGACGAGCAACCTGAATTTATCGAACATGTTAAAAACCTTGGTTTCTCAGCAGCGCCAGTTATTGAAACTGAAAATGAAGTTTTCTCTGGTTTCCAACCAACAAAATTGAAAGCCTTGGTATAAACTATACCAAGTTACCCCTAGTATAGAAAGAGATCGCGATTATGAGTTTGAAAGAATTAGGCGATGTGTCCTACTTCCGTTTAAATAACGAAATCAACCGTCCAGTCAATGGACAAATTCCTCTCCATAAGGACCAAGAAGCTGTTAAGGCCTTCTTCAAAGAAAATGTTATCCCAAATACCAAACAATTTGATTCCATTTTGGACAAGATTGCTTTCTTATTAGAAGAAAACTATCTTGAGAAAGAATTTTTGGATCAATACAGTCCAGAATTTATCATCAAAATTGATCAATTCTTGAAAGACCAAAACTTCCGCTTCAAGTCCTTCATGGCTGCCTACAAGTTCTACAATCAGTATGCCCTTAAAACAAACGACGGTGCCTACTATTTGGAGAGCATGGAAGACCGTGTTCTCTTCAACGCCTTGTATTTTGCAGAAGGAAATGAAGAGTTAGCCTTGAACTTGGCTAACGAAATGATTCATTTGCGTTACCAGCCTGCTACTCCTTCTTTCCTCAACGCAGGTCGTGCCCGTCGTGGTGAGTTGGTATCCTGTTTCCTCATCCAAGTCACAGACGATATGAACTCCATCGGACGTTCCATCAACTCTGCTCTGCAATTATCCCGTATCGGTGGTGGGGTTGGTATCTCTCTCAGCAACTTGCGTGAGGCAGGGGCTCCAATCAAGGGCTACGAGGGAGCTGCTTCTGGTGTCGTTCCTGTCATGAAACTTTTCGAGGACAGCTTCTCCTACTCTAACCAACTTGGCCAACGCCAAGGGGCTGGGGTTGTTTACCTAGATGTCTTCCACCCAGACATTATCGCCTTCCTTTCAACTAAGAAAGAAAATGCTGACGAGAAAGTGCGTGTGAAGACCTTGTCACTTGGAATCACTGTTCCTGATAAATTCTATGAATTGGCACGTAAAAATGAAGACATGTACCTCTTCAGCCCTTACTCAGTTGAGTTGGAATACGGTGTGCCTTACAGCTACCTTGATATTACTGAAAAATACGACGAGTTGGTAGCAAACCCACGCATTCGCAAGACAAAAATCAAGGCACGTGACTTGGAAACAGAGATTTCCAAACTCCAACAAGAGTCTGGTTATCCTTACGTCATCAACATCGACACTGCCAACCGCAGCAATCCTGTTGACGGCAAGATTATCATGTCCAACCTTTGTTCGGAAATCCTTCAGGTCCAAACACCAAGTGTTCTAAACGATTCTCAAGAATATTTGACCATGGGTACTGACGTTTCATGCAACCTCGGCTCAACTAATATCGTTAACTTAATGAAGTCACCTGATTTTGGACGTTCTGTTCGTACAATGACACGCGCTTTGACTTATGTCACAGATCATTCACACATTTCAGCTGTACCATCTATTGAAGCAGGAAACAGTCAGGCGCATTCAATCGGTCTTGGAGCTATGGGACTTCATTCTTACTTGGCTCAGAACTTGATTGATTACGGTTCAAAAACTGCCGTAGAATTTACCAACATCTACTTCATGCTCCTCAACTACTGGACCTTGGTAGAATCAAATAACATTGCCCGCGAACGCAAGGCAACCTTCCATAATTTTGACAAATCAAAATACGCAGACGGCACTTATTTCGATAAATACGTGACTGGTGATTACCAACCACAATCTGACCGTGTTAAAGAACTATTTGAAGGCATTTTCATTCCAAGCGTGCAAGACTGGGCTGAACTACGTGAGAAAGTCATGGCAGATGGTCTTTACCACCAAAACCGCCTAGCTGTTGCTCCAAACGGTTCTATCAGCTACATCAACGACGTTTCTGCTTCTATTCACCCAATCACACAACGGATTGAAGAACGTCAAGAAAAGAAAATCGGTAAAATCTACTATCCAGCAGCTGGCTTGGCAACAGAAACCATACCATTCTACAAGTCTGCCTACGATATGGATATGCGTAAGGTCATTGATGTCTACGCTGCTGCAACAGAGCACGTTGACCAAGGTTTATCCCTCACTCTTTTCCTTCGCAGTGAACTACCTAAAGCTCTTTATGAATGGAAGAAAGAGAATAAGCAAACCACACGTGACCTCTCTATCCTTCGTAACTATGCCTTCAACAAAGGTATCAAGTCTATCTACTACATCCGTACCTTTACCGATGACGGAGAAGAAGTCGGCGCAAACCAATGTGAAAGTTGTGTGATTTGATGAAAATATTTTTTATAATAATTGCCCTTACAACGTTATTAATAATTCCATATGGACTGGTGTATCAAAAAATCCGCCAAGTCTATCAAGAAATGAGACAAATACATTCTAGTTTTTATGGTTTTATTAATAGTAAGAGTGGATATAAAAAAATCCTTCTTGCAATCATCTATATTTTATTCTCTATTATAATTATTCCAACCCTAATAATATATTTTTTATACTTAATATGCTACTTAGTAATAAAAAATGCCTCTTTACAAAATTATAGATACCTATACAAATATATCTTTTTTCCATACATACTCACTTATTTACTAACACAATTTGCATCAACATACGATAATACCTCAATTAGAATAGTGTATTTCTATTTCGAAACATTTAATAGTATTTTTGAACAAAAATTTTCGATTGAATTCGTTATCACTATCATTGTCACCTTTTTGATTTCATTCCTACTTCAGAAGGTTTCTAAACTGTTCAATGAAACTCAAAAAAAGCTGATTGAATTTCTTAATGTTCTATTTACTTCTACAATGTTTACACTAATAATTCTAGCTTGCTTAGGTATTTTCTATATTTTGACAGATAACGTTGCAGAAACATTAGCTTCTAATCATATCTCAACATTCGATGTATATGCTATACTTGCAATACACTATGGAGGGTGTAATTTAGCATCAAACATTATTTATCTTTTTTGTATCAAACCATTTATAGAAAGAGGTGAAATTACTTGACAACCTACTACAAAGCCATAAACTGGAACGCCATTGAGGACGTAATCGACAAGTCAACTTGGGAAAAGTTGACCGAGCAATTCTGGCTCGATACACGTATTCCTTTATCAAACGACTTGGATGACTGGCGGAAACTTACTGTTGAAGAAAAAGACCTGGTTGGTAAGGTCTTCGGTGGACTAACCCTCTTGGATACCCTTCAATCTGAAACAGGTGTCCAAGCTCTTCGCAATGATATTCGTACACCGCATGAAGAAGCTGTTTACAACAACATTCAATTCATGGAGTCTGTTCACGCCAAATCTTACTCTTCTATCTTCTCAACCTTGAACACCAAGTCTGAGATTGAAGACATCTTTGAATGGACCAACAGCAACGAATACTTGCAACGCAAGGCAAAGATTATCAACGAAATCTACGAAACAGGTACACCTCTTGAGAAGAAAGTTGCCAGCGTATTCCTAGAAACCTTCCTCTTCTACTCTGGTTTCTTTACACCACTCTACTACCTTGGTAACAACAAGCTGGCCAACGTTGCTGAAATCATCAAGCTGATCATCCGCGACGAGTCTGTGCACGGTACCTACATCGGTTACAAGTTCCAGCTTGGTTTCAATGAATTGTCCGAGGAAGAACAAGATAAACTCCGCGACTGGATGTACGACCTTCTCTACCAACTTTACGAAAATGAAGAAGGTTACACACGCTCTCTTTATGACGCAGTCGGCTGGACCGAGGAAGTATTGACCTTCCTTCGTTACAACGCCAACAAGGCCCTCATGAACTTGGGACAAGATCCACTCTTCCCAGATTCAGCAGATGATGTCAACCCAATCATCATGAACGGTATCTCAACCGGTACATCTAACCACGACTTCTTCTCCCAAGTCGGTAACGGCTATCTTCTTGGTGAAGTGGAAGCTATGCAGGACGATGATTATCTTTACGGTTTATAATCAAAAAAGCAGTTCAATCCGAGCTGCTTTTTTTTATACTAAAAATACAATCATGAAATAAGAAATACCGTTGTTGAGCATATGTAGTGCAATCGGATAACGAATATCACGTCTAATCAGATAGAGCCATCCTAGATTGAGTCCCATCGTGAAATAAATCATAAATTGGGGAAGAGTTGCTGGCATATGGACCAGACTAAATAAAGCCCCTGTTACAACAAGATAGATTCCAACTGCCTTCATATCTGCTATTTTAGGGAAGAAATAGGTTGCCAAGAAACCACGGAAAATCAATTCTTCTAAAATTGGAGCAAAAATCACTACTGAGCTAAATGCAATCAAGGGATAGGCTGAAACGAATTCAATCACTAGTTTTTGATTTTCACTTTCTGGGACTGGTACAATAAATTGGAAGATAAAAAATGCAATATAGAGTAAAATCGGCCATTGAATCTTATGGAACCATAAAGCTGTCACACGATAGTCTACAGAATGACGTGGATAGATATACTTCCATAACAGAATAATGAGCGCAATGGAAAGAACGATACCAACTATCGCACAAATCCAAATTGTACTGTCAATCAACTGGGCAGGAATGTCAGGAATGGTTTGTAAGGTTGGTCCTACCATTAGAAAACCAGATGCAATCTGATAGGCAACAAAGTATAGAAATAGTAATGCAGCGTGTTTGATAAATTTCAACATATTCCCTCCCTAAAAGCTCAAGTCGACAATATTATCGACTCGTACCAACTTGGTTTCAAGTTCCCCATTCGCTAATTCACGAGAAATTTTAACCCATTCCTCATCAACTGCCAAAATGGTGTATTCATAAGCAATAGAAAAGTCCTCATCAAAGCGGATTTTGGCTTTACTTCCGACCAATTCTTTCAATAAAACTGACATCTGATTTTCTCCTTTTGTAGTTTTCTGCAACTTTTTTACCCTGGCTTGCAACTGCTTCACTTTTTTCCCATCTGATAAAGAATTGAAAAATAGAAATCCTACTAGAATCCATAAAAATAGTTCCATATTTTTCTCCTATATCAAGCCCAGACTCTGCATCAGTAGCATCAGTAAAAATCCAAGAAGATTATTCAGACTGTGTAGAATAAGTGCGTTGGTATATTTGCCAGAAATACGATAGGCGAGTCCAAGGACTAGGCCCATACCTCCATAGACAACCCAAGATCCGATATTGGTCGGATTGTGAATAAGTCCAAACAGAAAACTCGATAGCAATAATCCCACAATCGAATCCTTACCAAAGACTTTCCCCATGAGAATGCCACGGAAAAGCAGTTCCTCCAAAACTGGAGCAAAGAAAACTGTAAAGAGAAACAAAACTAAGGTTGGTAAGCCTGAATTATTGATAATTTCCTGATTGGCAGTTGTTTGACCGTATCCCTCTTCTAGCATAATCAATTGCCCACCAATTATTTTCAGACCAAACATAACGATAAAAGCGAGGACTACAAAACCAATATTCTTTAACATTCCCCACTTCTGCTCGCTCTTCCATAAACCAATTTTACTGGTCAAAACAAGACCGACTACCACGGCAAACAATAAGAGGGCTGCAGCAATCAGTAGATTATTACCATCAAAATTTGGTAGGGCAAACATGGCCATCTGAGTCAATACATTTAGTACAACGACAGCTAGTCCCACTAAAAGAAACTTCCAATTTTTAACCACATTCCAATCTTTGATATTTCCAAGTCTATTCATAGCAACCTCCTTTATATACACTTAATTAGTTCTTAGCACCTTTTTCGAACAATAGCAGAGCTGGCAAGCCCAAAACCATCGGCAGAAGAATATTCAGAGTTGACAAATCAATCTGCCTAGTAGCCAGCCACTCTCCGAAAATATAGCCAACTGCGTAGAGACCAAGGACGATTAATAGGACAAGATAAATTTTCATAAACAATTTCATGAGTTGACCTCCATCTAAACTAAATAAGTTTGATTTTCTTACGATTAACAATATAGAAACTAAGGAATCCCACCGGGGTCAAAAGGACAACTGTCATGGGAGTGACAAACTGGAAATACTCCGCAGCAGAGGTACCACTTTCCTGTGGGATATGAAACTGCCAGAGGCCAATACTAACTAGCAGACTGTATACTGCAATCTGTAGGGTTTGATACAGAGTTCGTTTCATCATTTTCTTACGAGCCATTTTTACATCAGCCTTGTCAATCACCAATTTATCTAGACCCAACTGTTTGATAATGGCATCCTGTTTGAATTGAGAATAAACCAATGTCAAGAAGAGGCTGATTCCCATAACATCTTCTCCCAGCGCAAAGCTAACTAGGAAGCTCAGCAGTGTCACTGTCATAAAGAGCATATACATATTGTTGCCGAAATTGGTCAAGGCCGCATAAGACACCTGGTCTAACTCACCAACAATATCATAGAAATAACGAATTGCTCGAATGTGTAGATTTTCCTTTTTCATAGCTATCACCTAAAACTCTTTCAAAAATTCTTATTTAAAATAACGACGGACCATACGAACCTGCATGACATTGATGTAAATATGTAAAAATGCAACAACTAGAAAGGCTATAATTTGTCGCTCCTGCAATAGCATGCTAAGTACAAATAGGAATAGATACAAACCTGGTAACACGATTTGATTTAAAGTGAAAACGATTTGGAAACTCATTTCGTAGTTTGCTTGTTTCTCACCTTCGTCCATTGCCTCAGCAAAGTCTTTCATTTCTTTTACCGTAGCAAATACAGACAACTTATAGTCACGAATTTTCTGAGTTAATTTCATGATAAAAATCTGACTAATGAGAAGAATAACATAGAAAACTGCATCAAATATTGACCCGTACATGAGTGCCCCCTTTTCTAAGAAGGTAACTCCAAAACCTAATCCTAAATTTAAAAGAGTCAATGACGCAGCAACATTGAAAGATATGTTCGCGTATTCTAGGTTACGAAACATTTTCATATATGTCTCATCAACACGTTCTTCATCCTCATCTGAAATAGAATGATAAAGTTTATGTGTTTGATTAGCCTTAAGAATAAAATATACGGTTCCAGCGAAAATGACAAAAGTAACGATACGCAAACAAAATAGAAAGTTATCTAGATTGACAAAAGGCGGTAATCCAAACTTAGAAATCAATACTCCAAAAAAGCCATTAAATGCACCGAAAATTGCTCCTAAAAACAAATAGGTAAGATTCCTCATCCATCTTTGTTTTGTTGTAATCTGTTTCCCCTGTTTCATTCTTCTACCTCCACTAATTGAAAGACATTCTCCACATTTTCATTAAAAATCTGTGCAATGCGCATGGCAATGACCACCGAGGGCGTGTATTCTCCCCGCTCAATCAAACTAATGGTCTGCCGTGATACTTCTGCTAACTTTGCTAGCTCTGTCTGATTGAGACCATCTCTGGCCCGCAATTCCTTGAGCCGATTTTTTAAGACATATTCCATGAGTTTTCCTTTCTAGGCTTGGTAGATAATCAAGCCTGTTTCTGTGTCTTCGACAGCTATATTCCCCTTAGCAAACTTAACCAATAAAAGATAGGTATAGTAGAAATCACCTGCACAAGCAGCCGCATGCATGGTAGCTACCATCAGATAAAGAGATACGTCCATTCCCCCTAAGCTCGCTAGTATTGTCAAGCCTAGACTAATCACGACAAAGGGAGCCAGGGAAATTACCAACATTTGCATCCGATTGTAGAGGGAACCTGGACTGGTAGCATAGGCCATACCGGACTTCCATTTTATCCCGTATTTGACAGGATTTTCAGGACAAAAAACCTTGAAGAAGATACCGTGAATCGCTTCATGCACAACTATCAAAAGAGGAAATAGAACCATTCCTATCCATAACTCTGGTAAGGTAAGTGTCAAATTTTGTTCTACATTAGCCAACAAGGAAAAGGCTAACTTACCGAATAGAAGAGCAAATGGGAAAATTAGAACAGTCGAAAGAATATTCAATCCCCAGACAAATTTCTTATTTTCCATGATATTGACTTCATATAATTTCTTTTTCGCTTCCATCTTTCTTCTCCTTCATTTTCCTTCAAGCTAGACTAAACTATATAGTCCTAGAGCAACTCCAATCAGTAAGCCGAATATAGTTGCCCCTGTAATCATAATTGCTGCCATATCAGATGAAATGTGTCGTTTCATAAGGTTTCTCCTGTCTTTCCTTAGCTTTTTTCACTATTTTTCTTTTTGTTAAATTGCAGAGCTAACACCAGTGTCGCCAATAAAGGAGGAAAGGGATAACTCATTTCCGTCAAACCAATGTCAAATCCTAGCAAGGCAAAAATTTTAAATATCAAAATAGTTATCAAGAAGAGTGCGAAAAACAGTAGGACTACTTTCATTCCATTTTTAACTGTCTTGTTCATTTTTCTTCTCCTTTTCTCTGCTGAGAGTGACATCTAAAAGAAGGAGAGAATTCATCATCATCAAGAGTATCATGGTATCTATCTCCCGACCAAATACGATGTTTTTAACTAAACTATAAATCAAATATAGTGCAACTAGAACCTGCACTCCTCGCACAACGCTTGTTCCTGTAATCAAAATTCCTTTTTTATTGCTATTGTTTTTCATAACTTTCCACCACTTACTCTCGACTAATTTTAATCTTCTTCCTTCTGCTCTTTTCTGCCAGCTAGTTTCCACAAGCGCTCATCTGTCACTGCGATAGTGCAAATGGCAAGAACGACATGGGTATTATCCAACTGCTGCCACTTCATAATGTCAGCCAGTAGGACAAAAACTAGATAGATGATCGCCATAAGTTGTACAAAACGTGTGATGTCACTATTGTTTATCTTTTTCATATTTATTTCCTACTTTCTGTTTATTTACCTGATAAATTCGTTTTCATCACTTTATCTTGATATCATTGTAACACTTCATTTTCTTTTTGACAAGTATCTTTGTCAAAAAAATAATAATTTTTGTCAAAAAGTTTATGAAATTTGTCAAAATGTAGCGAATGATGGTCAGAATGACTATAATAAGATACAAAAAAACTCCTTCATCCAAAGGATAAAAGAGTTTAGTGAGCGATTAGAGATTGTCAGCTACGCTGTTCAAGAGGGTTTGGATAGCAGATGCATCGCTACCACCGGCCATAGCCATATCTGGCTTACCACCACCGCGACCTGCAACGATTGGAGCAAGGACCTTGATGAGGTTGCCTGCATGGACATCGCTTGATTTGCTGGCTACAAGGACATTGACCTTATCACCGATGGCTGCTACTAGCACCAAGACATCTGAGTAGTCTTTTTGCTTCCAGTTATCCGCAAAGGTACGGAGGGCACCTGCGTCTGATACTTGGACTTGGCTGGCAATGTAGCGAACACCATTGGTCTCTTTGACATCTTTGAAGACATCACCTGCTGCCGCTGCTGCTGCTTTTTCTTTCAGAGAAGCATTTTCTTTTTGCAAGTCACGAACTTGTTCTTGAAGGTTTGCGACCTTGTTTGGCACTTCCTTGATTTGTGGTGACTTGATGGTTGCTGCTACTTCTTTGAGCGCATCTTCTTGGTCACGGTAGGCAAGGAAGGCTTCACGACCTGTTACCGCGATGATACGGCGGGTACCTGAACCGATACCTTCTTCTTTCAAGATCTTGAAGATACCGATTTCAGCAGTGTTGCCCACATGGGTACCACCACAAAGTTCGATAGAATAGTCACCGATGGTTACCACACGGACATTTTTACCATATTTTTCACCGAAGAGGGCCATGGCACCCATTTCCTTGGCTGTGTCAATATCGGTCTCAACTGTCACAACTGGAATAGCATTCCAAATTTGCTCATTGACTTCTTCTTCGATACGACGGAGTTCTTCAGCAGTAACAGCCTCAAAGTGAGTAAAGTCAAAGCGGAGGAAGTCTTGCTCATTCAAGGAACCAGCCTGAGTTGCGTGTTCACCAATGATCTTGTGAAGAGCCGCATGGAGCAAGTGAGTTGCCGTGTGGTTTTTCTCAACGCCACGACGACGGTCTGTGTCGATTTCAAGTGTGTAAGTTTGACCAAGTGAAATGCTTGCAGTCAATTCAACCGTGTGTAATGGCTGGCCATTTGGTGCTTTCTGCACATCGATGACAGTCGCAACAATATCCCCAGCGGCATTTTTAATGACACCACGGTCTGCCACCTGACCACCCATTTCAGCATAGAATGGTGTTTGGTCAAAGACGAGGAGGGCTTGTCCTTCTGACACCGCTTCTGTCCGCTCATTGTCAGCGATAATGACTTCCAACTTGGCATCTAGGCTAGTTTGACCATAGACAAAGGTTGAGCTTTCAGTAATGCCTGCTAGGGTTTCATTTTGCATACCCATTGAACCACCTTTGACAACAGCCGCACGCGCACGGTCCTGCTGCTCCTTCATGGCAGCCTTGAAGCCTTCGTGGTCAATCTTGTAGCCTGCATCTTCTGCCAATTCTTCTGTCAATTCCACAGGGAAACCATAGGTATCATAGAGTTTGAAGATGTCTTGACCTTCAAGCGTGTCCTTACCTGCTGCTTTCAACTGGGCCAATAATTGATCCAAGTGACCGCTACCAGCGTCAATGGTACGAGCAAAGGTTTCTTCCTCACGCTTGACGATTTTTTCGATGAATTCGCGTTTTTCAAGGACTTCTGGGTAATAGCTTTCCATGATGTTGCCAACTGTTTCCACCAATTTGTAGAGGAATGGTTCTGTGATACCCAAGCGACGACCGTGCATAACCGCACGACGAAGCAAGCGACGAAGGACATAACCACGACCTTCATTTCCTGGAAGAGCACCATCACCGATAGCAAATGAAAGAGCACGGATGTGGTCTGCGATAACCTTGAAGCTCATATTGTCGCCATCTTGGTCATAAGTTTTGCCAGAAATCTTCTCTACCTCGCGAATGATTGGCAAGAAGAGGTCGGTTTCAAAGTTAGTCTTAGCCCCCTGGAAAATAGCTGCCAAACGCTCCAAACCTGCACCCGTATCAATGTTTTTGTTTGGCAATTCCTTATACTCAGAACGCGGAACAGCTGGGTCTGCGTTGAATTGTGACAATACGATATTCCAAATCTCGATGTAACGATCGTTTTCAATATCTTCTTCCAAAAGACGAATACCAATGTTTTCAGGGTCAAAGTCAGTACCACGGTCAAAGAAAATCTCCGTATCTGGACCTGAAGGACCTGCACCGATTTCCCAGAAGTTATCTTCAAGTGGAATGAGATGGCTTGGCTCAACACCAAGAGCAATCCAGCGATTGTAAGAATCCACATCATCTGGATAGTAGGTCATGTAGAGCTTGTCTTTTGGAAAGGCAAACCATTCTGGGCTGGTCAAGAGCTCAAAGCCCCACTCAATCGCTTCATCACGGAAGTAATCACCAATCGAGAAGTTACCAAGCATTTCAAACATGGTGTGGTGGCGAGCTGTCTTACCAACGTTTTCAATATCGTTGGTACGGATTGATTTTTGTGCGTTTGTAATCCGTGGATTGTCAGGAATGACAGAGCCATCGAAATATTTTTTAAGCGTTGCCACACCAGAGTTGATCCACAAGAGAGTTGGATCGTTAACAGGGACAAGATTTGCGGAAGGCTCAACAGAGTGACCCTTTGATTTCCAGAAATCCAACCACATTTGGCGGATTTGTGCAGATGATAATTGTTTCATAATTAAGATACCAAGCCCGATTAGAAGGCGACTGAAAAATAGGAAACTGACAGGAAATCCTGATTTCCTAGACAGTTTATCTTTTTTCCGAGCCTTCCGGGCGTGTTCAATTCAGAAAATTATCCAAATTGAACATTTCCTTTCATACTTAGTGATAATTAGGTAGGTTCAATTTAGCAAGCTAGCTAACTGAACCATTTTTTTATTCTACGTTACGGTTAACTGGATGCATCTTCCATCATTTCGACGTAGTCGATTGCGACCACCAGGGAAATGACCAAGTCTGCATAGTCATCCTCGACTACTGTTACGGAGTAACGAGAAGTCAGGTGAAAGAGTTCTTTGGAGATTTCAGCTACTAGCTGACCATCAGGTTTTTTCAATCGAAAATCCAAGTCCCAGATATTGCCTTCTAGGACCAAGCCTAGATTTTCCACGCTATAGCGGTCCTTGAAAAAGGTCCATTCCTTTTGCAAGTAGAATGAATGCCCGTCCGCCATATCAATGGTAAATTGGGGTAGGAAGGTCAAAAATTTCTTGGTAATCCGACAAACTTCTCCACCTCTGGCATTGGTCACCGTAAACCGCTTGGGAATTTCAAAGAAGGTGCCCTCAACCTGATAAGCAAGCTGTCCATGACTATCATGAATATCAAATTTTTCACCACCCAAAACAAAACGTTGTTTGACCTGAAATTGTTTCATGACTCCCTCCAAAAAATGACAAGAAATCAAACGAAGGGCGAAAAACCGCGGTACCACCTTCATTCAATGACTTGTCATTCTCATTTCATATTCAATAATGTATTCCATTAAGTAGCAAAATACTCGGCTTAGATGGCTCGCAACAACCGCCAATTTTCTGGACTAAGGGATCGAGTATTTATTCTTAATAGGTTTGGTTCTTACTGACCTGACGAGCTTTCAG
The DNA here is from genome assembly GCF_002960625.1 of Streptococcus suis. Lineage (GTDB taxonomy): Bacteria > Bacillota > Bacilli > Lactobacillales > Streptococcaceae > Streptococcus > Streptococcus suis_T. The sequence continues at coordinate 62,575 of NZ_POJH01000034.1, forward strand.
TTGTAGAACTTGAAGCTTCTGTTGAAGAACTGCTTTCATCAGTCGCCACATATTGTGATAGAAGGTTCTGGAAGGCAGGATCTTTAATCTTAACATTAGCTTTTGAAAGGGCATCTTTCAAGACAGTTGCTACAAAGGTTGCATCATTTTGTTTTTGTGCAATAATAATTTCCTTCAGCTTGTCCTTGTAATCTTCCCAGTTAGCTGATTTTTCAGATTTAGCTTCTAGTTTAACAACGTAATAGCTAGTTGTGTACGTCGTCATATCTACGACGGTCACTACAGATGCACCAACTTGACCAGCATTCAATGCAAAGATAGCTGATTTAACTTCGGTCGGAACTGTTGTAGAAGTAGAATCAAACTTGATTTCTCCACCGTTTTCCTTAGTTGCAGTATCTGTAGAATTATCCTTAGCCAACTGAGCGAAGTCAGCACCTTCAGCCTGAGCGGCAGCTAGGATTTCCTTAGCTTTTGCTTCATCATCTAGCTTGATGATACGGGCAGTCACTTCTGGAGTGTAAGCTTCATAAGCAGCTTTGTAGTTTTCATCAGTCAACTCTTTTTCAGCGGCTTGCTTGACAGCATATTCTACCAATTTGTTGGTACGGATTTGTTCCTTGTAGGTATCCGTCGTTAAACCTGCTGAAGCAAGAGCTGTTGCAAATGAATCACCGTACTGCTCAGCCATTTTATCATAGGCTTCATTGACCTCTTTATCCGATACCTTATCGCCATACTGTTCTTCAAAAACATGACCGATAACCATAGAAAGCAAAACTTGTTGAGCTTGGGCATTGGTTTTCACCTGCTCGTAGAACTCTGATACAGAGATGGCATTGCCTTTCATGGTAATAATATCTTTATCTGCTGCACTTGAGCAAGCTGCAAGTGTCACAGTTGCAAGGAGGGTCACTGCACCTGCAAGAATTTTTTTGGTTTTCTTCATTTAGAAAATCTCTCCTTTTCTTCATTAACCCTTTCATTATACCATAAAATCTTAAAAAGAGCTTAATTTTCTGCAAGGTTTAGGTCTACATTCTCTACATTTTTTCGTAGCATGAGCAGACCATCACTCATAGAAATCAGACTGGCTGTTAAGTCCGGATTGTCCAGGGTCGCATCAAATAAACGTTGCAAGCCTTTGTAGATGGTCCTCTGGCCACGACGAACTTCCATGATGTCTTTGGCGACATCTCCCCCCTGGAAAATATCATCCAAGACAACCAAGCCACCGACCTTGACCTTTTTCAAGACCTCTGGCAAAAATACGATGTACTTAGACTTGGCAGAGTCCATAAAAACAAAGTCATAGCTATCATCAGGCAGGCTTGGCAGCAAGTCCATCGCCTCACCTTCGAGCAACTCAATTTGCTTCCGACTATCGAACTTAGCAAAATTTTCCTTGGCAAATCCAATCATCTCTTCATTGCGGTCGATGGTGGTAATCTGCGACTGGGGACTATTTTCAGCCATCAACAGAGCTGAGAAGCCAATGGCAGTCCCGATTTCCAAAATACGATCGGGCTGCAGGGTCTGCATGAGCAGGCGGAAATAGGCCACGGTTTCATGGGGAATAATGGGAATATTTTCCTGACGGGCAAAGTCCTCTAATTCCTTGAGAAAACCTGTATGTTGCGCCTGACGTGTTCGCATAAAGTCCACAATCTCTTCCTTGACAACCGGACGGCGCATATTGTGGTTTGCGTTTTTAGAATATGATTCAACCATAGGGTCCATTATAGCATAAGTCGCCAACAATTTCTTCCCATACATACTAAAAGACAGGATTTCTCCTGCCTTTTTGCTTACATATTTTTGGCATAGTCCAGGCGATAACCTAGATTAGCAAAGAGTTTCTGTACTCGTTTTATGGTGGCTACTTTACCGAATAAGAGATGGTACTGGTCGGCATTCATCTCTACAGCAGCCAAACAAAACTGTTCACTAGCATATTTTTCATCAATAATCGCAGCCCAGTCTGGCACATTGCCAGTTTCCTCCAAGCCAGCCGAATCTAGTTTTAACAAAATCCCTGCATTTCGTACAGGCTGTAGACAATCAAAAGCCGCGATAAAATCAAATAAGCGATCCTTGCGTGGTCGAACACAGACGTACCGATTATGCTCCAGTAAAGCTAGTAGAATAAGCAACAAATTGTCCTTTTCTACTTCTCCCACACGATCTAAGAAGGCATCAAATGCCTCTGGTGATAAAATACCTTCTAGCAAGTCTAAAATGTGATTGGGATCACTTGCAAAGACGCTCTCTTTTAATTGGATAAATATATCTCGGTTGCCCTCAGATAGTAGGTCAGCAATCTCAAAAATATCCTGTAAATTTTCTTCTGTTAGCATACTACCTCCTCTGTTTATTATTTTTATTTTGGGAATTCCCAGACGATATGGGGTGCAAGTGGACTGAGGAATTGATACACTTCATTGAAATCAGCTCCAGAAAGATTCTCAAGTTTCACCTCAGCCAAAAGAGTTCCTGTCCTTCCTACAATGCGTAGCCGTTTTGAATAATAATCACGGTATATGCGGACAAGCTCATATTGAATTTTCCCAATTTCTGCTACAGGAATGGTTATTCTTTCTCCCAAAAGTTTGTTTTTATACTCTAAACACTGCTGATTAAGGACAAAGACCGGTCCTTGTTTCCGCCACAAATAAGCATAGAAGGCAGAAGGAACAGCTAACAATAGGTAGCCCAATCCTGATAGAATAGCAGGTTCTGGCTTTAACATTAAGCCCATACCAATCAAGATAAATACCATGCTAATAACAAGTGGTAATACAAAAGATCGTTTGTAGGAAATCATATTCACACTCCTTTCTCAACAAGAGCTTCCAATACACAAGATTAGGGATAAATCCAGTTCATATCTGGAACCAAACTGCTAATATCGCGGTGAATACTATTGAAATCAGAATTTTCCAAGCTATTTAAATTGATTCTGTCCAAAATTGTATCATTAACATCTTTAAAATATAGGTACCTACTTGTAGAATAGCTCCCCGAATTCGAACGACGTTGATACCTCATACTGTATTCTATCGCTGCAATTTCGTTCCAGTAGAGACGATGTTCTTCACGAAACATACCAGCCTTAAATTCAATATACTCCTCAGTCATTACTATTGCAATAGGCTGGCGAGATTTCAGATAGTTACTGATAAGAGCTCCAATAACAAAAGCAGCGGTAATTCCCCAAATAGCTAATATAATGGGAGATATGAACTCATTATTTTGAGTCTGCACCGTCTCGGCTTGTCTTCTAATACTGGATTTCCTCTCCTCCATCCTCTCATTGACAGTATCGACAATCTCTTGTAAACGCTCCTGGTACTCTGCATCCGTTTCATTTTCCATTTTTGGAGAGATGATTCTTGCCCGGTCAAGCGTCATTGGTTCAGCATCGAGTATGTATTGCTCACGGGTAGTCGATAGGTCTGTAGAAGAAGAAGTACTACTCCTGCTTAAGTCCGGTTGTGTAAGAAACAAGAAGAAGATTGTTACAATAGTGGCTGATATCAATATCCAGATAATGGATGTTTGACCTTTTCTATATTCAATCCTATTCTTGATATTGCTCATTTATGAACCCCTTTTTCAACAAGAGCTTCCAATTCTTCCAAACGAGCCTCAAATACCTTGAAGGCATCGTTGAGGTAATCTTCCTTGGTCATGTCTACACCTGCTTTGGCAATGACATTGAGGGAATAATCTGAGCTACCTGCTTTCAAGTAGTTGAGATAGTTTTCTTTGTCTTCTGGACTGCCATTAACAATCTTGTTTGCCAGAGCGGATGCTGCTGCGAAACCTGTCGCATACTGATAGACATAGAAATTGTAATAGAAGTGTGGAATACGAGCCCACTCAAACTGGATTTCTGGATTTTCTTCTGCAGAAAGTCCGTAGTACTTCTCATTTGTCTGACCGTACAATTCATTGAGGAAATCAGCCGTCAAGACTTGACCTTCCTGGTCTGCCTTGTAGATTGCTTGTTCAAACTCGGCAAATTGGGTCTGGCGGAAGACTGTACCACGGAAACCATCTAGGTAATGATTTAGAATAGCAAAGCGTTCCTTGTCATCTTCTACTTCTGCCAAGAGTTTTTCTGTCAAAAGATTTTCATTGGTCGTTGAAGCAATTTCAGCCAAGAAAAGTGAATAATGGCCATAGACATAGGGTTGCGTCTTACGAGTCAACATAGAATGAAGTGAATGGCCTGTTTCATGGATAAGAGTGTACATGTTATCCAAGTTATCCTGCCAGTTGAGAAGCATGAAGGCGTTGGTGTCGTAAGCACCTCCTGAGTATGCTCCTGAGCGTTTTCCTTCATTAACATGGACGTCAATCCAGCGGTTTTCGAAGGCTTCTTTTACAATAGCCGAATACTCCTCACCGAAAATTTCCAAGGTTTCTTGGCATTTTTTGAGAGCATCTTCATAAGAAATCTTGGTACTGAAATCTGACAATGGTGTGTACATATCGTACATCTTCAAGTCATCAATACCCAAGAGTTTCTTACGCAAATTGATATAACGGTGCAAGAGCGGAAGGTGCTTGTTGACTGCCGCTACTAATGTATCGTAAACGGATTCTGGAATAAAATTGGCTGCAAGTGATGCGTGGCGGGCTGAGTCGTACTTACGCAAACGAGCTTTCAGGTTATTGACTTTAACGTTAGACTGCAGAGTCTTAGCGTAGGTATGCTGGAACTGCTCGTAGGTACCGTACATAGCTTCGTATGCTTCTTGGCGGACCTCACGGTTTTTAGACTCCATAAAATGAATGTAGTTACCGTGTGAAAGGGGCACCAAGTGACCGTCCTCATCTGCGATTTCTGGGAAACGCAGGCTAGCATTGTCTAAGACTGAGAAGGTTTCAGCAGGTGACTCGAAAATCTCGCTGGTCGCAGCAAGGACTTCTTCTACTTCTTGTGACAGGACATGGTCCTTGGCTGCTAAGAGTTTTTCAAATTGATGGCTGTACTGCACAAGAGCAGGTTCTTCTGCCTTAAAGGCTTCCAACTGCTCTTCGGTAATGGCCATAAATTCTGGCTCATAGAAGGCAAAAGTCTGAGAAAAAACTGAGTAAATGCTCAGAGCTTTAGCTTGAAATTCCTGGTACTTCCCTTCACGAGTGTCTTGGTCATTTTTCATGGACGCATAGACATAGAGTTTTTCAAGTCGACGCATAAGGCCAAGCTGGGTTTCGCTAATCTCCAAGAGACTCTTAGCAGAATCCAGCAAGTGACCTGCAAAAACCTTGGCCTTGTCTGTTTCTACCTGGATAGCCTCCAACTCAGCTTCCCAAGCCTCATCTGTTGGGAAAATTGTGGTCAAATCCCACTGGTATTTTTCTTCGATTTCATAACGTTGTTTAGACATAATATATCCTCCGTAGCTCATATTCTACCATAAAAAAGCCCCTCTTTCCAACGGAAAGTGGAGGCTTACACTTTACTCACCATCAGTAAAGTAAGTCTTGGCATCTGCTACTGCTTCCTTGACAAAGCTATCATAGAATGCAAGATTGGGGATACCATATTTATTTAACAAACCGTCAACGTAACTGCTTCCTTCAGCCTCTTTGATACTTCCTTTTCTCTCCTGATTATTAGCCTGATGGACAAAATTTCCTTGTAGGTCAATCGTTAAATCTCCATCATTTGCAAAAGCGATAGAGTAGCCACTAGCTACAAAATATTGTCCAATCTGTCCAGTAGCCTCACTTGCCTTCTCTTCGCCTTCATATTCGTCAGTCGCTACTGTATAGTCACCGCTTTCGACGAAATAGGTTACCTTACAACCACTTTGGTAGGAAAGCATATAATATTCATCAGTGTAAAGATATTCCGTACCATCTTCAAAGACTATGAGTGTTCCTCCGTCATCTCCTACTTCTTTAGATGCTACTTTCTGACTATGCTGGGTTGTAAACTTTTGAGCCTCTTTCTCATTGATAGTTTGTACTTGCTGATTCGAGGCAGTGCTCGTTTGTCCTTCCGTATACTTTACAGCACAGGCTGATAGGCATGCCAATAAGAGTAAAGAAGCACCTATTATAGTTACTCGACTCCGTTTCATCACAAGACCCCCTTGTAAACCTTTTCTTTTATTATATCATTATTTACACATTTTGTCTATGAATTATAGGCGGATACAGAACTTGTTTTTCCTTGTCTTGCATTTTGTCATAAAACTTATCAAAAGCTAGATAAATTGGTGTCAGGTCTTGTTTGATTTGGGCAAAGCCAATGGCAGAGCGGGGCAGGCGGATTTGGGGATACCAGTCATCCAAGGACTGAGTGAGCAAGTTTTTCCCTTGCTGGTAGGCTAGCTCCTGCAACTTCATCCACTTAGGTACACGATAATAGAGCTGCTTGGTGATATAGTCTACCAAGTTTTTATCCATCGGACAGGTAAAGTAGGACAAACTTTGCTTGGCATAGGGCAGCCGAAATATATCCAGTAAATCACCCTGACCAAAGGAAAAGACTTTCGTTAGACAGTGAACCTTGCCACGCAGGTCTTCATGAATGAGGTAGCGAAGCCGCAGCTCCTTCTTCTCATCATCCAATTCCCAGAGGTGAAAGCCCATATTCATACTAAAGGAGAGAAACTGCTTGTGCAATTTGGTCAACCTATCCTTGAGCCACAAATCCTTGCCTAGCAACCAGAGAACTTGGTAACCAGCATTACAATAGGCTTGCGTCCGTTCCTGCAAACGAGAAATCGGCAGACTGGAACATTGGACCTCTAAGGCGAGTCGCTTATTCACCAATAAATCTGCTAGTTGGTTGATCTCTGGTAGGTATTTTTCCAACTCAACCGGCTCCTTTTCTGCCAGCCAACTGTAAAGCTCTGATTTGAGGGAAAGGTGCTGGGCAGATTCATTCTCCGTAAAAAACGGGCAGTCTTTCCGACTAACATGGGCAAAGTGCGGTCGCATGATTTTACCAGAACGGTAGCGGACTGGACTAGAACACTGGGGACAGTAAAAGTCTTCACCTCTCAAATCCTGAACTTCTAGGAGATTGAACAAGTGATTGGTTTTATTTTTTACGATAAACATATTTCCTCCTCATCCTATGTATTCGTAAAAGCAGTCAAGATGTTGGCAGGAAGTTGCTCATTCTATTTCAGTAGAAATCATTTCTAAACATCATAATATATCATTTGTTTTCCTTATATTTTTTTGTTATAGTAGATACAAGAACAACTGGAGGCGCTTACTTATGACAAGGTTATCTTGTTTACTATTTGGAACTCCGACTATCTTAGTCAATCAAGCGGAAATCACACCATCCTATGCCAAAATCAGTGCCCTGATTTATTATCTTATGTTAAAAGGTGAAGCCAGTCGTGAAGAGGTAGCTACACTCTTGTGGGGGGATAAAAATTCCGAGAAGGCTAGAAAAAACTTACGGAATACTATTTATCAGACCAACAGAGAGCTAGGATGTGAAGCTATTGTCAGTCCCAGCAGGTCCATGCTTGCTATCAATCCCCATATTGCTATTGCCTGTGATGTGCAGCTATTCTTGTCAGACCCTGTTCACCAGCTCCATCTCTTCAAGGGAGAGTTTCTGGAAAATTTTTATATCAAGAATTGCCAAGAGTTTGACTTTTGGATAGAAAAAATCAAGTCCCAACTGGAAAAGACCTATCTGACAGCCTGCCAGCAGTTGCTGGAAAAACAAGAGCGCTTGTCTGACTTAGAAGAAGCTGAGCACCTCATCCTTCGGATGATTAGCATGGATGAGTTCAATGAAGAGCATTATCTTAGCTTGATGAAACTCTATTTGGAGGAAGGACAGACACGAAAGATTATTGAAACCTATCATCGCTTGGCACAACTGTTGGATAAGGAGCTAGGAATCGGACCTGGTGAAGCGATAAAAAACCTCTATTATCAAGTCGTCAGGGACCATGCAGAGAAAAAAGACACTCAGTTAGCTCCCAAAACCGACTACTTTTATGGAAGAATCGAAGAAATCCATGCTCTCGAACATTTCCTAGCCTCTGTCTTAGAAACTGGTAGTCGTGCCTTTTTCCTCCACGGTGAAGTTGGCTCAGGAAAACGAAGCCTGGTCCGTCAGGTCTTGGCTAACCAGGACCAACGGTTTTCTATCATTCATATCAACTGTTTACCAGAGGACCTCTACAAGCCATACTCCATTTGGCGAAAGATAAGTCATAACTATCAATGGATTTTCCAAGAGACATTGGATACAAGACTGTCTTTGGAAGAAACAAGGAAGCGTGAAGACTTGATTGATGGTTTGGAAAAGACCTGTCAGAAACAAGCTCTACTGTTCTTGATTGAGGATGCTCATTGGATGGATAAAGAGAGTTTACAAGTAGTGCTGGACTGTATTCATGCTCTTAGCCGTGCTCCTCTAGCATTTCTATTCACCAGAAACTTACGGCAAAATAAGGAAATGGATTATCTTGAGCATTACCTGTATAACCATCAGCTTGCAGAAAACCTTTATTTGAAAAATTTATCCCTCGCTGACAGTCAGGACTTTTTAAAAGAACTGAGCCAGCAGGATGCTCTTTCTAATTTAGAGCAAATTTACCATTTTAGTCAAGGCAATCTCTTTCTCCTTGACCAATACGCCCAGCAAATCAGGGAGGGCCGTGAATTCCATCCTCTAACGGCAGCTATTCGGTCAAAAATGGCTTTGCAGGTCCATGGCCTTGATACAAAAGAAGAGGAGTTACTCAACTACCTTTCGACCTGTAGTGCTGGAAGTGATGTTAGTCTATTGGCTGATTTAATGGGACTAAGCCATCATGAAATGGCTGTATTGGTGGATCAGCTAACCAGCAAATCCCTTATCCTGCAAAAAGAGGTTGATGATCGACTGGAAGTGCAATTTCGTCAAGCTGTCTTAGGAGAATTTCTCTACGATCAGCTACCTCTATCAAAAAGAAGAATTTTGCATGAACAAATTGCCTTTCATCTCATCCAAAAATTACAACTTCAACCCAACAACAGCGTCTTATTGCTAAAGATTGCAAGGCATTTTACTGCTGCCAAGCAACCTCTGATGGCTCTGGAATATCGTTTACAACACTTAAATCTGGCAATCAAGTCACACTACGATCTTTTTCCTTTGGGCTCTAGTAAGGACCAACTAAGTGGGGGCAAGGAAGAAGAGAATGTGCTCTGGATCCAGGAACAGTTGGCTGAGGTGCGGGAAACCATGGCTCATCTCGAAAAGCTTTATGGCGACCAGCGTCAGTTCCAGCTTCTTCAAGTTCGATTTGAATTTTATGAAGGTCGCTACTATATCCGAATCGGTAATTACCAGAAGGGGGTTAGCAGTATCCGTAAGGTGATTGCCAGAGCCCACGCCCTCCATGAACAAGATTATCTATTGAAAGGCTATCGACAGTTTATCCATTACTGCATCCAGATTGAAAACATAAGTGACCTGGGCTACTATGCTGAATTAGGTCTGGAAACTGCTATAGAGGCTAATGATCACCAAGCCATCGGAATGTTTCTGCGCTTTAAGGGACTTTTTAATCTCATGTTAGGGGATGAGGAGAAGGCTAGTCGTCTTCTCTACGAAGCCATTGATTGCTTTAGTCTGACAGCTTCTATGCGGAAGAAATACGCCATTCAGATTGCGGCTGCCCTAGATTACTTGGCGGAGATGGCTCAGATTCGCAGAGATTTTCTGACTGCCATCCACCTGCAAAAAGACGCCATTGAATTGATGCAAGACCAGGCTCCTCAATCATCTACTCTTGGTTTTTATATCGGCTTGGGGACTTCCTACTATCATCTGCAAGATTTTGACCAGGCTCATTCCATCTTTCAGGCGGCTATTCAAGAAGTCAATCAACAGATTTATCCTTGGAAGGAAGTACAGCTCAAGCTCTATTTAGCGCTACTAGGTTGCCAGAAACAAGACTACACAGGAGTTCATGACCTGCTAGATAGGAAAGAAGCTTTGATTTCTCGCTATTCTAATCCAAGAGATAAGGGCATGATTTATTACCTAATGGCAAAATTGAAGAATGAAATGAGGGACAATCCCCTACTAGAAGCTACATTTGCTCAAAAATTAGACGAGGACTTGAGCCACTACTACCACATCGCCAAACAATTCCTGAACCCTTATCGCGACCGTTTGCTTCTGGAAGATTTGGAGAATTTCATGAAAGCAAACTAAATAAGCTCAACTACAATCATACAACCAAAAAGGAAGGACCTATTCAGTGATAGTCCTTCCTTTTTTCTAGTTATCCTAGGAAAAGTCTTTATTTTCTGTCGTGTGTTTGAACCAAAATCCGTGTCAGATAGAAAATAAGCGTTGCTGCTAAGTTGGCCGTATGGTTGTCTATATCATGAGGTGGAGATGTTTCAACAATATCGATACCAACAATTTTATCGCTAGCAGCCAAATACTGTAAGAGTAGAACGGCTAGGTTTGGATCAATCCCAAGAGACTGAATGGCGCTGACACCTGGGGCAGAGCCCACTGAAAAACAATCCATATCAATGGTCAGATGGATAGCCTGCTGACGCTGAATAAACTCATCTAGGTAAGAGCAAATTTTTTCATAGCCCATTACGTAGAGATTTTGCCCGGTTAAAAAGGAAATATCTGCTGATTTAGCAACAAAGTCAAAGAGAAAGAGATTGGTATTGTGTTCTTGAATTCCTAAGGCTAAGTAAGGAAATTCGTAGCCCCTTGCCCTACAATCATCATAAATCTGCCGAAAACCAGTACCAGAATTTGGACCTGTTTGGTCATAAGGACGAAGGTCAAAATGAGCGTCGAAATTGATAACAGCAATCGGCTCTTCCTGCTCTAAGCCAGCCTGCAGGCCCTTGTAATGTCCATAGGCCGTTTCATGTCCTCCACCCAGGACAATCGGAAAAAGGTTCAAGTCCAGCATCCGCTGAACAGCTGCAGCCAGACTGTCCTGCAATTCTGCCAAGCTACAATTAGGCCCATCTATGTCCCCCACATCGTAAATCTTGACTTCGTTGCCCAAATGCCAAGGTAGTTTGGCTAGTTGGGTTCGGATACTACTGGCCCCCTCTACTGCTCCAACACGTCCATGATTGATATAGACACCTTTATCACTCTTAAATCCAATGATTCCAAAATGCTTGCCCTCTAAGCGTTCAAGTGTTTGGTTATTGAGATCGATAAATTCCATCACCATGCCCCATTTGGCAGTATAGAGATCATCGTCAACCCCTCTTTGATAGTAGGAATAGGTTGTTGGATAATAGTTACTTAGCATGTTTTCTCCTAGTTATCATCTTCATCATCAAACTCTGACAGAATAGGAGGTCTTGTTCCTTGATAAGACCTCCTATTTAGTATAGCTATCTTATTACTTCCTGTCAAATTCTGATCAGGCTGGCTTAGTCATATTGGATAGTCAGAGAAACTGCCTCTTCCACTGCAGCCAAGAATTCCGGACTTTCAATCACAAGCGAAGCTTTATTGAGCTCGTCGTAGATTTCAATGTCTTTGTCATTTTCGATGAAGTCAACCTGCTGTCTAAAGACTGTATAGGCTGGCTTGGTTCCCTTACCAAGTTGAGTACTGTTCCCTTTCAAATCCAGAGCTTGACAAGCAGCCATGATTTCTGTTGCAAGGACACGGCGAGCATTTTTCAGTATTTCCCCTGCCTTACGGGCTGCAATTGTTCCCATGCTGACAAAGTCTTCTTGGTTTTCACAAGATGGAATAGAATCCACACTGGCTGGATGAGAAAGAACCTTGTTCTCGGATACTAGGGCCGCACAGGCATATTGGGTAATCATAAAGCCTGAATTACAGCCAGGGTGTTTAACCAAGAAGGACGGCAATTTGCTGAGCTGACTATTGACCAAACGTTCGACACGGCGTTCAGACACATTTCCGATTTCTGCAATCGCGATACCCAACAAATCAAATGGCTGAGCCATCGGTTCTCCGTGGAAGTTACCACCTGAAATAACGTGGCCATTCTTACAAATGATTGGATTATCCGTTACAGAGTTGATTTCAATCTCTACTTTTTCCTTGACATAGGCAATCGAATCCTTGCTCGCACCATGAATTTGTGGGATACAGCGTAAGGTATACGGATCCTGCACGCGCTGAATGGTCGCCACTGTCGTGTTACCACTGTCTTCTAAGAGACGACGAATATTTCTTGCCGTCGCAAGTTGACCACTTTGAGGACGGATAAGATGCAATTCTTCTTCAAATGGACTGGTAATACCATTATGAACTTCCAGTGAAAGTGCTCCAGCAATATCTGATAGTTTCAAAAGCTGGATGGCATCGTAAGTCACTAGGGCACCGATGGCTGTCAAGACTGTTGTGCCGTTGATCAAGGCTAAGCCCTCTTTTGCTGCTAGGTGAATGATGTCAATCCCTGCCTGCTCCATAGCTTCCTTGCCTGAAAGTAACTGTCCCTTGTAATAGGCTTTACCCAAACCTAACATTGGTAAAACCATATGAGACAGCGGAGCAAGGTCACCTGATGCACCTAGTGAGCCTTTTTCAGGAATAAATGGATGAACCCCCTTGTTCAACATCTCCAACAATTTTTCAACGGTTTCAAGCCGAATACCTGAATACCCTTTGACCAGAGAATTGATCCGAATCAGCATAATAGCCCGAACCACTTCCTCTGGTAGAGGATCCCCAAAACCGCTAGAATGGGTACGAATCAAATTTTCTTGCAGTTGGATAGTGTCTTCTGTAGGGATACTCACATTACAGAGGGAACCAAAACCAGTGGTCACCCCATAGACAACTCGCTTTTCCCTGACAATATCATCCACAATCTGACGAGAAGCCAGCACATCCGCCTTAGCCTCTTCTGAAATCAAGCACTGTTGACCAGCTCTGGCAACGGCTACAACATCTTCTAAAGACAAACTTTTTCCATCTAATACAAGTGGTTTTGTCATAACTTTCATCCTTTCGTTTTTCAGGAGTGTTCCATTACACTTTCTTTCGTCCATGCATGAAGAAGTAAATCGCACTCGAAATCAATAAACCAATGGCTCCATATACAAAGTTCATTGGATTGTCACCCCAAATCATAATCAAACTGATGACTACAGCAATAGTTGGAATAACTGGACCAAATGGCAGACGGAAAACTACCTGTGCATTCGGCTCATCTTTGCGTAATTTATTAACAGCCAGAGCTGTTGGGATGTATTGGAAGAAACGGAAGACAACACTGAGGGTAGCTAGAATTTCAAATGAACCTGATAATAATAATATAACAGCAATGACACAAGAAATAATAATGGCTACAACTGGTGCATCATTGCCATTTTTTCGAGCAATGGCAGCTGGCAAAAGTCCTTCTTCTGCAATGGCAGCACCGAAACGTGGCACCATAATGGATTCACCCATGTTAAGACCGGTGATGGAAATGAGAGCCCCAATAGATACCAACCAGTAGCCAGCAGGACCGATCATCTTAACAAGAGCATCTTGCACAGGAGCCTTTGTATCCATTATACCAGAACCTAGCATAGCAATGGTACCACCAATAATGAGCATATACAAAATTGAAACAATACTAATGGAACCTAATATAGCTCGAGGAACATTTTTTTCTGGATTTCGCATCTCACCAGCTACGATAGAGAGGGTTTCAAAACCGATAAAGCCATAGAAAATATAGATGGCGGTACCTGAAATCGCTCCGAGCAAGGTTTGTCCTTCAGATAATTGAACAAAAGGACTAAAGTTAGACAAACCTTTAGGGATAAAGATAAGAGCACAAAGGGAGAAGAGAATAATCGGAATTAACTTGGCAATGGTTGCTGTAATGGTAAAGACTTTGGAGGTTCTCAAACCAGCAATGTTCATCAAGGACAAGAGAATGACCAAACCGATACTAAGTGGAATATTCATTCCCTCAAAGGCTGGGAAAGTAATGATGAACATCTTAGCAAAACCTGCTGCCATAGCCGCCCAGGCAAACATGGTCACCATCCAGCCTAAGATGCCGACATTAAAACCAATAAAGTCACCAAAAGCACGTTTAGAATATTGAAAGGCACCGCCGTTTTTTCCAAAGTACCCTGCTACCTCAGCAAAACAGACCGCCAACATGATGGTCAAGATAGCCGTTCCTAGCATAACAGCGATGGAAGCTGGACCTAGGTCCCGATAAATATTTTGCGGCAAGAGAAAGATACCAGACCCAATAACAGCGTTAATACCGTATAAGGTCGCTCCTGTCAGAGAGAATTTTGCACTCTCCTGCGTCGATAACTGTGTCTGTTTGTTTTCCATGATATGATCTCCTAAATCTTCTTCTAGATCATGTTCCTACCTAGGTCAGTAGACCTAAGTTTAGCAATCAGTGCCTTAGGCTTTTGGCAAGCTTGACAAGCAGTTAGATGAAGGGATCGGGGAGGCAACTCTTTGGTCTCTACAACCAGCAATTCCTTTGCGGCTAGATGACCACTTCCCCAACCTTCTATATGGAAATCCAAATCGACTAAGGCATAAATATAGTCTTTTAGTTTACTTTTAGTACTAGGCAACGAGCCGCAGGCATAACTGGAGTTAGGCAAGGCGAGTTAACGAAGTAATAAAAGAAAAACTAAATGACGATAAATTGAAAATCATCCCCACACTCTACACCCCACTTGTTCTCATCCATCACCTGTAAATCAGCTTGCACACTATCGTCAAATATAATATTAAAATCCTGTGCTTTTCCTACGCATTGGATGGATTGTTCCCCCTCAAACCGATGGATGTGATAAGGAGCCAGAGTTACTTGTTCGCCACTATTCATATCCTGCAAGACAATGGTTTGGTCTAAACTTAATAGAATGCGGTGATATGAAGGTAGCGAGGTAAAGGTAGATTGTTCCGTGTCCATACTTGCTGTGGACAATCGAAATTGAAAATTTCTTTCACCATAGGAAGACTGAGCAGGAAAGAGATAGAGTTGAGTGGTTCGTCCACCTGACCAGGAGGTTTCTTGGTAATCACTTGTTTTATACTTTTCAACTCTAATCATCCTTCCACCTCTCTTAGAAAAGACCTGTGATATTGCCCTGGTTGTCAATATCAATTTTTTCACTCGCAGGGACCTTTGGCAAACCTGGCATGGTCATAATGTTTCCTGTCAAGGCGACGATAAAGCCAGCACCTGCTGAAACTTTGACATTGCTAATAGTCACTGTAAAGTCTGTCGGAGCTCCTAAGAGATTAGGGTTATCTGAGAATGAATACTGGGTCTTGGCCATACAGATTGGATAGGAACCAAAACCTAGTCTTTCCAGTTCTGCTATTTCTTTTTTAGCAAGTGTTGAGAGTTTAACCCCTTGACCACCATAGACTTTTGTAACAATTTTGTGTAATTTAGTTTCAATCTTGTCTTCTACATCATAGACAAATTGGAAATGATTTTCTTCTTGAGCAAGTTGGACGACTTTCTCTGCAAGTTGACGCCCTCCTTGACCACCATGTGCCCAAACATCAGACAGTACTACATCAACACCACGTTTGGCACAAGCAGTAGAAACTGCCTCTAATTCTGCCTCTGTGTCTAGTGGGAATTTATTGATGGCAACAACCGCAGGCAAACCATAAACTTCCTGAATATTCTCCAAATGTTTTTCAAGGTTTGGTAAACCTGCAAGTACTGCTTCTACATTTTCTTGAGCCAGGTCAGACTTGGCAACTCCTCCGTGCATTTTAAGGGCACGAATAGTAGCTACGAGTACAACTGCGGATGGTCGTAAGCCACTTAGACGACACTTGATATCTATGAATTTTTCAGCGCCTAAATCTGCCCCAAAGCCTGCTTCTGTAACCACATAATCTGCATATTTTAAGGCTAATTTAGTAGCAAGAACACTATTACAACCGTGAGCAATATTGGCAAACGGACCACCGTGAATAAGGGCTGGGGAGTGTTCAAGGGTTTGTACAAGGTTAGGATGAATGGCTTCTTTCAAGAGTGCTGCCATTGCCCCAGCTGCCTTAAGATCCCCAGCTGTAACCGGTTGACCTTGGAAATTATAGCCGATGATAATTTTTTCCAGTCGTGCCTTCAAATCAGCTATATTTTCAGATAGGCACAGAATAGCCATTATTTCTGAAGCAACGGTAATATCGTAGCCATCTTCCCTAGGTACTCCATTTACCTTACCATGCAGGCCATCGACAATATGGCGGAGCTGGCGGTCATTCATGTCTACTACTCGCTTCCAGGTAATCCGACGACTATCAATTCCCAAGGCATTTCCATGATGAATATGATTATCAATCAAGGCTGCCAGCAGGTTATTAGCTACACCGATGGCATGAAAATCTCCAGTAAAATGCAAGTTAATATCTTCCATTGGAACAACTTGGGCATATCCACCACCTGCTGCACCACCTTTAACCCCAAAGACAGGTCCCAGAGAAGGCTCACGTAGGGCGATAATAGCCTTCTTACCAATAGCAGTCAAGGCATCGACCAAACCGACGGAAGTTGTTGTTTTTCCTTCCCCTGCTGGAGTTGGTGAAATAGCCGTTACCAAAATCAATTTCCCATCTGGTTGATCTTTCAAGGCTTCTAACTGACGACTGTCAATTTTAGCCTTGTATCTACCATATAAGGATAAACTTTCTTCTGGAATACCTAAACGGTCTGCTACCTGTCCAATGGGTTCCATTTGGACGGAATTCGCAATGTCAATATCTGATAAAACCATGGCTCCCTCCTTTAAACAATCTGGAGAATGTCTTCATATACCTGGTCTGCTAGGCTAGACCCAGCTTCCAAAATAGTCTGGCCTTGTTGGCGATAGGTTGCAACAAATTCTTCATCCTTGATACCAGATAGATTGATGAGAACATTGAGCCAGGCCCCCTGCAAACCAGCCTTGAGCGAGAGGGCTGCCACCCCCAAATCACTGGCTGCATTGGTATTGGACTTGCCGACTGCCTCTGCTGTTACCTGAAGTGCCTGCAACATCGTTTCCATCATGCCAAACGGAGAGAGCGTTGCTGCCTTCAAGGCTGCCTGCATAGCCCGCCTGCGCGCTTCTTTATCTTCCTCTGTTTCCTTGGGCATATCAAAAACAGCTGATACCTGATTGAAAGCTTCAGTGTCCTCGTCTATTGCCCGCAATAAACGCTCTTGCAAGTCACCAGCTACGTTATGAATGTCTTCAATAGCAGCCTGATAGTCAGCATACTTTTTCTTCCCAAGAGTTAACTCGCACACCATTTTTGTCAATGAAATACCATTGACAGCCGAAAGGGCTGCTGCTGAGCCTCCGCCTGGTGCTGGAGCATCTGAACCCAGTAATTGAGCAAATTCTGTAAGGGTTAAATCAACTAATGCCATCGGTCATACTCCTTATCCCAACAAATGATTTTCTAGTACCTGCTTGCTGTAATCAAACTCTTCCAATTGCAAGTAGTATTCTGCCACATCAACCAAGGCTTTTGCAGGTGCCAATCCAACGATTTCAGAACCAATAATCGACACACCATATCTCTTAGCCTCAAAACGAATGGTTTCAAAGGTACGATAAAGTGAGCATTTTTCCAAGTTCACCATATTCATTGAAACCTGGGCAATATTTCTTCCTTCCAACATGACACCGATGGCTTTACAATACTTGTAGCCTCCACCTGAACCACGGATGATTTTGGCAATCTTGTTGGCAATTTCTAGATTGTCTGTATCCAAATTGACATTATAGGCAACTAGAGGCATCCGAGCGCCGACTGCTGTGACACCTGCTGTTGGATGAATCTTCCTTTCACCGAAATCAGGCGCCCAGTCTTCTTCCAATAATTTTTCAGGCATGCCTTCAAACTGACCCTTGCGGACCTTAGCCAGATTTTGTCGTTCTGGTCTGCTTGCTGCTTCTTCATAGAGGAAGACTGGAATAGTCAATTCTTTATTGATACGCTCAGCGACTTTCTTAGCTAGTTGAACACATTCTTCCATGCTGATGTCCTTTACAGGAACAAATGGAAGTACATCTGTCGCTCCCATCCTTGGGTGTTCACCTGTGTGCTTGGTCATATCAATCTTTTCACTAGCATATTTGACCAGTTGAAAAGCTCCTTCCTGAATACTTTCTTCATCCCCCACCAAAGTAAACACACTGCGGTTATGACTTTGGTCCGAAGAATAATCCAGCAAGGTCACACCCGGAACACTCTTAGCAGTCGCTACCAAGCCATCGATGATTTCCTGGTTACGTCCCTCTGAAAAATTTGGAATACATTCTACAAGTTTTGCCATTTGAAAACCTCTTTCTTATTATGATTGTTTAGGCGATTACTTATTTTTCAAACAATTTAGCAACAGAAGACTGAATTAAGTCCTCATCTGCCAAATAAGGAATGGTGATATGGTCTGTACCTTGACGCATTTGGTTGTACTCAATAGCCGTTTCAATCGCATGGTCATTACGAGCCCAGTTCCGACGCGCTACACCACCCATGGTATCCCAAGCGATAGCTGATTTGATAATCTCATCCACGCGCTCGCTTCCATCCAATACCAGACCAAAACCACCATTGATAGACTTACCAATACCAGTACCGCCACCATTATGGAGGGCCACAAGACTCATGCCACGCGCCGCATTACCAGCGTAGCACTGAACAGCCATATCGCAGGTTACATTTGAACCATCCTTGATGTTGGATGTTTCACGGAATGGAGAATCAGTACCTGATACATCGTGATGGTCGCGACCTAGCATAACAGGCCCAATTTTTCCTTGACGAATGAGCTCATTGAACTTCAGCGCAATATTTACACGACCCATACAATCTTGGTACAAAATCCGTGCCTGAGTTCCTACGACCAACTGATTTTTCTCAGCATCGCGGATCCAGTTGTAATTGTCACGATCTTGGTAACGGCGAGTTGGATCAATCACATCCATAGCAGCCTTGTCTGTAGTAATCAAGTCCTCATGCTTGCCACTCAAACAAACCCAACGGAATGGACCGTAACCATAGTCAAAGAGCATTGGTCCCATGATATCTTCTACATAAGAAGGCCAGATGAAGCCATCTTTATCATCCAAACCATTCTTAGAAATTTCCTTGATACCTGAGTCATAAACTGACTTCATAAAGGCATTGCCATAATCGAAGAAATAGGTTCCTCGGTCAGTCAGGGTCTTAATAGCTTGATAATGACGTTCCAGGGTTTTATCCACTAGACCAACAAAGTTTTCCTTATCCTCTGCAAGTAAACGAGTACGCTCCTCAAAGCTGATACCGACTGGACAGTAGCCTCCATCATAGACATTGTGACAAGAAGTTTGGTCAGAGAGCAGGTCAACTGGAATATTCTTTTCAACTACATATTCCAGCAAATCTACAATATTTCCATGATAGGCGATTGAGGTAGATTGGCCTTTCTCTTTCGCAGCCAAGGCCAAGGTCAGAGCTTCTTCTGGACTTTCTGCCAACTGACTAATCCAACCTTGTGAATGGCGGGTTTCAATCCGTGACTGGTCTACCTCGGCTACAATAGCAACTGCCTTAGCAATTTCAGCAGCCTTACCCTGAGCTCCACTCATTCCACCTAAACCAGATGAAATAAAGAGTTTACCTGTCAAATCCCCATCATCAGCTACACCCAATTTCAAGCGACCAGCATTGAGAAGTGTATTGAAGGTACCATGAACAATTCCCTGAGGACCAATGTACATCCAGCCCCCAGCTGTCATCTGACCATAATTGGTCACTCCCATTTCCTCAGCGATTTCCCAGTCCTTCATGTTGTCGTATTCACCAACCAACAAACCATTGGTAATAATGACACGCGGTGCCTCTGGTTTGGATTTAAATAGACCTAATGGATGACCTGATTCTACTACCAAGGTCTGTTCTTCTGTCATGACCTCCAGGTATTTTTTGATCAAACAATACTGCATCCAGTTGGCACAGACCGAACCTGTTTCCCCATAAGTGACTAACTCATAAGGATACAAGGCAATTTCAAAACTGAGGTTGTTATCAATCATGACCTGCATGGCCTTGGCAGCCGTACAATTTCCCTTGTAGTCATCAATCGGCTTGCCATAAATTCTTTCTTTTGGACGCCAGCGATAGCCATAAATCCGCCCACGAGTTTTTAACTCTTCCAAAAATTCTGGAATGACTTCCTCATGGTATTTTTTTGGAATATACCGCAGGGCATTTTTCAAGGCAATCTCCGTCTGAGCCTGTGTTAAGCGAAAGCCCCTGTCTGGTGCTCGTCTGATGCCTTCCTCAAAGACTGTCTTTTCAGGCAAGACATCATCTAACTTGATGGTCATTGCTGCCGCAATATCTTTTTCTTCAAAATGTGACATAGGTCATCCTCCTTTTGAATCTAGTGCTTGTTTCCTTCCCCAGAAATAGTCCCATCTCCGAGCAGGAATTTTCTATACATCCCTAGTTTACCTTTCATTCGTCTATATAAAGTCTGTTAATATGTTATTTTAACAACTTTTTATTTTTTGAGAAAAAAGATTTATTTTTGACAAAAATTTGACGGTTTTGTATTATCCTAGAACTAAGAACATCATACAAGGGAGGACGCACTATGTTCGCAGACAAAATATTGACCCATTTCAATCAGGTATTTTGCCCCAATGACCCCGGTCATCCTCTAGCTGGTAAGGAAATGGCTACAGCCACTATCTTAGAAGACGGCTACATAGCCATCAAGGATGGAAAAATTCTCGCAACTGGGACTGGAGAGCCTCAAGCAGACTTAGTTGGCCCTGAAACGATTCTTCTTTCATGTCAAGGAAAGGTGGCCACCCCTGGACTGATCGATTGCCATACCCACCTGGTCTATGGAGGAAGCCGAGAGCATGAATTTGCTCAGAAACTAGCTGGCGTTTCTTATCTGGATATTCTGGCAAATGGTGGAGGTATTCTGTCCACGGTTCGTGCAACCAGAAAGGCTGATTTTGATACTCTCTATCAGAAATCCTATAAACTACTGGACTACATGCTAGACCATGGTGTGACTACCGTAGAGGCTAAAAGTGGCTATGGACTGGACTGGGAAACAGAGAAAAGACAGTTGGCAGTGGTCCAGCAACTTCACAAGGATCATCCTATTGACTTGATTTCAACCTTCATGGCAGCCCATGCCATTCCAGCAGAATATAAGGGAAATAATCAAGCCTACTTGGACCTCATTATAGAAAGCATGTTGCCACAAGTTAAAGAAGAAAATTTGGCAGAATTCTGTGACATCTTCTGTGAGCAAGGAGTCTTCACAGCAGAAGAAGCCCGTAGTCTACTCACAAAAGCCAAGGACATGGGCTTTAAACTCCGTATTCATGCTGATGAGATAAAAAGTATTGGTGGGGTTGACCTGGCTGCTGAACTGGGAACAGTCAGTGCCGAGCACCTGATGGTGATTACCGACCAAGGCATTGACAAACTAAGTCAAGCTAAGGTTATCGGCAACCTTCTTCCAGCAACAACCTTTAGCCTCATGGAAGACACCTATGCACCCGCTAGAAAAATGCTGGATAAGGGCATGGCCATCACCCTTTCAACCGATAGCAATCCAGGCAGTTGCCCAACTGCTAACCTGCAATTTGTCATGCAGCTTGGCTGTTTCATGATGCGTTTAACACCAGTTGAAGTCTTGAATGCTGTGACCATCAACGCCGCCTATTCCGTAGATAGACAAGCCCATATCGGTAGCTTCCACCCAGGAAAAGATGCTGATATTAGCATCTTTGATGCACCCAATATCGACTTCCTCTTCTACTTCTTTGCTACCAACTTAAGAGACCAAGTCTATAAAAAAGGCCTCTGTGTCAGAGGTTAAAACAGTCATAACCACCCGTGAAAACGGGTGGCTTGTACACCGGCTATAAGCCGTTTCTCTCCAGCGACGTCTAAAGACGTTCGCTGAACTTCGTTCAGGTTAGTGCTATAATTACT
>NZ_POJH01000035.1 GCF_002960625.1 Streptococcus suis
TCGTCCTTGCTTAAATCAAGCACGAAGTCCTTGCAAGGAAAAGCTATGACCAGGTTCCAGTATTGTTCGCCAGATGGTGTTGATAAGATAGTTTCCAATTCAGGAAAAGTGACCTGTAAGACCTTGTGCAGGCGGTTTTTAGCTCGAACAATATCCTCGGTCAGATTCTGATAGAAACGACTTAGATCCCGCAAGTTTTGGTAGACTTCTTCTTGGACATACGTCGATTTACGATTCAGTACAAACTGAGATTGAGCTAGTTTTTCGGCGTCAATTTGATCTGTTTTCCGCACACGCAAGCTATCCAGTTGCTTCTTAGCTTCTAAGGGATTAAGTCGTGTATAAGCGTAGCCATGTTCATCCAGAAAAGCTTGAAGACGGCGAGAGTAGACACCTGTTGCTTCAAAGATGATTTCTGGCTTATGGACGGTTCTCAAATCGCCAAGTAGCCGAGCAAAGCCTAAGGCGTCATTGGACATGGTATAGCCATGAACTTTCTCACCATTGACTAGAATGGCCACTTCTGAACTTGCCTTACTCACATCAATCCCAAAAACTGCACGCATGATATTACCTCTTTGTCTTGAATGATTCCTTGTTTTAGTGATGTCATTTTCAATACTCGACGTCTGGCGTCCCACATACTTTGATAACATTCTTTCTAAAACAGGTGCCTTGCCAGTTTTTGATGCGACGTCTAGCGTCAAAAGAGTTCTCGACTTAACAAGACACCTCTACTTTATCATAAAGAAAAAGTAGTGAGTACTTTCTCCCGTCGGAGATTTCCTCACTACTAATCTTAGTATGTTTTTGTTTTTTTGATAAATTAGTATATATTTTCCTAAAAATACTTGACCAGTTAATTGTTTTGTGGTATAAACTTAACTGGTTAATGTTTTTTGTGAAAAGGAGGAAATATGCTAAAGAAAATACTTGGAGCCTGTCTTTCTGTTCTAGCTGGTTTGTGCTTGATGGCTTGCTCGGTTCAGAAAGAGGCTAGTCAGGTTCAGTCAGGAATGCGGATTGTGACATCGTTTTACCCTATTTATTCACTGGTTAAGGAAGTATCGGGAGATAAGAATGATGTTCGGATGATTGGTTCGCGTTCGGGAATTCATTCATACGAACCATCAGCGGCAGACATACGAGCCATTTATGATGCAGATGTCTTTATTTATCACTCAAGGATTTTGGAGTCATGGGCAGGGCGCTTAGACCCAAATTTACAGGGGGCGTCTGTCCAGGTCTTAGAAGCATCTACAAGCCTGCCTTTGTCAAAAGTTCCTGGTTTAGAAGATATGGAAGTTGGTCAGGGAATTGATGAGGCTAGTTTGTATGATCCCCACACCTGGCTGGATCCGGTCTTGGTCGGACAGGAAGCCCTTGAAATTGGGGAACTTTTGGCAGATAGTGATCCAGAGAATGCGGATTATTATCGGAAAAATGCTAAGGCTTTGGATGAGAATGCAAAAAAGTTGGCTGAGAAATATATTCCAATCTTTGCTGAGGCCAGTTCAAAAACTTTCGTGACCCAACACACTGCCTTTTCTTACACTGCCCAGCGCTTCGGTCTAAAGCAGTTGGGGATAGCAGGGGTGTCTGAGGAAGAACCTAGCCCAAGGCAGTTGGCAGAGATTAAAGAGTTTGTCGACACTTACAAGGTACAAACGATTTTTACCGAAAAGGGAACGTCGGATAAATTGGCTAAGGCTCTGGCAACTTCGACAGGTGTAGACTTGAAGGTCTTGGATCCTCTGGAGGCAGATCCAGAAAATAACTTGACCTATTTAGAAAACTTAGAGCAGGTTTTAGAAACTCTTGCTCAAGAATTGAAATAATAATCACATAAAGGAGAGAAGATGAAAAAGAAAGCAGTCGTTGGTTCGGTAGCCGTCCTTGTATTGGGGATGAGTTTATGTAGCTACCAGTTGGGGCGTTATCAGGCGACAGAAGAACAAAAAAATCGAGTGTCCTATATTGAGGATAGTCAGAAGGAGCAGTCACTGGTCGCGGAGCAATTAACTCCGGAACAGGTTTCGGCAAAGGAAAATATTGATGCTGAGCAGATTGTTGTCAAAATCACAGACCAAGGCTATGTGACCTCTCACGGAGATCATTTCCATTATTACAATGGCAAGGTGCCTTTCGATGCCATCTTTAGTGAAGAATTGGTCATGAAGGATCCGAATTATGTCCTTCAAGATAGTCACATTATCAATGAGGTTCAAGATGGCTATGTTATCAAGGTAGATGGGAGATATTACCTTTACTTGAAAGATGCCAAACAGCAGAAAAATGTTCGGAGCAAGGAAGAAGTTGAACGACAAAAAGGAATTACATCGGCTGATAGCAAGCAACAGGCGACAGGTTCTAGCCATTCAGACGGTCCTTACAAGACTGACGATGGTTATGTCTTTAATCCGACAGATGTCATCGAAGATACCGGTGATGGCTTTATTGTTCCACATGGGGACCATTTCCATTTTATTCCTAAAAAAGACCTCTCTGCCTCTGAATTGAAAGCGGCTCAGGATTATTGGAATAAAAAGGGGAACAGTCAGTCAACCACTGGAAATCATTATGGAAATCACACCCAGAAAGTTCGGCAGGAAACTCCTGTTTCAGTACAGGGACAAGATTTGGCCAGCTTGTTGGCTCAGCTGGATGCGACACCTTTATCCCAACGTCATGTGGAAGCAGATGGCCTGGTCTTTGATCCACGAACCATAACTAAGAAAACTGCGACAGGTGTTGTTGTTCCCCATGGAGATCACCATCATTTCATCCCTTATAGTCAGATGTCAGCCTTGGAAGAAAAGATTACTCGGATGATTGGTGTAGGTGTCTCGGTTTCACATGCATCGGTTTCGGAAGATAGACCGACAGAAACAGCTGGTCCAGTGACGCTTCCTAGTTCGGCAGTGGCTAGTCCAATCAGTCCTGTTCAACCTTCCCAGCCTACTCTTCCATCTCATGCTACGGAACTTGCTAATTCAAGTCTGTTAAGCCAACCAAGTCTTCCTGTTGATCTTGTAAAACCTAGTCAACCTAGGGAGAAAGTTCATTCCTATATGGGACGGCCGATTTCTATCTATGGTAAGGGATTGGATGGCAAGGCCTACTTTACAAGTGATGGCTACGTTTTTAGCAAAGAATCCATTACATCAGTTGATGAGCATGGTATAATCGCTAGTCATGGGGACCATTTCCATTATGTCGGTCTTGGTGAATTGGAAGACTTTGAAATCAGGCAAGTGGAAGAGTGGGTGAGAGAGCAAACAGGTGCTCCTGTATTATCGACAAAACCAATACATAATCTAATTATTGATAGTCCACTACCATCTCAACCGACAAGTCCACTAGAAACGGATAAGCCCAAGGAAAATCAAGTGTTTGTTCCGTCTGGTGGTATAGTTTCAGCAGGAGTGGAGGCTGTGGAAACAGAAAAGCCTACGGTTGAAACAAGCACACCCTTAGAAGAGAATCGTCCAGACTTTGACTATAAATTGGTTACAGGCAAGGAAAGATTGAACGGCAAGGTTGTCTATCATGTGCAGCAAGCAGGTAAGACTTATTCTTATAGCCGTGACGAATTGGATTGGATGAAAATCTCATTTGCAGAATTAACCCTATCAGAAAAAGATAAACAATATATCTTTGACATTGCTCCGTTGGCTGAAGGAGATCTTCAACCTGCCATGTTGGTCACTATGGATAAGATTCCAATGAAGGGAGCTAATGCGACTTACGATACGGGTACTTCCTTTGTCATTCCTCACATAGACCATATCCATGTTCTGCCTTATACTTGGTTGAGCAAGGAACAAATTGCGACCATTCGTTACATCATGCAACATCCGGATGTTCGTCCATCAGCTTGGACAACAGCTGGACATGGCGATGGAGAAATGGCTGAAGAGGTTCCGTCGATTTTAAATGCTATACCGAAAGCAGAGCGTCAAGGTTTGAAAAATTGGCAGATTGTTTATACTGCTGAAGAAGTCATGGCTGCGCGTGCGCAGGGTAAGTTTGCGACCAATGATGGTTATATCTTTGCAGCAGAAGATGTCTTGGATCCAGCCAGCTTTATCTTTAGTCAAGCCTTTAGCGTTCCGAGAGCGACAGGAGGTTCATTACGCTCAGTAGCCAAAAAAGATCTCTCACAAGAGGAACTAGCAGCTGTAGAAGCTCTTCTTAATAAACGTGATGCGGAAGAATTGGCCAAACGTGTGACACCGCTTGATAGACGGGCAGGCTTGAAAAACTGGCAAATTGTCCATTCGGCAGAGGAATTGGCAACCGCCAAGGCAGCAGGGAAGTACATAACAAAAGACGGCTATATTTTTGACCCGCAAGATGTTTTGGATCCAAAAACCAAGGTATCTCAAACAGCCTTCCGAATCCCTAGAGCGGATGGTTCAGGTTTCTACCGTGTGGAAAAATCGGCCCTCAATCCTCAAACAGAATTGGCACTAGCTGAAGCCTTGCTAGCATCCAATGCCCCAGTCGTAGTAGAGCCCCCTCAGCCAACTACCCCTACAGAAGCAGGGACTCAACCAAGCGTTTCGTCTATTATTGCAACGCCAGCCCAACGCTTTGCATCGGAAGAAAAAACAGACATATCTGACAGCCAAGAAAGTGGTCAATCGCAAGAAAGCGAGGTTGAAACTAGCCCGTCAAGTGAAATGCCGACGGATGTAGCTTCAGAAACAGCTCCAGCTGTAGAAGAGCCAGTCAAGGAGTTAGCGGCATCATCTGAATTAGTTCCTCCAGTTGAACCAGTAACTTCTTCAGTTGTTTCGACAGAAAGTATAGAAAGCAGGGTAACGGATTCTGTTTCAGAATAAAAAATGAGCTTTTGCATTCTCTTGAATGGTCGGCACTATGCTAGTCATTTAAGTGGAAGGCAGAAGCTTTTTTTATATTTTTCAAAAAAATCTGAAAATTCAGTATTGTCCAGAAAGCGATTTCGTGATAAAATATTTTTTGTATGTAGAATACAAATCTAAAAAAGGAGGTTATGTTTATGGCAAATCGCAATTTGGTCAATCGACTATTGAAGGCAAGCAGTTTATTGACTCTTTTGACGGCTACAACTTATGTGGCAGTGCCTGTTTTAGCGAATGAAACCAATACACTTCCGCTTGTAACAGTGGATAACTCAATGGCCCATTCTGTAGAAACAGACCTAGCTTCAGTGGCTGATCAAGGTTTAGATCTGTCATTGACGGAGAAAGAAGAAGATGTTGGCGAAACCCAGTTAGTTTCTAATATGGCTGAACCAGCTTCAAGTGTAGTTGAACCAGTTACTGACCAGGCTCAGACAGAGGATGTGGTTGGGGCTACTCTTCTTGTTACAGAGAATGTAGAGCCTGTAGTTACTGATTCGGGGTCTACTCTGGATAATTCTGCTACTGCTACCGAGCTTTCTGGAAGCGAGGAAGTGCTTTCAGAGGAGAGCAATGCTCTCATCAATGTTCCTACTGTCTGGGAGGCAGGCAACAAGGGAGAAGGGATGGTCATTGCCATTGTCGATTCTGGTATTGATGTGGAGCACGATGCCTATCGTCTGACAGATATCACAAAGGCCAAGTATCAAAGTGAGGAAGAACTTGCTGTTGTGAAAGAACAAGCGGGTATTCATTACGGTCAATGGTACAGTGAGAAAATCGTCTTTGCTTATAATTACCTTGATACAAATAATGAGGTAAAAGAAAGCAAGGAGGCCACTCACGGTGGTCACGTTGCAGGTATTGCAGCAGGAAACCCTTCTCAGGAAGATAGCATTGGGCAAAAGATTGTGGGTGTAGCACCTGAAGCTCAGCTCATGTTTATGCGTGTCTTTTCAGAGAATTTTGGTGATGGAACCCAGCCATTTCTTTATATCCGAGCGATTGAAGACGCTGTCAAGTTGGGTGCTGATGTCATTAACTTGAGTTTGGGTTCGGCAGCAGGTTCTTTGATTGATGCCAGTGTTGCTTTAAACCAAGCTATTGAAGATGCCAAGAAACGTGGAGTGTCCGTTGTTATTGCGGCGGGTAACGACCGTGTTTGGGGAGATGGACAGGATAATCCCTGGGTTGAAAATCCAGATTATGGTCTAGTAGCCTCTCCGGCAGCAGCTAAGGATTCCATTGCAGTGGCTTCTTTCAATAATACCCATGTTGTTAAAGATGTCTTCACTATTCGAGGTATGGAGAACCAGCCAGCATTTAATAATGGTAAGGGAACCTACACTCAGCCTAGCGGTCTACCAGACTTTGATGCGACCAAAGAGTACGATTATATCTTTGTCGGCATTGGTAATCCCGAAGATTTCCAAGGGAAAGACCTTAATGGCAAAGTTGCTCTGATCCAACGTGGTGCAATTTCGTTTGATGCTAAGATTGCTGAAGCCAAGAAAAATGGAGCAGTTGGAGCCGTTATTTTCAATAACATTGACACAGGCAATGATCTATCAATGGCGGTAACCTCAAGAGAAGCTCGTTCTATCCCATCTATCTTTATCCCTAAAGCACTTGGTTTGGAATTGGCGGATAAATCAGGCACAGGCACCTACAAGCTAGTGTTTGACAAAAAGAAAGCCATGATGGACAATCCAGAGGGCAATCAGATGTCTGAATTTACCAGCTGGGGCTTGACGGCAGATGGTGAGTTGAAACCGGATGTTACTGCACCGGGTGGAGCTATTTATTCCAGTATCAATGATGGTAAGTATGCTAGCATGAACGGTACGTCCATGGCTTCTCCGCATGTTGCAGGTGCTGTAGCCCTTATTAAAAAAGGATTGATGGAGAGATATACTGACTTGACAGGACAAGCTCTTCAAGATCGTATCAAGCAAGTCTTGATGTCAACAGCTCGTCCACACTTTGATGCGGCTGCCAATGCTTATGTTTCACCAAGACAGCAAGGTTCAGGTTTGATTGATGTTCCAGCGGCTATTGCGACAGACTTGTATGTTTTAGGTAGTGAAGGGTATCCGAGCATTTCACTAGGTAATGTTCAAGACAACTTCAGCTTTGATGTGACGCTCTACAATACATCTGACAAGGCTCAGACTGTTACCTACAAGACACACTTGAATACGGATGCTGTTGAGAACGGTACATTCAGCTTGACGCCACGGGAATTGACACAGGTTGAGGGACAGGAAATTACTGTCGATGCACATTCTAGCAAGACAGTGACTATCTCCCTAGATGCGTCTAGTTATGCAGAGGAACTAGCTCAATTGATGCCAAATGGTTATTATTTGGAAGGTTTTGTTCGCTTCCTAAATAAAGATGATCAAATGGATCTGGTCAGTCTTCCATTCGTTGGTTTCCGAGGGAAATTCCAAGATTTGGCAGTGTTAGAGAAATCGATTTATGATTTTTCTACCGAGGAAGTTCCTTTCTATACAGAAAATGATTTCTCTGTGACAGGTGGTTTGGCAGTAGATGAGAAAAATTTCTACACAGCCTTGCTATCTGGCAAAGCGGAATTTAACCACGAAACAGGCGAACATGGTGTCCAATCTCCATTTATCTTGGGTAGTTTTGAAGATGCAGACGGAAATTTCCTCTTGAAAAAAGATGAGAATGGTCAGCCAATCCTCGCTCTTTCTCCAAATGGAGATGGAAACCGAGATGGAATTGTTTTCCGTGGCGTATTCCTTCGTAACTTCCGTAATTTGCAAGCGACAGTTTATGCTGCAGATGATACAGAACGTAAGACTCCATTATGGCAAGGGGACTCAATCAGCGGACCGAAGAATTTCTATGCTGGTCGTCCTACTAATCCACGTGCACATTTGATTGAAACATCTGCCTGGGAAGGTAAGGATAAGAACGGTCAAGATTTGCCAGATGGTAAGTATCAATACGTTATTTCATACCTGCCTGAAATATCTGGTGCCAAGGAGCAATTCATTACCTATACTATTGAATTGAATCGTGTTCGCCCTGCTATTACAACGGGTGTTGTGGATATGGAGGCAATGACCTTTAAACCACGTGCTCCGATTGCCTACGGTATGCCGATTTACCGTGAGCGTGTTTACTATGTTATCCATACAAAAGATGAAAATGGGCAACCAGTAGAAATTGAAAATCCAAATAACATTGGTCCAACTGGTCGTCCATTGAAAGAAGTATTGACCCAGCCACGTCGTGTCTATGTACAGCCAGATGAAAATGGTGTGTATCAATTGCCGACAGAGGACATTTTAGGTCGTCCACTGGACATTTCTAGCTTCTTCTATGCAGTAGAGGATCAGGCGGGTAACGTTCTAAGTGCCAATTTATCTGAATTTGCAGAAGTGCCAAGCGACCATGGGGTTGTTGTTGTACAGATTATCAATGACCAGACTGATCAAGAATACCCAACTGCCTATAATTATATTATTAGAGATGCAGAAGGAAATCAGCTTGAGTTATTGAAACCAGCTGGTCCGACAAGTAATATTCAACTACTTCCATTTGGAACCTACACAGTTGAATTGCATTTGTTCGATAAGGATGAGGTTCGGCTCATTGACGGGGAGCCTCTCATTAAAACATTTACTGTTTCAGAAGAGAATAGTTTAGTTGGTATTGATTTCCGAGTAATTGCTGTAGACCGTTCTCCGGTTCTAGCAGATTTTGGTGGTCTGGTGCCAGAAGGAACTAAAGTATATTTGGTTAATCAGAGTGGAGAAGAGCTTGAGCTTACTCGTGCTCGTTATGCTCCGGAAGTCTTTGAACGTTTGGTTACACATGGGGACTATTCAATCCGCATTGAAGTGCCTACAGGTTATGGTGTGGTAGATGCTCCGACGACTTATAAGGTCGAAGAGGCAGTTCGCAACTATTTGAATCTGATTTTGACAGCCAAGGGAGAGATTGAAAATGGAGGAAAATCTCTCACAAATGATGCTCCAGTTCTTCCAGCCTTTGACCTGTCAGCCGATACAGATGGCGATGGCTTCAGCAATCAAGTAGAATTGGAGCAAGGTTCTGATTATACTAATGCAAGTTCAGTTCCTGATGTGATAACAAAAGGTTTATCCGCCACAAGCCCAGCCCTTCCAGCCTTTGACTTGTCAGCTGATACAGATGGTGACGGCTTTAGTAATCAAGTAGAATTGGAGCAAGGTTCTGACTATGCTGATGCAGATTCAGTTCCAGAGGTGGCAGCCAAGGGTGAGCCAACATTCTTTGAATTACCAGTCGGTCATTTGGCTATGAATGGTTCCTCTGTAACCGCCCCAGTTCTTCCAATCTTTGACCTGTCAGCTGATACAGATGGTGACGGCTTTAGTAATCAAGTAGAATTGGAGCAAGGTTCTGACTATGCTGATGCAGATTCAGTTCCTGAGGTGGCAGCCAAGGGTGAGCCAACATTCTTTGAATTACCAGTCGGTCATTTGGCTATGAATGGTTCCTCTGTAACCGCCCCAGTCCTTCCGACCTTTGATTTGACTGCCGATACAGATGGCGATGGTTTTAGCAACCAAGTAGAGTTGGAGCAAGGTTCTGATTATGCAAATGCGGCTTCAGTTCCAGATGTGACAATCAAAGGTGAGCCAGCTTATCTAGAATTACCAGAAGGTCATTTGGAACTGAACGGTTCATCTGTAACCGCCGCAGCTCTTCCAGCCTTTGACTTGACTGCTGATACAGATGGCGACGGCTTTAGTAATCAAGTAGAATTGGAACAAGGTTCTGACTATGCAGATGCGGCTTCAAGACCTGAGAAGAGCCTGACACTTCCAGAAGTCATCAAGCCAGTTCCTGTGCCATCAGTAGCAGGAGAACAAGGTTCAGTGAAACAGATTTCTTCTGCTAAAACCCTTCCAGCAACGGGAGTTGTAGAAAATATGAGTTTCTATCTTGTGGCTAGCTTGACAAGCCTATCCGCATTCCTTTTATTCAAAAAGAGAGAGGAAGCCTAGTTAGTCGCTAGGGAGAAAAAGAGGTCTAGTTTGGCAGTGCCGACTAGGCTTTTCTTTTCTAAAAAAAATTTCACTTATCTTTGACTAATTATGATATTTAGCGTAAAATAGAAAGGAAAGACAAAAAAGGAGAAGAGCCTTGGAATTAAACGTATTTGCAGGACAAGAAAAAAGTGAACTTTCCATGATTGAAGTAGCCCGTGCTATTTTGGAAGAACGCGGACGTGACAATGAAATGTACTTCAATGATTTGGTCAATGAAATTCAAAATTACCTTGAAAAATCAAATAGCGAGATTCGAGCAGCCTTGCCAACTTTTTATTCGGATTTGAATGTGGACGGTAGCTTTATTCCGCTCGGTGAAAATAAATGGGGATTACGTTCTTGGTATGCTATTGATGAAATTGATGAAGAAGTGATCACTCTTGAAGAAGATGATGAAGATGCACCGAAACGTAAGAAAAAACGTGTCAATGCCTTTATGGACGGAGATGAAGATGCCATCGATTACGGTCATGATGATCCGGAAGATGAAGACGACTACTCTGACAGATCGACATCTGAATATGATGATGAAAATCCTGATGATGAGAAGGATGAGGTGGAGTCATACGACTCTGAAATCAATGAAATTATCACCGATGATGAATTGGATGTGGAACAGGTTGATTTGGGTGAAGTCGATGATGACTACTCAGATGAAGAGTCTGTAGACGAATAGTCACATAAAATTGTATTTGACAAGACAATGAGATTGCGATAAGATATTATCGGGCACCTCTTTTGAGGTCGGAGCTCCCTATTCGTAGGGAGCTATTTTTGTTTTTTTCTTCATCATTATTGACATCTACCCCCATCATGATGATGATGACAGTAGAAAAGGAGTTTGCATGACAAAATATATTTTTGTAACTGGTGGCGTTGTGTCATCGATTGGTAAGGGAATTGTGGCGGCAAGTTTGGGTCGCCTTTTGAAAAACAGAGGCTTAAAAGTCACCATTCAAAAATTCGATCCCTACATCAACATTGACCCAGGAACTATGAGCCCTTACCAACACGGAGAAGTATTTGTAACGGATGATGGTGCAGAGACAGACTTGGACCTTGGACACTATGAGCGTTTTATCGATATCAACCTCAACAAATACTCCAACGTCACAACTGGTAAAATTTACAGCGAAGTCCTTCGCAAAGAACGTAAGGGAGAGTACCTCGGAGCAACGGTTCAGGTCATTCCGCATATTACCGATGCTTTGAAAGATAAAATAAAACGTGCTGCACGCACGACGGATGCGGATGTGATCATTACAGAAGTAGGTGGAACTGTCGGAGATATTGAAAGTTTGCCTTTCCTTGAAGCTCTCCGTCAGATGAAGGCAGATGTTGGCTCTGAAAACGTTATGTACATTCATACGACCCTCTTGCCTTATCTCAAAGTGGCAGGAGAAATGAAAACCAAGCCAACGCAACATTCGGTTAAAGAACTGCGTGGACTTGGAATTCAACCAAATATGTTGGTGATTCGGACAGAACAGCCGGCAGGTCAAGGTATAAAAAATAAATTAGCTCAATTCTGTGATGTAGCGCCAGAAGCGGTGATTGAATCGCTGGACGTTGAACACCTCTATCAAATTCCTCTTAATATGCAGGCGCAAAACATGGACCAGATTGTCTGCGACCACTTGAAACTGGATGTGCCACCAGCAGATATGACAGATTGGTCAGCCATGGTTGACAAGGTTCTAAATCTCAAGAAGACTGTCAAAATTGCACTTGTTGGTAAATACGTCGAACTCCAAGATGCCTATATCTCCGTTGTAGAAGCCTTGAAACACTCAGGCTATGCCAACGATGCTGCGATTGAGTTGGATTGGGTCAATGCCAATGACTTGACGGCAGAAAATGTCGCTGAACGACTTGGACAAGCGCAAGGGATCATCGTGCCTGGTGGCTTTGGTCAACGCGGTACGGAAGGAAAAATCCAAGCCATTCGCTATGCGCGTGAAAATGATGTGCCTATGTTGGGGGTATGCTTGGGCATGCAGTTGACCTGTGTGGAATTTGCTCGCCACGTTCTTGGATTAGAAGGAGCCAATAGTTTTGAGCTGGATCCTGAAACCAAGTATCCGATTATCGATATCATGCGTGATCAAATTGGCGTGGAAGATTTGGGTGGAACGCTTCGTTTAGGTTTGTATCCAAGCAAGCTCAAACGTGGTTCAAAAGCTGCGGCAGCCTATGACAATCAAGAAGTTGTCCAACGCCGTCACCGCCACCGATACGAGTTTAACAATGACTTCCGTCAACAATTTGAAGAAGCTGGTTTTGTCTTCTCAGGCGTATCGCCAGACAACCGCCTGGTTGAAATCGTTGAAATTCCTGAGAATAAGTTCTTTGTTGCCTGTCAATATCACCCAGAACTCCAATCTCGACCCAACCGTCCAGAGGGCCTCTATACCGCCTTCGTCACAGCTGCTGTTGAGAATGAAAAGTAAATAGGGGACGGGAAAGACATCCATGATGGCTCCGCCCTCACCCACAGAATAATGAAAACGAACATAAAGCCCCCACTAGGTGTAACATCTTAGTGAGGGCTTTGTGGTGAACTACAAGTATACACAGAGGTGTTTTCTTGTGCCTTAAAATGGATATCCTTTGACAAGAAGATCTCTGGAACCTGTTTTGGTAGCCAAACCAAGGCTACTATTAGCCTAACAACTTCAAGCCTGTTATCAAATGAAATTACCAGCTTACCCAAAGATAGTGAAATAACTATTTTTGAGCAAGGCAAGGTGGCTAACTTCATTATAGAACTTTCAATGAAAAAATAATTATTTTTTTCAAAAAAAGTGTTGACAGTTCCCTGTTCTCGTGTTATACTAATTCTTGTGTTAAGCGGGGATGGCGGAATTGGCAGACGCGCAGGACTAAGGATCCTGTGATCGCTTTAGATCGTGTGGGTTCAAGTCCCACTCTCCGCATCAGTGGACTAGCTCAGGCTAGTCCTTTTGCTTTGTCTTTTTTGAGCATATCGTTGCTCATCATTTTTTAACTCGAAGTTTATTTTCTATAAATAGAAGTTGGAAGTCTTCAGAGGATTATCAAGTCCCGCTGGAAAATAAAAAACTAAGAGGATATGAAGTAAGTGAATTTAAGGGAGGGAAGTCACTTTATCATGAAACTTATGTGAAAATTTTCTCAAAACCCTATAGTTTCAGCTAGCATTTTCAAAATAAAAATGGTAGAATAGAGAAGTATGAGGTGTAACCTCAAAAAATATTAG
This sequence comes from Streptococcus suis, assembly GCF_002960625.1. Taxonomy (GTDB): domain Bacteria; phylum Bacillota; class Bacilli; order Lactobacillales; family Streptococcaceae; genus Streptococcus; species Streptococcus suis_T. The sequence goes on from NZ_POJH01000035.1 coordinate 13,200, forward strand.
GAGGCTATCGAAATGCCATTAGTTTCAGCAGAAAAATTTGTCCAAGCAGCGCGTGACAACGGTTATGCAGTTGGTGGATTTAACACAAACAACCTTGAGTGGACTCAAGCTATCTTGCGTGCAGCAGAAGCAAAACAAGCTCCAGTTCTTATCCAAACTTCTATGGGTGCAGCTAAGTACATGGGTGGTTACAAAGTAGCTCGTAACTTGATTGCTAACTTGATCGAGTCAATGAACATCACAGTTCCAGTTGCTATTCACCTTGACCATGGTCACTATGAAGATGCACTTGAGTGTATCGAAGTTGGTTACACTTCTATCATGTTTGACGGTTCACACCTTCCAGTAGAAGAAAACCTTGCAAAAGCTAAAGAAGTTGTGGAATTGGCTCACTCAAAAGGTATCTCAGTTGAGGCTGAAGTTGGTACTATCGGTGGTGAAGAAGACGGTATCGTTGGTACTGGCGAATTGGCTCCAATCGAAGATGCAGTAGCAATGGTTGCAACTGGTATTGACTTCTTGGCAGCTGGTATTGGTAACATCCACGGTCCATACCCAGCAAACTGGGAAGGTCTTGATCTTGACCACTTGCGTAAATTGACTGAAGCTGTACCAGGTTTCCCAATCGTATTGCACGGTGGTTCTGGTATTCCAGATGAGCAAATCCAAGAAGCAATCAAATTGGGTGTTGCTAAAGTCAACGTTAACACTGAGTGCCAAATCGCATTTGCAAACGCAACTCGTAAATTTGCAGCAGCTTATGAAGCAAACGAAGCAGAATACGACAAGAAAAAACTCTTTGACCCACGTAAATTCTTGGCTGACGGCGTAAAAGCTATCCAAGCATCTGTTGAAGAGCGTATCGACGTATTTGGTTCAGCGAATAAAGCTTAATATTACTGCGAAGAAATTTTTGATTTCGAGCAAACAAAGCGTAATTAGGATAATACTGAGAACCTGACAAATGTTGGGTTCTTTTTTGCAAACATGGTCCGTGCACCTATTGTCGAAGCCCTATTTCTGCCAAAGCAAAACGAAGTTCTTTTATAGAAGAAAAAATAAATTACCAACTATCTGAAATCGCTTTAGCCTAGCTAGCAAGAAGAATGAGAATAAAAAATAAAAATATTTCTTGCCAAGTCCATTCTTTTCTGTTAGAATAGTATGGTATGTGGTGCTAGCACATCCTATATATTTGATCAAATGAGGAGGAATATACAATGGCTAAAGTATGTTATTTTACTGGTCGTAAGACTGTATCAGGTAACAACCGTTCACACGCTATGAACCAAACAAAACGCGCAGTTAAACCAAACCTTCAAAAAGTTACTGTTTTGATTGATGGCAAACCTAAAAAAGTTTGGGCTTCAGCTCGTGCTCTTAAATCAGGCAAAGTTGAGCGTGTATAATAAGAAAGTCGTTAGAATAGTCTAGCGACTTTTTTGTACCTTTAAATGAGAATAATAAGTTGCTAGCTAGAAGTAGTTCTTCATTTTAGGCATTTATAACATATCTGACAAACATGAAATAATACTCAATAAAAATTAAAAATAGCATGCAAGAACAATTACTATGTGTAAAAATTCAATATTTAAGTTCAGATAGGCGACTAGCCGTACTCTGCTCAAAAACTTCAAAATTGAAATACTCTGCATTCCATTTGATTGGTAGATAGCTTTCCTCCTGATTCTAAATGAGTATGAAAACCTTCAGTTTCGCTTAAGTTTATTCTTGTATACTGTATTCAAGCTAGAAATAGTGAGCAACTTTTCTTTTACATATAATTTCGAGAGAACAGTGGCATGAAAAAATAGGTAAATTCTCAAAGTAAGTTCTAGTTCCCGTCCATCTAGAAGTTACTCTGAGAAAACTGCATAAAACCAACAGAATTTAGTCTCAGACTAAGTTCTGTTTTTGCCTAAAATG
>NZ_POJH01000036.1 GCF_002960625.1 Streptococcus suis
ACAACTACAGAAGTAGCTGCGACAGTTGAACGTTCAGCAACCATTAACTACATCGTGAACTATGTGCTAGAAGATGGCACCCTTGTAAACGCAGTAGTGAAATCAGCTACAGTTACTACAACAGACACAACTGCTAAAACAACAGTTGAAGTAGTAGTAGCATTGCCAGAAGGATATGAGTTAGCTACAGGTCAAGCATCTACAGTATCGCAAGAAGTGACTGAAGGTGGCGAAAACCTTGTAACAGTTAAGCTTGTGAAGAAAGCAGCTACAACTAAAGCAACAACCACGCCTACTTCATCTACAGCTACAGCAACGAAAACAGCAACTGAAACAGCAGCACCGGTTGCAACAACTCCTGCAACAGTAGAAGAAGGGAAAGTTGTCCTTGAGCAAAATATCTCAGAAGCTGTTGTTTTGTCAGACGAAGCAGACCGACTTTATACTGCTGCACCAGAAGGCAATGAGTCTTTAAAAACAGCTGCAGATGCAACGAAATTGGCTGCGACAGAAGCTGTTACTGTCTTGAAAGACTCAGTAGCAACTCTTGAAAATGTTAATGAACAAATCAATGCAGTTCGTACAAATGTGGAAGCCTTGGCTTTGGAATTGCGTAAATTCTTGGGAACTGAAGATATCCAAGTCTTGCTTGCAGCGACTTCTAC
>NZ_POJH01000037.1 GCF_002960625.1 Streptococcus suis
AACTGTGCCAGTAGTTCCAACTCCACCGGTGATTCCAACTGCGCCAGTAGTTCCAACTCCACCGGTAGTTCCAACTGCGCCAGTAGTTCCAACTCCACCGGTAGTTCCAACTGCGCCAGTAGTTCCAACTCCACCGGTAGTTCCAACTGTGCCAGTAGTTCCAACTCCACCGGTAGTTCCAACTGCGCCAGTAGTTCCAACTGTGCCAGTAGTTCCAACTCCACCGGTGATTCCAACTGCGCCAGTAGTTCCAACTCCACCGGTAGTTCCAACTGCGCCAGTAGTTCCAACTCCACCGGTAGTTCCAACTATGCCAGTAGTTCCAACTCCACCGGTAGTTCCAACTGCGCCAGTAGTTCCAACTGTGCCAGTAGTTCCAACTGCGCCAGTAGTTCCAACTCCATCGGTAGTTCCAACCCCACTGAGTACTCCAAGTGTTCCAGTTCAATCAGGACCACTTAAAGTAGAGGTGGCTCCAGGAACAAAAGTAGCAGTATTGCCAAATACAGGTGAAACAGACTCAACATTCATATTGATTATGAGTGGGGGCGCTATTGTTGCTAGCTTATCTTTGGCTGGAACTTTAATAAGAAGAAATGACTAGTGCATTGAAACTATTTGTATTAAAGATGCCCATTGTCAACCGAGTGGACTGTTGAAAAGCTAGAGTTAGAGAGAGTGAATACTTCGCTCTCTCTTTATTCATCAAAAAAAGAGCCGCGGTGTGCGACTCTTTTTGATTTCCAATTCTTACCCAACAAATTCGTTGATTTCTTTTTCGATGTTGGCGATTTTTTCTTCTGCTTCAGCAAGGGTTTCACCAACCGTTGCAATGTAGAATTTGATTTTTGGTTCTGTTCCTGAAGGACGAACGGCAAACCAAGAATCATCTGCCAAGGTGTATTTCAAGACATCTGATGGAGGAGTAGTGAGTTTTTCAACGTTTCCATCTTTATCTGTTTTGGTTTGAAGGGCAAAGTCTTCAAAGACTGCGATGTCAGTTGCGTTGAATTGTGCTGGTGAGTTATCGCGGAACTTAGCCATTATTGCCTTGATTTGTTCTGCACCGTCTTTGCCAGAAAGGGTAACAGAGATTGTTTTCTCAGCAAAGTAGCCGTATTCTTTGAAGATTTCATCGATACCGTCAGCCAAGGTCATGCCACGTGAACGGTAGTAGGCAGCAATTTCAGCAACCATAAGCACAGCCTGGATAGCATCCTTGTCACGCACGAATGGTTTGATGAGGTAGCCGAAGCTTTCTTCAAAACCAAACATGTAAGTATGGTTGTGTTTTTCTTCGAACTCTTGGATTTTCTCAGCGATGAATTTGAAACCAGTCAAGACATTGAACATGGTAGCGCCGTAGCTTTCAGCAATCTTAGTTACCAACTCAGTGGATACGATTGACTTAGCAAGGGCAGCGTTTGCAGGAAGTGTACCTGCTTGCTTGTGGGCTTCAAGGATGTACTTAGCAATGATAGCACCGATTTGGTTACCAGAGAGGTTCCAGTAAGAACCGTCTGCTTGACGAACTTCAACACCAACACGGTCAGCATCTGGGTCAGTTGCAAGAAGAACATCTGCACCGACTTCACGGCCCAATTCTTCCGCAAGGGCAAAAGCAGCTTGGCTTTCTGGGTTTGGTGAAGCGACAGTAGAGAAGTCAGGGTCAGCAGTTGCCTGTGCTTCCACAACTTGAACAGACTCAAAGCCAGCCTGTGCAAGGGCACGACGAGCCAACATTTCACCCGTACCATGAAGTGGTGTGTAGACAATCTTCATGTCTTTACCGTATTCCGCAATCAGTTCAGGGTTGATGTTGAGGTCTTTGAGTTCTTCAAGATACTTAACATCAGTTTCTTCGCCAAGAACTGTAATCAAGCCATTTTCCTTACTTGCTTCAAGGTCAGCCAATTCAACTGCAAATGGATTGTCAATGGCGCGGATGAAGTTGGTCAATGCATCTGCATCAGCTGGTGGCATTTGTCCGCCGTCTTCACCGTAAACCTTGTAGCCGTTAAATTCTTTAGGGTTGTGGCTGGCAGTCACCATGATACCTGCGATGGCATTGTAATGACGAACTGCAAATGACAACTCAGGAGTTGGACGAAGGCTTTCAAATACATAGGATTTGATGCCATGCGCTGCCAAAACTTGAGCTGATTCAAAGGCAAATTCTGGAGAGAAGTGACGTGAGTCGTAAGCGATGGCAACACCACGTTTTTTAGCTTCTTCACCCTTTGATTCTACCAATTTTGCCAAACCTTCTGTAGCTTGACGAACGACGAATACGTTGATACGGTTAGTACCCGCACCAATATAACCACGCATTCCCGCTGTACCAAATTCAAGGTTTGTATAGAAGGCATCTTCTTTGGTTTTTTCATCCATTGCGACTAATTCTTCACGCAAGTAATCTGGAAGGTCCGCAAAGTCGAGCCATGTCTGATAGTTTTCTTGATAAGTCATCGCATATCTCCTTAAAATTTTTCTATTAAACGCTTTCATTATACCATGTTTGAAAAGAAAAATCACGCTTTCACGTGATTTTCTGATATTTATTTTTTAACTTTCTGTAAAACCGGAACAATTGCAAGGGTTAGAATAGTTGCAATGATCATTTCAGCGATAGAATTAACAGAGACGATGGCTGCTAAAACAGCTTGAATATCTCCCTTGAAGACCCCACCGAAGAAGAAGAAAATTCCGGAAAGTACGAAGATGGTGTTGGTGAGTGTACCAGTTAAACCAGCGAGTGCAAGACCTTCTTTATTTTGCCACAATTTGTAGATAAAGTAAGGGGCAACTCCAATTAAAATCCGTGGTATAAGAGCAATGATGACAGAGTAAATGTTTCCGTTTTCAACAAAAGGAGAGAAGACATAGCTTAAGGGAGAGAGAATAATACTGTTACGGATGATACTCATTATCCCCATAAATCCACCCAACTGGGCACCAATCCGAGGACCATAAATAATGCTGGCAATGATCACAGGAATGTGGGTAATGGTTGGTTTGACAGGGAGGACAAAGGCAGCAAAGATAGCCTGACTGATGGTTTCAATAACGACCATAACAGCAATAAAAATAGCTAGGGTTGCGACTTGGTTGGCTTTGTTAGTTTTCATTCAGTGTAGAACTCACTTTCTCTAATATAATCTCAATTTCAGCAAGGGCCCCTGTTCCAAAATCGCCACAAGCAAGAAGGGCTTCGCGTGGTTTGATTTCCTCAAAGCCGTATTCAGCTAGGGTTTTGAGATTTTTCTGTGTAGCAGGATTTAGGTACATATTGGTATTCATGGCAGGGGCAACAAGTTTTTTGGTCCCAAGGGGTAGGGCCAGAGCTGTTGCGGTAACCATATTATCTGCCCAGCCATGTGCCAATTTCGCGATGGTATTGGCAGAAGCAGGTGCCACGATGAAGAGGTCAGTCGCCTTGGCAATATCAATATGCTTGATAGAGCTAGGATTTTCTTCCAGCATGACATCTATGTGAACCAGATTTTTTGACAAGGATTGGAAGGTCAAGGGTGTGATAAAGTCCATAGCAGAGCGGCTCATGAGGACAGTCACCTGATGACCCAGTTTGGTCAATTGACTGGTCAAGTCTGCTGCCTTATAGGCAGAAATGGAGCCAGTAACGGCAAGAGTAATATTAGCCATTTGTTTCTCCTTTTTCCAAGGTTTTCAAAATCAGCTGAGCAATTTCTTCTTTTGTAGTTGCCTGAACTTCAGAAGTCTTGTCTACCAAGTAGGCGATATGTTGATTACCCTTGATATCTATCAAGTCATTGGCCACAATATAGTCTGCACCATTGCGTTCAATACTTTGGCGAGCAACTGCAAATAATTCTTCCTTTGGAACATCTACTAAGAGCTTGAAGCCGATTAGTTGGATAGCTGAATTCCATTTCTTGACATAGGAAATGACCTTGGGAGTTTTCTTGAGGAAAAGGACCTGATAGTCATCTTTGGAAGAAATTTTGCTTTCAGCATTTTTCTTATCTAATAAGCTAGAGATATCTTCGGTTGTTTCAACTTCCTCCAAGCCAGTCATATAAACAGGTGTATAATCTGATACCGCCATGCTATGAATGAGGGCGTGGTGGGACTTAACCAGAGGTTCTAAAGTCGATTTTAAACTCTCAACATTTGTGATTTCAATAATGGTTAAATTCTTTTGTGGCAGTGGTTTAAGAGCCTGTTTTGTCGTGACCAATGTGACTTCATGTCCACCTTTCAAAGCCTGTTCTGCAATGATTTTTCCGAGATTGCCAGAGGCATGATTGGTAATGGCGCGGACTTGGTCGATGGCTTCACTTGTTCCACCTGATGTAATCAATAGTTTCATGTTCATATTGTACTAGAATTTCCATTTTTCGTAAAGTTTCTGAGAGGGGATTTTCACAAAGTTTTACTCAGTACGATTATCAGTAGTCTTTCTAGACTGATTTTTCGAACACCTTCCAAGAAAAACAAGGAAAAATCATTAAAAACCGTACATTTGCTACGAATTTTTAGAAAATATGCGAAAAATAGTTTTTATATGGTATAATGTTTGTGAAAAATATGGAAAAGGAGCTACTATGAAGACCGATATTGAAATCGCACAAAGTGTAGAATTAAAACCCATCACAGAAATCGTTGAAAAAGTTGGTATCAGCTTTGATGATATTGAACTTTATGGAAAATACAAGGCAAAACTGTCTTTCGATAAAATCAATGCCGTTAAGGACAATGAACCAGGCAAGTTAATTTTGGTGACGGCTATCAACCCAACACCAGCTGGTGAAGGTAAGTCGACTATTACTATCGGTTTGGCTGATGCACTATCAAAGATTGGCAAGAAAACCATGATTGCCCTTCGTGAGCCTTCTTTGGGACCTGTCATGGGGATCAAAGGTGGAGCTGCAGGTGGTGGCTATGCTCAGGTCTTGCCAATGGAAGACATCAACCTGCATTTTACAGGTGACATGCATGCCATTACCACGGCTAACAACGCCCTTTCAGCCTTGATTGATAACCATATCCACCAAGGAAATGCAATCGGTATTGACCAACGCCGTATCATCTGGAAACGGGTGGTAGACCTCAACGACCGTGCTTTGCGTAAAGTAACTGTTGGCTTGGGTGGTCCGCTCAATGGTATTCCTCGTGAAGATGGTTTTGATATTACCGTTGCTTCTGAAATCATGGCGATTTTGTGTTTGGCGACAGACATCAATGACTTGAAAGAACGATTGGCCAATATCGTGATCGGTTATCGTTTCGATCGCAGTCCTGTCTACGTGCGTGATTTGGCGGTGGAAGGTGCTTTGACCCTCATTTTGAAGGATGCTATCAAACCAAACCTTGTCCAAACTATCTATGGCACGCCAGCTTTTGTCCATGGCGGTCCATTTGCTAACATTGCTCATGGCTGTAACTCAGTCCTCGCTACCACAACCGCTCTGCGATTGGCCGACTATACCGTAACAGAAGCAGGCTTCGGGGCTGACCTTGGAGCAGAGAAGTTTCTTGATATCAAAGTGCCAAATCTTCCAAAAGCTCCAGATGCTGTGGTGATTGTAGCAACCCTGCGTGCCCTTAAAATGCACGGTGGTGTAGCTAAGACAGAACTTTCTGCTGAAAATGTTGAAGCAGTGAAAGCTGGTTTTGCAAACCTCAAACGCCACGTGGAAAATATCCAGAAGTATGGTATACCAGCAGTCGTTGCTATTAACGAATTCGTCTCAGATACAGCTGATGAAATTGCCGCTTTGAAAGATCTTTGCGCTGAAATTGGCGTACCTGTCGAGTTGGCAAGTGTTTGGGCAAATGGCGCTGATGGTGGTGTTGAGTTGGCTGAAACAGTTGTTGCCACCATTGAAAATCAAGCGGCCAACTACCAACGTCTTTACAAGGCAGAAGACAGTTTAGAAGAAAAAGTGACTAAGATTGTTACACAAATCTACGGTGGTTCTGGAGTTGTCTTTGAGAAGAAGGCTCGTAACCAGCTGGCTGAGTTTGCTAAGAACGGTTGGGATAAGTTGCCAGTCTGCATGGCCAAGACCCAATACAGCTTCTCAGATGATCAGTTTGCCCTTGGTGCACCGGCAGACTTTGACATTACAGTTCGTGAATTTGTGCCAAAATTGGGAGCAGGCTTCATTGTCGTTCTGACAGGTGATGTCATGACCATGCCAGGACTTCCAAAAGTTCCTGCTGCCCTCAATATGGACGTGGCAGAAGATGGGACAGCAATTGGTTTGTTCTAATCTGATGAATAGAAAAAATCCGCTCGGTTGGGCGGATTTTTCTGTTACTCTGGTGCTTGATCAATCGTTTTAAAGGCAAGAAGTCCCAGCAAGACACTTGCCATCGGAAGCAGGGTTGTCAAAATACCTGTATGCAATGGGGAGTTGAAGAAGAAGTGCAGACCGATACTTGCCACAATCCAAAATAGACCTTGAACTGTTGACATGGCTTTTTGTTTGGTAAAAAGTGCCACCATACCAACAGCAAAGAGCATGGTAAATACCCAGTGGGTCCAACCAGCCTGTCCCACACGACCGATAATGGTCTCAAACCCATCTAGTTTACCAATAAACATATCACGGAAGGTGAACATGATATCTTCAACGATTTGGAAACTAAGACCAGCGATGATACCACTGACCAAGGCATGTTTGAGAGTTATTTTTCTTGCAATTAGTAAAACCAAGAGAACAACCAGAGCCTTGCCAAATTCTTCTGCAAACGGGGCAGAAACAGCAGCCCCCCAGTCATAACGAAAATCATCACTGACCTGAACAATCTCTAGCAAAAAGTAGCCGATAGCAGTGTGTCCATAGTCTGAAAAAGCCACTCCGGCAGTTAGTCCCAAAATCCAACTCAACTGACTGACTTTTTTAGAAATTGCATAGCGCTTTTCCAAGTAGCGGATGAAATAGACCAAGGGAATGATATAGAGAGCGGCCACAGATATGGTCAGTAAAAACAAGGGATACTTGGCCTCCATGCCATTTGGTGTTGCCAGTTCTTCAAAGATAATTTGACAGCCTTTTACAAAGCCAAAGCTGGCTAACAGAATAGGGAAGTAGGTTTTACAATTTTGAACGATGTTATACATTTTTTCTCCTTATTATTGTATTAAGTGATTAGTATTTGGATACATTGTATCAAAAATGGTCTTCCCTTGTCCACTATTCTTGTGTTTTCTAGTTAAAAATTACAAAAGACTCTCTCGTAGCAGAATTGTGTCAAAATTATTCTTTTTTGATAGACTAATGTTGAAAAAATAAAAGGAGAATCTTATGGAACAATTTGATTTGTTAGTTATTGGTTTTGGTAAGGCAGGAAAGACCTTAGCAGGAAAGCTTTCTGCAGCTGGTAAAAAGGTAGCTTTGGTTGAGGAAAATCCTACCATGTTTGGCGGGACCTGTATCAATATCGGCTGTATTCCAACCAAGACCCTCTTGGTTGCAGCAGATAAAAATTGGACTTTCGAGCAGGTCATGGAGCAGAAGGAAACTGTGACCACTCGTTTGCGGAACAAAAATGAAGCGGTCTTGAAAGGCAGCGGTGTCAATCTTTATCAAGGTCACGCACGGTTTGTGGCTGACAAGGTTGTAGAGGTAGTTGCTGGAGAAGAACGCCTTCAGTTAACTGCGGAAACCATTGTCATCAACACAGGTGCCAAGTCGCGCGTGCTTCCAATTCCAGGTTTGTTGGATACAGCTCACGTTTATGATAGTACAGGCATTCAGAACTTGGAAACTCGTCCTAACACGTTGGCCATTATCGGTGGTGGCAACATTGGACTTGAATTTGCTGGACTTTACAGCAAACTCGGCAGTCAGGTGACAGTATATGAAGCAAGCTCTGCTATTTTACCGAGAGAAGAGGAAGTGGTTGCTAAGCTAGCCAAGGAGTATATGGAAGAAGCTGGCGTGACCTTTGTCTTGGGTGCGAAACTCGAGCAAGTAGCAGCTGCGGGCGAGCAGGTTGCTGTGACAGTCAACGGTCAAACAACAATCTTCGACGCTGTCCTCTATGCGACAGGTCGTGTGCCGAATACTGCTGACTTGGGCTTGGAAAATACGGCGATTGAGCTTTTGGAAAATGGTGCTGTTAAGGTGGATGACTACTGCGAAACGACAGTTCCAGGTGTCTATGCAGTGGGTGATGTCAATGGTGGTCCACAATTCACTTATACATCCCTAGACGACTTCCGTATCGTCTTCGGCAAGTTGACTGGGACTGGAACTTATAGCTTGAGCCAACGTAAGTCTATTCCAACCAGTGTCTTTATTACGCCTGTGCTTTCTCGTGTCGGTCTGACCGAGAAGGAAGCCAAGGAAGCAGGTTACGACTACATTGCCAATGAACTGCCTGTTGCCAATATGCCACGTGCCCATGTCAATAATGATCTTAAAGGTATTTTCAAGGTTATCGTAGACAAGGAAAGTAAGCTTGTTCTGGGTGCCACACTCTTTGGTCGTAATTCAGAGGAGCTGATTAACTTGATTGCTATGGCGATTGATAACAATATCCCTTATACCTACTTCAAAACACAAATTTTCACCCATCCGACTATGGCTGAGAACTTGAACGATGTCTTTTCACTCATCGAAAATTAATACTATTCGGCGTCAACTTGCCTTGATATACTCAAGTATAATCTGCGGCTTCGTTTCCTAGACTAGTGTTAATTTTCATCGAGTGACCATTTTTCTTTGATGAACCGTGACCGTCCGATAGGGCGGTTTTTTATAGCATAAAAGGAGAATACCTTGATGATGGTTCATCTTGTTATTCTCCTTTTAATTACATTGTGCGTTAGACTCCCATATCGACAGTCTCTGGCAGAGTAGCTCCTCCATCAATGACAATTTGAGCCCCTGTTATATAACTACTTTCATCGCTTCCAAGAAAAGCAAATAATTCTCCAACTTCTTTAGGGTCTGCTAATCGTTTCATTGGAACTGCTTTTGCAATTCCCCCGATGATTTGCTCAGGGTTTTCAGGATTAGACTCTAAAGCCATTTGTTCTACCATTGGTGTACGTGCGTATCCTAATTGTGTACAGTTTACACGAATATTTCTTTGAGCATACTCGACAGCCAAGCATTTGGTTAAACCGACTGTTGCTGCTTTGGTCATTGCATATGCAGCTTCTCCAGGGTCTGCCACAATATCTCCTGTAACAGAAGAAGCAATGACAATACTACCTCCGTTTCCTTTTAGCATTTCCTTAATGGCGACTTGGCAAGTATTCCAGACACCCTTGATATTTACATCGATATGGAAATCTCTCATTTCTTCTGTAAATTCTTCAAATGGAGCCAATCGACAGACTCCAGCATTGCAACAGGCTATATGTAGAGAACCAAATGCAGCAATCGTTTTATTTACAGCCTCTTGTAATTGTGTTATTTCACGAACATCAGCTATATGTGTAATGATGTCTGCATGATACTTTTCTCGCAATTCTTGTGCCGTTGTCTCAACGGCTTCATCTCTATCTATCATGCAGATTTGAGCCCCATTTTTTACGTAGACTTCAGCAATTCCTTTACCAAGACCAAATGCAGCACCAGTAATCAGCGCAACTTTTCCAAGTAACTTCATAAGCGTTCCTCCTTGTTAATATATCAAATAAAATGTAACCCTTTTCAAACAAAAAGTCAAATGATTATATAGTAATTTTGAAATGAATTTATTGATATTTATTTTATTTTTCCTATTTCTTTTACAGAATAGGTTATATAAGATTACCATGCTATTTTTGGGGTTCTAAACTGCAATCTGCTGGTCATTTTGGTATTTTTTGTATACGTGGTACAATAAGGTATCAACCATTGGAGGTTTTATATGAAATGGAATAAAAAACTAGTACTTAGTGCCGTCTTAGTCGCAAGTTTGTTTACTTTGTCTGCCTGTCAATCAATTTCAAATTGGTGGAAAAATACCAAGGAAGAATGGATTGGCTTGGAAATGACGGTTCGGACATTTGATGAGAATTCTCAGTTAATCGATGAGATGTCTGGTAAGTCCCTATCGATTTCGCGGAATGAAGAATTCGATTCAGTGGATGCCGAAGGTTATTCCAATGCGGATTCGTCTGTTTTGAAGGTGACACTTGGTAATTATGAAATTGACCATGTTGGTTCGTCCTTGATTGCTGCAGAAGAAGGTTTGGAGGATTTATTTGCCAAGTATCAATCTTCTGTAGATATGGTCAACTATGATCCTTCCATTCCCATTGTCAATCGAATGGTTTCTAGCCTGAAAAATGATTTTACAGGTAAAGCAAAGGTTGTTTTAATTCGTTCGCAAAACGGAACACCTCTTGCGACCTATGCTGGAGATAAGGTGTCCCTCTATGCTTCCGATGCACCTAAGACTTCTGAACTCTTAATTGACGGCAAGCGTTTGATTATTTATCGCTGTGACTATACGATTTATGACAGAGAGTTGCTGGAGAACTAGATAATAAGAATTCGGTCAGCTCAGATTGAGGATGCTACAGATTTGGTGGCTATCTACGCTCCTTATGTTGAAGGTACCGCCATTACTTTTGAAACAGAAGTGCCGACTGTGGCGGACTTTGCCGGTCGTATTGAAAAGACTTTGGAGAAATTTCCCTATCTAGTCGCTGAAGAAGAAGGGCGAGTTGTGGGCTATGCCTATGCATCGACCTACTATGCCCGCGCTGCTTACGATTGGACAGTGGAATTGTCTGTTTATGTTGCTCAAGAGGCGCGTGGAAAAGGGTTCGGAAGTCTTTTATATGATGCCTTGGAAGAAGACCTGAAGGCGCGTGGTTTTAAGAACTTTTTAGCCTGTATCGCCCTGCCCAATCCAGCTTCCCTAGCTCTCCATGAGAAACGGGGCTACGAACAGGTGGCTCATTTCAAAAAGGTGGGATATAAATTTGGGACTTGGCATGATATTGTCTGGCTTCAAAAATCTTTGGTAGGTGAAATGGATGAAAATTGAAGAATTAGAGAAACGGCTCAATGCTGTGGCTGATACTAGTCAAGCCCAGCCTATGAAGGCTTATATGAAAAATAACTTTGAATTCTTGGGTGTACGAACGCCTGACCGCCGAAAAGTTGCCAAGCAGTTTTTCAAAGATTTCAAGGCTCAGGGAATTAACTGGGATTTTGTAGAGGCTTGTTGGGCTAAACCCTACCGTGAGTTTCAATATATTGCTATTGATTATCTGGTGACAAAGAAAAAGGACTTGGTTTTAGCTGACCTGCCTCGCTTGAAAAAATTAGCCCAGGCCAAGTCTTGGTGGGATAGTATTGACGGTCTGGACAAGCTAGTGGGCAAGATTGTAATGGACAATCCAGAGGCCAAGCAGACCATTTTGGAATGGAGCCTTGATGGTGATTTCTGGTTGAGGCGAATTGCCATTGACCACCAACTCTTGCAAAAAGAAAAGACAGATATAGAACTTCTTGAGAAAATTATCGTTAACAATCTCAATCAAACTGAATTTTTCATTAACAAGGCGATTGGCTGGAGTTTGAGAGATTATTCTAAAACCAATCCTGAATGGGTGCGGGATTTTCTTGATAAATATAGTTCTCAAATGGCAGGTCTATCCATTCGTGAAGCCAGTAAGTACATTTAGGAGTGGATATGTCTAAAGTATATGAATTTGAAGCAGTTATCCACCCTGTTCCAGATAAGGGAGGAGCCTATGTCATCTTTCCTTATGATATTCGAGAGGAATTTGGCAAGGGGAGGGTAAAGGTACATGCCACATTTGATGAACATCCTTATGATGGTTCAATCGTAAATATGGGAGTTTGTGATACAGAAGGGAATATCTGCTATATTATCGGAATTCAGAAGGCTATTCGAGCTGCCATAGGTAAACAGGCTGGTGATAGAGTTCAGGTGACTATTCAAGAACGTTTGGATTAGTGTGATTTGCAATTTTTCCAGATTATGGTAGAATAGGTTCATGCGATGAGCCGAGTAGTAGTGGGATTAAGGTTCAGCACACTTCTAAGAGTTCGTGTCAACATCTCAGCGCAGTGGTTGATTGGCAGATTTGTTCGTATTTTATACTCCAAATCTGACCTAATCAACTGTGCGGGGGTGGGAAGACGAACTCTTGGTTGACAAGTTGAGTTCTTTCCCACTCCCTTCGACGCTAGGGAGGTCTTCATTAGATTGAAACGCAGGAGCGGACCTTGGTTAGATGCTGTGAACCTTCTAATCTCATCGGAAACGATGCCCTTGCCCACCCTTGAGGTGGGCTTTTTTCTTTTCTAGTAGTTCATGTTTCTATTGCACCAAATGCTTCCTATAATCAATTTTTGATGATAATCTACTACTAGATATATTCCTTGTTTTTAGCTGAGATAAGGAATTAGTGTTTTTCTTTTACTACTTCCTGGTTGTGGGTAACTAGGACGGAAAATAATTGTGGAGATTATATGAAAAAGATTACCAAATCATCAATTTACAAGGTGTCCCTATTTTCAAGCATGATACTACCTGCTTTCTTTTGCATTGAGCAAGTTCAGGGGCAAGAGATTGTACCGACTGTTGAGAACCAGCAAGCAGTTGCTGTCCTCCAACCAGTAGTCAAAAATATGGAGTTAGATGTTGAAGAGGTGGTAGACCCAGCTGCTGTTGGGGTAGAGGTTCCAGTATTTACAGACCCTCATATCCAGCAACCACCAGTAGAAGAAGCTCCCCCTACCCCCTCCGATACTTCAATGGAATTTCGTGGCGGATACGTCACAATAAATGAAGATAGTCCAGCCAAGGAATTTGAAGCTAATGAAGTTACCAAGGTCGAAGCTGTCCAATTAGACACTAGTAATGATAAACGCCATGTCCTAGACGAAGGCACTGAGCAGCTGATTAGGCAGTCTGAGAATGGTACTATTTATATGGAATATAAGGCTAGTCAAAATGCTGGTTTCCATAGTCTGTTTTCAACATCCAGTGATACAAAGGCTAATGAATATACGGCACTCATTGCAAAAGATAGCAGTATTATGCTTGAAAGCCGTGTAGATGGTGGACGGACCATTGCCAATGTCACGCAGATGGATGCCAATATGGTCAACGGGGAATGGAATGCAGTTGCCATGACCTATGAAAAAGTCCTAAATAGTCAGGAGATGGATGTTAAGCTCTACATCAACGGTGAATTTTCAGGTGGAACTAGAGCTAGTCAAGGAATTTTTACCAGCGCGACAGCTATGAACCATGCTCAACTTGGGGCAACCAAACGTGGAAGTGAGCTGCGTTGGGGTGTGGACCGCATGGAAATTCGTAATTTTACCTTTTATAATAAGGTGTTGACATCGGATGAAGTGGCACGACGTTCCGAATTATTTGTCCGTCAAAGTCCAGAGGTAAGCAGTCCAGCAACTGTAGGTATATCTGAGAAGGTAGCGGTTTTTGAAGGAGGTAGAGCTGGTCAGAAAGGTCCAGAAGGGGCAGCAAGTTTTCGTATTCCAGCTCTGTTAAGAACGGATAAAGGAACCCTGATTGCTGCTACGGATATGCGTCATGACCATTCAGGTGACTGGGGCGATATTGCGCAGGCTGTTAAACGGAGTTCGGATAATGGAGCTACATGGGGACCGACCATTAAAATAGTTGATTTAAAAAATAATGCCAAGGCAAGTAATGCGACGATTGGCGCTCCTTTAACCATCGATACTGCACTGGTTCAAGACCCTACAACGAAACGAATTTTTGCCATTTACGATATGTTTCCAGAAGGTCAAGCCTTATTTGGAATGCCGTCTCAAAGAGAGGTAGAGTATACCGTCATCGATGGGAAATCTTATCTCAATCTTTATAGCAACAAGAATGATAGACCTTTTACTTTGAGAGAAAATGGCTATATTTATACACCAGATGGACAAATTACCCTCTATCGTGTTAATATTCGCGACACAAGTCCAGCCTATGCAAATATGGGTGACTTGTACTATGATCAAGAATTGATAGGGAATATTTATAACCAAACTGCCGACCCAGGTCTATTTCGTGTAGCAAATGCCAACTATATTTGGATGTCCTATAGTGATGATGATGGACGAACTTGGTCTAGACCTACAGATATTACACCTAGTGTAAAAAAAGAATATATGAAGTTTTTAGGTCTGGGTCCTGGTACAGGCATTGTCCTTCATACTGGTCCAAATAAAGGGCGTTTGGTTGTGCCTGCCTATTCTGCCAACTGGGTGACTGGTTTACACGGTTCTCAATCGGCTCTTGTACTCTATTCAGATGATCATGGTAGGACCTGGAAATCTGGTAAAAGCTTCAATGATGATCGTCCCTTGGCTGATGGAACTGTTTTGCACTCTAGTACGATGAATAATCGAAAAGAACAGGGAACAGAAGCAAGCCTAGTGCAACTGGGGAATGGTCAGTTGAAAATGTTTATGCGTGGTTTAGCTGGTAAGGTACGTGTGGCAACAAGTTTAGATGGAGGTCAAACCTGGTTGAAAGAGCTAGAGGTGATGGAAGATGTTCATGATCCTTATGTTCAATTGTCGGCTATTCGTCACGTTCGTAATGGTAAAGAATATGTTCTTTTAGCCAATGCAGCTGGTCCTGACCGTAATCGTACCAATGGTACTATCCATTTGGCAGAGGTTACGACTAATGGTCGTTTAATCTGGACCCATCATACTCTTATTCAGGAAGGCAATTTCGCCTACAACTCCATTCAATATCTTGGCAATGATACCTTTGGTATTCTCTACGAGCATACGACTGGTAATCAGAATGCCTATAGTTTATATTACAAAACGGTCACTTGGGATTATTTGACAAAACCTGTGAGTACAAGTTACGCCAGTGCCGTACAAGCTGTTAGTTTGGGTCGTGATAATCGGTTATATCTATCCTTCACTAAACCGGTGTTGGCCTTGGGACGTCCTCAATTACGGATCCAATCAGGTCACCAACTGAGCTACATCGGACAGTTAGATTCTAGGACCTTGGTTTATAACTGGAATTCTACGACAGGAGTGCTTGTTTTTGACGGGCTTGTTAGTGGGGCTATTGTGACGCCGGAAAATCAACAGGTCTATTTAAAGGCTATTTTTGAACCGTTACACGCTACGTCTAGTCAGAAAGTTACATTGGACCGCCTTTTAGTGAGAGGCGAAGATGTTTATGAGGATGGTCATCGACGCGGTCTGGCTAATTTGATGGATGGCAACCTAGATACACTAACAGAATTGCGATGGAATTTGAGTAATAGCAAGGTAAGACTTCCGCAAACTATTTCTATCCAGACACGCGATAATCAGGTTATTCAACTGGACAAGCTCTCTCTGTTTAAACGGATCAATAATTATGGTACAGTCACCAAGTATCGTATCAAAACATATACCGATACGGTGTTGACACATGATTCGGCTATTATTGAAGTTCCGTATGCTCAGACAGAAGATCATTATAAATTTACAAGTAGAGTCTTTGCCAATAAGGTTGAGTTGATTATTTTAGAAGCTAAATTCCGTCCAGATGTTATCAATAATCGGACCATGACCATCAGGGAAGTTGAATTGTACGAGGTTGGAAATGCTGTCGAAGAGCTACCAGCATTTAGAGTAGAGAAGATTGACAGTTCTCGTCTAACGGTTCGTGGTGAAAATGTCTACGAGGATACCTTTGGGCGTGGCTTATCTAACTTGATGGATGGCAATAAGGAAAGTTTGACGGAACTTCGTTGGAATTTGAGCGATAGTCGGGTCACCTTGCCACAGACCATCACTATCCAGACTAGAAATGGCCAAGCAACTAGATTGCATAGTCTGGTCATGACCAAGCGTATCAATAACAACGGAACGGTCACTAAATATCGAATAAAGGCTTATAATGGTGCTAACTTGGTTCATCAATCAACTGAAATTTCAGTGCCATATGAAAGAGAAATCGAAACCTATCAATTTACACGAGAGGTTCGAGCGGATAGAGTTGAGTTGATTATTCTGGAGGCGCGTGTGCGACCAAATCAGATCAATAATCGCATGATGACCTTGAAAGAGGTGGAATTATTTGAATACGTTCCAAGTCAAGCCGAACCTGCCTTTGCTAATCATCAGGTATTGAGTTTGGATCCTCTTCAGACAAATGCCCAAAATGGGAAACGCCTTGAATTAGATAGCAGTGTCAAGGATAACCTTTTAGCTATCAATAGTGGAACAATTTTCATGGACTTTAAAGCCAGTACAACTTCTGGTTTTTATAGCCTATTCTCAACATCAAGTGCCAGTCTAAAAAATGAGTACTCAGCTCTCATAGTGCGAGATGGAAAATTGATTTTTGAAAGCCGTATTGGTAGTGGTGGTCAGACAATCGGTCAGATTACAGATGCTAGTCAGCGACTAATAAATGGAAATTGGAATACTGTGGCCATGACCTATGAACAAGTTGGGACAGGTAGTCAGTATCTAATCAAATTATATGTAAATGGAAAATTGTCTGGTCAGACGACCATGTCGCAAGCTCCATTTACCTCAGCAACAGCTATGGATCATGTCCAAGTTGGTGGAACCCGTCGTCAAACGGAACTTCGTTGGATGGTTGATGAGTTGAACCTTCGTCAATTTGTCCTCTATAATAGTGCTTTGACCTCAGAGGAAATTGAGCAACGTTCGCAGATGTTTGCCTACTCTGCATAATTATTTTAAATTGGTCCTGAGAAATTCAGCTTTCTCAGGGCTTTTCTTTTGAAAATATTATGGTATAATTATGAAATAACAAATTTTTAGAAAATTTTGAAGAATTGACCTAAAGGAGATTTCTATGGCTTATGTAGTAGCTGTTGTTGGTGCGACTGGTGCAGTTGGTGCCCAAATGATTAAAATGTTGGAAGAGTCAACTCTACCAATCGAGAAAGTGCGTTTCTTGGCTTCTGCCCGTTCTGCAGGTAAGACCTTGCAGTTCAAGGGACAGGACATTATCATTGAAGAAACAACAGAAACAGCTTTTGAAGGTGTGGACATTGCTCTCTTCTCAGCTGGTGGTTCTACGTCTGCTAAGTTCGCTCCTTACGCGGTTAAAGCTGGCGCAGTTGTAGTGGACAACACTTCTTATTTCCGTCAAAATCCAGATGTGCCGTTGGTTGTTCCAGAGGTAAACGCTCACGCACTGGATGCCCACAATGGTATCATCGCTTGCCCTAACTGTTCAACCATTCAAATGATGGTTGCGCTTGAACCTGTCCGTCAAAAATGGGGCTTGGAGCGGATTATCGTTTCGACTTATCAGGCGGTTTCTGGTGCAGGTATGGGGGCTATCTTGGAAACCCAAGCTCAGCTTCGTTCTGTCTTGAATGACGGTGTAGAGCCAAAAGCGGTAGAAGCAAACATTCTTCCTTCTGGCGGCGATAAGAAGCACTACCCAATCGGCTTTAACGCTATTCCACAAATCGACCTCTTCACTGAAAATGACTACACTTATGAAGAGATGAAGATGACAAAAGAAACCAAGAAAATCATGGAAGATGACAGCATTGCCGTTTCTGCAACCTGTGTCCGTATCCCAGTCTTGTCTGCCCACTCTGAGTCTGTTTACATTGAAACCAAGGAAATTGCTCCGATTGATGAAGTGAAAGCAGCTATCGCAGCCTTCCCAGGTGCTGTTTTAGAAGATGATGTGGCTAACCAAGTCTATCCACAAGCCATCAATGCTGTTGGAAGCCGTGATACTTTCGTTGGTCGTATCCGTAAGGATCTTGACAAAGACAATGGTATCCACATGTGGGTTGTTTCTGACAACTTACTAAAAGGTGCAGCTTGGAACTCAGTTCAAATCGCTGAAACTCTCCATGAACGTGGATTGGTTCGTCCAACTGCAGAATTGACATTTGAATTGAAATAAGTTTGAGGACTTAGAAAAAATCAAAGGCTGGTTTCAGCCTTTTTTGTCAAGAGAAAGAGAGAAAATCTATGTCTATTCAAGATTTACGCGATGTAAAAATCATTACAGCCATGATTACACCCTTTAAGGAAGATGGGGCAATTAACTATGATGTTTTGCCAGAATTGGTTGAGCATTTGTTGGCTCATCATACCGAAGGGATTTTGTTGGCTGGTACGACGGCTGAAAGTCCGACACTGACACACGCAGAGGAGTTAGAATTATTTGCGGCGGTACAAAAAATTGTCGATGGTCGTGTGCCATTGATTGCTGGTATCGGTACCAATGATACCCGTGACTCCATCGAGTTTGCTAAGGAAGTCGCAACTTTCGGTGGCTTTGCGGCAGGTCTTGCCATCGTGCCTTATTACAACAAGCCTTCTCAAGAGGGAATGTATCAACACTTCAAGGCTATTGCGGATGCTTCTGATTTGCCAATTATTATCTACAATATTCCAGGTCGTGTTGTCGTGGAAATGACGCCAGAAACCATGTTGCGTTTGGCGGAGCATCCAAATATTATCGGTGTTAAAGAGTGTACCAGCCTTGCCAATATGGCTTACTTGATTGAGAATAAGCCAGAGGATTTCTTGATTTATACTGGTGAAGACGGCGATGCCTTCCATGCTATGAACTTGGGTGCAGATGGTGTAATCTCTGTTGCCTCCCATACAAATGGCGATGAAATGTATGAGATGTTTACTGCTATTGAGCAGCAAGACATCCGAACAGCAGCTGCCATTCAACGCAAGTTTATTCCGAAAGTTAATGCTCTATTCTCCTATCCTAGTCCTGCACCAGTCAAGGCAGTTCTCAATTACATGGGATTTGAAGTTGGACCACTCCGCTTACCATTGGTACCTTGCCCAGAAGAAGACGCCAAACGCATTATCAAAGTTGTCGTTGACGGCGACTACGAAGCAACCAAAGCAACTGTGACAGGAGTTGTAAGACCGGATTATTAAAAATGTCTGGGGGACATTTTTAACCCGAGCCTAGAAATGCGAAAGCGAGGACAGTCGGGGAGTGACTATTTTAACGTGAGCCTTGAAATAAGAGAGCGAACAATGTCTGGGGGAGTGGATTAAAACAGTCAGGGAAGTGACTGTTTTAACCCGAGCCTGAAAATACGAAAGCGAGGCTTGTTCGGGGGATACGAATAGTCCAGTGGAGTGAAACAGTTCGGGGAACTGTTTCAGCTGGTCACTAAGAAATACGAAAGTGACCACGGAAGACCTGAGCCTGCAAACCAAAAAGCGAAGTATATAGCTGGTCACCAAGAAATACGAAAGTGACCATAGAAGACCCGAGCCTAGAAACTCGAGAGAGAGGTCAACCAAGGCGTTAACTGCCATTTTCGACCTTTTATTTAAATTTATTCAAGCACATCATAAAATAGGTGTGCTTTTTTGTTTGGATATGTAAACCTTTTCAATACGAATTTGCCTTGTCAATGCTATAATGGAGGATAAGGGAGGAATCAGGATGAATATTATAATCATTGGTGCTTCATTTGCTGGTTTGACAGCAGCAATAGAATGCCAGAAACGCTATCCACAAGCGACTATTTATGTGCTTGATAAGGAAGAAAGTACAGGTTATTTTCCAAATGCACTCAATTGGAAAGTAAAAGGAGAAATTTCAAGTTGGGAAGAGGCAAGAATTCGATTTTTTGAAGGACTAGAGCAGTCAGCCATTCAGTTCTTGCTTGGATGGGAATGCATTTCCATAGAAGCAGAATCAAAAAAGGTCAGACTGAAGCAAGAAAATAAACATCAGGATGTGACCTATGATTACCTTATCTTAGCTATGGGTGCCCAACAAGTTTGGGAACACCAATCGGTTGACCTGTCGGAAAGGATGTTGACCAGTAAATCCATTGCTCAAGCCCAAAAGAGTTTTGAAAAGCTGGAAGAAGCAGAGAGTGTGACGGTAATAGGTGCTGGTCAAATTGGGCTTGAAAGCCTAGAAGCATTCAGTCGTTTGCCTTTGAAGCTTAGATTGATGGAGTCGCAAGAATGGCCCTTGGCCAAGTATTTTGATCAGGAAATGGTCGACTTTATCTGGAATGAATTTGAACGGATAGGCTTGGACTATCATTTTTCAGAAACCATCAATGAAGTCAGTTTGAATGAACTGGGTCAAGTCCAGTTAAGCAGCTTGCAGGGAACCTACCTGTCTGACTTTGTTCTTTTGGGGACCAACTTTAGACCTCATACAGATTTGGTGGAAGGATTAGTTGATTTGCATACAGACGGCAGTATTCTGGTGGATGACTATCTTGAAACCAGTCAATCTGGAATTTTTGCGGTAGGAGATTTAATTCGGATGCCTGTTACTATGTTTGGGCAGGCCTATCTGCCCATGATTAACCATGCTATGTTGACAGGGCGTCTGGTTGCTGAAAATCTTCTGGCTAAGAAGAAACACTTAAAGCCTGTTCAACGCATTGTTTCCACCCATGTGTTTGGCTATAATCTGACTAGCGTAGGCTTGACGGAAAGGGAAGCAAACCTGTGGTTGGACACAGACACTATTCGCATCCGACAACCATTCAGCCAGTGGGATGAAAAAGAAATAGACTTCAAAATGGTGGTCAGTCGAGAGGATGGACGTATTCTTGGTGGTCAATTGGTATCTTCCTCTGACCACATGGCACAGATGAATGTTCTTGCTCTTGCCATCTCTAAGGAAATGACGGTGGAAGATTTGCTACAAGAAGCTTGGCTCTGTTTGCCAAGGAGGACAGATTTGCAACCATTCATTGTGGAGGCAGCCAATCAGTATTTGTGGCAAAATACGGACCAAGAATAGGTGGTGATTGTGTGCATATTCTAGATTTATTGGAAAAACGTGAGCGCGCCATTTACCAGCTCTTTCTTCTCTTGCGCAAGTCCGTTGCACCTATTGGAATAAAGGAAGTTGCCCAGGAGCTCAACCTGTCTAAATCTACCTTGTTACGCTATATAGAAAGTTTCTCTGAAGAGGTTGAGCAGTTTGGTCTTTTCTTTCAGATTAAAGAAGAGGAAATTGTCTTACAACGCGAAGCTAATTTATCCAGTCAAGACCTGTTTGCCTATCTCTTTAGAACCAGTATCAAGTACCAGATTTTACTTTATTTTTTTGATAAAAATGAATGCTCCATCCCCATGCTAGCTCAAGATTTATTGCTGAGTGAGGCTACTTTGAACAGACACCTTTCGTCATTAAACAAAGTCCTGAAAGAGTTTCAGGTGACCATACGGAACGGTCGTTTGAGGGGCAGTGAGTTGCAAATTCGCTATTTTTATTATCAATTATTCTGGTTGACCAAGCCTTTCAAGGAGTTAGAACAAGATCGGGTCTTTATGGAGCAACTTGGGCACCTGCCGATTTTTGAACGCTTTTATCAATCCCAGTTTAATCCGCGACAGGCCCATCAACTGGCTCTCTGGTTGATGATTGTCCAGAAAAGAATGCGATTGAAGGATTTGGATTTTCAGGCGGTCTATCAGTTAATGGCCCCCTATGAGCAACATAAATTTTACCGTCACCTACGTCAGCTCTTTTTAACCTTACGCCAGCAAGCATCGGCCTCCTTTCAAGAGGGTGATACCATGTCGGTTTTTGCATTCTTGTTTAGTCAAGGGATAGTGGCAGCCCATCAATTAGAACAGGTCTTGGGATTCGGTGGACCCATTATGGAAGCAACTAGTTGGGCCTTTCAACGTGTAAAAATTCTCTTGCAGACAGATTTGACAGTGGAAGAAGGTGAACTATATCATCTCAATCAGGTTTTTAGTCAGCTCTATTTTTTCACTTCCTGCATCGATAGTGGCTTTGATGAGTTGGATAGCTATGCTCCCTTCATGCAAGAGGCTGCTTCTAGTATCTTGCATCATGTATCTGAGGAGATTTTTGGAAGAAGGAAAGGGCTGGCTACCTGCCATTTGCTATCCTTGACACAATTATTTTCTTATTTTATGCAGGTGGAGCCAACCATGGTAAAAATTGGGTGGGCATCCAGTTATCCGTCTGTCATTAGTTCTCCCATTTTACAAGTCCTTCGTCAGTCCTTAGAACGTAATCGGTCCATTCAAATCGAACCTATCCAATCAGACCAATCCTATGATCTGGTTATTTGCCATGATTATCCTTGGCAGCAAGACCCATCTTATCATATCTATGGTCTACCAACTACTCAGGAGTTGAAGGATGTAAAGGGCCTTATTCAGATAATTCATCAGCGCAAGTTAGAGCAGTCAAAACGCTTGGTCGAACGAAAGCAGTTTCGGATTGAACGGCGGTGAAAAGCTTTCTAGTTATCTAGGAAGTTTTTCTTTTGCTCCTAAAAGACGATAACTTTATCAGTTTTTTTTGAAATAGTAAAAAAATTGATAAGATTATTTTCGAAAAATGGATTACAATAAAATCACAAGGAAGTCGGAAACGCTTTCAAAAATAAGATAAACCTACAAGGAGGACAGGAAATGTCTGCAGAAAAATACATTATGGCCATCGACCAAGGTACAACAAGCTCACGCGCCATCATCTTTAACAAAAAAGGTGAAAAAGTTGGTAGCTACCAAAAAGAATTCACGCAAATCTTCCCTAAACCAGGTTGGGTAGAACATAATGCCAATGAGATTTGGAATTCTGTTCAGTCGGTGATTGCAGGTTCCTTTATTGAAAGTGGTGTTCGTCCAGACCAGATCGAAGGGATTGGTATCACCAACCAACGTGAAACAACAGTTGTTTGGGACAAGGAAACAGGACTTCCAATTTACAATGCCATTGTCTGGCAATCACGTCAGACAGCTCACATTGCAGAACAGTTGAAACAAGATGGACATGCCGAACTCTTTCATAAGAAAACAGGCTTGGTCATTGATGCATACTTCTCAGCTACAAAAGTTCGTTGGATTTTGGACCAAGTTCCTGGAGCTCAAGAACGTGCAGAAAAAGGTGAAATCCTCTTTGGAACTATTGATACTTGGTTGGTTTGGAAATTGACCAATGGTAAGTGCCATGTGACGGACTACTCTAACGCAGCTCGTACTATGCTTTACAATATCAAGGAACTCAAGTGGGATGATGAAATCCTTGAACTCCTCAATATTCCAAAAGCTATGTTGCCAGAAGTTCGTTCCAACTCAGAAATCTACGGAACAACAGCACCATTCCACTTCTACGGAGCAGAAGTTCCTATTTCTGGTATGGCAGGTGACCAACAAGCAGCTCTCTTTGGACAGTTGGCCTTTGAACCAGGTATGGTGAAAAATACCTATGGAACAGGTTCCTTCATCGTTATGAACACTGGTGAGGAAATGCAGCTATCTGAGAATAGCCTCTTGACCACTATCGGTTATGGCATCAACGGAAAAGTTTACTATGCACTCGAAGGGTCAATCTTTATCGCAGGATCAGCTGTGCAATGGCTTCGTGACGGTATGCGGATGGTTAAAGAATCACCAGAATCTGAAGAGTTGGCTCGCAAATCAACTAGCAATGATGAGGTCTATGTTGTACCAGCCTTTACAGGTTTGGGAGCTCCTTATTGGAATTCAGATGCGCGTGGTTCAGTCTTTGGCTTGACGCGTGGAACAACCAAAGAAGATTTTGTGAAAGCGACTCTTCAATCTATTGCCTATCAAGTACGCGATGTTATTGACACCATGCAAATTGACTCAGGAATCGACATTTCTGTCTTGAAGGTTGATGGTGGCGCTGCCATGAACAGTCTTCTCATGCAATTCCAGGCAGATATCCTTGGGATCGAGATTGCCCGTGCTAAAAACTTGGAAACAACTGCACTTGGCGCAGCCTTCCTAGCAGGTTTAGCAGTTGGTTTCTGGAAAGATCTGGATGAATTGAAAGAATTGAACGCAGTTGGTCAATCCTTCCAGCCAGCAATGAATGAAGCCCGCAAAGAACAGCTCTATAAAGGCTGGAAAAAAGCAGTTGCTGCAACGCAATTATTTGCACAATTGGATGAAGAGTAAAAAGTTAGAAAGTGTGAAAACATGGAATTTTCAAAAGAAACTCGTCGCTTAGCGATTGAAAAAATGCAAGACAGACAGTTGGATCTCTTGATTATTGGCGGTGGTATTACAGGGGCTGGAGTTGCCCTCCAAGCTGCTGCTAGTGGCATGGAAACAGCTTTGATTGAAATGCAAGACTTTGCCGAAGGGACATCCAGCCGTTCAACAAAATTGGTTCACGGTGGGCTTCGTTACCTCAAACAGTTTGATGTAGAAGTAGTATCCGATACAGTTTCAGAACGTGCAGTAGTACAAAACATCGCTCCTCACATTCCAAAACCGGATCCAATGCTATTACCTGTCTATGATGAAGAAGGATCTACCTTTAGCCTCTTTCGCTTGAAAGTAGCTATGGACTTGTATGACCTCTTGGCTGGTGTCAACAATACAGACCTTGCCAATAAGGTGTTGACAAGAGAAGAAGTCTTAGAGCGGGCACCTCACCTGAAAAAAGAAGGTTTGCTTGGCGGTGGAGTTTACCTTGACTTCCGCAACAACGATGCTCGCCTAGTAATTGAAAACATCAAACGTGCAGCCAAAGACGGTGCCTTGATTGCCAGCCGTGTCAAAGCGGAGAAATTCATCAAAGATGAGGCTGGAAAAGTTGTCGGTATCGTCGCTCGTGATTTGCTGACAGACAGCACATTTGAAATTCGTGCTCGTTTGGTCATCAATACAACAGGACCATGGAGTGATGAAGTGCGTAATCTGGGTGGCGAAGGTTCAGGTGTCCTTCAGATGCGTCCAACCAAGGGTGTGCACCTTGTTGTAGATAGCTCTCGCTTGTCTGTTCCACAACCAACCTACTTTGACACTGGACACGCTGACGGCCGTATGGTTTTTGTTCTTCCTCGTGAAAACAAAACCTATTTTGGTACGACAGATACGGACTATACAGGCGATTTGGCAAACCCAACGGTCACTCAAGAAGATGTCGATTATCTACTTGATATTGTCAATAATCGCTTCCCAGAAGCAAACTTGACCTTGGATGATATTGAAAGTGGCTGGGCAGGTCTTCGTCCACTCTTGTCAGGAAATGGTGCTTCTGACTACAACGGTGGTAACAATGGAAAACTCAGCGACGATAGTTTCAACAGCTTAATTGAAACAGTCAAAGGTTACTTGAACAATGAAAAGACCCGTGATGATGTGGAACATGATTTGACCCATCTGGAAGGTAGCGTTTCTGAAAAACACTTGGATCCGTCTGCTGTATCGCGTGGTTCTGCCCTTGACCGTGATGAAAATGGTTTGCTCACACTTGCAGGTGGTAAAATTACCGATTTCCGTAAGATGGCAGAGGGTGCTTTAGAAAAAGTAGCAGATATTCTCAAAGAAGAACATGGTCGCAGTTTCAAACTCATCAATTCTAAGACCTATCCTGTATCTGGTGGTGAATTGAACCCAGCTAATGTAGCAGAAGAAATCGAACACTTGGCTCAATTAGGTGTGAAAAAAGGTTTGGACTACGACGATGCCCTCTATCTTGCCAACTTGTACGGATCAAATGCTCCAAAAGTCTTTGCCTTGAACCATAAAGTAGAGGCTGTGTCTACCCTCAATAAGCGTGATTTGCTTTCTCTTCACTATGCTATGAAGGAAGAAATGACCTTGACAGTAGTGGATTACTTACTCCGTCGCACCAACTATATGCTCTTTATGCGTGAGCAATTGGATGCAGTAGCACCTGAAATCATCAAGGAAATGGCAGCTTATTATGCTTGGTCAGAAGAAGAGTTAGCTCAACAAGAAAAATTGCTAGCTGATACACTCGTTAAGAATGATTTAGCATATTTGAAACAAGCATAAAATAATTTATCTGATTTACAAGGTAGTAGATTAGAATATCCGAAGGAGGAATTATGAAATTTTTACGTTCAACAATCGGCTATATGATTGCTGGTATGATTGTCATGAGTGTTTGGGGAGCCTTTGCGGAAGCCTATGGCATAGCAGGTGGCTACTTTGCAGCCTTTATTATCATTGGACCTATGTGGTTTATGAACCACTATCTAGGTCTAATCAAACACGATTCTGATTCAGCTTTTGTTGATATGGGATTGGGAATTGCCCTCTGTGGTATTTTCCGTGATGCCTTTCTCAATGGATTTGGAACACTGGCAGATTCTCTTCCAACCATTCTTCTTATTACAGTAGGTGCTGTTTTGGGTGGCTTGGTTGCTGCAAAAGTCGAAGAAGATATGGAAAAAGATTAAGGAGGAGTAAAGATGACAATTCAACAAGCAATCGCAACAATTGTAGGTGCTTTTATCTTCCCATTTGTCATTCGCATGATGTGGGGAAAAATGGTTGAGCACTGGGGTGCCATTGGAGGATGGATGGCAGCTTCTATGATTGTCGGAACAATTTGGACCCTTAACCACGGTGTTGGGCTCATGACCCAGTCTGGTGCAGTTTGGGTTGACATGGGATTGGCAGCAGGTATCGGATTATTTGTTGCTTCGGCAGCCAGAGGCGGAAAAGTTGGGAAGGCGACAAATAACATCCTTGCAGCACTTGTAGGTGGTATCCTAGGTGGCTTAATCCTCTCCTTCATTTTATAATAGAAATAAACAGCTAGAATATTTTTCTAGTTGTTTTTAGTTTAGATTAGTTTAAGGAAAGTGCCTTATAATAAACTCATCTTTTTCATATAATCTCCTTGAAGCACTTGAAGTCATTCAGGTGTTTTCTTTGTGCATTTTTCTTGATTTTATAACTAATTAGTGATAAAATACAATCATAATGTAAACGAGGTAAAGCTATGAACAATACAGGTATTCATCACATTTCAAGTTTGGTAGGGAACATACACCAAGCCTATCATTTTTATCATCATATTCTTGGTTTGAAATTGACCTTGAAAACAGTCAATCAAGAAGATTCAAGCATGTATCATCTTTTTTTTTTGGTGATGATGAAGGTCGTTTTGGAACGGAATACACCATTTTTGATATGCCTAACCATCCCAATCATCGAAACGGAACCAATCGTTTGGAAAGAACTGTTTTTCTGGTAAAAGATTTTGAGGCATTAGAATTTTGGCAGAAAAGGTTGACCGATTTGGAAGTGGAAAACGAAGGAATTCAGGCTTTTGGAAATGGGCATATTCTGAATTTCCAAGATGAAGATGGCCAGTTGCTTGGTTTGACCTACCATGAATCTGTCGGTGAAATGTTTCCATATGAAACAGATGAAATTCCGTCGGAATACGCTATTCTTGGCATCGCCAGTCTACATATGCGGATTCGTGAAGAAAAGGAATTACTATCTTTACTGACAGAGACTTTTGGTTTCGTCGAGGAAGGTCGATTTGTCTTTGAGGATAAGTTAGTGATTTCTCTGCTATTTGATAACACCTTCCAGCATCGCCTTTATTTGATTTTAGACCAAGAGTCTCCAATCAGTGTATTGGGAGTTGGGGCTATTCATCATATTGCATTTGGTGTCTTAGATGAGTCTGATTTGGATGATCTGATTAGCCGATTAAATCTCATCAATCGTCCACATTCTGGTATCATAAATCGAGATTTCATTCATTCCTTGTACTTCCGCGCGCCGAATTACCTTATGTTTGAGGTGGCAACCATGACTGGTGAGCGCGAATCGGAAATGCCAGCTCAGAATGAAGAGTTGGATCAGGTAGACCTATTTTTGCCAAGTTTCTTTGAGGAGGAGCGACAGGAAATTGAAGAATCTCTTTCACAACGATACTAGAGGATACTAGCATGAATTATCATTTCGAGGATGGGACCAGTCCCCGTCTTTTGGTCTTTTTCCACGGCACAGGTGGCAACAAGGAATCCATGCTCTTTCTCCGCCAACAGCTGGACCCTGAAGCTTCTGTCTTTTCTTTCGATGGAAGTTGGGGTCAAGGCAGGGAAAGGCGTTTCTTTGCACCGCTGATCGACGGTCAGCTGGATCTAGTCGATTTTGAAAGGCGCTTGTCGGCTTTTCTGGATTTTTGGCAGGACTTGGACATCCGAGATTATCGTCAGATTACTTTCGTAGGTTTTTCAAACGGTGCTAATTTCATCATGGGCTTGTTGACCAAGCAGGCAGATTTGGCAGATGTTTACCTATTACTGCACCCATCGGCTTTAGATTATGCTTTTCCTATGGAAAATTGCAGAGCAGAACTTTTATTAACGTTAGGTCAGAATGATGTGTTGATTGAGCCAGTGGCTCTTGAAAATCTTGTAGATGACTGGCGAGTGTCAGCCTTTCCCAGAGCTAACCTAGCTCGTTTTGACAAGGGACATTTTTTAAGTCAGGATGAATTGACCTATGTCAAAAATTGGTATCAAGAAAGAATAGACAAAAAGACCTGAACCAATAGGTTCAAGTCTTTTATATGTCTTAGATAAGTGTTTCCAATTTATCCACCAAAGAACCAACATATGCAATGGTTTCTTTAAGTGGTTGGTCAGTCGAAACATCGACACCTGCGTGTTTTGCAAGGTCTTGGGCAGAAAGACTAGCACCGAGTGACAAGGTTTCCAACCATTTGTCAACAACTTCTTCAGGATTTTCTTCTAATTGTTTTGCCATAGCAGTACCGATGGTCAAACCAGCTGAGTAGGTATATGGGTACAATCCAATGTAGTAGTGCGGTTGACGCATCCAGATAAGACCTGCATCGTCACCGATTTCAAAGTCTTCACCCCAGAATTCCTTGATGACATCCAACTTGATTTGGCAGAGAATATCACCATTGAGGTATTCTTCGTTGTCCAAACGAGTGTAGACTTCACGCTGGAAGGCTGCTTCAAGCAAGTGAGTAACCATGTTGTGGAAGTAGGTACGGCTAATTAACTCGCTAATCAAGTAAGCCTGGAAGCCAGGGTCTTGGTTGTTTTTCAAAAGGGTGTTACATGTCAAGACTTCATTAGCAGTAGATGGAGCCTCGATGAAGTAAAGAGAAGGCTCATAGCTAAGTACGCTTTGTTTTTTCGCCCATTGGAAATGACCAGCATGCCCCAATTCGTGAGCCAATACCAATACCTCATTCATCAAGCCTGTCCATGAGAGTAGGATATAGGATGGTCCATCGTAAAGAGTAGCACAGAAGCCACCAGTAGCCTTACCTTCGTTTTGAGCAAAGTCAATCCAACGCTCATCAAATGATTGTTCAATCATTTTCACATAATCTTCACCAAGAATGCCTAAGCAGTCAATCAAGAATTGCTTAGATTCTTCAGGTGTGATGCGTTGGTTGTATTCCGATGGCAAGCTGATTTTCAAGTCAGCATGAGTGATTTTATCCAAACCATGAGCCTTGGCAACCAATTTCACAAAGCGGCGCATGTGTGGAGCCAATTCCTTCATGATGACATCAATCTGTCGGTCGAAGAGGTCGCGAGATACGTTTTGACGATGCAAGAGGAAGTCAATCGTATTGTCAAATCCACGCAAGCGAGCTTCGATTTGTTCGTTTTTGATATGAGACAAATAGGTTGCGGCAGTTGTATTCTTGTATTTTTTCAAGGTTGAATAGAAACCAGTAGCTGAATTACGACGGATTTCAGTATCATGACTGAGTTCATAATCATTTTCAAAGAGAACATAGCTATTACCGAGCGTTTGACCATTTGCCTCGAAATTCTCAAAGGTCATATCTTCAAACTTGGTCACACCGTAGTTATTATATGGCTGACCAAATGTTGGTGCAAAGTTTGAGAGAAGCTCTTCTTGAAGTGGGTGGAGTTGATGAGGTTTGTCACGTAGAATAGCATCAAAGAAAGCAGCCCATTGTGGTTGTTCTTCTTTTAATTCAAGAAGAAAGGCTTCATCTAACTGACCAAGTTCTGAATAGAGGAAATCTCGTTGAGGACGTGCCTTGGCAGAAACGAGGTCGTATTCGTTGGCTAGGCTAGCAAGCTCAGTGTTCATCTTATCGACTTCGAGTGGAAGAAACGCATAGTGAGAAAGTCTGCTATCCAGAATAACAATTTTCTCATATTCTGTGAGAGCACTTACGATGGTTTCCTTGTCTGATAGTTTTCCTTTGAAGTTAGTTTCGAAGGCAGTAACTTGATTTGCATAAGCAATCAAATTTTCTTTGTAATTTTCAGGGGTTGGAAATAAAATGTCCGTATCCCAGGTTAATTGCACATCAATTTCTTGACGCTTTGGCATTGCAGAAGTCATATATTTCTCCTTTTCTAATTGATAGCTACATTATAACATAAGAATTGGTTTGAGGAAAAATAATGTTAGGTAAATTCTCAAAGTAAGTTCTAGTTCCCGTCCATCTAGAAGTTACTCTGAGAAAACTGCATAAAACCAACAGAATTTAGTCTCAGACTAAGTTCTGTTTTTGCCTAAAATG
>NZ_POJH01000038.1 GCF_002960625.1 Streptococcus suis
GGAATCAAAGACAAAAACATCAAAATTCTCTTCGTTTTAAAACATCAGACCCATCTGGAAATTCGGGCAAGGCTGGATTATGACAGCCCTAGCTGTCCTCATTGCCAAGGGAAGTGTATCAAGTACGATTTTCAAAAGTCGTCAAAGATTCCGATTTTGGATTGCCAGGGGTTTCCAACCTTACTCCTGCTTAAAAAACGCCGGTTTCAATGCAAATCTTGCCAAAAAGTGACTGTAGCTGAGACAGCTCTAGTCAAGAAAAACTGTCAGATTTCCCAACCTATTTGGGAAAAAGTGACACAACTCCATACAGAAAACATGACCAATATAGCCATCGCTAGGAGATTACATATCTCCGTATCGGTCGTCCAGAGGAAACTGGCTCAGTTTCAATTTGAGCATGATTTTACAACATTACCAAAAGTCTTGAGCTGGGATGAATTTAGTCGGAACAAGGGAAAACTCGCCTTTATTGCTCAGAATTTTGAGACGAGATCGATTGTGACCATTCTTGACAACAACCGCCAAACCACCATCAAGAACTATTTCTACAAGTATCCTAGGGCAGTCAGAGAAACTGTCGAGGTCGTAACAGTGGACATGTCGGGTAGCTATATTCCCATCATCAAAAAACTATTTCCAAGAGCTAAAATTGTCCTTGATAGATTTCACATTATCCAACACCTGAGCCGTGCTATGATGATGACTAGAATTGATATTATGAAGACTTTCGATACGCGTTCCCTACCTTATCGATCCATGAAAAATCACTGGCGTATTCTCCAAAAAGATAGTCGAAAACTGTCTCTGAATCGCTTCTTTTCTCGCACTTTTGGGCAAACAGTAACACCGAGAGAGGTTGTCCAGAAGACATTGAAGTTCTCTAAGGAACTGAAATTCTATTACGAACTCTATCAGATCCTTCTCTTCCATTTCCAAGAGATGAACTCGAAATATTTCTTCGAGCTTCTGGAAGACAATTTGGATTTTGTCAATCCTGCCTTTAAAACTGTTTTTAAAACTTTTCTAAAGTATAAAACGTACATCACGAACGC
>NZ_POJH01000039.1 GCF_002960625.1 Streptococcus suis
ATTACCTCATAACGCATAACAAACTTTACGATTACACTTTAACCCAAAATCAGTAAGATTGTTTATGCAATATTATTGTAACACCTTATCAAAAATTTTCAACATAAGGTGTTAATTTCGTGTACTCTTTTTTACACGAAACTTTAGTCCAAAAGAAAACAATTTCCTTATTTTGACTATTGAACTCAACATATTTTTCATCAAATACCTTGATAGGCTTGACAAATGGTAGAAAAAGAGTTCGTCAACAAGTCCTTATTTCCAGTTGTTGAGCTGAAACAGTCTATTCCCAGACTGTTTCACTCCCACCCCCGCACAGCTCAAACTGTCTGGGAGACAGTTTGAGGTTGGAGATGAAGCGAACTCTGTTCGCATCAGTCGTATAGGTTAGATTTGGAGTGTAAAACACGAACAAATCTGCCAATCAACCACTGCGCTGAGATGTTGACACGAACCATGAGAAGCGAGGTTGGGCTTTTTGCCCAATCTCTTTTTTCTACAAATTTTTTGTCAGGGCTTACAATTTAGGTTATACTGGAACTAGAACATACAGGAGGTCTTTTATGAAGACATATCAACTAGCAAATGGTGTGACCGTTCCAAAAATTGGTTTTGGGACTTGGCAAATTCCAGACGGTGAAGAGGCTCATCGTTCGGTGCTTTATGCCTTGGAAGCGGGCTACCGCCATATTGACACTGCTCAGATTTATGGCAATGAAGCCAGTGTCGGTCAGGCCATTGCGGACAGTAGTGTAGCACGGAAAGATATTTTCCTAACGACAAAGGTCTGGAATGACAAGGTCGGCTATGAGGACACCTTGGCGTCTGTTGAGGTGTCCATGAAGAAATTGCAGGTGGACTATCTGGACTTGCTTCTAATCCACTGGCCCAATCCACAGGCTATTCGTGACGGCATTGGCTGGAAGGAGCGCAATGCTCAGGTCTGGAAAGCCTTGGAAGAGCTCTACCGTTCAGGTAAGGCCAAAGCCATCGGTGTTTCGAACTTTATGGAACATCACCTGGAAGGCTTGTTGGAAACTGCTGACATTATCCCAATGGTCAACCAGATTATGTTGGCACCCGGTACTCCCCAGTCAGAATTAGTTGCCTACTGCAAAGCCAAAGGCATTCTCTTGGAGGCCTATAGCCCATTTGGTACAGGAACCCTTTTCCAAAGTCAAGAGGCAGCCGAACTAGCTAAAGAAGCAGGTTGCAGCGTGGCTCAACTAGCACTGGCTTGGTCCCTAGATAAAGGTTTCCTGCCATTGCCAAAATCAACTAGCCCAGAAAATATCCAGGCTAATTTGGACATAGAGGATTTGGTCATCAGTCCAGAAGCCGTGGCCCAGTTGGACAATTTATCAGGCCTAAAAGGACAGTTGGATCCAGATTTGGCAGAGTTTTAAGAAGAAAAGTGAAAGTATGTGTAGCTCACATGCTTTTTCTATTGTGGTAATTTACAACGCTTTCATGCTATAATAGTAGCTATGGAAGAAAAATATTTGAAAATTGCTCAGGAATTGGGCGTTAGTTTAAAACAGATTGATACGGTCTTGGCTTTGACAGCTGAAGGCAACACTATTCCCTTTATCGCTCGTTATCGGAAGGATGTGACGGGGAACTTGGACGAGGTGGTCATCAAGTCCATCATCGATCGGGATAAGGCCTTGACTGCCCTTGCTGACCGTAAGGCTACTGTCCTTGCCAAGATTGAAGAACAGGGCAAGTTGACAGACCAGCTTCGTCAGGCTATTGAAGAAGCTGAAAAATTAGCAGATGTGGAAGAGCTCTATCTGCCTTATAAGGAAAAACGTCGGACCAAGGCAACGGTGGCGCGTGAGGCTGGACTGTTCCCGCTGGCTCGGTTGATTTTGCAAAATGTGGCTGACTTGGAAGAACAGGCTGCTAGTTTCATCTGTGAAGGTTTTGATACACCCCAGGCTTGCTTGGCTGGGGCTGTGGATATTTTGGTGGAAGCTATCTCAGAAGACAATAAGCTTCGGGCCTGGGTCTATCATGAAGTACAAACCAATTCAAGCCTGACTTCA
Source organism: Streptococcus suis (assembly GCF_002960625.1). GTDB lineage: Bacteria > Bacillota > Bacilli > Lactobacillales > Streptococcaceae > Streptococcus > Streptococcus suis_T. The sequence goes on from NZ_POJH01000039.1 coordinate 2,049, forward strand.
GAGCTAAAAGATCAAGAAGCAGATGAAAAAGAAGTCTTTCAGATTTACTATGATTTTTCTGAGAAAGTGGCGAAGATGCAGGGCTATAAGACCCTGGCCATTAACCGTGGTGAGAAATTAGGTGTTCTCAAGGTTTCCTTTGAACACAATGTGGATAAAATGGTTCGTTTCTTCGAACTACGTTTTCCACAGTCCAATAGCTACATCAAGGATGTCATCCAGCAGGCTATTAAGAAGAAAATTCTGCCTGCCATGGAGCGCCGTATTCGGACAGAATTGACGGAAGAAGCAGAAGAAGGAGCTATCCAGCTCTTCTCTAAAAACCTACGAAATCTGCTCCTTGTATCTCCCCTCAAAGGCAAGGTTGTTCTTGGTTTTGACCCTGCTTTTCGGACAGGGGCTAAGCTGGCGGTTGTAGACCAGACGGGAAAACTTTTGACGACCCAGGTCATCTATCCAGTTGAGCCGGCTGGTCAGCGTCAAATTGCCCAGGCCAAGAAAGACTTGGCAGACTTGATTGGACAATACCAAGTGGAAATCATTGCTATCGGAAATGGAACGGCCAGCCGTGAATCGGAGGCATTCGTTGCTGATTTGCTCAAGGATTTCCCAGAAGTTTCTTACGTTATTGTCAATGAAAGCGGAGCTTCTGTCTACTCAGCTTCTGAACTGGCTCGATATGAGTTCCCAGACCTCCCTGTGGAAAAACGCTCTGCCATTTCCATCGCCCGCCGCCTACAAGACCCTCTGGCTGAGCTGGTCAAAATCGATCCCAAGTCGATCGGTGTCGGCCAGTACCAGCACGATGTTAACCAGAAATCTCTGTCTGAAAGTCTGGATTTTGTAGTCGATACGGTGGTCAACCAGGTCGGGGTCAATGTCAATACGGCTAGCCCTGCCCTTTTGGCTCACGTGGCTGGTCTCAACAAGACCATTTCGGAGAATATCGTCAAGTACCGCGAGGAAAATGGTGCCTTGACCTCTCGTCAGCAGCTTAAAAAGGTGCCTCGCCTGGGTGACAAGGCCTTTGAGCAGGCAGCTGGTTTCTTGCGGATTCCAGATGCGACAAACTTTTTGGACAATACTGGCGTGCACCCCGAGTCTTACAAGGCTGTGGAAAACCTGTTAGAACTTCTAGCTATTGACCACTTAGATGAAGCTGCGCAGGAAAAATTAAAGCAGGTGGCTATCGCAGATACGGCTGAAAAAATCGGTATCGGTCAGGAAACCTTGAAGGACATCATCGCAGACTTGCTCAAGCCAGGTCGTGATTTACGGGATGACTTTGAGGCACCAGTCCTCCGTCAAGATGTCTTGGATGTCAAGGACCTGGTAGTAGGACAGGAATTGCAAGGTACAGTCCGCAATATTGTGGACTTTGGAGCCTTTGTGGATATCGGTGTCCACGAAGATGGCTTGGTCCACATTTCACGTATGGTCAAGCGCAAACGGGATAAGAATGGACGTCAGCAAGCCTTGCCACATCCAAGTGAAGTCCTCGCTGTTGGGGAAATCGTTACTGTCTGGGTAGTTGAAGTAGACATCAAACGCAACCGTATCGGTCTTAGCCTTTTTAAACCAAATGGATCTGAATAAGTATGTGCAAGAAGTCTCCCTGCAAGATTTCGGTAAGGAATTTCGGCATGTAGCAATCTGGAACAGGCGATTACGCTCAACGGGTGGTCGCTTTTTTCCAAAGGATGGTCACCTGGATTTCAATCCCAAGCACTTGGAGGAGCAAGGCTTAGAAGTCTTTCGGAAGATTGTTCGTCACGAGCTCTGCCATTACCATCTCTACTTTGAGAAGAAAGGTTATCGGCACGGAGACAGGGATTTCAAGGAACTGTTAGCTGCGGTGGACGGCCTGCGCTATGCTCCCAAACTGGAACAAACTGCCAAGCCTAGTCTGATTTATAGCTGTCAGTCCTGTGGACAAGTCTACCAGCGTAAGCGCCGCATTGACCTAAAAAAATACCGATGTGGGAAATGTCGGGGGCTCCTAAAGAACAATTTCATAGATCATAAAAGAACCAGTTCTTAGATACCTACTGAGGACTGGTTTTCTTTGTGTTTTGACTGCCTAAATCTCGGAAAGTCTTGGGATTTTTCTATCTACATGATATAATTTTATAGAAAGCCCCTTCCGCAGTTCCCAAGCGTATTCATTTTTTACCGTCCAAATCTGAGATACTTCTTTCTATTTCCTTGTTTCTCTGTCACATTTTCAATTATTTTCAGAAAAGGTGCTCCAGTCTTATGGACTAGCTTCAGTTTGCCAATATCAGCCTTCGGGCTGATGTTTTTCAGGAAGATTGTGATATACTAGAAGGGAATTGAGGTGAAATCATGGTACAGAAACAACAAGAACGATTGATTGAGCTTTATGAAAAGGGGATTTTGACCAAGGAAGAGGCACGGGCCTGTTTTTTGAAATTTGAGGAACGACCGGATGTGCTCTTTGTGGAAGAAAAACACAAGACTGGCTTTACCTTGCCCAATTTCAAGGTCTTTGCTTCTTCAAAATTGAAGCAGGCTTATAGCTTTGAAGGGATTGAATCCTTATTTTTACAGCTATCAGAAGGACGGCTAACCATGACCAAGTCTAAGTCTAATCAGGTCGGGGTTGAAATTATCTACAATCAGGATGCTCCTGAAAACCAGTTGCCTCGTATCTATGTGGAGAAACGTGGTCTGTATTTTAGTAGTAGCTTGCCTTGTCGTCTGACCATTAGTTTACCTCAGGAATGGATGTCTGTACTGGACTTGGAACTGGGGCAGGCAGATGCTCGCTTAGATTATTTACCGTTTGAGGATATTTCTATCCGCAGTGCAAGGGATAAAAAACAACAGGATATCCGCTTGACAACCTGCGGTGGCTACCCACAGCATCTATCTGTTCAATTAAACCAGGCACAAGTCACCCTCTACCCAGGAAAATCTCAAGGGATACAAGGGCAACTGCTTTCTTCATCTGGTCAGGTTCTGGTCAATCGTAAGAAGAAAAATAGCCCCTATCAGTTTGAAAAATCTGGCAGTGATTTGCTCTTTGTGAAAGGGCAGATGGGACAGGGGGCTATCTATGTGAAAGGAATAAAAGATGTCAATTGATTTGTATAAGGTAAGACAGGGTAAGATTGTATCGGGGGTACTTGCAGGTCTAGCCCACAAATTGGGCTGGGAAGCTTGGGTCACTCGTGTACTTTTTCTAGCTGCCCTGTTTTTAGGAAAAACTTCTTTGCTCACACTGGCGCTTTATATTGCAGGGGCTTACTTCCTGCCCTACAAGGAAGATAGGGATGCGGAACGCTTTGGAACTGGTCCTCGAAAGATAAAGGATGCGGAGAAGATACATAAATCTTGGTTTGAATAGAAAAAAACTTGAGCTTCGAAAGCTCAAGTTTTTTGATGTTAAAATGAGAACAGAGGTTCTTAATTGGCATGGCTAGCGATGATTTCCATCTGGCCTGTAAAGGTCCATTCAGTCACATCGGCTGGCAGGATGAAGTGGGTTCCTTTTTCAAGTGGGTAGCTGGTTTCGCCGACCTGGATGGTTCCTTGACCGTCAATAACGCTGACAAGTAGGTAGGGAACGGTTTGCTCCATCTGGATTTCTCCTTTGGTCTGCCATTTATAGACAGTGAAGAAGGGGTTAGAAACCAGGAGGGTGGTATCAAGCTTGTCTACCTTGAGTTGGGCAGGTGTGGAATTGGCTACGGGACCGATTGTCAATACGTCGATAGACTTTTCAATGTGGAGTTCACGAAGATTTCCAGCGTCATCGCGGCGGTCAAAATCATAGACCCGGTAGGTTGTATCGCTAGACTGCTGGGTTTCTAAGATCATGATACCCTTACCGATGGCGTGCATGGTCCCGCTTGGAACGAAGAAGAAGTCGCCTTTTTTAACGGGTACATGGGTCAAGAGCTTGTCCCAATCTCCAGCTTGGATTTGCTGGCGGAGTTCTTCTTTGGATTGGGCATTGTGACCGTAAATGATTTCAGCGCCTTCCTCGGCTTCCAAAATGTACCAACATTCTGTTTTTCCAAGTTCGCCTTCATGAGCTAGGCCGTAGCTATCGTCAGGATGGACTTGGACGCTGAGCCAATCTTCGGCATCGAGGATTTTGGTTAAGAGTGGAAAAACCTTATCTTTTGGGTTGCCAAATAGCTGTTTTTCATTTGTGTAGAGGTCATCTAGTCCACGACCCTCATAGCGACCGTTTGAAACGGTAGTGACACCATTTGGATGGGCAGAAATAGCCCAACATTCACCCGTTTTTTCGCTTGGGATATCGTAGTGGTAATTGGTTTTCAGGCGATTGCCACCCCAAATTTTCTCATGCATGACAGGTGTCAGGAATAATGGCTCCATAATCTCTTCTCCTTATTGTTGTTTTTCTATCAATAGTATAACAGATTACCAAAGAATTTTGTAGTAGCGTGGTAATTCCTTATCTGACTAGCAACTACTATGATGTCAGAAGAACCTATATTCTGAGGAAAAGTTCTACTTGTTTTGCCCTCCCACCCCATGCTTGTGGTATAATATACTAAAACCGAAAGAGAGGGAAGAAATGACCGTATTTGTGAAAGATTTGCTTGAAAATCTGCGGATTGAGTGTGCCTATAGTACAGAGGAATTACTCCAAAAAGAGATTACGACTTCTGATATTACACGTCCTGGTTTGGAAATGACAGGCTACTTTGATTATTATTCTCCGGAGCGTATTCAGCTTATGGGGATGAAGGAATGGTCTTATTTGATGGCCATGACAGCCCATAACCGCTACCAAGTGCTCTCGCAGATGTTCCAGCCAGAAACCCCTGTAATTATTGTGGCGCGTGGTTTGGAAATCCCAGAGGAGATGTATCGAGCAGCTAAGGAGAAGAAGATTGCTATTTGCCGGAGCAAGACTGCGACCAGCCGTCTATCAGGAGAATTGTCTTCCTATCTGGATAGCCGACTTGCACAACGGACTAGCGTTCATGGTGTCTTGATGGATATTTACGGGATGGGTGTTCTCATCCAAGGGGATTCTGGTATCGGTAAAAGTGAAACGGGTCTGGAGTTGGTCAAGCGTGGTCACCGCTTGGTTGCGGATGACCGTGTGGATGTCTATGCCAAGGATGATGTGACCCTCTGGGGTGAGCCTGCGGAAATTCTGCGCCACCTACTAGAAATCCGTGGAGCTGGAATTATCGATATCATGAGTTTGTATGGTGCCAGTGCTGTTAAGGATTCATCAGAGGTTCAATTGGCTGTCTACTTGGAAAATTATGAAACGGGCAAGGTCTTTGATCGTCTTGGGAATTCTGGAGATACTATTGAAATTGCTGGCATTTCTATTCCACAAATTCGTATTCCAGTAAAAACCGGTCGAAATATCTCAGTGGTCATTGAGGCTGCAGCCATGAACTACCGTGCCAAGCAGATGGGTTATGATGCTACGAAAATTTTTGAAGAGCGTCTAGGTAGACTCATCCAGCAGAACAAGGAAGAGGCCTAATATGGATCCGATTGCCATTCGATTAGGACCTTTAGAAATTCGCTGGTACGCCATTTCTATCTTGCTGGGTTTGGTCTTGGGTGTCTACCTGGCGACCAAGGAGGCACCACGCAAGAAGATTTTGCAGGATGATATATTAGACTTTATCTTACTGGCCTTTCCACTTTCCATCATCGGAGCAAGGATTTACTATGTCGTTTTTTCTTGGAGCGAATACAAGGATAATCTGCTCTCTGTATTTGCCATTTGGAATGGTGGCATTGCTATCTATGGTGGTTTGATTACAGGGGCAATTGTACTTTATTTCTTCACTCGCTACCGCTTTATCAATACGCTAGATTTTCTGGATGTGGTAGCTCCCTCAGTCATGATTGCTCAAGCCATTGGTCGCTGGGGGAACTTCTTTAACCAGGAGGCCTATGGTAAGGCGGTGGAGAATTTGGACTACTTACCAGCCTTTATCCGTGACCAGATGTACATTGATGGAGCTTATCGTCAGCCGACCTTCTTGTTTGAAAGTCTTTGGAACCTACTTGGTTTTGGTTTGATTTGTGTCTTGCGTAGACGGCCAAACTTGCTCAAGCAAGGTGAGATCACAGCCTTTTACCTGATTTGGTATGGTTTTGGTCGCCTCTTGATAGAAGGCCTGCGGACAGATAGCCTCATGTTCTTTGGAATTCGTGTTTCCCAATGGCTGTCTGGACTTCTTATCCTCATTGGAATTAGCATGGTTGTGGTGCGGAGAAGAAAAACTTCTATTCCATTTTATCAATCATAAAGGAGAAGGTATGATTATTGAAATTTCTGTCTTGATTATTGCCCTGTCCATTGCGGCGGTTGCAATCTATGTTATCTTGTTATTGAAGAAGTTGGGGACGGTGACGGATGAGGCTCAACAGACCCTCAAGGTCTTGACCAGCGATGTTAATGTGACCCTCTATCAAACCAATGAACTCTTGGCCAAGACCAATGTTTTGGTGGAAGATGTCAATGGGAAGGTTTCCACCTTGGATCCACTTTTTGTTGCGGTGGCAGATTTGTCCACTTCTGTGTCTGACTTGAATGCTTCGGCGCGTGATTTGACGGTCAAGGCCAAGTCGGCAGGTGCCAATACGGTTAAAGCTGGCGGAGCCCTCTCTGCCTTGTCAACTATCTCATCTCTCTTAGGTAAGAAAGGAGAAAAAAATGGTAAAAAAATCTAGTGTTTTGACCAGTATCTTATTGGGAGTGGCTGGTGGTGCAGCTGCGGCAGCCTTTCTGGCAAGTAAAACCGGTCAAGCGGTCAAAGAAAAAGTAGTCAACTTTGCCAATGACTACAAGGAAAATCATGAGGAAATCAATGCTGATTTGGTCAACAAGGCCCAGGATTTGGGTAAACAAGCTACAGACCGCTTTGCAGAAGTCAAAACCCAGTTGGAAACTGGTGAATTGACTGTTGAAGATTTGGTCAAGTCAGGTAAGGAAAAATCTGTCGAAACCTTTGAGCAAATCAAGGAAAAAATTGCAGAACAAAATCTGACTACTGCGGATATTTTGGAAGCTATTAAGGCTAAAACAGTCAAGGCTCCAACGGTAGATGTGACGGAAGAAGAAGTCGAGGACGCTGTCATTGTATCAGAGGATATTGAAATTTCCATTGATGATGTTGTGACGGAACCAGTTTCAGAAGAAAGAAATGAAGGTTAATCAGAAGAAACTAGCTTAGAAAATTCTAGGCTGGTTTTTTTCTATGTTTTAAGATATCATCCTGCATTCTATTTTCAGTAGATAGCCTGATTATGAATATTTTGAAATTAGTTTCTATATGGTAAACGTTTACATAAAACACTTGTCACTATCAATAGGTAAGCGTAGTAAAGGAAAACTAAAATACTATATATTTTTCAAGTGTCGGCACTGGAACAATCCCTCATCACTAAGCCTGATAATGTGGTACAATATAGACAGTAAAAAAATGAAGTTGGAATAATAATGAAATTACCACGTTTCGGCGTTGAGGAATGGCTGAATGTCCATGAAACCAGCGCTACCTATGACATTGCAGGAGTGTCCATTTCTGCCTTAACCTTAGATGAATTGTTCGCCTTGTCGGGTACCAATCCTGAGGATTTTTATAAAAAATTGCAGGGCACCAAGCTCAACTATGGCTGGATAGAAGGTTCGCCAGCATTTAAAGAAGCTGTCAGTCAGCTCTACGAACAGGTCAGTCCTGAACAAATTCTCCAGACCAATGGGGCAACAGGGGCCAACTTGTTGGTTCTTTATGGCTTGATTGAGCCAGGGGACCATGTCATTTCCCTTTATCCGACCTACCAACAACTCTACGATATTCCAAAGTCCTTGGGAGCGGAAGTGGATTTGTGGCAGATTGAGGAGGAAAATGGCTGGTTGCCAGACTTGGAAAAACTGCGTCAGCTCATTCGTCCTAACACTAAGATGATTTGCATCAACAATGCCAATAATCCAACTGGTGCTGTCATGGATAGGACCTATTTGGAAGAATTGGCGGAAATTGCTGGTGAAGTTGGGGCTTACATTCTATCGGATGAAGTCTATCGTTCCTTTTCTGAGCTGGATGTGCCATCCATTATAGAAGTCTATGACAAGGGGATTGCTGTCAATAGCTTATCCAAGACCTACTCCTTGCCTGGTATTCGTGTGGGTTGGGTGGCTGCCAATCATCAAGTGACAGATATTCTGAGAGATTATCGGGATTACACTATGATTTGTGCAGGTGTTTTTGATGATCTGGTGGCTCAATTAGCTCTGGCTTCTCGTCTAGAGATTTTGAAGAGAAATCGGCGTATTTTAGAAGAAAATCTAGCAATTTTGGACCAATGGATTGAGAATGAACCCCTTGTTTCCTATATCCGTCCAGCGGTTGTTTCCACTAGCTTTGTCAAGATTGCAGTGGATATGCCCATGGAAGATTTTTGCTTGCAGCTTCTGCAGGAACACGGTGTTCTTTTAGTGCCTGGCAATCGGTTTGATCGTGATGGCTATGTCCGTCTAGGTTTTGCCTGTGAACAAGAAACTCTAATCAAAGGATTAGAAAAACTATCCCAATTTTTAAGAAGGTTCGATAAAGAAAACTAGCTCAGGTGGTTGAGCTAGTTTTCTTTATTTTCAGTTGTATTTCTTTGGAAAAGTTTCCGCCAGTCTGGCAGAGAAATGTCTGGACTTGGAATGGAAGTGCTAATATTGTCCCTCCATATTTGGTAGCGTGTATCGAAGAGTAGTCGAATAAGTTTGTCCATCATTTCAGCTTCTTGAGGAGAAAATTCTTTCCGTAATCGGTCCATTTCCTGTAATTTTTGTAGGGGATTGACAGTTATGTCGCTGAAACGCTCAATACCTGCCTGAATGAAAATGCCAAAAAAGAGGTCAAAGAATGCTTTTAACTCTTCATCCGTCAGGCTGGCAGTCCAGGCTTTTAGGGTTTGATCGGTTTGGAGGCTGTCATTGGTCAGGGTGGGGGCTGACTTGAAATCATTTCCTTCAATTTCCCACGAAAAGCTGATGTGTTGGAGCAGTCCGACCGTGTTGCTCTGAACAATTTGGGCATGTTCTGGTGTTTCCAACATCATTCCTACAATAGAATTTTGAGGAATGATAGGGTGGATACGGTCTTGGATGTTTTTGTAGCCAGGGGCATCTAAATGATTTTTATGGAGCCCGGGTGCGTCAAAGGAGTAAATAGCAAGGATGCGTTCTTGCAACTCAGGGACTTGCTGGCTGGCAGCATAAAGGGCTAAATTTCCCCCTTTGGAATGCCCAGCGATATAGAAATTTCCATTTTGACTAGCCATCAGCTTTTCTAGATAGCCACTTGCAGAACGCTGGGCAGGAATTTCATCCATATAGGTCATATGGAAGTCTTCCTTCCAACCGATGATGGTGTCATCAGTCCCACGAAAAGCTGTCAAGATGGTCCGTCTATCCAGGCGATAGCTGATAGCGGAGAATTGTTGTTCTTGGTCCAACTGATAGTCGTCAACGAAGCCAAATGCTTTGATAGACTTGAAGCGTATGGATTTGGCTAGAAGGGCAAATAAGGCTAGGCGGTCTTTGGTCACCATAGAAAAAGGTGGGAAATCATTCTGATAGGTGGCCTCAAACTGCTCGGTCAGATGGTCTAGGCGAATGCCAGTTTCTGTAAAGGAAGTGGGAACCAGTCTGTCAAAAGGTAGGTAGGAAAGCTCGGTCAGAGCCAAAATGTCCAGTTTGTTGAGGGGCTGGTCGTAAAAGCTGTCGTATTGTGTATCTTCAATGTAGTTGAGTAAATTCGGCATGGCAATCCTTTCTTTTTTCTAGTATAGCGAAATATGTGTGGAATGACAAATCTGGGTTGGATTTGTAGAAAATCCCCTTTTTTACTGAAATTTAGGCTATAATAAATAGTATATAGTAAGAGAGGGAAATGTTATGCAGAGAATTCTTCTGGTTGAGGATGACCGAATTATTAGTCAATTAGTTGCCAAGAACCTTACAAACTGGGGTTATCAGGTTCAAGAGGTCCAAGATTTTCAGACGGTGTTGGAACAAATAAGCGATTTTCAGCCCCATTTGATTTTGCTGGATATTGGTCTGCCGTTTTTCAATGGCTATTACTGGTGTCAGGAAATTCGCAAGACATCCCGTGTGCCCATTATGTTTCTGTCTTCCCATGACCAGCCAATGGATATTGTTATGGCGATCAATATGGGGGCGGATGACTATGTGACCAAGCCCTTTGAAATGACGGTGCTTTTGGCTAAAATACAGGGGCTTCTCAGAAGAACCTATGACTTTGTCGGAGAACAAAGTGTACTCTGGTTTGAGGAGATTTCCCTAGACCTAAAGACCATGCAGGTGTCCTATAAACAGGATGTAGAGGAATTGACCCGAAATGAATTTCAGATTTTACGTGTTTTATTTGAACATGGCAAGGAAGTGGTCAGCCGTGAGGAGCTGATGAGAGAACTCTGGAACAGTGATATTTTTGTGGATGACAATACCCTGTCGGTAAACATTGCTCGCCTGCGTAAAAAGTTGGCAGAACTGGGTTTGCCAGATGTGATTGCGACCAAGAAAGGAGTAGGCTACGGCCTGGTGTGGACACATGAATAAGGATGATTTTGGCTCATTAGTACCAGGATTTTTGATTTCATGGCTTGGTCATCGCTTGATTTTTTTGATAGCCTACGCCGTTTTTGCTGTGGCTATTCTGGCTTATAGTAGCCTCTTTGACATCCAAAGAAACGTGATATTCTATGCCATCCTCCTCCTCAGTATTTGTTGGATTCTCGCCCTCCTCTGGGATTGTGTCAGGGAATTTTCCCGCTTTGGAAAAATCTGGCGTGGTCAGAAAGTGACTACTGGGACAGCCAGTGAGCGTTTGTTGCAGGAAAAAGTGGAGCGACTAGAAGTCCAGAACAAGCTCTTGATTGAAAAACAGCGTCAGGAACAGACAGAATTAGATGACTACTACACCCTCTGGGCCCACCAGATGAAAACACCTATTGCAGCCAGTCAACTTTTGGTCAAGGAAGTAGATAGTAGTCCAGTTCGTCATCAATTAGAATCGGAATTGTTCAAGATAGAACAATACACAGGATTGGTCTTGAACTATCTCCGTTTACAGTCCTTTCATGATGATTTGGTTATCGAATCCGTCAATCTGGAAGAGTTGGTCAGAAGTCTGGTCAAGAAATATTCCCTCTTTTTCATTCAGGCCAATACCAGCTTGGACTTGGGTCAGCTGGATAGGACAGTAAAAACCGACAAGCGTTGGCTGGGTCTCTTGATTGAACAAATTTTATCCAATGCCCTCAAGTATTGTCAGGGGGGAAGCGTTTCGATTGTTTTGGACGGGGATGAGTTGGTCATTCGCGATACGGGAATTGGGATTGCTGAGAGTGACTTGGAACGGGTCTTTGAGCGTGGTTTCTCAGGTTTCAATGGCCGCAGAACCCAGCAATCTTCGGGTCTGGGGCTCTATCTCTCACGGAAAATTGCTGCGGAGCTGGGCTATTCCCTAAAGCTAAAATCAAAAGTGGGTCAGGGGACAGAGGTGCGAATCGGTATCAAAGAGGTGGAGTTGATTTTTGACTAATCTTACAAAACTGTCACGCAAATGAAAGCTAGGGCTATGGCAGACTGTCGGAGGATGAGCTAGAATGGGGGTAGAAAAAGAAAAGGAGGTTGTAGTAATGACACTCTTAGATGTACAACACGTTCAAAAGATATACAGTTCTCGCTTTAAGGCGGGTCAGGTCGAGGCCTTGAAGGATATTCATTTTACAGTGGAAAAGGGTGAATATGTCGCTATTATGGGTGAGTCTGGTTCTGGAAAATCCACCTTGCTCAATATTTTGGCAACCCTTGATAAGCCAACGCAGGGCAAGGTTTTGCTTAACGGATTGGATACCCAGTCTATCAAGAGCAAGGAAGCGGCAGCCTTTCGTCGGGAGAAATTGGGCTTTGTCTTCCAAGATTTCAATCTCTTGGACACCCTCTCTGTTAAGGACAATGTGCTTTTGCCTCTGGTTTTATCCCGTTTTCCGATTGATGAGATGAACAAGCGACTCATTCATATGCTTAATAGCCTGGGAATTGCGACCTTGCAAGACAAGATGCCCTACGAGATTTCGGGTGGTCAGCAGCAACGGGTTGCGGTGGCGCGTGCCATCATTACCCAGCCAGAAATCCTCTTAGCGGATGAGCCGACTGGAGCCTTAGATTCCAAGTCCTCTGCAACCTTGTTGGATATCTTTGAGCAGATTAACCAGCAGGGGCAGACCATTCTGATGGTGACCCACTCGACAGCGGCAGCTAGTCGTGCCAAACGGGTCCTCTTCATCAAGGACGGTATTCTATACAATCAAATCTACCGAGGTGAGAGAACCAGTCAGGAGATGTATCAGCTGATTTCAGATACCTTGACACTGATGGCGAATCGAGGTGAGTAGTATGTTTGGACTAACCTTTCGATTGGGCTTAACCAATCTCAAAAAGAACCGCAGGCTCTATTTTCCCTATGCTCTGATGACCATCTTGTCCACAGCCATTGCCTATATTTTCACCGCACTTGCCTTCCATCCTGATTTAGGTCAGGTCAAGGGGGCCAATGGGGTAACTATGGTATTGGGCTTTGGTATGATTGTGGTCATGTTGGCGGTTGCCATCATGGTCTTCTATGCCAATAGTTTTGTCATGAAGCAGCGGTCAAAAGAGTTCGGTGTTTATAGTATCCTAGGCTTGGAGAAAAAACACCTCCTCCTGATGACTTTTCTAGAAAATCTAGTTTTTGCAGCCAGTAGTATTTTGACAGGCTTGCTCTTGGGACTGGCTCTAGATAAACTATTCTATGCGCTCTTGCTGAAAGCCATGCAGATGCCTGTTGTCCTAGCTTCAACCTTTCAGTTGAAAAGTTTGGTAACTGTAGTCATCTATCTCTTTGGGATTTTTGCCTTGGTCAGTCTCTTTAATATTGGGAAACTGGGCTTGACCGACTCACTCAAGCTGGTTCAGGGCAAGAAGCGAGGGGACAAGAAAACAGGCTTCCTCTGGCTACAAACCCTCTTAGCCCTTATCCTATTGGGGGCAGGCTACGCCATTGCCCAGTTGGTGACCAGTCCGCTGACAGCTATTCCAAGTTTCTTCGGAGCGACTCTTCTGGTTATCCTTGGGACCTACCTGCTCTTCCACGCAGGTGTTATCAGTCTCTTAAACTGGCTAAAACAGCGTCAGACCTATTACTACAAGCCTGAGAATTTTATTTCTGTATCCAACTTGATTTTCCGTATGCGGAAAAATGCTCTGGGTCTTGCGACCATTACCATCCTCTCTAGCATGTTCTTGGTGACCTTGGTTGGAGGACTCAATATTTACATCGGTGGCAAAGATTATATTGCCAATCAAAATCCAAATGATTTTTCGATTGATGTTGGAATGCAACCAGCCACTTCAAAAGCTCAAACGGAGAAGTGGGAGGAGTGGGCAGAAGCTATCTTGGAAGAGACAGATATTCCAGTTGAAAGTAAGGTAGTCTATCCTTACCAGCAAGCCTATTTTTCTGAGGTGACAAACCAGCAAATAAAATTTTTGACGGATGAAGAAGCTGCTGGTATGGATTTCTCTGACCGATTGGGGATCGGTTTTGTCCTCGATCAAGCCAGCTATGAAAAGATGACGGGAGAAAAACTCCAGTTGGCATCTGACCAAGTAGCAATTTTTAGTAAGGGAGTCCAGTATCAAGCTGGTCAAACCCTCACCTTTGATGAAAAGGAAATGGAAGTTGTCCAAGTCTTGCCCAAGAATGTGACTTTAGGACATCTACCAGATCATGGTTCCTTCCTTCTCAGCCAGTATCTGGTCATTGTTGTTCAAGACTTGGCTGTTTTTGAAAATCAAGCTGAGAATCGCTATTATATGGGCTTTGAAAGCAGTTTATCAGAAGAAGAGCAGGTAGATAGCCATGACGCCTTTTTATCAGGACGTTTTGAAAGTGAGCTTTGGGAGTCCAATATATTACAGAATGCAACGAACGCCATCAGTTTCGCCTATCGTGCCTATGCCATGCGTGGTTTCTTCAGTTTTGCAGGCTCACTTTTCTTCATCGGCCTCTTGCTATCACTCATCTTTTTGATGGCGGTGGTGCTGGTAATTTACTTCAAACAGATTTCAGAAGGCTACGAAGACAGAGATCGCTTCGTCATTATGACCAAGGTTGGTCTGGATGAGGACCAGACCAGACAGTCCATTCGCAAGCAATTGCTGACCGTCTTTTTCCTACCTATCCTACTTGCCTTTGTTCATCTAGCCTTTGCCTACAAGATGCTATCGTCTATCTTGTTGTCTATCGGCGTGGTCAATGCAGGGCTGATGTTGCAAGTAACGGTAGGCATCTGTGGTGGCTATCTCCTCCTCTACCTAGTGGTTTATGCTATCACGACACGATCTTACAAACAGATTATTTCCTAAACTTGGGGCAACCCAAGTTTTTAATTTTTTTGTATATTTTTTACTATTTTGCTTTACATACTAGCCGCCTTGTGTTAGACTATAGATACAAAACTAATAGGTAAAACAAACTAGTGATAGAAGACAAAGAAAATCACTTTTATTTTTATCAGGATAGTTGGTATTACAAACTAGGTAGGAGAATAACATGAAATTGGACAAGATGAGACAAGTAGATTGGAAACTAGCAGGTATCACGCTTGTGACGGCTCTTATAACTGGCTGGGCCTTAGATTCTATTTTGATCTTAGGCATCATGTTAGCGTCAGGCTTGCTGTTTGGATTTTTTACAGATGATGAGGAGGGCTTATGAAAGAAACCCAAATGCTCAAGGGGGTCCTAGACGGCTGCGTCTTACAAATTATCAGTCAGAAGGAGATTTATGGTTATGAGCTGGTTCAGGAATTGAGAAAACAGGGCTTTGAAAACATGGTCGGAGGGACAGTCTATCCTCTCCTTCAGAAGTTAGAGAAAAATAGCCTGATTTTTAGTCAGAACAAGCCCTCTCCAGACGGACCCGACAGGAAGTATTTTTATCTGACAGACCAGGGAAGGGCTTATCTAGAAGATTTTTGGAGCCAGTGGACGGAATTGGTCCAAAAGGTTCAGCGATTGAAGGGAGAATAAGATGAGTAAACAAATGGAATACCGCAAGCAGATTGAAGTGATTGAAAGCCAGCTGACCAAGGAAAACAAGGAATACATGGGCCGTATCAATGGCTACATGATGATTGCCTCTGTCTTTCACAGGCAGGAAGAAGCAGTGACTGCCCAGCTCTTATCCATTTACCAAGACGTACTTGAAGCCCAAAAAGACGGGCTTTCTGCGGAGGATTTTCTGGGCAAAGACAGCAAGCAAATGGCAGACGACCTCCTCAGCTACCTCCCTCCGATTGGTTTCATGGAAGTCGCAAACCTGAGTGGCCTCATGCTGATTATCTACCTCGGCAGCCAATGGCTGATGGATTTTGCAGGGACAGGCACCATTTCGCTCAACTGGCTGGGCTTGGTGTGTGACACGGCTCTCAGTTTCCTCCTGCCAGCAGGGATTTTCCTCATCATTCGCGGTCTGATTTACCAGACCAATAAAATCAAGGTTTGGGCAAGTTTTCTCTGCATCCCCCTTCTTTTTCTCGTAATTTGTGGACTTCGCCTCTGGGCAATGCCCAAGGAACCTGACCTAGTCTTGACTGGCTGGGGGCTTGCAGTGCCACTGACCATTCTCGGTTTAGCTCTGCTATTTTTCCAAAAGGAAAAGTTGGTTCGCTATGTCTTTATGCCTAGTTATCTGTTCATGATTGTTGGCGGTGTGGTAAATATGGTTATGACTGTCCCAGTTTGGCTCAATCTGATGTTGGTGATTCTTCCAGCCATGGCCTTTTGGATTGGAAGTGCGGTTTTGTTGGTGAGAAAGGAGAAGTAAGATGAACAAGCAACAGAAACATTTGAATGCTATTAGCAGCTTACAGGGGAAGTTGACCAAGGAAAACAAGGCTTATATGCGCAAGCTCCATGCTTACTTGATACTGGCATCAGCCTTCCATGAGCAGGAGGAAAGAGCGACGGAACTCTTGCTTTCTATCTATCAAGATGTCTTGGATGCCCAAGCAGATGGTCAGTCGGCAGAGGATTTTTTAGGCAAAGACAGTAAGCAGATGGCGGATGAATTCTTGTCTGACCTACCGCCCATTCGCTGGTACTATGGCTTGCGGTTAACAGGATTGATATCCTTGGTCTATATTAGTTGGTTTTTCTTAGGTTTGTTTGGAGTGACTGGTGAAATGGTCCTAGAATGGCGGGGCTTGCTGTGCGATTTGCTTCTGGCCCTTATTCTACCCAGCTCTGCATTTTTCATCCTAAAGAATCTAGTCTATGAACGGTCAATAATCAAGTCTTATCTGCTGATAGGGATGTGGGGACTTAGCTTTGTAGGGCTGATTGTCTTGCGTTTTTGGATTAGTCGTCAGTTTTATGAAGGAGTTTCCCTGCCCTTGTGGGCCAGTCTTTTGGTGATTCTAGGAATCGCAGCTGGTCTCTTCTACTATCGCAGTAAGTCAGCAATTGTAGATACCTTGATTCCAGGCTATGTGCTAACGGTGCTCAGCGGCTTTAGTCAGCTACTGGCCAGTCAGCTTGGCTACGGGCCGCAGGACTGGACAGGTTTGCTACCTCTGCTCTTTATGGTTCTTGCCTTTTTCTCAACGATTGCAGGCACATTTTTCCTATTGAAAAAAGGAGAATATAGGGTAGAAACACGATCAGACAACTCTTTAGAGTAGTCTGATTTTTTGGTATAATGAAAGGAGCATAATTAGGAGAATGTATTGTGAACGAACAACAACAACGAAAAGAATTACACCAGAAAATTTGGGCTATTGCTGACGATGTCCGAGGAGCTGTGGACGGCTGGGACTTTAAACAGTATATACTTGGCATTTTGTTTTATCGCTTCATTTCAGAAAATATTGCGGATTATTTTGATCAGGCAGAGCATGCGGCTGGGGATAAGGAATTTTCTTATGCTTTACTGACTGATGAAGAAGCAGAAGAGGATTTTAGGCAGGGGACTGTTGAAGAAAAAGGATTCTTTATTTTGCCCTCCCAACTATTTGTCAATGTTGTAGCTAAGGCAAGAACCAATGAAAATTTGAATACAGATCTTGCGGCTATTTTTGAACAAATTGAAAAATCTGCTATGGGGCACGAATCTGAAAATGATATTAAGGGCTTGTTTGATGATGTGGATACCCGTTCCAATCGTCTAGGTGGAACCGTAGCTGAAAAAAATAAACGTCTGGCAGATATTTTGTTAGGCATTTCAGAAATTGATTTTGCAAATTTCCAAGACAATGAAATTGATGCTTTTGGGGATGCCTATGAGTATCTTATCTCCAATTATGCTTCCAATGCAGGTAAAAGTGGGGGAGAATTTTTTACACCGCAAACCGTATCCAAACTTCTGGCTCATCTGGTAATGGTTGGAAAGGACAAAATTAATAAGGTCTACGATCCTACCTGTGGTTCAGGTTCCTTGCTTTTACAAATGAAAAAGCAATATGAAGAACATGTTTTGGAAGAGGGATTCTATGGTCAAGAAATCAATATGACCAACTACAACCTTGCTAGAATGAATATGTTTCTACACAATATCAACTATAACAAGTTTAATATTCAGAGAGGCGATACCTTATTAGACCCAAAACATTTGGATGAAAAACCCTTTGATGCGATTGTATCTAACCCACCGTACTCTATCAAGTGGATTGGTGATGCAGATCCGACGCTGATTAATGACGAGCGATTTTCCCCTGCTGGAAAACTGGCTCCTAAGTCTAAGGCAGATTTTGCCTTTATTATGCACAGTTTAAATCACTTATCTAACAAAGGACGAGCAGCCATTGTTTGTTTTCCAGGGATTTTTTATCGAGGAGGTGCTGAGAAAACAATCCGTCAGTATCTTGTTGATAATAACTTCGTTGAGGCTGTTATTGCCTTACCAGACAATCTCTTCTTTGGAACATCTATTGCAACCTATATATTAGTTTTGGCAAAAAATAAGGCAGAAGCTAAGACGCTTTTCATTGATGCAACAGCCTTTTTCAAGAAAGAAACTAACAATAATATTCTATCTCCGGAGAATATTGACACAATTTTAGAGTTGTTTACGAAGAAAGAAGATGTCGCATACCAGTCGATGTTAATTGATAATGCTAGTATAGTTGCAAATGATTATAACCTGTCTGTTTCGACCTATGTAGAAAAGGAAGATACGCGTGAGAAGATTGACATCATTCAGTTGAACAAAGATATCGCTGAAACTGTGAAAAATATTGACCGTCTGCGTGCTGAGATTGACAAGATTGTGGAGGAGTTGAGTCATGACCAATGATATTATCCTTTACACAACAGATGACGGCAAGGCATCAATCGAACTTCATCTGGACAATGGGACAGTCTGGTTGACCCAGTTGGAGTTAGCAGAACTTTTTCAGACTTCCAAGCAGAATATCAGCAAGCATATTAAGGCTATTTTTGAGGATGGGGAACTTGATGAAAAAGTGGTTGTCAACTATCAGTTGACAACCACTCAACACGGGGCAATGGCAGGAAAAACCCAGAGCCGAAAGACTGCTTACTACAATCTGGATATGATACTGGCTATTGGCTACCGGGTACGGTCACCTCGTGGGGTACAATTTCGGAACTACGCTTCAACAGTTTTAAAAGAGTACTTGATCAAAGGCTTTGCTATGGACGACGACCGTTTGAAAAATTTGGGCGGCGGGTCTTATTTCAAGGAACTCCTTGACCGTATTCGAGATATTCGTTCAAGCGAAAAAGTGTTTTATCGTCAGATTTTAGACTTGTTTGCGACCTCAAGTGACTATAATGCAAGAAGTAGTGAAGCCCAGCAATTTTTTGCAACGGTGCAGAATAAGTTGCATTACGCTATTCATCACCATACCGCAAGCGAACTGATTTACACTAGAGTAGATAGTGAGAAGGAATTTATGGGCTTGACGACCTTCAAGGGTGAATTGCCAACTTTGTCGGAGGCTACGGTTGCCAAAAATTATCTGACCGAGCAAGAGTTACAAGGTCTCAATCAGTTGGTATCGGGGTATTTGGACTTTGCCGAGAGGCAGGCTCAACGTCAGATTGTCATGACCATGGCAGATTGGATCCAGCACGTGGAGCGGATTCTACTGGCAACGGGTGAGGAGCTCCTGACCCATGCAGGAACTATATCCCGCGAGCAGATGACAGAAAAAGTCAGTCAAGAGTACCGAAAATATAAAGCCAAGACCCTCAGTCAAGTTGAAAAAGACTACCTAGCCCACATCAAACACCTAGAAAAAACAGCTCAAGAGGGAGAGGAAAAATGACCAAAATAGAAGAAATGATAGCTGAACTCTGCCCTAATGGCTCAAACAGTCAGGGGAGTGACTGTTTGAGGTGGGAAATATGGCAAATTCATAACTTTGCCTCCTTACAACGACAAAGTGGGCGTAGGAAAGGATGCTAGTATGAACTATATCGAAAAGATGTTACAAGATTACTGTCCAAATGGGGTTGAGTGGAAAGAGTTGGGGGAGGTTTGTGAATTTAAACGAGGGCAATCCCTGACTTCCAAAAAGGCAGTTGCTGGTGATGTACCAGTTATTTCAGGTGGGAAAAAGCCAGCTTTTATGCATAACACACCAAATCGAGAAGGTGAGACTATCGTTGTAGCTGGTTCGGGAGCCTATGCTGGTTTTGTAAGTTACTGGGATAAACCTATATTTGTTTCAGATGCATTTTCTGTTGATATTAAAAATCTCCATGAAGTAAGTGTAAGGTATGTATTTCATTTTTTACTTAATAATCAACAAAAAATTTATGCAACAAAATCAGGAGCAGGGATTCCACATGTCTATGGCAAAAATATTGCCAAGTTTCTAATCCCAATCCCTCCCCTAAAAATTCAGGAAGAAATAGTGCAAATACTTGACAAATTCACGGAATATGTTACAGAATTGACCGCAGAATTGACCGCAGAATTGACCGCAGAATTGACCGACCGCCAGAAGCAATACTCTTTTTATCGTGATAAACTCCTCTCTTTTGAAGATGAGGTTTATCAGGTTGAATGGAAGACTTTAGGGGAAACGGCGGAAGATTTTGGAAGAGGAAAATCAAAGCACAGACCACGTAATGATAGTAGACTTTATGGCGGTACAATTCCGTTTATTCAAACTGGAGATATTAGAAATTCGAAAGGTCATATCACTACATATTCACAAACTTATAGTGATTTTGGTTTAAAACAGAGCAAATTGTGGCCAAAAGGGACATTATGTATAACAATCGCAGCGAATATAGCTGAGATGGGAATCTTGGAATTTGATGCATGTTTTCCAGATAGTGTGGTCGGTTTTGTTGGCAATAAAGAAATAATAATAACTCGCTATGTTGCTTATTATCTTGCGTCAATTAAGGAAGCTCTTGCATCAAAAAGTACAGGTAGTGCTCAAGAAAATTTAAATTTATCTTCATTTTCGAATTTGAAAATCCCTGTTCCTTCCCTCGAAATCCAATCTCGCATCGTCCAAGTTCTTGATAACTTCGATGCAGTTTGTAACGACCTTAATATCGGACTACCCAAGGAGATTGAGCTACGTCAAAAACAGTATGAATATTTTAGAGAAAAACTATTGACATTCACCGCCGAAGGCGTGTATCCTGGACAGTGGACAGTGAGCGGGGACCGTCCGACCTAATTCGCCTCTTGCAGTGGGTCTTTGGAACCATACGGGTAGAGTTGGGGGCTATTTGTACCTTTATTCGCGGAAATGGCCTTCAGAAGAAAGACTTTACAGAAGAGGGCTACCCCGTTATTCATTACGGTCAGATTTACACTCGCTATGGCTTTTCGACGGAGAAGACAATCTCTTTCACTGACCAAAGCGTCTTTGCTAAATTAAAGAAAGCTCAGCCAGGTGACATTGTCATGGCAACGACTTCTGAGAATGTCGAAGATGTTGGAAAGGCGGTCGTTTGGGAAGGGAATGAAGAAGTAGGGATTTCAGGAGATGCTTATCTAGCGAAAACTACTCAACACTCAAGATTTTTGAATTATTTCTTTAAGTCTATTCACTTTCAAGAACAAAAAGAGAAAAAAGTCACAGGAACAAAAGTTATTCGTATCAATGCTCAAGATATGGAGAAGTTCATTATCGCCCTACCTTCACTTGAGAATCAATCCCGCATCGTTGCCATTCTTGACAAGTTCGATGAGTTAACAAATTCGATTTCTCAAGGTTTGCCAAAGGAAATTGAATTGCGTCAGAAGCAATATGAGTATTTTAGAGATACCTTGTTCAATTTTCCCAACAAATACGAATAAATAGGATGAGAAACAAAGAATTGTGGTTCAACTGCAATTCTTTTTGATTTGAGAGGATATTGATTTACATATAGCAAATAATGATGTAAAATAAAATTACCAAAAAGGTAATTTTGGTAGAGATTGTGAAAGGAGAATGAATGCAAATCCAATATAATAATAAAACAGTTGAAAAACAGTGTACAAATTTGAGGATAGCAAAGAGAGAATTTTCAGATAAGGTTGCCAAGAAGTTGCACAAATTGGTCAATTTTATTGAGAGTGCTGACAATCTCGCTTCCGTAATCGCATTTCCGACGTATCATTTTCATGATTTAAAAGGAGAAAGAGAGGGAGAATATGCTTTGGATATTGACGGACGTAGAGGTTCTTACAGACTAATCGTCTGCTTTGATGAGGAGAAAGATTCCGTATTTTCCAATGCCCAGAGTATTAGAATAATTCAAATTGAGGAGGTAAGTAATCATTATGGTTCATAACATTCAAAACTATAAAGATTTAATCGCTTTCCATCCAGGTTCTTATGTTGAAGAGATAATAGAAGACTTAAATATGTCCCAAGAAGAGTTTGCGATTCGTTTAGGGACAACCCCAAAAACAATCAGTAAATTGGTAAATGGTGAAATTTCAGTCAGTAAGGATCTTGCTAATAAACTATTTAAATTAACAGGGGTATCAATTCTTACTTGGTTAAATCTTCAAGCGAGCTATGATGCAAAGGTTCTTGAAATAGAGGAACTTCAAAATCAAGATGAAAAAGAGATTTTGAAGTTGATTGATTTTGATTATTTCAAAAGACACGGCTTTGTTCCACCGGGCAGGTATAGCTTGCTACAAAAAGTGGCTGAGTTGAGAAAGCTTTTTCAAATTTCAAATCTTACATATCTGAGTCAGTTCAATCAGCTTGTTAGTTATCGAAATACAAAAGGTTTTGATGAGCGTTCGGTGGTAAATTCAAATGTTATGCTTGAGTTGGCTATAAAATTATCCAAAGATGCAACTGATACAAAGTTTAACAAGAAAAAATTAGAAAAATTACTGCCAGAACTACGAGAGATGACCTTGAAAGATGGTGGAGAATTTTACCCGATGTTACATTCAAGATTACTGGAATGTGGTATTTGTTTGGTCGGACTTCCAAAATTAAAAAATGCCAATCTGAATGGTGCGACCAAGCGATTTAAAAATGGTAGTGTATTATTGTTGTTAACGGATAAAAATAAGCGTTCAGATATTTTTTGGTTCTCATTTTTTCATGAATTAGGTCATATTTTACATAATGATTTTTACTCGGATTATGATGATAGGGATGCTTATGAAGAAAAAGAGCAAAAAGCGGATCAATTTGCTCAAGAATTTCTTATTCCTACGAACGAATATGAACAGTTTGTAACAGAAAAATCTTTTGATAAATCATCCATCATTCGTTTTGCTCATGAAATCGGTATCCATCCAAGTATTGTTTTGGGAAGACTCCAAAAAGAAGGATTTGTAGAATACAGTCAGTATCAGGAGCTAAAAATTAGTTACAACATAATAATCAATGGAAATTTGATGTAAATAGAAATTGGTTAGTGCGAGGCTGGGCAAAAACTAGCCAGTAAATAAAAAACACAGACAGATTGAGCTGCTTCTGATGAAATCCAGCCGTACTGTCTGTGTTTTTCTTTTTATCTCTATTATCTTGGACTAATTTCTTAGCCAATTTCGTTAGATTCATACTCATTAGGAGGAATCCTATCTCAGTTTCAACCACTTTTTGACCTCTGACATGCACTCTGCGCACGCCAAAAACACCCTTCATCCTACCAAATACAGGTTCGACATCCACCTTGCGTTTGGCATAAATGCGGGTTCCCTCTTTACTTGTCAATTCCTCTTTGACTAAGTTCTTGAAATAGTTCCACGTAGGATTATACTGAATTTGTTTGAGGTTTCCTTTCTCTGTCCGTGCTAACTGGTCTAACT
>NZ_POJH01000004.1 GCF_002960625.1 Streptococcus suis
TCAAAAACATACTAAGATTAGTAGTGAGGAAATCTCCGACGGGAGAAAGTACTCACTACTTTTTCTTTATGATAAAGTAGAGGTGTCTTGTTAAGTCGTAGGGCTTTTTGACGCTAGACGTCGCAACAAAAACTGGCAAGACACCTGTTTTAGAAAGAATGTTATCAAAGTATGTGGGACGCCAGACGTCGAGTATTGAAAATGACATCACTAAAACAAGGAATCATTCAAGACAAAGAGGTAATATCATGCGTGCAGTTTTTGGGATTGATGTGAGTAAGGCAAGTTCAGAAGAT
>NZ_POJH01000040.1 GCF_002960625.1 Streptococcus suis
TGTTTTTCATTATTAGTTACCAACTTGTCCCATAGTAAGTTCTAGCTTATTTTTTTGTCTCAGTCTAATTTCCAGTTTTGGCGTTAGACTAGAACTTACTTTGAGAATTTAGGTTTTAGTTTGTCTGCTACTTGATTAGTTGAACAAGCAGTCAAAGTGATTGCCGAAAGACTGAGGAGGCAAATAAGGGATAATTTTCGGGTATAGAAATACTCTTTCATGGTTCACTCCTAACAACAATTTGCTCTTGAACTAGGGAAACAACAGAGTTCAGAGCACTTACAGATTAGTATATCATACTTGACAAAAAAGAGGAGTAGGAAAACTGTTTAAAGTTTCCACTACTCCTCTTAGTTTATCTCATTTATTCAAGAACTAATCTTACTTGTATTATTTAGGGAGATGGACTTCAAAAATACTCCCTTTGGATTGATTATCTTTGACAAGAATTTGACCATTTAGGGATTTGATAATCTGTTGAGCCAAAGAAAGTCCCAGACCAAAACCACCTTTTTGGCGTGTCCGTGCCTTATCAACCCTATAAAAGCGGTCAAATATTTTCTTCTTATCTGCATCTGAGATACCTAGACCATTATCAGCTACAGCGATGGAAACATGGCGCTCCTTCATAGTAGCCTTAATGTGAATGTCACCATTCTCATCCGTGTATTTCATTGCATTATCAAATAATATCGTTAATAATTGCTTCAACAGAACCCTGTCCGTTCGGAAGGACTTTTGAATGAGATTATCAGCCCTAAACTTCTTACCATTTTCCTCAGCAATGATACGGTAGTTTTCAAATACTTCATCCAAGTAGGCAGGGCTCACCTCTACTATATCTAGCTTAAATCCATCGTCACGCCGAGCAAGATTGAGCAGATTGGTCGTCAGTAGGCGCATATTTCGTACTTCTTCCAGACTAGAACCAATACTCTCACTACTGTCCAAAATCGTTGCTTCTGGATGACGGAATAGACTTTCCAAGCGATTTTGCAATACCGCCAGTGGGGTACGCAATTCGTGGCTAGCATTCTCGACAAAATCCTTTTGCTTTTGATAGCTTATTAAAATAGGTTTCATGCTGAGATTAGCCAAGTAAATACTAGCGACAATAGAAATTAACCAAGCTGAAATCATAACTACAGCTACAGTCGATTCATAAGTTCCAATAGAAGACTTTATCTGGCTGACATTGACCAAAATCGTTGCGCAGGTAATGTCATAGTTAGAATAATAGCCCAAATCCTCTGCGGATAATTCAACCGTGATATAGCGGTAATGTTCCTCAGAACCAAATGGAGTTTCAACCGTCAACTCCTTGATTTCCCCCAACTTTTCTTTATCGACTTTCAAATCGGATAAACCTGTAAAATTATCCGGGTTCAAAAGTGCACCACTCTTGCTATAGAGCAAAACATGGGTATTGGTGCCTAACCTCATTGGTTGATCACCTTTCTTATCCTTTGGTGGTGGATCCTCCGATGAAGCAGTCGTTGAGGAGGAATTTGTTGCAGAATGTTGCTCACTTTCATCATGGATAATAAATTCAGAATCTGGCTCATAGGTCCGCGCAATTGCAAAACCAATCATCATAGAGGGTTCATCCTTAATCCAACTCAATGTATCATCCGTCGTCTGATACATAGTGGAACGCATGAGCTGAAAGATGATGGCTGTCATCAAACCAAATATCAGGGTAAATACAGCAAAATAGCGAATGAAGAAGGAAAAACTTTCCGTATTGACAATCTTTTTATATCTCTTAAACATTCTTTAGAATGTAGCCGACACTGCGAAGGGTTTGCAGATTTTCCCCGAAGGCCGTTCCTTTCAATTTTTTACGAACTTTTGACACATAAACTTCCACTACTGAAATGGTCGTATCGCTGTCAAATCCCCACAAGCGATCGAAAATCTGTGTCTTAGGTAGGATAACATTTTGATTTTGTAGGAAATAGACCAATAGTTCAAACTCTTTGCCCAATAGTTCAACCTCTTTACCATCTACCTTTGTGGAATTAGTCGCAAGATCAACTGTCACATCACCGTAGGTCAATTGATTGTCGTTGAATTTACCTGAACGTTTAAGGAGGGCTTGAATACGCATTTTCAACTCTTCCAAATAAAAAGGCTTGGTCAAATAATCGTCCGCACCCAATTCAAATCCATGACCTTTATCTTCAAGACTTTCCTTAGCTGTTGTAATCAGAACAGGGGTTGTCACTCCTTTTTCACGCAATTCTTTCAAGACTTGGAAGCCATCCTTCTCAGGCAACATCAAGTCCAAAAGAATAAGGTCATACACACCTGACTCAGCCTCATAAATTCCTTCTTCTCCATCGAAAACTTGCATAACATCTGCAAAATCATCTAGGAAGTCAAAAACTGAATTGGATAGGCTTAAATCGTCTTCTACTAACAAAATCTTAATCATGTCTATCTCCTTAACCTAATATCTAAAAGACAATTCAAAGACACAAGTAAAAACTTGGTCTTTGAACATACTTTTTCACTTTAATAAGTTGCCTCTGCATTTCTGACAGAGTTTAATTTATTATACCATTTATCTCAAATTTTACCTATTGGTTTGAAGTGCTAGAACTACCTGAAATTTGGGATTTTATTTCTTGATTCTTCTCTTTTAAAGCATTTACCTCATCTGAGGAAGTATTTGATTGTGTTGTACCACTTGTAGCATCCGGAGGGGTTGTCCCTTGACCAGGGGGCATGCCTTGACTATTTCCATTCTGTCCTGGAGGCAGGCCTTGGGTATTGCCATTTTGGCCAGGTGGCATACCACGCATCTTACCGTTTCGACCCGATGGCATTCCTTGGGTTGTTTCGCTTGCTGCATCTGGTGGAGTCATACCTTGACTATTCCCATTCTGTCCTGGAGGTAGGCCTTGAGTGTTTCCATTTTGACCAGGGGGCATGCCTTGCATACCACCATTAGAGGCGGGCGGCATTTGATTACCTGCGATTGAATTAGCTTGCCCGTTCGTTGCTCCATTCTGAGCTAATGCAGCTTGGCTTTGTGTCGATACAGCTGTTGAAGATTTTGAAATGCTCATACCACCAGCAAAACCTACAGTGGCCGCAGTTATAGCAACCGCTGCCAAAACTGTTTTAGACTGTGACTTTAATTGATTGATTATTGACATAAAATTCCTCTTTTCAATAAAATTTTATCATAACGAGTCTTTACTCACCTGATGACAAGAACAGTATAGAATGAAAAACTTAAACCAATCTAAAGAATCATTGCATTTTCCTTAAAGCAAACTAAAAGAAGTCCTTTCGGACTTCCAGCTTACAATTCAGTGATGTCGCCTGTTCGTAGGTAAACAACCCACTCACAGATATTTTTAGCATAGTCACCTACACGTTCTAAGTAGGTCAACACTTGGAAGTAGTCACGACCAGCAACCAAAGAATCTGGATTTTTCTTGATTTCCTCAGTTGTCAATTCTTGGATAGATGAGTAAAAATCATTGACCACTTCGTCACGTGCCGCTACTTCATAAGCACGCTCCATGTCCGCATCACCAAGGTAAAGTTCCAAGGTTTGCTCTACTAGTTGACGAACCTCGCGACCCATTTTCTTGATTTCTTCTTCAACAACAGGAATGCGAACTTCCCCCTTCATACGAATCGCAGCCTTGGCAACTGAAACAGCATGGTCACCCATACGCTCCAAGTCACTAGTAGCCTTCAAAACAGTGATAACACGACGAAGGTCTGTTGAAACAGGTTGTTGAAGGGCAATGATTTCAAGTGATTTTTTCTCTAGTTTCACTTCAAAAGCATTGATTTTCTTATCCGCTTCAATCACTTCTTTTGCTAACTCACGATCATGAGTGGTGAAAGCACGAACAGCATTATTGATTTGTGCCAACACTTCGTTACCCATGGCATAAAATTGATTATGGAGTTTGCCTAATTCTTCTTCAAACTGAGCTCTTAACATACGAACCTCTTTTCTATTTCTTACGGCCTAGCCGAATTTACCTGTGATGTAGTCCTCTGTTTCTTTACGTTTCGGACTGAGGAACATTTCTTTGGTCAAGTCATACTCGATCAAATCTCCGTCCAAGAAGAAACCAGTTCTATCTGAAATACGTGACGCTTGTTGCATCGAACGCGTTACCAAGACCATGGTATATTTGTCCTTCAAACCATAAAGCGTATCTTCAATCTTACCAGCTGAAATTGGGTCCAAGGCTGATGTTGGCTCATCCAGCAAGATAATCTTTGGACTGGTTGCAAGTACACGGGCTACACAGACACGCTGCTGCTGACCACCTGACAAACCAACGGCTGAATCATGCAAGCGATCCTTAACCTCGTTCCAAATAGATGCACCAATCAAAGAACGTTCTACTGCTTCATCCAGAATTTGCTTATCCTTAATACCGTTGATACGAAGACCATAAACAACATTCTCATAGATGGACATAGGGAATGGGTTCGGTTGTTGGAAAACCATTCCGATTTCTTTGCGAAGGTCTACTGTATCTGTACGAGGACTGTAAATATTTTTCCCGTTGTAATCAATAGCACCAGTCAAGGTCACTTCTGGGTTCAAATCGCCCATGCGGTTAATGGCACGCAAGAGAGTTGACTTACCAGAACCTGACGGACCAATCAAGGCTGTAATTTCATTTGGATAGAAATCGATTGAAACGTTATTCAAGGCCTTTTTCTTATTGTAGTAAACAGACAAATCTTTTACTTGTAAAATAGGTGATGTCATTGTTTCCCTTTCTATCCAAAGTGTCCTGAAACGTAGTCGTTAGTTGACTTGAGTTTTGCATTTTGGAAGATATTAGCTGTCTTGTCGTACTCAATCAAGTCGCCAAGATAGAAGAAAGCTGTATAATCACTTGCACGGGCTGCCTGTTGCATGTTGTGCGTAACGATGATAATGGTATAATCTTTCTTCAATTCGAACATGGTTTCTTCCAATTGCATAGTCGCGATTGGGTCCAAGGCTGAAGCAGGTTCATCCATGAGCAAGATTTGTGGTTTCACAGAAATCGCACGCGCGATACACAAACGTTGCTGTTGTCCACCTGACAAGGTAAAGGCTGACTTATGCAAGTCGTCTTTTACCTGATCCCAGAGGGCCGCTTGTTTGAGAGAAGTTTCAACGATCTCATCCAAAACTTTTTTATCTTTCACACCCGCACGCTCATGGGCAAAGGTGATGTTGCGATAAATTGATTTTGCAAATGGATTTGGACGTTGGAAAACCATTCCGATATGCTTACGAATTTCGTAAACGTTCATGTCTGGTCTGTTGATATCAATACCTTCATAAAGGATTTGGCCTGTCACCTTAGCAATGTCAATCGTATCATTCATACGGTTTAGACTGCGAAGATAGGTTGATTTACCACAACCTGATGGACCAATCAAGGCTGTAATTTTATTTTTTTCGAACTGCATATCAATGCCCTTGATGGCTTCATTTTTACCATAGTAAACATGAACATCTTTTGTCGAAAGGGCAATATTTTCTTCTGGGAAAGTAATGATATGGCGTTCATTCCAGTTATAATCTGCCATTTTTTCTCCTTATAAGTCAGACTTCTAAGCTGCTGAAGTCATTTTCGCATGAAGTTTCTTACCGATATAACGAGCAGAAAGGTTGAAAATCAAGATGAATACCAAGAGGATGGCTGCTGAACCAGCTGACACTTGAGTTGCATCTGGGATTGTCCCTTCGCTGTTGACCTTCCAAATGTGAACCGCAAGGGTTTCTGATTGACGGAAGATAGAAATCGGACTCGTAACACTCAATGGATTCCAGTTTGACCAGTCAAGGGCTGGTGCTGATTGACCTGCTGTATAGATGAGGGCCGCCGCTTCACCAAAGATACGACCAGATGCCAAGACGATACCTGTTACAATACCTGGAAGAGCTTCAGGAATAACCACATGAAGAACCGTTTCCCAACGTGATAAACCAAGGGCCAGACCAGCTTCACGTTGCGTATGGTGAACGTGACGAAGGCTATCCTCAACGTTACGGGTCATCTGTGGCAGGTTAAAGACCGTAAGAGCCAAGGCTCCTGACAAGATGGAGAAACCATACTCAAACTGTACAACGAAAATCAAGTAACCAAACAAACCAACGACAACGGATGGCAGTGATGACAAAATCTCAATACAGGTACGGATGAAGTTTGTCAAAGGACCTTTCTTTGCATATTCTGCCAAGTAAATGCCTGCACCTGTTGACAAGGGAACAGAAATCAAGAGCGTTACAACCAATAGGAAGAATGAGTTGTAGAGCTGAATTCCGATACCACCACCAGCTTTATATGAAGATGATTTGCTGGTCAAGAAATGCCAGTCAACATGTGGCAAACCACGGAGCAAGATATAGAGAATAAGTGATGTCAAAATAACAACAATCACTGTAGCGATGGAGTAAAGAATACCAGTCGCCAATTTATCGAATTTTTTAGCGTGCATAGTTTTTCTTACCCTCTCTCGTAATAAATTTCATAATCATGTTAAAGATAAGGCTCATCAAGAGCAAGACAAGGGCCAATGACCAAAGAACATTGTTTTGAACTGTTCCCATAACCGTATTACCAATACCCATTGTCAATACAGAAGTCAAGGTCGCTGCAGGCGTTGTGAGAGAAGTTGGGATAACCGCTGAGTTACCAACTACCATCTGAATCGCCAAGGCTTCACCGAAGGCACGCGCCATACCGAAGATAACAGCCGTGAAAATACCTGGTTTAGCGGCATTCAAGATAACACGCCAGATAGTCTGCCAACGAGTTGCACCCATTGCCAAACTTGCTTCACGGTAGTGACGAGGCACCGCACGCAAACTATCGACCGTCATAAAGGTTACTGTTGGTAAAATCATGACAAAGAGGACAAATACCCCTGACAAGATACCAAAACCAGTACCACCGAAGATTGAGCGTACAAAAGGCACAACCACTTGCAAACCAATGAAACCATATACTACTGACGGAATTCCGACTAGAAGCTCGATAACAGGTTGCAAGATTTTAGCACCACGCTTAGGTGAAATTTCTGTCATGAAAACTGCTGCACCGATAGCAATTGGTGTTGCTACGATAGCTGACAAAATCGTAACGATGAAAGAACCTGAAATCATTGGAAGAGCACCAAATATTTTCGAGCTTGGTTCCCACTTGCTTCCAAACAAGAAATCAGTGATACTCACACCATCCACAAAGAAAGTCGATAAACCACGTTGCGCAACGAAAATCAAAATCATGGCAACGATAAAGACAATCAGCGATAGGCATAGGAAGGTAATCACTTTACCAAACTTCTCCAAGCGAGAGTTCTTAGATGGAGAAGACAATTCTTTAGCTAGTTGTTCGTTTTTCATGCTTACTCCTTCTCTGTCACCGTGCCATCAGCACTCTTTTCAACCTGCATATCGTTTATGGAGATATAGCCCATGCTTTCAACGATACCATCTTGGACTTCGTCTGACATCATGTAGTCTAAGAATTCCTCCGTTAATTCAGTTGGCTCACCCTTAGTATACATATGCTCGTAAGACCAAATTGGCCAAGCATTGGTTGCAACATTCTCAGCAATTGGCTCAGCACCGTTTAGCTTGATGGTTTTTACTGAGTCATCAAGATAAGCGAATGACAAGTAAGAAATCGCACCCGGTGTTTGAGCTACAATAGACTTAACCATCCCGTTTGAGTCCTGTTCTTGACTTTGAGCAGCTGCTTGTCCATCCATGATGACTGTATCAAAGGTTGCACGAGAACCAGAACTTGCTGCACGGTTGATGATGGAAATTTCCAAATCCTTGCCACCAAGCTCCTTCCAGTTGGTAATCTCACCAGTGAAAATCTTACGGAGATCTTCTGTAGTAATATCGTCAACTGTTACCTTTTCATTGACAATAACAGCTAGACCTGCTACGGCAACCTGATGGTCGACCAATTTGCTAGCATCGATACCGTCCTTCTCTTCGGCAAATACGTCTGAATTTCCAATCTGAACCGCCCCAGACTGAACCTGTGACAAGCCAGTACCTGATCCACCACCTTGAACGTTAACAGATTTTCCGATATTGACACTACCGAATTCATCTGCTGCGGCTTCAACTAGAGGTTGAAGGGCTGTAGAACCGACTGCAGTAATAGACTCTCCACGGTCAATCCATGAGGAACAACCAGCAAGAGCTACACTACTCAAAAGAAACAAAGCTGCAATTCCAAGCTTCTGCTTTTTTTTCATTTCGTTATTTCCTTTACATTTTTCAGTGGAATCTCCTTATGATTTCTTTGTATTTTACAAGGAATTTACAAGTTATTTCCACTCATCCACTATATCATATAAAAAGACAAGTTGCAAAAAAAATCTGCTTATTTTCAACTAAAATCTCAAGCCCTTTGGAAAGGTATTCTTAAGGGTTCCAGAAACAATTTTCGCAAATCCTAGACCGTTTCCTTGAACTGCAACCTGATACCAACCATTAGGTAGATCTTTAGAAACTGCAACAGTTTGTCCAGAAACATAGGCTGGAAAATCATCTAAGCTGATGTCAACTCTATGCTTGACTTCTGAACTGTGAAGTGCCAAACCCAAGGCGAAACTAGGTTCAAAGCGCTTCTTCTTGAAAGTGCCCAAATGAAGTCCATTCCGTGCAATCTTAACTTTAGACAAATCTGGCAATCCATCTGGTAAGAGATAGAGATTATCTCCAAAAACCTGTAACAAACCGGACAATTGAACAGTTAAATGTTTCTGCTCAAATTCTTTCCAGAGAGCTTGTTGTTCTCTATTTAAGTTTGATTTTCCTGGCTTCATTTTTTTCTGCTTGGCTTCACCTCTATATCTCAACTTGGCTACAAACTGCCCCTCTCCTGCAAAATGGTGGGGGTACATGCGAGCCGTTTGAGGGTAGCCAATCCCTTCTGTCATGCCATTGATTTTCGGAATGTCAATCAACTCTATTTCAAAATTGTCCTGTAACCATGCAACGATTTCTTCATTTTCCTCTGGTGACCAGGTACAGGTCGAGTAAATCAACTGACCTTCTGGAGCCAGCATTTCTAAAGCGGATTCTAAAATTTCTCGCTGTAGGCTAGCACACTGGGCTGGATAATCTTTTGACCAATACTGAATAGCAGCAGGATCCTTTCTGAACATACCTTCCCCGGAACAAGGAGCATCTAAGACAATCATGTCAAAATAAGCTGGAAAGACCTTGGCCAAGCGGTCGGCAGACTCATTTGTCACGACTACATTTCTTGCTCCAAACCGTTCAATATTTTCTGCTAGAATTTTTGCCCGTTTGCTTGAAATTTCATTACTCACTAGTAGTCCGGTATTGTCCAGATAAGAAAGCAGGTGGGTTGATTTTCCACCCGGTGCAGCAGCCAGATCCAAGACCTTCATTCCCTTTTCAGGACTAGCAACCTGTCCGACTACTTGGGCAGCTGGTTCTTGTGAATAGACCAAACCAGTCACGTGTTCTGGCGATTTACCTGAAACTTTACCATAGTAAGACCAAGGCATATCTGGAATTGGTTGGTCAAAAGTGACTTGATGTTCCTTCAAGGGATTTGTCCGAAAACCTGAAATAGCTGGCTCATCAAAACTCTCAAAAAATGCTTGGGCTTCTGGACCAAGCAAATCACTATATTTATCAATAAAATCCTGTGGTAATTGCATTAAAATAAATACCTCTTCACTTCCTCTAAGTGTTGATTGGCAACGAGGACAACATGTTCTCTCTTATCAAATGAGGGGACTTCTGCTTCCAAGCTCAGCAAACTAAATCCCAATCCTTGACCTAAGATACTGGCCGCAGCATAATCCCATGGATACAAATAGGAAGCGTAGGCAAATAGCCTTCCTTCTAAAACATGGGAAAAGCCAATTCCTGCACTGCCAACTGACCGTGTGCCTAAAGTCTGATTAGCTAGATCAGCCAAGCCATGTTGATTGGCTGCGTAGAGTTGAGCATTCAAGCCCATCAGACTTTGCTGGAGGGGAGCGAATGACTCTTGCTTTAACGGCTTCTCATTGCAACATACTAGAAAGTTTCCACCTCCGTGAAACAACTTGTCCTGTATCACATCATAAATCAGACCAAACTGTCCAACTCCGTTTTCAAAATAGGCGACCATAATGGCAAAATCATTTTTCTGTGCAATAAAATTGCTAGTTCCATCAATCGGATCTATAACCCATACATTTCCCTGTGAAATAGAACTGACGTCGCCACCTTCTTCACCAAAAATGAAGTCATTGGGATAATTTGTTTTAAGTTTATTAGTAAGATAATCTTGAACTTCCTTGTCCAAGTGGGTTACCAAATCCCTGGCACTAGCCTTTTCTTCAATTTCCAATTGATCATCTAAATGCTGACGTAAGAAATCACCCGCAGCCAAAACAAGTGATTGGGCTAAGCGATACTTAGTTTCCAAGACGGACAACCCCTTTCCCTTTCTCCTTGGCAACCTTGACAACTTGATAGGTAGAATAACCAGATACTTCTTCAAATTCTCGATCAATCTGGCGCTCCTGCCCCTTACTCTTTACAACATCCTTAAATTCTTTATAGCTGGTAAGGATAGCACTTGCATCCGCACCTTTTTCATAGGCTGCCTCCACCTGATTTAAAAAAGAAAGCACGGAGGAAATCTCCTCTGTGCTCCACGAAAAATCAAGTGGATATGAATAATTTTTGTTCATATCTTCTAAATCTATCTTTCTTATCCGATTTCTGCCCTCAATGTAGCATTTTTTAGTTCTTGTTTGCGGTATTTGCGTGGTAAGAATGCACGAATTTCATCCTCATTGAAACCGATTTGCATCCGTTTCTCGTCCAAAATAATGGGACGGCGCAAAAGACTTGGGTAAAGCTCAATCAGCTCAATCAACTGTTTAATGGACAACTCATCTACATCAACATTCAGCTTTTGAAAAACCTTGGAACGAGTAGAAATCAAATCATCTGTTCCATTTTCAGTCAAAGCCAATATCTTTTTCAGTTCATCCGCCGTCAAAGGGCTGGTCATGATATTGTGTTCAACAAAAGGGACTTCGTGACTGGTCAACCAAGCACGCGCCTTACGGCAACTGGTACAACTCGGTGATAAAAATAACGTAATCATCCACTAATCCCCCCCCTTCTACATTATCCTACAAGTCTATTATAATGCATTTTAGCTCAGTTTTCAATAGGAATTTTAGTCTAATTCTCTTAATTTTTCTAAAGCTTCTATTTTAGCTTCTAATCGCTTGATTATCTCTGTTTGTTCATCCATTTTTGAAAGCAATAAATCCAACTTGGTTTCTTTTTCTGTTTCAGAGAAAAAGCGAGTAATGGTTGAAGTTACCATACCAAAGGTACTAATCCCAACCAGCATCAAGAGAATGGCAATTACTTTTGAAATGGTATCTTGAGGAACAATATCCCCATAACCCACGGTTGTCATGGTAACAATAGACCACCAAACTGCGTCAAAAAAGGATTTGCCTTCAATGGCTGACAACAGGACGCTAGCACTCAAAACGGCCGAAAGGTTTAACATCAAGACCTTGGACAAACTGTTGGTATGCAAGAGCCTGTTAACCGTATTCCAAAAACGATTGGAAAGGGCAAAAATGCGAGCTACCTTGACCAACCTAAATAGCCGAGCCAAACGCCCCAAACGAAGAAAACTAAATACAGAATCGAAAGGAATAATGGCAATCAATTCTAAAATATGGGTTTGAACGTAGTCTATACTATCATCTGCATAATAGAGGTTGACAAAGTAGTCACAGACGAAGATAAACCAAAGCAGCCAGTCTAAGACATTATAGCCAGCCGAACTTGCTATACTGGCATC
Source organism: Streptococcus suis (assembly GCF_002960625.1). GTDB lineage: Bacteria > Bacillota > Bacilli > Lactobacillales > Streptococcaceae > Streptococcus > Streptococcus suis_T. Next base: position 11,871 of record NZ_POJH01000040.1, read on the forward strand.
AATCAGCTCCAGAATAATCAAAAAAACATAAACGATAGCTAGATAGGTCATCCCTTTTTCATATCGGGGATCTTGAATTATTCTTTTAATCATTTTTCCCCCATTGCAGAGCGAATACTTCATCCAACTTCATCTGTTCCATCAGGCTATCAATGCCATCAAATTTGACCATGTCGCGAATTTTTTCGAGCCAGAAAATAGTGATTTTTTCACCGTAAATAAAGCGGTCAAATCCAAAAATATGGGCCTCAATCCGCATTTCTCTTCCGTCAAAAGTGACATTTTTTCCAACGCTTGTCATGGCACGATAGCGTCTGCCATCCACTTCAACATCGGCTACATAGACCCCTTCTGATGGAAAATGTACTCGGTCAAATGGAGCCAGATTTGCTGTAGGATAGCCGATGGTGCGGCCTCTGGCATCCCCATGCACCACAATTCCTTCCGTCATAAAAGTATAGCCCAACAGACGATTGGCTAATGCAACATTTCCTGCTTGAATAGCTTGTCGGATACGGGTAGACGATACCTTTTCTCCATCTAGACAGACTTCTTCTACGATTTCAACCTGCCCTTCAAATAGACTGGTTAAATCCTGGACATCTGCTCTGCAATTGCCGAAATGATAATCAAAACCAGCCACCAAGACCTGGGCATTAAGACCTCTTATGTAGCGGTCCAAAAACTGCTGTGGAGTATTGCTGGCAAATTCACTGGTAAAGTTGGTCAAAACCAGCTGGTCCACACCGTATGTTTCTAGGAGGCGATAGCGTTCCTCTTGACTGGTCAAATGAAGCAAGAGCTCTGGAGCGAAACGAGCAAAGGCTAGGCGAGGGGACTCTGGAAAGGTCAGTACGGTCACCGACAAACCCTTTTCATCCGCCACCTTCCTAGCTCGGTCCAGGAGTGCCTTGTGCCCCAGATGAATGCCATCAAAATAACCTAGAACCAAAACAGTCGGCTCTTCCTGATGGAGTTCTTGATAATTTTTAATCGTTCTAATCTTCATAGTGTTTATTTTATCACAACTAGGCTAAAACTTCTTCAAGAAAAACCTTGCGAGGCTTATAGACTTGGTCACGTTTTTCTAGGATAGCCACCAGTTTCTCCTTATGAAAACCTGCCAACAAATTCGCCTGACTATCTAAGGTGATAAAACGACCAAATCTGGCATCAATAACTTGCTCAATCGTCAAATCAACAATAGGCAAATCACCAATTCCTTGCTCAATAGGCCGGAGGAAGGAATAGTCCGCTTGAGCCACCTTGTCAGCAATTTCGTCAATAGTCAGGGCATCTGATAAATGCATACCAGCTGATCCTGTCCTCTCCAGCTTGGACATATGGCTGGCATAGCCTAGTTTAGCTCCCAAGTCAACAGACAGGGTACGGACATAGGTTCCCTTGCCACAGCGAACTCGGAAGGTAAATCGGGCACAGTCATCTGCTAACTCAATCGGGCTGGTTCGCTCAAAACTGTATATGTCGATTTGGCGTTGAGGACGTTCGACTTCTTCACCCGCCCGTGCGTATTCGTAGAGTTTGCGGCCCTTGACCTTGACAGCAGAGTACATGGGTGGAATTTGGGTGATGGTCCCTACAAAGCTAGCCATGGCCTCATCAACTGCCTGCTCTGCTATGTCCAAAACCGGTGTCCGCTCGACGATATCGCCCGAAGCATCTTCTGTCGTGGTCGAGTAGCCAAGAGTAATCTCCCCCTCGTAAATCTTGCCCTCTTCCTGCATATACTCAATCATGCGCGTAGCCTTGCCGACTGCGATGGGCAGAACGCCTGTCACATCTGGGTCCAAGGTCCCACCGTGGCCAATCTTCTTCTCCTGCAAAATCTTGCGGAGCTTAAAAACAACATCATGCGAGGTCATGCCCGCCTCTTTTTTTACGTTAATAATTCCTGAAATCATGTTCTCATTATAACACAAAGGACCGCTCTTGTGGGCGGTCCGATACGATTTAGATATCCCGATGAAAATCGCTATCAATCTCAAAAAATGGCTGGATATCTTGGACATATTCCAAGACGCCTTGAAATTCTCCTTGGTCATCACGCACCGCCTTATAGACCACGTAGACAAACTTGCCCATGCTATCGGACTTGAACCACATGGTGACCTGGTCTTTTTGCCCTGTGCGAAGCAAGTCAAAAATTTTCTTGACCTTGTCTACTATTTTGGGAGGATGGCAGAGCTCCACATGGCGTCCAATCTGGCTTGGCGTCCGTTTGAAAATCATGTCTTCGACAGGGTGGCTATCATTATAATATTGGAAAATGTCATCCTTGTTGACAAAGGTTAATTCCAGCGGTAAATGATTGAGGATAAGATTGGCCTGCTCGACAGACAAGTAACCATTGCCGAAGGTCTGCGGACTGGTTCTGTCCTGAACAGTTTCTGATTTTTCCTTGGGTGTGAAGGTAATGGTAAACTGGCCTTCTGGCGTGTCGATAATCTGCTGATTTGGTCCTGCTGGCTGCGGAGAAATGCTATCTGCTGCCTGCTCTGCTATTTCCCCAAAAACCTCCCGATGAGGTACCCACTTGGCTGTCGGCTTGACAATGGCGTAGCCGTAGGCGTCGCTGTCCGCTGCCACTTGGAGCCAGTCGTCCTGGGTGAAAATCTCCAGCAAAATCATGAGAAGGATGGCCTCTTCCTTGAACATCATCTCTTCAAATTCCTTGGCAAAGGTTTCAAAATGGGCTTTTGTTGCTACTAGGTCGCCCGTTGCAAGGTTTTTGCAAGCCGTTTTGAAGAGGTCGCGAATCTCATCGTCCACACCCCACATGACCTTGGGCGGTGCATCATGACCGTACCGCTCCATAATCGGAAAGAAGACTTTTTCCTTGCGAGTGTAGTGGTTTTCAAACTGCCCCAAGAGGTCAAGCTGGCGTGTCAAACCTTGCAGGAGCTGGTCTTTCAGCTCCGCATCCTCTGTCTGCTCATACTGGTCGATGATACGGCGAATGCGTAAGAGAGCTGCCCGCAGTGCCAGATTTTCCTGCTTGAAGACATAGACAGGATGCCCCTCCTGATCCATATCCGCCACTTCCACATCCGCAATGGCTCCTTTGAAGAGGTTGGCGTGGATATTGCAAAGGCTCATGACGTCTTCAAAAGTGATACCCGTGTCGCTGGACATAAGTTCATGCTCCATCATGGAGATTTCCAGGGCAGAAACTCCCGTGAAATGCTGATTAAACTGGTCCTGAACAGACTCAGGGCTGGCACCATTGTGCAGGTCCAAGAGAATATTCTTCAAAATGTCAATCCGTTGGTCTGTCATGCTTCTCCTCCTATTACCTCGTAGCCGTTGCATTCTAAAACCTGCTGAATACGGTCTAGCCGAATCTTGGTCATCTTGGAGCCTGTCTTCAGACTGGTCACCTTGCCAACTGTGTTGAGCATGGCTGGATTGGCCAAAGGCTTGAAACCAAGCTCCACCAGAATCTCCTTGACTTCGGGGTGCTGGTTAATAATCTCTGCAACAGGCAGATTTAGGTCGATTGTGTTCATTGAAAGTTCCTCTTTAAAAATTGCTTGATAGCTTGGGCCAATTCCGCTGGTTTATGAACATTTAATTCATGTCCCCCGCCCTCTATAATCATCAGTTCTGACTGTGGTATCAACTTGTTCAGCTCATAAGCAGGTTTCAGATTGGGTTTGTCCTTTGAACCACAGATTAGCAAGCTTGGTAGACTAATTTTGCTAACCTCTTCGGTCAACTCAAGCCGACGCATACTTTTCTGCAACGCTAGCAACTGTGCCTTATCTAGCCCCTGCTTACCATAAAAGGACTTGGGAAGCAGGGACATAATCACGATTTGAAGAGCAAATAACCAATTCCCCTCTAAGCGATACTGGGCACCCGAAATAATCAGCCCTCTGCACTGGGGCAAATGATTGACCAAAGCCAAGGCTAGAATTCCGCCTAGCGACAAGCCAAAGAGTACAAAAGGCTCACTTTCCTGCTGCAATCTGTTCCGTAGTTGACCGCAAAGATGGTCAAAATTCTTTGCCTTGGGCAATTCCAACACCTACTTCAAAATTTGTCAAAGATTTTTTCAAGTCACCGTAACTAGCCACAGTCTGACCTAGACCATGTAAAATAATGAGTTTCATCTGATTTTCTCCCGTATTTGCCTCATCTGCTCTTCCACAAATCGTTTTGCTAACTGCCTATCAATTACTGCCTCTAATCGTTCTCCCTTGTAAACTGATAAAGTATCTTCTAGCAGAGATTGGTACATAGGATGACAAACTGTGAGCACCCACTCCCCACCTTCTCTTTTTGATAGAATGATATTTTCATCAAGGTAGGCAAGCGTTCGACAAAGATTTAGTACCGCGTCAACAGGTCGTTCCAAGACTTTATTCTCGTAATCTTGAATGTCAAACCAAATACTGTCAAAGTAATCTTCTCGCCTTGGCTCTTCAAACAGTTGTTGTATATCTGGACCACATAAATTAATTCCTCTATGCCAGATAACCATAATATGTGCAGTTAAATCTTCGTCCCTTCCCTGCATATTATCACAATATTTTTCTATATTATCATGGATAGCCTGAATATGCATATTTGAAAAATGTAGTTCATATGGGACAGGATAATCACATGGTTTAAGACAACTTTTCAATACAATACTCATCTCCAACCCTTTAGGAGGAGTTTGGGGCAACAAAGTATAAAGAGATTGAATTATTCTTATTTTTTCTATCTGTGTTAAGGAATGTTCAACAACTACTAGAAAATCTACATCACTATTCTCCCAGATAAAGCTACCTGTTGCAAGAGAACCATGCAGATAGATACCAAGTAAATTCTCTCCTAATTCATTTTGGAATATGATACAAATTTCATTCAGTAATTCTTGAATATCATTACTCTTCATCATCTTTCAACGCCTCAAACTTCGCCTTCATCGTAGGGTTATTGCGGGTCAGTTTTTTGACGGAGACATCTTCCAGCTTGTTGTTAGCCAGTCGCAGCTGGTTTTCGCTGGTAGTTAGGGCTGCTTTGACAGCCTCCATTCGCTTGATGGCCTTGTCGATTTCATCAATAGCCTTTTGGAAATTATTGCTAGCTGACTGGTAGTTCTTGGCAAAGGCTGTTTTGAAGGTCGCCAAATCTTCTTCAAAATGGGTAATATCGATATGCTGTTCTCTGACCAAGGCCAACTCCTGCTTGTACTTCAAACTGTTGAGCGCAGCATTTCGCAACAGCCCTATCAACTGAATAAAGAACTGGGGACGAACCACGTACATCTTCTCGTACTTGTGGCTGACATCCACGATACCTGTGTTGTAGTAATCGTTGTCCGCCTCCAACATGGTCACCAAAACAGCATACTCGCAGTCCTTCTCCCGACGATCCTTGTCCAACTCCTTGAAAAAGTCCTCGTTCTTGTGCTTCTTGACCGTGTCGTCCGCCTCGTTCTTCATCTCAAACATAATGGAAATGATTTCCACCCCATTTTCGTCCAGCTCCCGATAGATGTAATCTCCCTTGGAGCCACGCGCCGACACCTGATTATCCTTCTCAAAGTAAGCATTTGGAAAGGCCAACTGCCGCACCTTATTAAACTCCGCCTCGGCATAGAGCTCCAAACTCTCACCGATCGCCTTGGTCGATTGCTGGGCCTTGAAATTCTTGTAAAATTCCACCTGCTCATCCGCCGCCTTGAGCCGTACCTCGTACTCCTGACGGGTGGTCGCCAGCGCCAATTCCTGCTTCTGCTCCTGCATAGCCAAAGCATTCTGAGCTGCGTCACGCTCCTTCTCAACCTGAGCCACCGCCTGCTGCAACTCCAACTCCTTGGCTAGCTCGATTTGCCCCAATTGAGCCTTGAGTTCTTGGATTTCTTGGTCTTTTTTGGACATAGCAGAGCTAATTTCAAGTTCCGACTGACTAGCTAGCGTATCTAGTTTTGCTGTCAACTCGATAATTTCTTGGTCTTTTTTGGAAATAGCAGAGCTAATTTCAAATTCTGTCTGACTAGCCAACTTGTCCAAGCGTGTAGTCAGTTCAAGGATTTGCTTGTCCTTGTCACCCAGTTTGGCCTGTAAATCATTTTCAGCCCTCTGGTGTAATAATTCCCGTTCCCGCTCCAAACGTTCATGGATTTCCTTATCAAACTCCGCACCACGTACCTGGGCTAAAAGCTGACTGTATTCTGTTTCATTGACCGTAAAAACGGTAGCGCAATGAGGGCAAGTAATCTTGTGCATAATTTTTCCTTTCATTTACATTCATCTTTCATCAATCAAGCTTGCAACAGACACTACTACTTCCTCTTCCTGCGAACAAGATAGGAAATCAGTTCATATGTGGCATATACGAAGCCAAGTATCCACAAAAAGTAAAAGAAACGAGGGATATTCCGTGGATCGATAAAAAATAAGCGATAAAAAACGTAGATAGTCAAAGCTAGTATCCACCGCCAACCCCAAGTCATTTTTCTCTTTATGAACCACTCTAACCAATCCTCACCTGAATTGTAACGTGTTTCATAATATTCTTCTCTTATTTGAGCCCACCATCTCTTCATTTGGTTCACCTCATTTTCTACAACTTCAATTCCTTTTCTAAGAAAGCCGACCATTTTTCCTGTAATGGTTGACGTCCAGGCAGGTCCAGACCTTCTAAGAGGTTTTTGATGCATTCATTCTGCACCAGCCAATCTGCCATATCTTTTTTAGCCATCTGCAAATTCATTGCCAAAATCAACAGGGATTTCCTCCTCAAAGACAATCAGCGTCTCTTGCTCTTGCTAGCTCAAGCTGAAGGAAACCCTAGCTCTATCCCAGGTGTAAGCAATCGCTTCATGTGGTCGGTAAGCTAACAAGTCCATGGTTTCATGGAAGTCTTCCATTTCAAAGCCCAACTTGTCGCCCTCCACCCTCAACTGAGGAAACCAGCGGACAAATCCACTATCCGTTGCCAACAAATCCTATGCCTTCGCCAAACTAGCTAGCACGGTATAGCAAATGCTTAACAGGTACTTCTCAACTTCTTTTTTGACAGCAGTCTTCAGACGACACTCCTATTCTATCCTTCTATTATACCAAAAAACACCAGTCCATAACCGATGTTCCCTATATATTTATAATTTTTTGACCATGACCAAGCAAGCCCCTTTCCATTTTATACCGTATTTCTTCTAGCATTTCAATCACTCCTCTCTCGTTTTGTGCTATACTAGATGTAGTGAAAACAAGGAGGTAACTATGATTAAACTAATCGCTCTTGACATGGACGGAACCCTCTTAAACGAGAATAAAGAGTTGATGCAGCCACAAATTGATGCTATTCATCAGGCTGTTGAAGCTGGGGTGACAGTCGTTCTCTGCACAGGACGGCCCTTGGTTGGCGTTAAGCCTTTCGTAGAGCAACTTGGCTTTGACACCGAAGAGGAATATATCATTGTCAATAACGGTTGCTCAACCCATTCCACAAAGGATTGGAGCCTGATTGACTGGGAAGAGCTGTCTATTGCTGATATTGACTATCTTGCTACTTTTATTGAGAATGACCATGTACAGATTTCCCTCTTTGATGAGGAAGACTATTTCGTTCTTGCAGAAAAAGCCAATGACCGAGTGAACTTGGATGCTAGTTTAGTCGGTATGACACCACAGCCAATTGACTTGGACGAGGCAACGTCTGGTAAACACCGTTTCTTTGAAGCCATGTTTGTCGGTGAGAAGGAAGCCATTGATGCCTTTGAAAACCAGCACAATGACACCTTAAGCAAGGACTACACAACAGTTCGTTCACAGGACTATCTCTTGGAAATTTTGCCAAACGGTGCCAGCAAGGCCTCTGGTTTAAAAAAATTGGCAGACCGCCTCGGTATCCTCCCAGAAGAAATCATGGCTATGGGAGATGCCAACAACGACCTTGAAATGATTGAATTTGCTGGACTTGGTATTGCCATGGGCAACGCCAATGAACATGTCAAGGCTATCGCCCAAGACATCACAGATACCAATGAAAACAACGGCGTTGCCAAAGCCATTGAAAAACATATTTTAAACAAATAAGGAGACACTATGAAATACCCAACACTCTTAGACCGTTTTTTAGTCTATGTCAAAGAAAATACTCGCTCAGATGAAAATTCGACAACTACACCTTCTACCCAAAACCAAGTCGAGTTTGCACAGAATATCCTTCTGCCTGAAATGAAACGCATCGGCCTGCAGGATGTTCACTACTTACCAAATGGTTTTGCAGTGGGAACACTCCCTACCAACGACCCGAGTTTGACACGCAAGATTGGTTTTATCGCCCACATGGATACAGCTGACTTCAACGCAGAAGGTGTCAATCCACAAATCATCGAAAACTACGACGGCAATCCTATTGCCTTGGGAACTTCTGGCTATGAATTGCATCCAAAAGACTTCCCACAACTGGCTAACTACCAGGGGCAAACCCTGATTACCACTGACGGTACTACCTTGCTAGGCTCTGATGACAAGTCAGGAATTGCAGAGATCATGACGGCTATCGAGTACCTAGTCCAAAATCCCGACATCAAACATTGCGAAATCCGTGTCGGCTTTGGTCCTGACGAAGAAATCGGTGTCGGTGCGGACAAGTTTGATGTGGAAGACTTCGATGTGGACTTTGCCTACACCATGGACGGGGGACCGCTGGGGGAACTCCAGTACGAAACTTTCTCAGCAGCTGCTGCCAAGATTGACTTCCTTGGGCGCAACGTCCATCCAGGTTCTGCCAAAGACCAGATGATCAACGCCTTCCAGATGGCTATTGATTTCCACAATGCCCTTCCAGAAACAGACCGCCCAGAAAAAACTGAAGGCTATGAAGGTTTCTTCCACTTGATGAACATGGAGGGTAGCGTTGATACTGCTTCTACCACCTACATCATCCGCGACTTTGAGGAAGAGGATTTCCTTGCCCGCAAACAGCTCATGCTGGACATTGCTGACAAAATGAATGCCAAGTTTGACACGCCACGCGTTATCGTCAACCTGCATGACCAATACTACAACATGAAGAAAATCATCGAAAAAGACATGACCCCAATCAACATCGCAAAAGATGTCATGGAAAAGCTGGATATCAAGCCACTGATTGAGCCAGTTCGTGGAGGAACAGACGGCTCTAAGATTTCCTTCATGGGCATTCCAACGCCAAATATCTTCGCTGGTGGTGAAAACATGCACGGCCGCTTCGAGTTCGTCAGCCTGCAAACCATGGAAAAAGCTGTTGATGTGATTTTAGGTATTGTAGCTTACAAATAAAAAAGAAAAGTAGGTTTTCTGAAAAAATCTACTTTTTTTGAAAATTGTTCGACATAACTATTGTATTATTTAAATAATACTGCTATAATAGAACCATCAAAAAGAAATGGAGTTTTATTATGACAGAAGAAACATTTGCACAAGGTATTTTAGTTGGGCTTTGGGGAGCCGGTATGATTTTTTCACTCATTTGGTATGTCCTCGTAACTATTTCCAACTTCATCCTCTTTAAAAAAGCTGGCTATGCTGGTTGGAAATCTCTCATTCCTTTCTACAACCTATACGTCCAACAATGTATCACATTTGGCGAAGACAAGGGTTGGTTTATCCTCTTCTTACTCATCCCACTTGCTGGACCACTTTATGGTATTTATTTGACTTACTGCTATGGTAAAGCATTTGGTTTGTCTGATATTCAAGCCATCTTCTATGTCTTGTTTACACCACTTTTCAATGTCTACATCGCCTTCAATGACGGAAGCCGTTACCAAGGTCCACAAACTTTCTTTATTGACTAATATCAAATGAAGCAACTTTTCCTAGCTGGAAGGGTTGCTTTTACTTTTTTAAAAAATATATAAAAAATTTATATAATTACTTGATTTTAGTAAATGATAGGTATATAATTTATATATAAAATAATTACATAAAGATAAAGAGGTGATTTCATGTACTACCCCGTATCCTCTATCTTGATTGAATTTCTGATCTTGGCCATCGTGGAGAAACAAGATTCTTATGGCTATGAAATCAGTCAAACCATCAAGATAGTTGCTGATATAAAGGAATCCACGCTCTACCCTATCTTGAAGAAACTGGAAAAGGCGGGCTACGTCACCACCTATACCCAAGAATTTCAAGGGAGAAAGAGAAAATACTACACCATCACACCTGCTGGACGTGAGCACATCCCCTTCCTGCAAGGTGAATGGAATACCTACAAAGACCATATCGACGGAATTATAGAAGGGAGCCTACGAAAATGACACGCGCAGAGTATTTGAACCAACTAGAACAAGCACTGACACAACTCCATCCAAGTGCTAGACAGGAGGCTTTAGACTACTTCAATGAATATTTTGATGAAAAAGGTGATGACCAGACAGCCATTGCTGAACTAGGTAACCCCCAAGAAGCAGCAAAAGAAATCATCGCCAACCTACCCGAAGATGCCCTAATTGCTAAGGAAGACCAGACCGATCAACATTCATCCAAACCATTTGATTTCAACTTTGATTTTGACTTTCAATTTGACTGGGAGAATTTTTTCAACAATTTCAAACACTCAGCCTATCAAGCTAGGGAAAGAATGGAATTGAAGGCGAAGATTGAAGAATTACCTGAGTTTTCAAATCTACAGATTTCGCTCGAAGATCAGGCTCTGAGTGTTCAAACTTATGACGGAGAAACTGTCTTATTGCACAACCCTGTTTCAGAAGATGGCAACTACCAGGCTTTTGACTATCAACTGGTTCAGGATAGTTTGTACCTAACAAGCAATCCTTCCCCTAATCACCTCTTCTTCTCAAATAATCAAACTAGCTCTGCTATTCTCAAAATCCCTAAAAAACTCCTGCCCCTTACCAATCTTAATCTACACACAAGAGATAGCAGTCTAACCATGGTAGATGTGCAAGTAAGTGAACAGTTGGTCCTTAAGGCAACTGACACTAGTCTGACAATGTCGGATCTACAAAGTCCTCTAGCTTCTCTACAGCTAGAAGATACTACCTTATCTATTTCAGGTGGGCAATCAAGGGATTTGACACTGAAAGCTAGTGATTCTATCATCAATCTGACAAGTCTTAACCTGTCACATGCCCGCATAGAATTAGAAGATTGCGTCTGGAAGTTGAAGGATTTTGTCCTTGAAAAGAGCCTAAACTGTCAGGCTGAAGATTCTGTCCTAACCTTTAAACCAAATACAGACATCAGTTTGGACATCTGGGAGGAAGATTCTAGCCTCAAACTTCCAAAGGATAAGGCGTTTACCATGATGAAAGAGGATAACACCACTCATCTCAGCTACAAGCAAGAAAATAGCCCTGCTCAGCTAGTTATTCATTGTCAAGACTGCCAGCTAAATATGGGATAAAGGAGGTTCCTATGAATCGCAAAGAATATTTACAGAAACTTGAAAAACATCTCAAACACTTGCCAAAAGAAGATTTTCAAGATACCTTGGACTATTTCAATGAATTTTTCGATGAGAAAGAAAACGACGAAGAAGCTATTCAAGAATTAGGCAGTCCAAAAGAGGCCGCCCGTGAAATTCTAGCAACCCTCTACGAAAAAGAGCGGACGGAAGATAAGCCAAATACCCGCAATATGGTCTGGTTGACCATCCTCGCCATCCTTGCCGCACCAATAGGCATCCCCCTAGCAATCAGCTTGGTCGCCCTCTTCATTACCCTTCTCATACTCATCTTCAGCGCCTTTCTACTCCTAATCTCACTCTGGATTGTCCTCCTCAGTCTAGCAATCGCCCAGCTTCTCCTCGCCTTCGACCTCTTTACGCTCTCATGGTCCTCCTCCCTCCTCTTCACAGGGCTAGCCCTCGTCTGTTTGGCACTCACCCTCTTGGGTAGTAAATTCACTCTAGACCTTGGAAGCAAAACCTTCTTGCTTGTTTTACACTGGATACAAAGAACCATTCGCAAAGGAGATTATCATGAAAGAGCTTAAACCATTTACGAAAATCATTCTGAGCCTGCTCACTCTTGGAGCCATTCTCAGCCTCATCGGTTTCCTAGCTGGCGGATGGACAAATATGAGAACTGTCTCAGAAAACTACTTCCAGCCACAAACAGCCAGTTTTAGTGACATTAGGGAAATAGAAGTTAATGAACGACTGTCCATCATGCCTTCGCCTGACAACCAATTCCACCTCCACTACTATCGAAATCAGCATAAAGACATCGACCTCCTCAGCCACCAAGTTCAAGATGGAAAGTTAACCATTTCTAGTGCATTTCAAGGTATCGTTTCTTATGATGGTTTACTCGAACCAATCTTAAATCTTGTCAATGACCAAAATGTCGCCTACCACCAACCTGTTTTAGAGGTACCAAAAAATAGCACAATTGAAACACTTTCAGGCAACCTTCAAGGAGATCTGTATCTGGATAAAGTGACCATTCAAAATCTTGATCTCACAGTAGAAGATGGGGATATGTTGATTGAAAACAGTCACATCAGCTTTACTCATTTATCACACCTCAATGGAGAAGTAGCAATCAATCATTCCACATTAACAAGTCCGAAAGACATTTCCAATACTGTTGGCAGTAGCCTAACGATTGAGGATGGGGATTTTAAAGCAGAAAATCTAAAACTAGAAGGAAGACATGACATCAGCAATTACAATGGCTCAATCGACATCTCTCTTCATTCACAAACAAGAACGGACCTCTACATAGATGCCAGTCAAAATAATCTGGGAATTGACCTTCCAACTTATTCCAATCCCCAAGCCACTAATTACCTCCACATCTCTACACTAGATGGTGAATTGAGCATTCGGTAATTGCTAAAAGCCCTCCTGACGGAAGGCTTTTTCGTTTATTTAAACAACAAAATAGAAATTAAGGCCAAGATTGCTGGTCCACCTTGGGTTAAGATGATTTTTGGACTTGCTGTAATAGCACCATAAGCTGCTGCAGCAATAACATATAGAACAAAAATGCTTGTAATTTCTAGATTACCAGTAAAAATACCGTAGAACAAGAAAACCGCCAATAAGCCATTATAAATTCCTTGATTTTTGAACAAGGCAGTCACAGACTTACGTTGTAATTCTTCCTTCTCCATATTGAATACGCGACTGGTAGAGTCTGAGTGGGTTGCAAAAGTTTCCAAATACATGATATATAGGTGCTCAAGCGCTACGATACTCGCTAAAATAGTTGTAAAAATTGACATAAGTTTATTCTCCTTTTTCTTCAATGACAGTTTCAAGCGGCAGGTCTTGAAGACCAGAAACTAATTTCTCCAAAAGATTGCTCAATTGCTCTTCTTCCCTATCAGACAAAATGCTTTCCATTGCAGCTTTCACGGCTAGGTGATGGGCTGGTGGACGAACCTGTAGTTCATTTACTGCATACTGGGTGGGTTGAACCAGCATTTCTCTTTGATTTTCAGGATTGCGCTCCCTTTGAATATAGCCCTTGTCCTCCAAAATTTTTAAATGTCGAGTTATGGCTGCACGGTCAATGCGAAGTTTTTCCTGTAAATCTTGTTGTGAGCAGGGAGCTTGGTCAAGCAAGTTGGTCAAAAGCTGATAACGGGTCAGACTAATCCCCAACCCCTTTTCAAACAAACTAGTGACTGCCTCATCTGCAAGTTTTACCTGATAGAGTAACTGAGAAAGATGTTTCATATTTCTACCCCTTTGTTGACTTGTCAACTGTTGATAAGTCAATTATACCAGAATACGAATAATTTTCAAGAATTTTGCTTAACTTTAGAAAACTCTGTTATGTAAAAAGCAAGTTTTGGTATAATGGTTTTATAGTAGGAAACGGAGGCTACCATGAACGATTCAAAAGAACTCAACTTAGCGATTGATGTGCTCATGTTAGCTGGTGCCATTCTCTTACAAAGTGGTGCTGAAATCCACCGAGTAGAAGATACCATGGTTCGGATTGCCCGTTCACAAGGAATAGAAAATGCGAATGTCTTAGCCATCCCAGCCGCCATCTTCTTTTCTATTGACCATACCAATATCTCTCGAATGAAACGGATTGTCAATCCAGTACACGATATGCAAAAAGTTTGTCTGGTCAATCAGGTTTCTCGTACCTTAACCGCAGGACAAATGAGCCTTGAAACTGCACAAAATGAATTGAAAACTATCCGAAACCTGCCCCTGCCCTATACACAACTCCAAACGATTTTAGCAGCCGCCCTAGCTGCCCCCTTTTTTACCATTATGTTTGGTGGGAGTTTGTTGGATGCGCTAGCGACAGTCTTTGCGACCTTGCTGGCTTTTCCCTTCTCCCTCTTGGTAGACCGTCTCATTCGAATTGAGTTTGTATCGAAATTTGCAGGAGCCTTGGCTTTTTCCCTATTCTCTTTACTGCTTGCAAAGTATTCTGACCTACCTATCAATCCCAATATGATAAATGCTGGTGCAGTTATGCCCTTTGTCCCCGGGATTGCCTTTACAAATGCTGTACGGGACTTGATGACCAACCATCTCAATACTGGAATGACAAAAATCTTCCAAACCTTGCTTGTTATCCTCTCCCTAGGAGCAGGGACAACCGTTGCACTCTTAATTGTGGGGTAAAATCAATGAATATACTTTATTTTATCTTGCAGGCTATTGCTTCTTACATCGCTATCGCTGCCTTTCTTATTGTTCTCAATGTTCAGAAACAGTTGCTTATTCCAGGCGGGATATTGGGCATGTGTGTCTGGTTGCTCTACCTACTCCTTCTTGGTCCGACCAATGTTATCATTGCAACACTTATAGCTGCTATCGTGGGATCCTGTATTAGTCAAATATTGAGCATTCTGTATAAAACACCATACGTTATTTTCTCTTTAGCCATTCTTGCCCCCCTAGTTCCTGGCTATCGAGCCTATTTGGCAACTACGCAATTTGTATCAGAAAACTATAAAGAAGCCTTGGTAAATACGACTACCGTGCTTATGCTCGCACTGGTTATACCAATTGGTATGACCAGCGGAACTATCCTGATGCAAATTTATCGCTATCTTCAAACTAAAAAGTCTATCTGAGTTTCTTGAAAGCAGGTAGACTTTTTGTTAGAATAAATGAATATGTTTAGGAGGAGCTATGAACCAACAAATTCAGAATTTAAAACTTGCCGAGCGTGGTGCCATCATTTCCATCTCAGCCTATATTATCCTCTCTGGAATTAAGTTGGCTGCGGGCCACATTTTCCATTCAGATGCTCTGACTGCTGATGCCTTTAACAATATTTCGGATATTATCGGCAATGTTGCTGTCCTTGTCGGACTGCGAATGGCTCAGAAACCAGCTGATACGGACCATAAATTTGGACATTGGAAAATGGAAGACCTGGCCAGCCTGATTACATCTTTCATTATGTTCGTGGTTGGGTTTCAAGTTCTCTATTCTACTTTCATCAAAATCATGAGCAACCAGCCTGTCGAGATTGATATGACTGGTGCAATTGTAGGAATTTTCTCAGCCTTTGTTATGATAGGTGTTTATCTTTACAACAAATCACTTGCTAAGAAAGTTCATTCCAAAGCCTTGGAGGCAACTGCAAAGGATAACCTCTCCGACGCCGTGACTTCTATCGGAACATCTGTTGCCATTTTTGCAGCAGCCTTCAATTTCCCCATTGTCGATAAAATTGCTGCCGTTATTATCACCTTCTTCATCTTGAAAACAGCCTACGATATATTCATGGAAAGTTTCTTTACACTTTCAGACGGCTTTGACGAGGAACTCCTACATAAATATGAAGAAGATATTCTTAAACTGCCTAAGGTCGTGGCTGTAAAATCCCAGCGTGGCCGGACTTACGGGGCCAATATCTATCTGGACATTGTGCTAGAAATGAATCCTGATCTGTCAGTCTATGAGAGCCATGAAATTACAGAACAGGTGGAGCAACTTCTCACCTTAAAACACGGTGTTTTTGATGTTGATATCCATGTCGAACCCTCCGAAATTCCACATGACGAAATATTTGAACATGTCTTTGACAAACTCTACCGCTTCGAATCAGAAATTCAAGCTCACGAAGTCGGTTATGAAGATTTAATTGATGATAACTATCTCTTGATTGATGCCAAAGGTCGTTACCTCAACAAGTCCGAGATGCTCCAAGCCCATCCAGTCCAATCCACCTACCTCTCCAACTACCAAATGACCTCTGTCAGTCAGAAATCCAAACTAGTCACCTTCGAAATCGGCGACTATGTCCACACATCTCTCTGGCGACGGCATGAAAATTGGACAGTTGTATTTCATCAAATATCCAAAAAAGCCTAGTCATTTCGACAAGGCTTTTCGTTTGGATACACAAAAAGAGCACATGGCTCTTTTTAAAAAATCTTAGTTCTTCACTGCGTCTGTGGCAATATCTTCACCGAACCATTTTTGGGAGATTTCTTGGAATTTACCTTCTTTATACAGTTCAGTAAAGGCTTTGTTGATATTCTCAACAAGTGTCGTATCTGACTTACGAGCACCGACTGCGAAGGCTTCATTTTCAAAACCTGCATCAATGATATTGTATTCTGCAATAATTCCCTCTTGTTGCAAGTAATAATTTGCATAAACACGGTCAATCAAAAGACCATCGATACGATCATTTTTCAAGTCAATCAAGGCTTCATTAAATGTCGCATACTGACTTGCATCATTATTCTGAACGATGTCTTTCAAGATTGCTGGTTGAGATTCAAAGACTGAATAACCTGAAGAACCTGCTTGCGCACCCAAAATTTTGTCCTTCATATCAGAAACTTGACTGATATTTGAAGATTTTTTCGTCACAAGTACTTGTTGGTTATCCATATACGAATCCGTAAAGAGAACCTTCTCCTTGCGCTCATCAGTTACAGAATAGCCATTCCAAATCAAATCAATATTGCCATTGTTTAATTCAGTTTCTTTCAAATCCCAGTCAATAGGTTGCCATTCAATCGCAATACCATATTTGTCAAAAACTGCTGTTGCCAAATCAATATCAAAACCAGTATATGTACCATCAGCCTCTTCAAAGCCCATTGGGACAAAGGTCTTATCAAAACCAATGGTAATAGACTTCTCAGATTCATAAGTTGACCAATTGTCAGACTTAGTTGTTGACTGGCTTGAGCCACAAGCAGCAAGGGCAAAAGTCGTTACAAGAGCCGCAGCTCCAAGCATCATTTTCTTCATATTCATCATCATATTTGTTCCTTTTCTTAGTGTTTCGGTTCAATTTTGATGATTTCATCTGCGATATTTTCAGCAAACTGCATATCGTGGGTGACCACAATTTGCGTGATTCCAGTAGCCCTATTTTCAAGAATGAGTTTTTCTACTTCTTTTCTCAATTCAGGATCTAGGGCAGAGGTTGGTTCGTCATAGCCGATAATCTCAGGATCAATCATCATAGCACGCGCCAAAGCCACACGTTGCTTTTGTCCACCCGATAGTGAAAACGGATAGGCAGTAGCGTGGCTAGCTAGGCCAAGAGCATCCAAGAGTTTAAGGGCCTTGTCTTCCGCCTCTGAACGCGACATATTCAGCGTTTTCATAGGAGAGAGAACCAAGTTTTCCAAAACGGATAGGTGTGGGAAAAGCTGGAAGTCTTGGAAGACAAAGCCCAGCAGATGTCGTTTTCCCAACTCCTCAAGTGGCAGTTCCTGACCATTGTAAATCAGGGTACCTGAATCAATGGTTTCCAAACCAGCCAACATCCGTAAAAGAGTTGTCTTTCCACCGCCTGATTGACCAACGATGGCAATGATTTTCCCCTCTGGAATGACCAAATCATAGTCGGAGAAAATCTGTTTATTATCAAATCGTTTGGATAGATTGCGTAGTTCTAACATAACTCCTCCTATCTATAATAGTCAAATTTCTTTTCTACCTGCTTAGAAACAAGGGTTACAGCACCAATCATCAAGAGATAAATAGCTCCAGCGATAAACATAGGGGCCAAGCTAGCATCACGGTTAGCTGCTGTACGGCTGGCAAGCAAGAGGTCACTAACACCCAAGGCATAGACCAAGGATGTATCCTTGACCAAGGTCATGACTTCATTGAAAACACTTGGTAGAACAATTTTCACGACCTGGGGCAAGACAATATAACGAATGGTCTGAACAGGTGTAAATTTCAAGACCTTAGCGGCTTCATACTGACCTTTTGGAATAGCTTCAATACCACCACGGAAAATTTCAGAGAAATAGGCCGCATAGTTGAGGGTAAAGGCCAGAATAACAGCAGGCATACGGTCAAAGGTAATGCCAACACTTGGCAGGACATAATAAACAAAAATTAGTTGCAAGAGCAAGGGAGTCCCACGCATGATTAAAACATAAAAATGCAAGAGCCATTGCAAAGGTTTGAACTTCATCTGCATTAAGAAGGCGAGAATTGCACCCAAAGGCAAGGATAATAGCAATACTAGAAAAAATACTTGCAGGGAAACCATCGCGCCATTTAATAAACTAGGCAGAACTTCCAAAACATAATCCATAGTCTTCTCCTAAAAGAATGATTAGGTTCTAGTATAGCAGAAAATTTCATGTATTTCAAAGAATTTTTCATATTTTTAAATATTTTTTCATTTTTTCTGCATAATCTTGCAAAAAAAGGTCGATAAACGACCTTTTACATTATTCAACTGTTACGGATTTTGCCAAGTTACGAGGCTTATCGACATCCAAACCACGTTGCAATGTTGCATAGTAAGCAATCAATTGTGTCGGAACAACCATTGCAATGGCTGACAAGAATGGATGAACTGTTGTCACAGTAATGTCATCATCTTCCTTAGCTACTGCCTCATCGACAATCGTCAAGACATTTGCACCACGCGCCACTACTTCCTGGATATTCCCTCTAGTATGACTAGCTAAGTGTGGATGATTTGAAATCAAGGCCAAGACAGGCACACCGTCTTCAATCAATGAAATGGTACCGTGTTTCAATTCACCTGCCGCAAAGCCTTCACATTGGATGTATGAAATTTCTTTCAATTTCAAACTTGCTTCCATAGATACATAGTAATCACTACCACGACCGATATAGAAAGCATTGCGTGTGGTTGCTAAAAGTTTTTCAACTTTTTCAGCAATCACATCTTTTTCAGACAAGCTTGCTTCAATAGATTGGGCAACGATGGACAATTCATGGACCAAGTCAAATTCTTTCGCGTAGGCATTACCATTTGCATCACCGACAGCCTTAGCCAAGATTGCCAAAGTCGCAATCTGTGCAGTGTAGGCTTTTGTAGAAGCTACCGCAATTTCTGGACCTGCATGGAGCAACATAGTGTAAGTTGCCTCACGTGACAAGGTTGAACCAGGAACGTTGGTTACAGTCAAACTTGGGATGCCCATTTCATTTGCTTTAACCAATACCTGACGGCTATCAGCAGTTTCACCTGACTGGCTAATCATGACAAAGAGTGGCTTTTTGCTCAAAAGCGGCATATTGTAACCCCACTCAGATGAAATTCCCAACTCTACTGGTGTATCTGTCAATTTTTCCAAGAAGTCTTTTGCGGCAAATCCTGCGTGATAGGAAGTTCCAGCAGCTAGGATATAGATACGGTCAGCATCTTGTACTGCCTTGATAATATCCGCATCAACTGTTACCTGACCAGCTTCATTTGTATAGGCGCTAATCAATTTACGCATAACAGTTGGTTGCTCATCAATCTCCTTGAGCATGTAGTATGGATACGTTCCCTTACCAATATCTGACAAATCAAGTTCAGCAGTATAGCTGCCACGCTCAATCGCATTGCCATTATAGTCCATAACTTCTACGCTATCTTTCTTCACGATAACCAATTCTTTGTCATGGATTTCCATATATTCACTTGTTTCACGAATCATCGCCATGGCATCTGAGCAGACCATGTTATAGCCATCACCCAATCCAATCAAAAGTGGCGATTTATTTTTGGCAACGTAGATTGTATCTGCATCCGTAGCATCAATCAAGGCAAAGGCGTATGAACCTTGGATGATATGAAGAGCCTTTTTGAAAGCTTCCAAAGTAGACAAGCCTTCCTCAGCAAATTGACCAATCAAGTGTACAGCAATTTCTGTGTCCGTCTGACCTTTCAAGTCATGACCTGCAAGATACTCTTCCTTGATTTCTGCGTAGTTTTCAATCACACCGTTGTGAACTAGGATATGTCCAGCAGTTTGAGAAGTATGAGGGTGAGCGTTGTTCTCAGTTGGTTTACCGTGAGTCGCCCAACGAGTATGACCGATCCCTGTTGTCCCTTCGGTCTTATCACCAACTTTTGCTGATAATTCAGCAATGCGACCTACTGCTTTTACCAAGTGAGCCTGCTCCCCACCTGTTACGAAAATACCTGCTGAATCATAACCGCGGTATTCTAATTTTTCAAGTCCTTGAATTAAAATATCAGTTGCGTTTGTATTTCCAACAACACCAACGATTCCACACATATCATTTCACCTACGATGTTTCTTAACATCGGCTTTCATTTTTTCATAAATTGGTCTAGTCAACTAATTCCAAAAAAAGACTAGTAAAGTCAGTATATAAAAAGATTTTACACTTGTCAAGAAATAAATTGGTCTAGTCAGATTTTGGAAAAGTATACAGAAAATAACTGAAAAATTACCAGAAGAACTGAAAAAGACCAGTCCTACTGGACCAGTCCTGTCTTAATAAATCCAAATTCTGATAGGGGACTTAGGCGAAAAGTCAATCGCCCAATAATATCCTTCTCTGCAATTAAACCAAAACTACGACTATCCTCTCGATTGGTCCGAACATCGTTCAGAACCAGGTAGTGCTTTGGGGGGATAGTAGCATGTTGCCCTGCTGTTAAGGTTGCCAAAGTGAAATCGTCTGTATAACTCTCCTGAGAATGTGGGGTTTGTAAATAATTCTCCGCAACAATCACATCATTTCTATAAAGAACATCATCCATATAAGTAACGGTTTCGTTTTCTAAGGCAATAATTCGGCTGACATATTCTGTTCCTTCATGCTGATAGAGAACAAAATCTCCATGAGTTAAGTCAGCATTGCGAACAGTAACAATAAAGTCGCCTTCTTTTACATACTCATTTGCCATCTGAGAAGTGATTGTAACAGGTTCAAAGAACCACACTCTTAAACCAATCAATCCTACTATCAACAGAATAAGCAGACTAAGTTGCTTTACTAAATCTCTCTTTACCATATTCTCTCCAATCATTACCCATTATATCATATTTTCTGGACTAATCATTCATAAGATGACGGTAAATTTCCTCAGCGATGACTTGATTTCCAAGTGGTGTCAGATGCAGACCATCACTATAGTATTCCAAGTGCCCCTTTGTCAAAGGATAAAGATTGATGACTGGCACATCCAATTCCTGACCAATTTCTGCAATAATGTCTTGTAATTCATCCTCAATAATCTGATTATTAAGCCCAAAGCGGCTGGTTGGCACGAAAGGTGGAATGACCAGATAGACATCAGGCTGGCTGGGTAAATTCAGGTAGCGCTCTGCCATTCCCCTATATTCGCCAATAAAACGTTCCCTATTCCAGTATGGACCACGACTATCATTGCTACCAATCATGATAATGACAATATCTGCCTCACTTTCCAGAGACAACTGGGCATTTTTCTCTTTAAAATAAGGAAAATCCGCAGTGGACTGTAGGGAACGGCCGCTCAAGCCAAAATTGGACACCTGATAATGATGCCCCAGTTTCTCTGCTAGAATGCAGGGATAGGCATCTTTTTCACGATTTTCAAGCCCATAGCCGTAGGTCAGGCTATCACCAACTGTCGCAACTTTAATGGCCCCACTTCCAACTGTCAGGACCTCAGGATACATAATATCTGACACGTCATCTCCTCTCCTCTGATTATATTTTTTTCTATTGTACCATCTTGAAAAAAATAAATAAACCCCTGAATTTGTGATATAATGAACATATGAAAAAACAAGTAATCATTATAGGCGGAGGGATTGTCGGCTCAACTGCTGCTTTCTACCTCTCACAAGATCCATCCATTGACCTAACACTTATCGACCATGGGGTTGGTACTGCCACCCGAGCTGCTGCCGGGATTATTTGTCCCTGGATGGCCCAGAAGAAAAACAAGGACTGGTACAAGCTGACATCAGAGGGGGCCGTCTTCTATCGCAAACTGGTCGCGGATTTAGAGGCTACTGGAGCTACTGACATCCCCTTTAAACAGACTGGGACTATCGGCTTAAAGAGCAAGCCTGAATTGCTGGATAAAATTCAAAAGATTGCAGAAGACCGCCGTGTAGACACTCCAACCATTGGACAGATTACAACCTTGCAAGGTCCAGAGGTCACCGACTACCTCCCACCACTCAAACCTGATTTTTACGGCATTCACTTAGAAGGAGGCGGCCGTATCGATGGTGGGCGATTGATTGACATCCTGCAAGAAGAGTTTTTGAAAAATGGCGGAGTGCGATTGCAGGGGCAGGCAAAACTGCTAGATGCTCACACTGTCGAGCTAGATGGTCAAGAGCTGGCAGCCGACCACATTATCCTAGCTACAGGTGCTTGGTTGCCCCATATCCTTGAACCGCTGGGCTATCAGGTGGATGTCCGACCACAAAAGGGACAACTCTTGGAATTAGACACCCAATACGACACCAGCAACTGGCCAGTCTGCATGCCTTATGGGCAAATTGATATACTACCATTTGAAAATGGTAAAATCATCGTGGGAGCTACCCACGAAGACAATATGGGCTACGACCTGACTCTTGACCCAGAGAAAATCCAAAGCATGCAGGATAAGGCGGCTGACTTTATGCCAGATTTGGCCAACTATCCAGTCGCTAGAACACGGATTGGAACTCGTGCCTATACGTCAAACTATGCCCCATTTTATGGCACTATTGATGATATGAAGAACGTCTGGGTTGCCAGTGGTTTAGGTTCATCTGGTTTGACAAACGGTCCATTCATAGGCTGGCAAATTGCCCAAGAAATCTTAGAAAAAGATACCAACTTCGACCGTACAGCCTATTCACCTAATAACTACATTCAAAAATGATAAGACAGCTAAAAGGCCACTCCAAACGAGTAGCCTTTTCTATTTTATCAGTTACCAAATACCGAGCCCTATCCAGTCGCTGTTCTCCGTACAAAATACCTTTACATATTCTTCAACTCGATAACCATATCGCGAATCTGCGCTGCCAGTTCAAAGTCAAGTACTTCTGCTGCTTCTTGCATTTGTCCTTCCAGTTTCTTGATCATAGCCTTGCGTTCGTCTTTGTTGAGGGCATTGAAGTCCACCACTTCTTCCTTGTCCTGAGTGACAGCCTTGGTCACGCTAATCAGGTCACGGATTTCCTTCTTAATAGTTTGTGGAATGATGCCATGTTCTTCATTATAAGCCATTTGGATCTGACGGCGGCGGGCTGTTTCCTCCATAGCCTTGCGCATAGATTCGGTGACCTTGTCCGCATACATAATCACATGGCCCTCAGAGTTACGAGCCGCCCGACCGATTGTCTGGATGAGCCCTCGTTCATTACGGAGGAAGCCTTCCTTATCCGCATCCAAGATAGCGACCAGACTAACTTCTGGCACGTCAATCCCCTCACGCAAGAGATTAATCCCTATCAAGACATCAAAGACACCCAAGCGCAAATCACGAATAATCTCCGTACGCTCCAAGGTCTTGATGTCCGAGTGCATATACTTGACCTTGACGCCCATTTCTTTCAGGTAGTCGGTCAAGTCCTCTGCCATTTTCTTAGTCAGGGTAGTGATAAAGGTCCGCTCACCTTTCTCAACACGGGCATTGATTTCACCCAAGAGATCGTCCATTTGGCCCATAGTTGGACGGACTTCCACTTCTGGATCCAGCAGACCGGTCGGCCGAATGATCTGCTCGACAACGGTATCGGTCTGCTCCATTTCATAGTCACCTGGCGTCGCAGATACATAGACAATCTGGTGGACATGGCTCTCAAATTCTTCCCTGCGCAGCGGACGATTATCCAGCGCACTTGGGAGGCGGAAACCATAGTTGACCAACATCTCCTTGCGCGAGCGGTCACCATTGTACATCCCCTTAATCTGCCCCATAGTCATGTGGCTCTCGTCAATCATAATCAGGTAGTCTTCAGGGAAAAAGTCCAGCAGAGTATAAGGAGGCTCGCCCTCGCTTCGCCCATCCATGTGTCGTGAATAGTTCTCAACTCCGTTGGTGTAGCCCATTTCCCGA
Organism: Streptococcus suis; assembly: GCF_002960625.1. Lineage (GTDB taxonomy): Bacteria > Bacillota > Bacilli > Lactobacillales > Streptococcaceae > Streptococcus > Streptococcus suis_T. Next base: position 36,088 of record NZ_POJH01000040.1, read on the forward strand.
AGCATCTCAATGTCGTAGTCGGTCCGTTGTTTCAATCGCTGAGCTTCTAAGAGTTTTCCTTCTGCTTCAAAGACCTTGAGCTGCTCTTCCAGTTCGGCCTGAATCTTGGCAATGGCCGTTTCCATGTGGTCATCGTTGGTCACGAAGTGGGTTGCAGGGAAAATCGCCAAGTGGTCCACATCGCCCAAGACCTTACCTGTCAGGCTTTCAATCTCACGAATGCGGTCAATTTCATCCCCGAAAAACTCCACACGAAAGGCATGCTCATCACGAGAAGCTGGGAAAATCTCCACCACATCACCACGCACACGGAAACGCCCCCGTTGGAAGTCGATGTCGTTGCGCTCGAACTGGATATCTACCAAGGAATTGAGCAACTGGTCACGGGAAATCTCCTGTCCTGGTCGCAGACTGACCACGCTGTCAGAATATTCCTTAGGGGATCCCAAACCGTAGATACAGGAAACGGAGGCCACGACGATGACATCGTTGCGTTCGAGAAGTGCTGAGGTCGCTGAGTGACGGAGTTTGTCAATCTCATCATTGACCGAACTGTCTTTCTCGATGTAGGTATCGCTAGACGGTACATAGGCTTCTGGCTGGTAGTAATCGTAGTAAGACACAAAGTATTCGACCGCATTTTCTGGGAAGAACTCCTTGAACTCGCTGTAGAGCTGACCAGCCAAGGTCTTATTGTGGGCAATGACCAGAGTGGGTTTATTGACACGAGCGATGACCTGACTCATAGTGTAGGTCTTACCAGTACCAGTCGCCCCCATGAGAATCTGGGCTTTTTCGCCCCCCTCGATATTATCCACCAAGGTTTCAATAGCTTGAGGCTGGTCACCAGACGGTGAGTATTTAGATACAAGTTTAAATTGGTTTTCAGTATTTCGATTGATCATTTGTTCAGTTTTCTTTCTTCTAGTAAATCTTGCAACTTCTCTTCAGAAAAATGCTCAATTGGGCCGGGTTCAATGTCAAGAATCGAAGTTTCCGCCGTGTATTTCAATAAATTCTTTATCTTAATTCCATATTGTTTAGCATAAAAGACAGCTCGCTCACTGTCATGAAATAATATCAATAAGTGCGTGTAGGTGTCCGACAAACTGGCCCTTGCACTCGTTTTAGCCCCAGTCGCAAATGCGATTGTCTTCCCTACAGATACTACTGTTTTTTCAGAAACATTTCCAAAAAGACGGCTCAAGCCTGCTCCTAGTGTCTGTTCTTCTAGGCAGATAAACTCAATTTCGTTTATAGGAATGGACACAGCTTTTCTTCGAAATATTCCCCGATAGAGAACAAAGTGCTTCTCTGTCAGTTCAAATGCTTTTAATCCAAAAAAGAGGCGCTGTATAGAAACGATAATAACCAGATGTGAAGCCAAGGTTGGAATGCCAAAGATCAGTAAAAATAAAATCCCACCGAGAATCACTGTCGCTACATCTTCTCCCCATAAACTGATAAATAAATCAACCGTTAGATAAGACAATGGCAAGCCAAAAAACAAACTCAGACCCAAGGCCAACAAAGATTTCCATCTGCTATAACGAACAATCATACCCATTCCTTTCACTATTCTATTTTACCCGTACCTGTCGCCCCCATGAGAATCTGGGCTTTTTCTCCACCCTCGATATTATCGACCAAGGTTTCGATGGCTTGGGGCTGGTCACCAGACGGCGAATATTTGGACACAAGTTTAAATTGGTTTTCAGTATTTCGATTGATCATAGGTCTATTATAGCAAATTTTTCTTGTGGATAGGATGTGTGAGTTTCTTAACTTTTTTCTAAAAAACTATTGCTTTTGTACTAAGGTAGTAGTATAATATTTGTAACTTATTATACTCATATAGGAGGTTCTTATGATTCAATTTAACCACGTTAGCAAAGCCTATGGCGACACCTTAGCCCTTGATGATTTGGATTTGACCATCGAAAGTGGTGAAATTTTCGGCTTGATTGGGCATAACGGTGCTGGTAAGACAACGACAATCAGCTTGCTCACTTCTATTATTCAAGCCAGTCATGGAACCATCTCCGTCGACGGACTTAATCTGGAAGAAAATCGAGATGAGGTCAAAAAACGGATTGCCTATGTACCCGATTCACCTGATATTTTTCTTCACTTAACTGCCTTTGAATATTGGCACTTTATGGGCAAGGTTTACGGGGTTGATATGGAAACTGTAAACCAGCGTATCAACAAGCTAGCCAGCCTATTTGACATAACTGCCCGTCAGCACGAACCCATTGACAGTTTCTCCCACGGTATGCGACAGAAAACCATTATCATCGGCGCCCTCATTCCCAAGCCAGATATTTGGATTTTGGATGAACCCTTGACTGGACTGGATCCCCAGGCCTCATTTGACCTCAAGCAGATGATGAAGGACCATGCCAAAGGTGGTAACACCGTTCTCTTTTCGACCCATGTCTTGTCTGTTGCAGAACAACTCTGTGACCGTATTGGCATTCTCAGAAAGGGACGACTTATCTTCGTAGGTAGTCTGGAAGAATTAAAATCCCAATATCCTGACAAGGACTTGGAAACCATCTACCTAGAATTAGCAGGTCGCCAACAAAGAGAGGCAGGTGAGGTCGGATGAACAAATCTCTGATTTGGGAATTGGTCAAAATCAATATCCTCTACTCCAACCCGCAACTGCTAGCTTCCGTCAAGAAAAAACAAAATAAGAATAAAGATGGACGTTTTTCAGCCTATCGGAGCATCCTTATCCAACAAGGCTTCCTCATTCTGATGATGGCTATTCTCTACTCCGTCTTCTTTCTAGGGATTGATTACAAACGGTCCACAGGTTTCTTCTCCCTACAACTAGCCCAATTTGCTATACTGGCAACCATATACGGTTTCACAGGCTTCTTTTCTGTCTTCTACGACAGCAAGGACACCAAACTCTATCTACCTCTTCCCTTAAAAGCAAGCGAGGTTTTTATCGCCAAATTCTTATCGGCTCAAGGTATGGTCTTGCCCTTCCTCATCCCCTGCCTCTCTCTTCTTATCATTACCTATTGGCAAATAGGTGGACCAGCCTTTGCACTTTTTGCCTTGCCAAGTTTTATTCTCCTATGGTTCCTAGTCAATCTTCTCAATATGATTTTTATGCACTTTATCGGAGAAATCTTGACTAAGAGCCCACATAAGACAACCATTTCTACCATTCTTCTGACAGGCTCATCTCTGGTTTCAATGGGAGCGCTTATGTTTCTCCAATCCCAGCAGACTGTTTCCCTCCAATCAGATGGTTTTGTTCAGTTTCCAGAATTGCCACTTTTTGTCGGTTTCCACTACATCATCAGCCAACCAATTTCGTTGGGGACAGTTATCAATCTCATCCTTCCTATTTTCTTCATGTTGGGATTGGTCCACTTTGCCTTTAAAACTGTTATTCCGAATTATTTCCAACAAGTTTTGGCGATTGATACTGCTTCATCAAAACGTAAGGTCGGCAAACCAAGGAAATTACCTCAGAATTTAAATCAGGCCCTTATCAAACACCATTTATCTACCCTCAACGATAGCAACCTGATGGTACAGACCTTCTTACAGTCATTGGTGCTAGGAGTTGCCCTGCTCCCTTCAATTTCAAAAATTACTGAAGGTGATAGACTGGGTGTTCTTTCATGGGAATATTTCGGAATTGCTTTATTGGCTGGCTTCTTGCTAGGGAGTATGTTTGCAGGGTCAACGACCTTTATTGGAACAGCCATGTCCTTGGAAAAGGAAAACTATCACTTCATCCGAACCTTACCCATTAACTTCAAACAGTTTACGATTCAGAAGTTTTGGGTGATTGCTGCAGTTCAATTCATCCTTCCAACCTTGCTCTATCTGGTCTTAGCCTTGTTTGTCATGAAGGTAAACATCGTCCTAGTCCTTTTCTTTGGTCTAGGTATGCTGGTTTCTGCCCTACTAACCGGACAAATTTATTACTGGAGGGACCAGCGCCTACTCATGCTCAACTGGCAAAATTCCAATCAGCTCTTTGGCCGCGGAGCAGGGCAGTGGCTGATTGCTGGTTCCATCATACTAACAATGATTCTCGGAGCCATCTTGCTCGTCATCAGTAGTATAATGGCTGGTATCATTGGTCCAACCTTAGTAAGCTCTGGTCTGGCAACCTTAATAGTCGCCCTTTCAGGATTACTCCAGCTCTTTCTCTATAAATCCTATTGGCAAAAATTGTAAAAAAAAAACCAGATTTCGCTCGTCGAAATCTGGTTTTTGAATGCTATTAGTTTTGTTCTGCGTAATATTCTTGACCGTAGCCTGCTACTTCTGCGTTGACCTGCCAGTGGATACCGAATTTGTCTTGCAAGGAACCATAAGCAGGTGACCATGGCACAGCTTGCAAGTCCATTGTAATTTTCATAGCACCTTCAGATAGTTTGGTGAACAAGTCTTTGGCAGTTTCAGCATCATCCGTAATCAAGGCAACTGTAATGTTGTCACCAACTGAGTAAGGCATTTCTGGGTTATTGTCAGAAAGCATGAACCGTTGTCCGTTTAAACGGAATTGGGCATTCATGACATGATTTTCTAATTCTGCTGGACAGTCTGGCAAGAAATCTTTGAATAAGTTAACTTGTTCCACCTCTGCACCAAGTGCGTTTTTGTAGAATTCAATAGCTTCTAAACCATTGCCATTTGTTACCAAATATACTTCCATCGCTTTAAGCATGGGATACCTCCAAATCATTGATAGCCCATTATATCACGAGTTAGTTATACGGACAAATCTTTTGATTTTAAGAAAGTTGGACTGATTGACAACCCAACTTTCTTAAAACCTGTATTCACAAGCAGAGTGCTTGAAATAAGAGATAATTTTTCACTCATCAAGACTGCTTTTTGAAAAAATTGTGACTAACTAGCTAAAAAACTAGCTTTAGATAGAGGCGTTGCACCATGAATAAAAGTCCTTATTCTTGATAATCACCACCAGGAACTCCGAAGTATTCTTCTAATGTTAGTCCTGAATTGTAAATATCCGTTGCTTCTGCACCGATATAACGAACGTGCCAAGATTCTGCCATATAGCCTGTTATGGCTTCCTTGCCAGGCAAATAACGCACAATAAAACCATAATGATGGGCATTGTCTGCCAACCACTGAGAAGCAACTGGTTCTTCCAAGAGATTACCGTAACTGTCTAATAGGTCAAAGGCAAGGCCTGTCTGATGCTCACTATAGCCAGCACGCGCCGAATAGGTATCTGCTGCCGCTTGACCATCTTGATTGACATAGGATTGGTACAAACCAGCCTGGGTTTCATAAGAGCGGAAACCACTATAATTGTTGGAAATGGCAAAACCTTGCGCCTGCATATCTGCAATCAACTGCTGGAAAGCTGCCAAGGCTTGAGGGTCTTCACCAGGAGCATAAGTAGAGGCCAAAGGGTGTTTTTTATTGGCGATAATGACCTGACCATATTTCCCCTGAACACTGTAATAAGCTCCATTGTAAGCCGCGCCTGTCGCCACCTCCGTCTGACTGCTTGTGGCTTCCTGACCAGTCGTCGAACTGGTTTCTGTTGAACTCGAAGAACTTTCCTGAGTTTCTTGACTAGAGCTAGCCTGCGCCGGCGAACTACTAGTGGTAGACTGGCTTGATGTTGCACTACTGCTACTTGATGGACTGGTATCCGTTAACTTCTGACCACAGGCTACTAATAAGAGCACCATCGGAAGTAGTAAGCCTAATTTCTTATACATTTTTCTCCATCCTTTCCTTGTCCGTCGTATACCTTTATTCTAACATAAAATCAACCAAAAGATTGGCTAAAACCAGCTCCAGCTCTAACTTTCCCATTCGTTATCTTACATAGAGGACCATCTATTATTTCAAAATGTCCAGTAATTGTTGGTAATTGGAAACGGTATAGGTTGGTTGTGCCAGACCTGTAAGACTGACTTGTTCAGGATTGTACCAGACCGAATCCATACCTACATTATTGGCACCCTGGATGTCAGCCGTCAAGCTGTCGCCTATCATCAGAAAACTGGTCATGTCCAAACACCCTATCTGCTCTGCTATTTTTTCATAAAAATCTGCCGCAGGCTTTTGCGTACCCATTTGTTCGGAAATAAAGACCTGTGTGAAATAGGACTGAATAGGGGAGTTCTGTAGTCGATTTTCTTGAATATAGGTCACGCCATTGGTAGCAGCATAGAGGTGATAGCCACGTTCAACCAATTCTTTCAACAGTTGGTCCGCACCTTCAAAAATTTGCCCCTGTTTTCCAATAAATTCTTGATAGCGGAGGGCCATTTCATGACCATCCACTTCCCTCCCAAAATGTGCAAAGGTTTTGGAAAAGCGTGTGTTGATCAATTCTTTCTTGGTAATTAAACCTTTTTCAAGTTCCTTCCACATACCTTGGTTGAGCGGACGATAGATGGCTTTAAAGGCCTCTATATCCTCCACATCCATGAACTCCAAAAATTGAGTGAGGGCCACTTCTTCTCCTTGGTTAAAATCCAAAAGTGTGTGATCAAGATCGAATAATAAATATTTATATAACAACTTTATAGCCTCTCTTTTAATAGTGTTTCTGCCTTTTCCGTGCTTAAGCCCTCCAGCGTTGGGTTTTCTTCAACATCATTGGATAGCTTGCTTTCATGAGAAATTTTATAAATGCATTTCCTTGACCGTTTGAAATAGCTTGTTTACCTTTTTTAAGCATTTGTTCAAAGGTAATATCTGGCTCTAAAAATTCACCATTGGCATAGCAGTACGAGCAAAACAAATTAGAGTGGCTGCCGTCTTTCTCTGATCCACGAACATCTTGACCCTGCAAATTTAAGGGCATGGCACAAGATTGACAAAATGTTTCCATTTATTACCTCATTTGTAGAATTAAAACTAAATAAGTACTATTTTTCAAGAAAATTAGCCATCGCTTCTTGTTTCTTGGGAATGGATAACATACGATCACTTATCCCACTCTGTAACAGAGGTGCAATGTTTTTTATATATTCTTTTTCCTTATTTCTTCGAATACCCATCTTAACTTCTTCATGCAAAACTTCAAAAGCTAAGATAAGATTTTGACTACGTAGTATCTCATCATTCATACCGAAATATAACGGATTTTTTCTTAATTGGTATAAATGCTGGGCACATCTTATTAGCATAGAAAATGATTCACCAATATACAAGACTCGTCGTTCACCATCATCTTTCTGAAGCGATATTTGATATACTCCTCCCTTGATGGCATGTAATATGTCATTTTGAAAAAAATGTACTCTAATATTCATCACTATTCACCTTTCTCAATCGGCGCTAAACTTGCTAGGACCTTCTTAAGTCCCATCTCTGGGAAATTGATTTTGAGTTCTTGGTTGCTGCCTATACCTGATACTTCAAGAACAGTTCCGCGACCCCATTTCTTATGGACAGCGATGTCACCAACTGACCAGTTGGTGCCTGAGCCTGACGATTTGTTACTTGATGCGAATGGCATACTGCCTCCGAGCTTAGCCGATGGTTGTACGGATGCTTTTCGGCCTTGCATGGCCTCTTGCAAACTCATGCCTTGTCCAAACTGTGTCGCTCTGCCATTGACATAAGAGGCCTTAAAGCTGGTATTGGCTGGACGAGCAAGACCTTGATAATCCAAAAGGTCGCTGGAGATTTCTCGAATAAAGCGGCTTGGCTGATTGTAGTTGCTGCGACCAAAAAGCAGGCGGGAGTTGGCATTGGTCAGATAAAGAGTCTGCTCTGCCCGTGTGATACCCACATAGGCAAGTCGACGTTCTTCTTCCAACTCATCCTCTTCTTCTGCTGCGCGACTGAGTGGAAAGACATTTTCCTCCATGCCAATCAAGAAGACAACTGGAAACTCCAGACCTTTTGCTGCGTGGAGGGTCATGAGGGTGACCTCCGATGCCTCACGGCTATCGTCGTCCGTATCAGCAATCAATGCCAAATCAAGCAGGAAACGAGTCAAGCGATCCAAACCTGTTTCTTCCTCCTCAATATCCTTCTCATCGAAGTTTTTGGTCACAGATAGGAATTCTTGGATGTTTTCAATGCGAGCATTGGCTTCCAACGTGTTCTGAGCTGCAAGGGCATCGACATAGCCTGTTTGCCGCAAGACAGCCTCGACTACTTGGGTCACGGTCAAGTCATCCAGTTGATTGCGGAGCTTATAGAGAAGGTTAGCTAGGTCGAATACTGCCTGCGCTGCCTTGCCCTTGACTGGTGACAACATAATATCCTGCGAAGCTTCCAATAAGGACATGCCATGTGTATTGGCAAAATCGCGGATCTTATCGACTGTGCCAGGTCCCACACCACGCTTTGGCTCGTTGACAATACGTTCATAGGAGATATTATCCGATGGATTTGCAATGATATTCAAATAAGAAATCACATCCCGAATTTCCTTACGGCTGTAGAACTTAGTGCCTCCAACCATGGTATAAGGAATGTTGGACTTAAGCAGAGCCTCTTCAATGGTACGGGACTGGGCATTGGTTCGATAAAGAACGGCAAAATCCTTATAAGCCTTACCTTCTCGATGCAACTGGTCAATCTGCCCTGCGACAAAAATCGCCTCGTCATTTTCATCTCTGGCACGATAATAGGTAATCAAATCACCTTGAGCATTCTGAGTCCAGAGTTTCTTAGGACGACGGTTGCGGTTGTTTTCGATGACTTCATTGGCTGCCTGCAAAACAGTCTTGGTCGAGCGGTAGTTCTCCTCCAGAAGAACGACCTTGCTCTCAGGGTAATCCTTTTCAAAGTCTAGAATATTTTGCATATCCGCCCCACGCCAGCCGTAGATAGACTGGTCTGCATCACCGACCACACAGATATTCTTGAAACGCGATGCCAAGAGCTTGACCAACTGGTACTGGGCATGGTTGGTATCCTGATACTCATCGACATGGATGTACTGGAATTTCTGCTGGTAATAGGTCAGGACCTCTGGATTTTGGTCAAAAAGGCGGAGCGTTAACATGATCAAATCATCAAAGTCAACAGCCTCTGACTGCCGCAGTTCCTTTTGGTAAGCTGTATAGCATTTGGCAACAATCTGCGTGTATAGATCGCCAGCCTGGGCCTCATAAGCCTTGTCATCAATCAAGTCATTTTTGGCATTGGAAATAGTTCCCAGGATAGAACGTTCACTCCACTTTTTCGGATCTAAATTAAGATTTTTCAAAATCCGTTTCATGAGTGTGCGCTGCTCACCAGGGTCTACAATCGTAAAATTACGATTATAGCCAATATGGTCGGCATCACGACGTAAAATACGGACACACATGGAGTGGAAGGTAGCAATCAAGCAATCCTGAGTTGCAGGATTGAGGGCATAGGCCCGCTCCTTCATCTCCCGTGCCGCCTTGTTTGTAAAGGTAATGGCCAAGATGTTCCACGGGTTTACCATCTTTTCATCAATCAAGTAAGCGATACGATGGGTCAGAACACGGGTTTTGCCCGAACCAGCCCCTGCCATAATCAAAAGCGGGCCTTCAGTTGTCTGCACCGCTTCTGCCTGTCTGTCATTCATTCCGTTTAATAATAGGTTCATTTTCTCATACTTTCTTAGAACATATATTTACAAGTGAAATACTTCTATGATAAAGATTGCTGTTTTGCTCATCAAGGCAGTTTTTTTTGAAGGACTAGCAACTATATTTCAAAAAAACTAACGATGACTAGCTGAAAAACTAGCCTTAGATGGAAGTGCTACACTGCGAATATAGATTCTTAATTTTCATTCTCTCCATTATACCAAAAAATCTCTCGATAGGCAGTTCAATGTGATAGATGGCAAGCAAAAAAGCCCAGAGTCATCTCTGAGCTTTTGTATTCAATTAATTATTCAGCACCCAAGGCAGCTACTGTGATGTAGTTGTATGGTTTGTTGAAGTGTGGCAAGAAGAACAAGTCTGTCAATGCCAATTTTTCGATTGTTACGCCTTCTTGGATTGCCAATGAGAAGAGGTGGATGCCCATTGAGATATCTTCACGAGCAGCCATTTGCGCACCAAGGATACGACGTGAATCTTTATCGTAAACGATCTTGATAGTTACTGGGAAGTTACCGTGCTCCATGAATTCTGGTTTTTGGTTGTCTGTTACTTCAGTAACAGCAGCGTTCAAACCAAGACGAGTAGCTTTTTCAAGTGTCAAACCTGTTGATACAAGGTTAAGACCATAGATAGAGATACCGTTAGAACCTTGTACACCGATACCTTCAAGGTCAGTACCACAGATGTTGTGAGCCGCTACAATACCAGTACGTACTGCGTTTGAAGCCAAAGCGATGTAGCTTGTGTCGCCAGTAGCATTGTCGTAGATAGTTGCACAGTCACCGATAGCGTATACGCCTGGGATTGAAGTTTCTTGGCGTTTGTTTACAAGGAAGGCACCGTTACGGAAGCGCTCGATTCCTTCACCTGCAAATGTAGTGTTTGGACGGAAACCAACAGCCAAGATAACCATGTCAACATCGTATTCGTTCTTGTCAGTGATGATTTTTTCAACTTTACCGTTACCAGCAACTTCTTGTACAGTCTCACCGAAGGCAAGTTTGATACCATTTTCTTCCATGTTTTTGGCCATAAGGTCTGACAAGTCGCGGTCATAGTAACCAGCCAAACATGTGTCTACAACGTCGATAAGGATAACTTCTTTACCTTTACGTTGGAAAGCTTCAGCAAGTTCAACACCGATGTAGCCAGCACCAACAACTGCTACGCGGTTGATGTCTTTGTTTTTCAATTTTTCAATAACATCAGCTGAGTTTTGGTACAATTTAACGAATTGCAAGTTTTCAAGAGTTGCTTCAAATTCAAGAGAACCTTCTTTGATTGCAGCACCTTTGATTGGTGGCAAGATTGGTTGTGAACCTGTAGCGAAGAGAAGTTTGTCGTAAGCTTCAACGTGTTCTTGGCCGTTTACAAGTGCAGTAACTGTTTTTGCTTCGTAGTCGATAGCTGTAACAGGTGACTCCATGTAGACTTTCGCACCAAGGCTCTCAAGTTGTTCTTTATCTGAGTAGAAAAGTCCTTCTGGACCAGCAATTTGCTCACCAATCCACAAAGCCATACCACAACCCAAGAATGAGATGTTTGAGTTTTGGTCAAATACAACGATTTCGTTTTCCTGACCGTAGTTTGTCAACATAGTTTTGATTGCGGCAGTACCTGCGTGGTTAGCACCGACAACAACGATTTTAGACATAAGTAAAATCTCACTTTCAAAATAAATATTTTTTTACATCATCCATTATACTACAAATTTGTTACCGATTTCAAAATTTTTGCTCAGAAAATCACATTTTTTTCTTTAAACCTGTTGGTAAGCCTTAAAAGCAGCCTAAACATAGTCTACATTGTAGCCATTATTTTTTAAATCATTGCCAAAGACAGGTTGTCAACATAAAAAATCCCATAGGCACGAACTACGGGATTCAACTAGTTAGATTGGGATTAACTAATTTAATTATACGCTAATGGTTGGTTGTTTACAAATTCTTTTTAAATATAGATTGTTATAGCTTTTGACTATAACAAAAAGAGCAGGGAAGAAAGTTTACTTCGCCACTCTCCATATCTTTTCTTTATCGAATTTGCTCAAAGCGCAAATGAACGACAATCTTGTCAGCATATCCATTGCGTTCCAAATCACGTTGCAAACGATAAGAAATATAATGTTCAGCTATGGTAATATAACCAGCATCCAATAAACGATGCTCAACTTGTGACTGAACCATGCTGATGGTTGGACGTTCTGTATGAGCTTCTTCCAAATCAAGCACAACTTTCTTCGTCACTTGAGCTAGGTTTTTCCGCCATGTATCGTCGATTACATATACAGTTTGAGCTGCCTTAATAATGGCTTGGTAAATTTTTTCTGGGTCAAATTCTACAACTTCACCACTTCGTTTAATAACCTGCATATCTAACTCCTTTCCGGTTTTCAGTAAACCCTTTCATACTTCTATTATCTAGGTTTTTCCGTATTTTGTCAAGTTTTCTTTTCATAAATTGGTCTAACATTATTTTTCCTAAATTCTCAAAGTAAGTTCTAGTCTAACGCCAAAACTGGAAATTAGACTGAGACAAAAAAATAAGCTAGAACTTACTATGGGACAAGTTGGTAACTAATAATGAAAA
>NZ_POJH01000041.1 GCF_002960625.1 Streptococcus suis
ATGAACTCGAAATATTTCTTCGAGCTTCTGGAAGACAATTTGGATTTTGTCAATCCTGCCTTTAAAACTGTTTTTAAAACTTTTCTAAAGTATAAAACGTACATCACGAACGCAATGGAGCTTCCATATTCCAACGCCAAACTGGAGGCTACCAACAATCTCATCAAAGTCATTAAGAGAAATGCCTTTGGTTTCAGGAAGATGAAAACTTTAAAAAACGGATTTTGATTGCTTTGAACAGTGAAAAGGGCTGGGAAGAGCCCTTTTCAGCTTATCTCCTAAAAACAAGAAAGAGATAAAGAAAGAGAGAACGAAGTTCGTCCTCTCTAGGTGTTGCTTTTCATCTATCCACTACAGTTGACAAAGAGCCCAATTTATCACGGTCTCTTTGCTCGTTTTCCTGAGGAATCAACAAAAATCCCATTTATCCACTCATTTTGTGCCATTTTACCATCTGATTTTAGATAATAATCTCCTACCCAAGTATCTTTAACTCGTTTACCTATTTTATCAACATAGTACCAAATACCCTCAGTCTGAATCCACTGACTAGTAGCCATCTTACTATCAGGTTTCAAATAATAGCCATCAATCCAGGTATTGGTTACTTTCTTACCTGATTTGTCAACATAGTACCAAATACCCTCAGTCTGAATCCACTGACTGGTAGCCATCTTACTATCAGGTTTCAAATAATAGCCATCAATCCAGGTATTGGTTACTTTCTTACCTGATTTGTCAACATAGTACCAAATACCCTCAGTCTGAATCCACTTATTTTGTGCCATTTTACCATCCGGTTTTAGATAATAATCTCCTACCCAAGTATCTTTAACTCGTTTACCTGTTTTATCAACATAGTACCAAATACCCTCAGTCTGAATCCACTGACTGGTAGCCATCTTACTATCAGGTTTCAAATAATAGCCATCAATCCAGGTATTGGTTACTTTCTTACCTGATTTGTCAACATAGTACCAAACACCTGAGCTTTGAACCCATTGATTTGCCGCCATGCGACCGTCAGGTTGTAGATAATAAGACTCCCCTTTTATCGTCTGCCAACCAGTAAGCATATAACCAGAATTGTCAAAATAATACCATTTCTTATCAACGAATTTCCAATCATTCTTCGGATAAGAACCATCTTCATTTTGATACCACCAACCTTTGCTATCTTTTTTCCAACCTTCTTTAACAACAACCACAAACTTCCACAATTGATTATCGCTACCATTTCTTACCCAAAGGTAGGCATTGCGTTCTGTCGTTGATGAACCAGCAAAATCTAATGACATATTTTTCTTTTTGGAAAGAATTTCAAAGTAGCCATTACCTTTATCAAAGATAATCCATTGTTGAGCATCACTACCATTCGTATTATGCATAACAACACTTGCTGCATTATAACTACTATTACTAAAAGTATCTAGACTTCGACCTGTTGCTGTTGAAGTCAAACTATAATAACCGTTTCCTAAATATTTTACTTCAAACTTCTGATTGAGATTCCCCATAATAGCATTCATTTGTGCGTTTGAGTAACTATCATTTCCTGCACTAGCTTCAGTTAGCCTTAGTTGCTCGTTAGCCTTTGTAACGATGTAATACACACCATCAGCTATAGACCTTTTCGCTTCATTGTCAACAGATACAAACTTAAACGCCTGGGCACCAGTTCCATTCGACTCCCAAAGTTGAATATTGGTTCCAGAGCTAATGTGTCCTCCCGCAATATCTAAAACTAAGCCACTATGACGATTAATAATTTCAAATGCATCAATAGCACCTCGTCGTCTTAAAACCCACTGCTGATTATGACCCCCATGTAATGAGTAAGAATTGACATTTGCCCCAAGTGCTGTTGAGGTGGCATCCACTGAATTTCCTGTCGCTTTATGAACAATGGTATAATAACCATTCCCAATGTGTTTAACTGTAAATATCTGATCTGGAACTGCCGCATTTTCCAACAATTGAATATTTGTTCCATTTGCAGGATTTGCGGATTGGACATCAATTCCAAAATTTGGATTTACTGTTGAAACGATATGATAATCTCCATCAGATACTGATTGACCTGATTCCGTTGCTGCTTTACCAACATCTACACGATTCACTGGCGGAGCTACCGGTGCTGGCGTAGCATAATTTGGACGAATTACTCCCCAAAAGTTTCTATAATGTCCTCGAACAAGCTTTGCTGGCCCGCCTTGATAAGGAGCATCAACATTCTGCTCAACAGATAGGGAGGTATTTATATCTGCTTCAATAATGATACCTATATGACCGTAACCACCATTAACTGGGGCGGGATTATATAATGCAATGTCTCCCGGCAAAGGCACAAAGGTACTTGAGTTTTTAATTCTCTGCCATCCAGCTGGGAGAGGTACATTAGTAATATAATCTTTCGCATTGCCATTATGTCTCCAATGTGGAAACTTATGTTCAGCAAATAATCTAATTAAAGCTACACATTGCCCAGCCCAAAATCTACTATTACCAGTTCCTGCATAGTAACTGTACTGTCCTACACGACTCCTTGCCCAAGCAACAGCTTCCTCACGTGTCACTCCATTGGTACTAGAGTACAAAGAGGCACCATTACTAGATGTAGAATAGCTAGAATATAACTCATCAGAACTCCTATTACTGTTTTTGCTCGTCGAATTTGAAATATCAGACAAACCACGACCCAAAAAAGAATTTAGTACCTTATTAGATGAATTGTTAGTATCATTCCTTTTTTCTACAGAAGAATCAAGGAGCCCATCTATACTACCTGTCAACATTTCAGGCTCCAACTCCGTCGAAGTATCTACCAACTTCTCTTCATCTAGTCGAGTGTTTCCCGTATCAATTACCTCACTCGTTAAAGTAGACTCAGTTTCATCATTAGATTCATTATTCAATGTGGCAGGAATTGATTTATTTACCTTATTTTCAGGCTCCAACTCCGTCGAAGTATCTACCAACTTCTCTTCATCTAGTTGAGTGTTTCCCGTATCAATTACCTCACTCGTTAAAGTAGACTCAGTTTCATCATTAGATTCATTATTCAATGTGACAGGAATTGATTTATTTACCTTATTTTCAGGCTCTTTGTCAACGGCAGTAACAGTCGATACATTCTCTAATCCAGTATCTGTTTCGGTCCTCAAACCATCCAATTCCTCGATTTCCGAATTATCATCGGTTTCAACTGATATTTCTATACTGCCTTTTGTAGCATCATTAATCTCTTCGCCATTAGTATTATCGAGAACAACAGTTGATGTCAAAATCGATGACACTTCATCTGTATTGGCATAAACTTCTCCCGGTGTTTGAAGACCTACTGCACCTGCCGTGATGCCAGCTAAAAAGAGAGATTTGGCAAGTTTAATCTTACGCTTATGCTCTAAAATAAAACGCTTTCTTTTTCTTGTACTCATAGTATACCTCCTCATATATAATGAAATTAACTTAACACTGTCAACATATCAAAACAAGAGATAAATGTCAAGAAATTTTATGCTACATCAGCAATACGTTCATTAATTCGGGAAGTTCAGGAAATCCAGCAATCCTATGACTAGGTATGAGAACTTAAAAATTCTTGTAGTCGGTCTAAATCATCAAGATTATCAATCTCAAATATAACGTTTGAAGGAATATCTCGCTTATACACTGTCAACTTATCCAAGTTATCTTTTACAAGATTATCCCAATACAAATTACAAAAATCATTTGATTCTAACATTTCTTCAATAAGTTTGTTTAGAACCTGACCAGATTTTGCATCCCAATATGATACCCCAGATAGAATAGAGCCCTCGCCACTATCTATCACAATTTCATTCACTTGACCATTATCATCACATTTTAAAAGCCATTCATCTTCAAAACCTCTCTTATAAGCTGAAAAATATGTAGAAACTGCCACCTTAGCATCTAAGAAGTTGGTATGTAGATAGTTATCAGCATCAATTACATAGGCATCACTCAAAAACTCTCTCACAAGATACATAGTGTAAAAGTTATTATAAATATCATACTTATCGTTATGAATTAACTTAACTCCATATTTACTCTCTAAGAAGTCAAACTTTTCTGATAAATAACCTGTCACAATAATAATTTCTGAAATACCAATTTCATTTAAAAACAAAATTTGTCTTTCTATTAATGTCTGCTCTCCAACTTTAATCAAAGATTTAGGGGTTGTTAATGTTAGGGGTCTCAGTCTAGTACCCATTCCTGCTGCTAAAATAATCGCTCGCATAGATTCTCCTCTTAGTTTTTTATAACAAATAATGTCCCAATAATGATGAGTATGCTACTAATGACTAACTTTATATCTAATTGTCCTCCAAAAAGAAATAGTGAAAAAATCACTGTCCAAATAGAGTAAGTCACATTTAATCCCGTCGCTTTTACAGGACCAATAGTATCAATAGCTGAATAATAAGACATATAGGAAAGAGTACCTATAAGTGCTAGACCAATAATAAAAAGAATTGATTGTGAGTTAAAAACAGTTGCTAAACTGTAAACAACATCACCTTCCGCTAACATAAATAACAGATAGGCTAAACTTGAAACCCACTGCCTAATCAATAGAGCTTGTTTCGGCAAAATATCATCCTTCATACCGTAAGCGGTAATAACACTTTCTGAAGCCCAACCTAGTACACATAACCCTGCCGCCAAGAAGCCAATGAAATCTCCCCCTGCATTAGAACTTCCACTATATCCAAGAAAAATTACTGCTACCATCGTCAAAGAAAGGCCAAACCATCCCCGTTTGGTCAAATAATCTTTTAACAAAATCGCCCCTAATAAGGCTGCGATAGCAGGATACAGAGCAGAGATTGTTGCAGTTAGCCCCGTCCCTAACTTTTCTACCGCATACAGATAAGCTCTCATCCCTAAAGGACCAGCAAACAATGCTGCTATCATTACAAAATAAGCACTTCTACTTTTTAATTTTTGAATTGTCATTTTGAGCTGACCTCTGACAGCTAGGTCAGAAGTTAAAAAAGTTGCTGAAAAAAAATCATGAAAAAATGCTAACAGTAAAGTAGAGGACAACAGCTTATCATCTCCAGAAATGAAGGGACTCATCAATAAAATCAATCCATTCAAAGATGTATCTAAGCCCCAAAACATTCCAGACAACAGACCTTGTATTGTCCCTTTTAGACGACTATTCATATATCCCCCGTTTTCTAAGTTCGATAATTAGCCAAGAACTATATTCTCTTGCAAATTCATATTGTTTCTTAGCATAATCTCCAAAGTCCACACCCAGCATATGCTTGTATTCACACCAGTTGCTCCATAACAGGCCACAGGATGCAATATAGCAGTAAATTTTCAAGCGAATCTCTTCTGAACAATTATAATCAAAATAAATATCAATCAAACGGTCAATCTCTTGCTGATTGTATAAAGAATAGATACAGAACATAGCTATATCAACATGAGGATCCTGCATACCAGCATACTCCCAGTCGATTAAACGAATTTCTTCTTGACCTTCTTTAGAATAAATCAGGAAATTGTCTGGAATTGCATCAATATGTGTTAAAACCTTCTTTTCGACATGCTTTTCAATAAATTCGGAGAGATTAAAAACCTGTTTTTTCACCTGATTATAGTCATCATATGCAGATTCATTCCCATTACGCAAGAACTCATAAAAATCTATTTGAGCAAATATATCAAACTCATGTTCAACTTTTAACTCTAAGCTATGAAACTCCCGTAATTTAGACATACATTTCTTCAAGTCAGATAAAGCATTTGGATCACAGCTTCTAGCGCTATCTACAAATCTAGTAATCTTATAACCATTATCTGGATTCAAGTATACGATTTCATCACATATTCCTTTTCCATCCAATGTTCTATAGACCATTGCTTCTTGTTGGCGATCGATAAGCAAGTCAGTTCCCTCACCTGGTATACGCATAATATACTTGTCACCTTTGCAAGAAAATAGAAAAGATCGGTTGGTCATCCCCTTTTTGAGAGCAACAATATCACTAATCTCATTCGAACCGATTGAAAGGACACGACAGATTAATTTAATGATATCTGAATGTAAGTGCACTGATTGACTATCAATTCGTCTCAAATCTTCAAAGCTATCAATCTGATAAATAACATTTTTGGCTACAAAGGATGGGGTGACCCATAGTCGTTCCCCGTCATATAGCGCTTCTTCCCAAAAGGCCTCGTTTCCTCTATTACTTTTAGCAACAACATGTAATGACTCTCGTATCTTGTCGCTATCTTTTTCTGCAATGTAGGCAATCCCTGTCATTGATTCCCAATAGCCTGTTTTCTCGCAACAACTATTTTCGTAAACTAGATAGAATGAATCTGTCGAACTTTTGAGAAAAGGATTTTCCTGAGACCAAATATCACAAGGTAAAATATAGGTATTAGAGATTTTATCTGCAACAAGCATCAAAGAATAAAGGTTATTCATCTCAGAGTACCTCGAATTATTCACTAAGGTAACCCCGTATTTATCAGCAAGATATTCTAATCGTTCCCCCATATATCCGACAACAATTGTAATATCAAAAATCTGTGCTTCATGTAGTTGAAGTATTAAATGTTCGATAAGAGGACGGCCCGAAACCTCTAGTAATGCTTTCGGAACTTCAGTATTTATAGGAACCATTCTTATCCCAAAGCCTGCTGCTAGAATAATAGCGGATGATTTTGTATTTTTCTCTTGTTGCAAACCTGTTCTCCAATTCTACTCAAACTTATTTTAAGGCTTAGGATAGCCATCATTCCAAGTCAAACTATATGCATGATGCGAAACCTGTTGTTCTACAGGCGGTAGTTCCATGTAGTTACCATACTCTAGTTTTAATAATTTATCATAATTTTTAGGAACCTGAAAAAATTCACCATTAAATTCCAAATAACTTCCTTCAGCAAAATCTGAGTAGTTAAATACATTCTTTTCTGCAATTGAAGTCCCAGTTTCAAATGTTGCGACATAATAACTGGAATCAAAAGTGAACTTTGAATTTTCTTTCGTCAATTCTTTCATGAAGTACGAACTTCCTAATATAATAAAAGGAAGATTTTTTATCCTTCTCAATATCGATTTAATTCGTGATACATTGGTAGGAAACATCTTTTGGCGTGACTTTTTCCAAGTTTGATAATTTCTTAATGCTCGATTGTAACGAAGAAGAGCATTTTCATAATCATCTCCTGCACCATCTATTAAAAAAATATCGACATATACCCCCAACGGAACAGGTTCAATAAGATCATAATCTTGTATCAAATTTGTTCTTGTATCAATTATCTTTGGGAGTGGTACTTGAAAACGAACATCAGTATCTACAGAGATGAGTTTATAGTATGGATGTTCATTTTTCTGCATAACTTCCAGCAAGCGTTGATAATCAGAACGAGGCATCATAATATCGATATCATCATCCCAGGGAATAAATCCCTTATGTCTGACTGCTCCTATTAAGGAACCATACGCTAAATAGTATCTAATCGAATGTTCTTCACAGATTTTTTTTATATATTTTAAAATATCAAATTCCAGTTTCTGAACCAAGTCAATCGTAAAATCACAATTCATATATCTTGTCTCCTTACCTACCTATCAGCTTAATTTTTTTAATGTCCTACGCTGAAAGTAACGTGCTAAATTTAACATAAATTTACTTGACTTCAAATATTTTTCCATGAACAGAATCCGACTCTGGAATAAGATTTCCAATTGCTTACTTTTTTGTTGAATTGATTTATTAATACTAACCGAGTGTTCATGGCGATACGTATCATCTAAAATCAATAATGTACGAAAACCCTTGTCCTTTAACTTAAATCCTATAGTTGTTTCCTCAGCAAAAAGAAACATTTCCTCATCATAGCCACCGACTGAGAGAAACTTTTCTGTGCTGTACATTAACAATGCCCCCGGGATACAATCGACAAACTGTTCTGATTTCGAAAAATCCAATCTATAAGTTGTTGGGAAAAATCTTGCGAACTTTCCAGAATTTAGTACAGCATATTCAAAAGAAGTTGGCACTTTCCACGCTAAATCCTTAATTGCTTGATTATTAATATCTAATTGGACAGCCGAAACCATCGCAATATTGTCATTTTTTTCTAATGAGAAAACAAATCGTTCAATTAGGCCATTTGAAAATACCACATCTGGATTAGATAGAAGTACATACTTTGCATCAAAGTTTTCCTTTATGTACCTAGTACCAAAATTATTTCCATAGCCATATCCTCCATTTCTATCTGTTTTTATCACAGTTAGTTTATCTGAAGTCAATTTCTTTAATATACTATATGAATCATCACTGGAACAATTATCTACAATTAAGATGTGATTAAAAACAGGATAATACTTTATTTTCTCCACCAATTTTTTAACTGTTTCAGCATCATTGTAATTCAATATCATACATACACAAGAAGCACTCATCAAATTCTACCTCGCTTAATTTTTGAAATCAATTGACTGTATAACTCATATACCAACTTCTCTTTGAATAAAAGTAAGAGAATACCATAGGTACCAAAAAATGTCATTCCATATAGTATACTAGACATAAAATTACTACTAGAAACAGTTAATGATTTAGTTACAACAACGATTAGAGCAGAAAAAGTCGTCGCTAAAATGGAACGCAATAATTCTTCAAACTCAAAAGTAGCTTTAATAGTTGTTTTCAATACACTAACATGTACTAAAAAAACAACCATCTCTGCCAAACTAGATGCAATAGCCGCACCAACAGCACCTAGAATTGGAATAAATAGTATATTTATTATAACATTTACCGTAGCTCCGAAAAGTGCTCCTACAACTGTATATTTTTCTTTTCCGAGCGGTATTAATAATTGCCAAGCTGTAACGCTACTTAATCCAATAAAAATTATAGATGGCATCAAGAATTGTAAAATAGGTATTGCTTCCTTATAAGTTTCACCTGCTAAAACAAAAATGATTTCCTTTGACATTAGAACAAAGAATATTGCTATCGGAATTGAAGAAATAAATATAAAATTAAATGATTTTGAAATCATTCGTTCAAAATCTTTATTACTTTCATTCTTTAATGTATATGCAATTTTAGGTAACATTACAGATCCCAAAGCTGTTATCAAACTTACAAGAATATTCTTAACTTTAATAGCTGCTGAATAAAAACCAACACTAGAATTTTCAGTTAAAAAACCTAACATCACTTGATCTAAACTTGTAAAAATTACAGTCGTAGCATTGTATAAGAACAAGGTAACGATAGGTGCAATATGAAGCAAGATATCGCCTTTTCGTATTTGTCCTTCTTTCAAATCCACGTAATTGGATAATCTCATAATATTTAAGAAATTAGATCCAACCGACGCAAATACATTTATACCAGCATATATGATATAATCCTCTGGCTCGTGAACAAATAGGAACATCAAAAGAATCGATATTACTTTAAAAGCGATATTTCTGACAGTTATATATTGATACTGCTCAATTGCTTGATAAAACCATTCTACTCCTAGCATATTGAATAAGATTGTTACTGAAGAAATAAAAAATAACAATGTCTCACTAGAAAATTTTGGAACAGTAAACATGAGAACTATAAAAACGAGATAAGCTAAAAAAGTAAAGATTGAATTTATTAACAATAACTCTTTTACTATTTTAGCTAACTTCTCGCTATCGTTCCTGACTTCCGCACATTTTCTAATACCGTAAGATGGGATTCCCATAGAAGCGAATAAAGCAAAATATCCAACAACTGAAGTTGCAAAGGCAATTTTTCCATTTGCTTCACTTAATAAAACTCTCGAAACGTAGGGAAAGGTTATCAGCGGAAAAATTACCGCTGACATTTTCAATATAATATTCATTAAGAAGTTAAATCTAACAGACCTAACTTTAAATTTTTCAGTCATAATTTTTTACCTCTCCCTAACCTTAACTTGATTAATCCGACTATCTAAAAAACTATAAATAGCTAAATAAAACGGAACATCAAATATCCTTTGCGAATCAAACATATTTAAAATAATATTTGATCCTATAAGGTAAATAGTTAAACATAGCAAAAAATTGAAATAGGACCTATCTTCTAAGTTACGGCATTTAAGTAACAGTTGAATTGCCTTTATAAATAGAATTACATGTGTAACTAATACAAATAAACCCAGTTGAAAAATAGTTCCAAACATTCCAAAATCATCTAAATAATAGCTTCTCCACTGATTTTGAAGCAACATTGCATCAACAACCGATGCACCTCCCTTTATCAAAAAGCCCAAACCAAAATAAGCACTTTGTTGCTTCATCAAAGTTAGAAAATGTTCCACTCCTGTAAAACGGACTAAAGTCGAACCTCCGTACTGCCCGTTAGTTGAAATTATTGAAAACAAAGATTCTATCATTTGATAATTTAACAATAGGGTTATCCCAACCAAACAAATTAAAGCTATTTTTAAAACATGACCTTTTCTAGTTTGAACTTGGTTAAAATAATAAGTAAAGAATACAGATACTAATGCTAACATCGTTTGAAATCTAGCACGTGTTACTACAAGTAGGAAAAGAATAATGAAAGCAACAGCAATTTTAGACAATAAACCTCTGGTGTTTTTTTGTAAGGATTGAACCGTCAAATACGAAAGCACTACACCAATTAACATTCCGGCTTCAACACGTTGGAAACCATCACGAATCCATCCCTCATATTGAAGTAGCAAGCGTGGAAAAAAGGTAATTCCTCTAAAATTAAACATTCCCCAACTAAACATTCTAATCGCTAACATAATTAGCACGATTTTAGAAAGCAACGAAAGAAAAGGAACTGGAGATTGATCATCATGGAAAATAAGAACAATAGTATATGCAATAAGAGGAAGTGAATACAAAGAAAGGATATTTTTCGCAACTATTTCCAAGGAGTAGCCATATTTAAATACCGACATGGTAGTAGCTATTGCTATAACAAAAATATACAATAAAAAATAGCGATTTAAAAACCTAGTTTCTTCTTTCAATGATAAAGTGCTATATCTCTGCATCAAGAACCAAATAACGATTGCAGAAAAAATGATAAAAATTCGTTGATAGTAAGTTCCGACTACCTCTACTGGAAACAACCTATCTACTCCCAACATAATAAGTGCACTCATGGTCACAATAATCTTACTTAGCCTTGACAGTCGAATCATTTTCTATCCTTCTATAATATCTTTCACAATTTTATCCAAATCATCTTTCGCAAAGAAGTTATAACAATTTTTTTTCATTTCCTCATAATTCTCATCAATTGCATCAATGCAACTCACAATCGCTTCTGCATTCAATTCTTCAACACATTTACCAATTCCATACTGTTCAAACGGACGCTTTAACCCCAATACATTCGTCCCAATCATAGGTACTCCAAATGCACTATATTCATATACCTTGTTTGGAGCACAATATAAAGCATTTATTTCAGGATGTATTGTTGAACGTACTGGAATGTAAGGTGTTAGTCCAATATGAGCAAGCTTGAAAAACTCTAGGTGAGCTGGAGCATCATGATAGCCTAAATATACAATATTATCGTTCGATTCTAACAACTCTTCTAATTTAGTATCGCCTTCCGCAGTTTTTCCGATCAAATAAAAACAATAATCTTCCTTACCAGCAATCGCTTGAGCAAAATCAGAAATATTTCTATCCGAACCAATAAAACCTGCATAAAACAGAATCTTTCTCGTCTCATTCTTCATTACCTCTAAAGCTTTTACTGTATCTGTTGATAAATCTTTAGGAGATATTGTATAGGGTTTATTGGGCAAGACTATAGGCAGAACTTTTAAATCCCACCAAGCTTGCTGAATATATGCTCTGTCTAAATCTGGAACAACTACTCTATGAGCTTTCTTAGCATATTTATCCAGAGGGAAATCAAAGTATCTTGACTTCGGGAAAAGTGGTTTTCTTTGGATCAACTCCATCAGTTGCATAACATGTTTATACTGGAACAGTTGCTTTCTTAGAACATAAATTGCAATGTCAGTTGTTGTCCATAGAATATCCGAATCTCTCATAGACAACTCTACCGCATTTCGAATTTTATTATTTAAAAATAATAAACGATTTAGTTTAGGAAACAAGCCTCGGCGAGCATCGTATGCTATATATACATATTGAAAAAGATTATTTTCTTTTATTTGTGAAGGAATTCTACGAGATTCAGTTGAACTAATCAAATCAACCCTAACTTTATTATGCAATAAATTTTCAATCAGACTAATTACTGGCGGATAGCCTAAAAAATCACCTATATGGACAATGGTTATTTTCTTCATTTTTCACCTTCTCTTGTTTTATAGTTCAAAGTTAGATTTTCTAGGATACTTTTCCTCAAAAGTTGAAATATTTTTTTCTTTTATATTTTCAGAATACTTGGAATCATCACCATCATTGAGACAAATCAAACAATGCTTAGAGTTTTTTACTTCAGCGTTGATACGTTCCCATTCATCTATATCATAGCTTGCTCCAAATCTTACCGATCGTGGAACAAACTGTCCCGCAGAAAGCTGCCAATACCGCATTAACCAGTGATTAACATCACCCTTTGTTCTAAATTTATTTTTACAGGTTTTATCTAATACTTGCGTTTCTATGCTCCACAGATGTTCAAAAGTAGATTTTTTATATGCAATCGGTAAATGATGGTCATAAAAACCAAGAATATTCTTCCATGGAAGAACTGCAAAATTCTTTATCAAATGCTTTCCATATTTTAGTTTAAAAAATTTATATCCTGACTCTTTTACTATTTGATACGTATTAAAATAGTCATTAATTACTTCAATATTATTAAGCGAGATAGAAGCAATTCCACCACGTTTGGGTACTTGTGGACTAAAAATTCCTACATCAATCGGAACATTCGATTTAAAAAAGTCATCTGGGTTAACAGTGCTATTGATGAACATATCATCATTAAAAAGAACAAAATTTTCAGATAGTTCTGGAATTCTATGAATATTCAATTCAATAACGTTGGAATTAAATGTTGGTAGATACTTACTAGGAATGTAGTCTGAATGTTTAATAACAACTAATTTCTCATGATATACATTTAACCATTCTGGCAAATGACCCTCAGTAATCAAAAATACCTTATTGACCCAGGGAGCATGTTCCTCAACTGCTCTAAACCAATATTTAAAGATACCCCAATCTCTGTAACGAGCAATGCTATTTAATTTTTTGTCATCATCTGACATATATTTTTGCTTTTCTTGCTGCCATTCTGGATCATTTCCATCAACCCAGGTTACCACAAAATCTATTTTTTCTTTCATTTTCCACCTTAGTTTAAAGATATTTATCCAAAATATCCGCAATCTGGCGACTCGCAGTCCCATCACCGTAAGGATTGCTTGCTTGACTCATTTTCTCGTACTCAGAATTATCACTAAGTAAAATTGAAAATTCCTTGTATATAGTTTCTTCTTCAGTGCCAACTAATTTAAGAGTACCTGCTGCTATTCCTTCTGGTCTTTCTGTAGTATCTCGCATAACAAGAACCGGTTTTCCCAAAGAAGGAGCTTCTTCTTGAATTCCTCCCGAATCAGTCAAAATCAGATAGCTTTTCTTCAAGAAATTATGAAAATCAATCACTTCTAATGGCTCAATAATTTTGATTCGTGTTTCACTGTCAAAAACTTTATTAGCAATTCCCCTTACAACTGGATTTTTATGAATAGGATAAATAACCTTAACATCCGCATTTTCATCCAAAACTCGTTTGATAGCTCTAAACATGTTTTCCATAGGTTGTCCAAGATTCTCCCTGCGATGTGCAGTCAACATAATCAACCTAGAATCACCAATCCACTCAAAAAGATCATGATGATAATTATCTGAAACAGTCGTATTTAAAGCATCAATAGCCGTATTTCCAGTAACAAATATTTTATCTGCCTGACGCCCCTCATTGAGCAAGTTCTTACGTGCTTGTTCTGTAGGTGCGAAATTGAAATCCGAAACAATTGAAACAGCTTGTCGGTTGTATTCCTCAGGAAAGGGACTTTGCAAATCATAAGTTCGCAAACCTGCTTCTACGTGACCAACTTTTATTCCAGAATAGAACGCTGCTAATGAGGTAGCAAATGTTGTACTTGTATCGCCATGAACCAAAACAATATCTGGACTTTCAGCCTCTAAAACAGGTTTTATAGTATCCAAAATACTAGTTGTGATACTGTATAAAGTCTGTCCTTCCTTCATAATATTTAAATCGTAGTCTGGTACAACATTAAAAACTTCTAGTACTTGCTGCAACATCTCACGATGTTGCCCTGTAACACAAACGACTGTTTCGAAACTATCCCGCTGTTT
Organism: Streptococcus suis; assembly: GCF_002960625.1. Taxonomy (GTDB): domain Bacteria; phylum Bacillota; class Bacilli; order Lactobacillales; family Streptococcaceae; genus Streptococcus; species Streptococcus suis_T. The sequence continues at coordinate 14,408 of NZ_POJH01000041.1, forward strand.
CAACGTATTTACCAAGGGACACATTTTTATGGCTTCAGGTCTAGTTCCAAAAACTAACATCACTTTTTTCATTCCACTATCCTCTATTTAGTACTTTTTTATATCCTTTTAAAGTTTGTTGTGCTGCAATTTCCCATGTATAGTTTTCTAAAATCTTTTGTTGCAAACTACCGTTGTTATTTTTTACAAAAGCTTTTTCAATTGCAGTCCGTATACTCTCTATATCATCTGGAACACAATAAAAAGCTTCCTCTCCAAAATATTCTTTTGTAGTTCCAACTTCACTAACCGCTAAATTACAACCCATGACACCTGCCTCAAGACTGACCAGCCCTGGGGTATCTAACCAACTCGGTAAAGCACTAACCCTACATTTTTTAAATAATTTATACAATTTTTCATTATCGATACGCTCAATATAGAAAAAATTTTCATTTCTGTCTATATATTTCTTAATTTCTGCAAAATAATATTTAAAATTGTCCGATACTTGTCCAACTAATACCAATTTGTATGGCGACCCCTCTAAAGCTTGAACTAAAGCTAACTGATTCTTTCTTGCTTCAATTCTCCCGACACAGACTATCGCATCTTTAAACTCATTGAACTCTTCATCATCTACTAAATTCAGATAATTATTTGCTATGTTTGCATCAATTGCATTCGGAACCACAATGTAGTTCTGTTTATTTACAGAAAATGTTTCGTTCAATTTTTTCATCTCTAATTCAGCATTAGGAAGAAATAAATCAGCCTCATCTATAACATATCTCTGCATTTTTAAATATCCAACTGTTAATAAACTACGAGTCGACTTATTCCAAATCTTGTAATTCTTAATCCCTCTAATAAGAACTTTCAATCGTTCGATTTGATTGATAGAAAGTAGACCAGATAGTGCCTTACGAACACCATGCTGCCCTTTTTTCTCAAATTCTTCCATAGGCCAAAAAATTGTTGAAAGTACAACTGGTTTTCCTTGTTTCTTTGCGTTCTTTAATTGTATATACGTTTCGTTAACCCGTGTAATGTTCGTCAAATGAATAATATCATAAGTCGATAGATCTGGTTCTAATTCTAAACTAATATCAACTTGTACACCTAATTTTTCAAGTTGTTCTTTTGTTTTTAAGATTTGAACAGTATCTCCACCAGGCATCTCAAAAAAATTTTCCCTACTTTGAATAAGAACTTTCATCTATATTACTCCTTCAAAAGTTTTCTCGTATTCATCAACAATAAATTCCCAAGAGAATCTTTCTTTCACTTGTTTTGTTGATAAAATATCCATTTCATCAATACTTTCTCGTGATAATTGTTCACAACTTTCAATTACTCTGTGAAGGTTGTCTTTATCCCAATACAATGCTCCTTCTTCACCAACTTCTCTGTTAAAACCTACATTTAACAAAAGATTGAGTTTAGTTGAAGATAAAGCTTCTAACAAGGAAGGATTTGTACCACCTACTTCGTGACCATGGAAATAGGCAAAGGTATTTTCACGGATATACTTAAGTAACTCTTGATCATAAACAGTACCAACAAATTTGATACGTTCATCTTTATCGAAACCAGTTTCTTTCAGCAGTTTTTCATAGAAGGCATTTTGTTCAACATTTGTGACTAAAACGAAATCTCTCCTTGAGTTTGATTTCATAAACTCACGAATCATAGTTTCGTAATTATTTTCTGGAACGAAGCGACCGACAACTAGGTAATAGTTATCCTCTGTAACTCCTTTTGATGCAAACCAATCTCGGACAACTTGATCTGAACCAGAAAGTTTAGAAGCTGAGAGTTCTGTTCCATAAGCAATATAGGTTGTCTTCGGAGAATACTCTTGATAATCTTCCTGAATATACTTTTCAATATTCTTACTGTCACAAACCAATAAGTCTGCATGTTTCACCATTAATCGTTCCGATAGCTTCCAGTAACGACGAACAGGATAACTCCATTTCTCACGCAACCATTCATGACCATCTGGATTTACAAATAGTTGTCCACCAATTGCTTTAATTTGCTTCTTATAATGTTGGATAAACGGGCCTATTCGACAAGCCAAGATATAAAAGATTGGATTCTCATCTTTTTTTTCTTTTGCCATTTTAATAGCTTTTCGGAGTGCTATTATATCGTAGGCAATTGCTTTTGCTGGCCCGATATTTGGGACGTCTATACTAAAACAAGTTGCTCCATTATATTCAAAAAAATCTTCAGTAATATCTGACTGTTCTGAATTTTCTCTTGTACAAGCAACATAGTATTTGATTGATTTATCTTTTTGGTACTCGGTTAATTTTTCAACAAAAGTTTCAAAACCACCATATTTTGCTGGAATACCTTTTGAACCTATAATATAAACCGTTCTCATAAAATCCTATTTATAACCCAATCTAGAATTGAATTACTTACTTCCTTCTCTCTTAATAACAACTTTCACTGTCTTTAGCAAAATTTTTACATCCGACCAAATAGTCCAGTTATCAATATATTCAACATCTAACTTAACAACTTCGTCAAAGTCTGTTATATTACTACGTCCACTCACTTGCCAAAGTCCAGTAATCCCTGGTTTAAAGCTCAATCGTCTCTTTTGACCAGGAGTATATTTTTCAAACTCATCAACTGTAGGTGGACGTGTACCAACTAGACTCATATCGCCAATTAGAACATTATAAAATTGTGGTAACTCGTCTAAACTTGTTTTTCGTATGAAGTGTCCAATTGGAGTAATTCTAGGATCGTTATCCATTTTGAACATCCCGCCTTGCATCTGGTTTTGAGCCATTAATTCTTTCTTACGTTCCTCAGCATCCATATACATTGATCGATATTTATAGAATTTGAAAATACGACCATTTTTTCCTACTCGCTTTTGAACAAAAATGGCTGGACCACCATCTCTTCTTATAATTGGAACTAACAAAATAGAAACTATACCACAAATAATTAACCCAACTACTGCTCCAAGTATATCTAAAAGTCGTTTCATCATGATGTGACTAGGCTTATAAAAATTTGTGGAAAAAGTTACAATGCTATGGTCACCTAGTAGTTGAATTTTTTTGTTCTTAAGTGCAGTAAAACCAAATGAATTAATATCGACACTTACATCTATACCTAATAATTCAAATTCTGAAACTAGTTGCTTTAAATCAAAATATTCACTTGGTAAATTTATAAAGACGTGGTCGACCACTTCCCTTGTTGAAAATTCTATAGCTTCTTCAACAGAATAATAGATCGGTAATGATAAATTTATTTTATCTATTTCTGAACCTAAAACTACCAATGCAACAAGATTTTTTTGAAATAGTTTATCAGATTCAAATAAATCTTGCATATTTTCCCATCGTTCAGCCGTTGTAATTAAAACAGTCTTTCTTTGATAAGTTGTCGAAAAAAGAAAGTTGTCCTTAAACAGTTTGATGATTATATTAAATAAGTAGACCAATATGAAGTTTATTGATGTAAAATACACAACACCTCGTCTTGATAGTTCGAAATTATTCTCCAACATGAATGAAGCTGCCGTAAGAAAAATTGCAAAAATAATGCTATAGTTAAATGTTTTTTCAAACTCTTTCAGATTACCTCTATACTCAAATTCAACTGGCATACGAGATATAAAAAATACAAAATAATGAACCATCATTATGATAAAAATTCCAGAACGATTTAAATCAGCATTTGGTATTTGACTTGTTAAAATTGCAGAAATCGCAACTGCTATCATATCAAACAATGCCAATTTCGTTTGGCGATATCCTATTTCATTACTCATATCTCCTCCACTATTTCTATGAGGTTAGTGTACTTGATTTTTTAAAATCATTAAGGGATTTTTCTTAAACAAGGCTTTGGCCTTATCTAGTCCAAATTCTTCTGCAACCAGTTGATAGGCTTCTTTCATATAGGAAGGGCGACTGGTCAGATTATGCATATCACTCGCAACGCAGTGGACCAAGTCTTCTTCCAAGAAATACTGGGCACGTTTTTTAAACTCTTTAGCCTTATCACCAATCAAAGTCGACTTCAAAACGTGACTACTATTGATTTGTGTATAACACCCCTTATCAATTAGCTCTTCCACCCGTTCTGCCTTATAAGCAAGTGCATCATAACGTTCGATATGGGCAAGCAGAGGAGTCAGACCCAATAGGGTTACCTCATGCACTGCCTCCTGGATATCCTTCCAAGGAGTATTCATGCTAAACTCTAATAAAACATAGCGTGAACCATTGATAGTTGGTATTTTTTTCTTTTCCAGTTTCCCCAAGGCATCCTTGCTGTAATAGACCTCCGCTCCATAGCACAAGCGCACCTCAGGAAATTCCTCTTTTACAGCTTCTTTCAACTGTAGAAAATTAGCCATATTCACTTTTTCAGGTGTTTCAAACATCCCTTTTCGCCGATGGGAAGTAGCTACAATAAAACGAACTCCCTGACGATGAGCATGACCAATCAATGCTAAACTTTCCTCTATAGTCTTGGGACCATCATCTACACCAAAGATAATATGCGAATGAATATCAATCATTTCACTATTCCCTTTCTGGTTGTAACCCTATTCTTGTTTAAGCTTTTTTACCGTAATTGCCGTAGTTTCCATAATTACCGTAATCGCCATATTTTTCAGTGGTTACATCGTATTTATTCAAAATGACACCAAGAAATGGTGTTCCAGTTTGCTCCAACTGGTCTCTTACTTTCTTAACTGCTGAGCGTTTGATATTGCCAGCTTCAACAACAACTGCCATCGCATCACAACGTTGTGCGATGATAGCTGCGTCGATAACCATTCCCAATGGTGGACAGTCGACAATCACATAATCATAGTAGCGACGCAAGGTTGTTAAAAGATTTTCAAAATGTTTGCTTTGTAAGAGGGCTGTAGGGTTAGGAGAAATCTTTCCAGATTCAATAACAGTCAAGTTTGGCACATCTGTATCACATAGTCCCTGTGAAAGATCTGTTGTCCCTGCTAAATAGTCGGTCAAACCAGTTATTTTTGTCGTTGGTTTAAAGAAACCAGACATGACTGAATTTCGAATATCCGCATCAACAAGGACTGTTTTATAGCCAGAACGAGCATAGGCAACCGCTAAACTTGCGGCCGTGGTACTCTTTCCTTCATTTGATTGTACCGAAGTAATCCCAACTACTTTTATATCAGAACCGCTCAGCTGAATATTGGTACGAATAGCATTGAAGTACTCTTCTGTTTTCTGAATCAATTCTTTTTTTGTGCGTGCAATTTCTAAAGTTGCCATATCTTTCTCCTATTTCAATTTCTTAGAATCGGGTACCACACCCAAAAGAGGCATTCCTAAAACTTCCTCAATATCCTGAGGACGTTTCACTCGGTCGTCTAGTACCTCAACAACCAAAACTAGTGCAACTGCTAGAAAACCTCCCGCTAATAGACCTAGAACGATATTACGTTTGGTCCGTGGTGTAGACGGTTCTTCGGCTGGAACAGCCTCTTCAAGCGTTGTCACGTCGCTGACCTTGGTTACTTCGATAATTTTCTGAGCCGCTACCACACGCAAACCATTTGCGATACGAGCCGCTTCATTAGGATCTGCATCACGGACAGAGATAGAAACAATACGTGTATCAACTGGAATACTTACCGCAATTTTTTCCTTGATGCTTTCTGTTAGACCGAGTTCTGTCTGTACTTTGGTCAACACATCTTGTGACAGGATAATCTCTTTATAGTCTTTAACTAGGTAAGAACCTGCTTGCAATTCTTGGTTGGTCAAGCCCGCACCTGCCTCAACATTCTGGCTAACCACATAGATTCGTGTCGTAGAATCATACTGAGGTGTCACTAGAAAACTGCTAAATGCAAAGGCAAGCATTGCACCTAGAAAGGCTGTTAAAACAATTAAAATTTTCTTTCTCCAAATGGTACGCAATAAAAATAGTACGTCGATTTCAATGGCATTTACTTCTTGATTATTCATAATTTCTCCTAATTTATTTACTATTGTCCGTCCAAGACTGCTTGGATGGCTGATTTTACTTGTGTCAAACTATCTTGACTGATTTCCATCATGTAGAGCTGGGAACCCGGCATCGCATAGGATGGTAAATCCATACGACCATAGCCTGTCAAAGCTTGAGATTCCACAGTAAACTGGCTTCCAGACTCTAGCTGCCGATTGACTAAATCCATAATGGTTTCGATCGATAGGTCAGTTTGAATAGAACCTTCCAAACCTTTCAGAATGGCCTGGTAGTTACCTAAATTCTCTGGCGAACTGAGTTTCTTAATCAAGGCTGCAATGACCTTCTCCTGATTTTTTCCTCGATCATTATCTCCATTAGCTAAGGAGTAGCGTTCGCGAACAAAGGCAAGTGCCAACTCCGAATTTAAATGGATATTACCTACAGGAAATTGGTGACCACCAATATGGCTAGTAAACTCTTGATCATTGTAAACATCAATACCGCCAACCAGATCAATGAGTTGGAGGAAGGAGGTGAAGTTTAGTCGGATATAGTTGCTAATATCAATGCCATAGAGATTTTCTAAGGTGTGGACAGAAGCATTTACCCCGTAAATTCCTGCATGAGTCAACTTATCATACTGGTTTTGTCCTCCGTCAGCAATTGCAACATAGGAATCGCGTGGTGTCGTTGTCAAGAGTATCTTATGTGTTGCCCGATTGATGGTCATGATAATATTAACATCCGAACGAGATACCGACGAAATCGGCCCATAAGTATCTATACCACTAATGTAGATATTGAAGCTATCACCACTAGCTTGTTCTACCGCTGTTTCAACTGGTTTAGACATTTTGAAACTGTAGATTTTCTTCACTTTGGAAGAAAAATCTGGGTCTTCGCTTTCCAGAATATTTGTGAAAACTCCGTTTAAGACCATAGCCTGACTTTCGCCATTCATCATAGCTTGATAGGCAGACAAGTAAGAACTGGTCGGCATAGTTGCCAACTGAACCGATTTGGTCGTAGATACATCCTGCAATAGGGCTGAAACATTGTCCTGATCATATTCAGACGGAGCCAGCAAACTGGTTAGCTGACTAATATCACTGATATCACTACTTGCCGGGACCACAATACTCATTTCATATTCTGAAAAGGAAGCATTTGAATTCAGCTTGCTAGAAAAATCAACTACCTCTCGCATACCATAGACACCAGCTGAGGTGACAAGTAGCGAAAGGAGGAGAACAACTGTTGTGAAAATTGGCAATTTCTTGCACCATATCAACCAAACAGTGAAAAGTGCTAGTCCAATACTTACACCTGTAACGATATGGTTCAAATACCTAAAATTTAAGATTTGGTATCGATACATACTAAATAAAAACAGGCACAGGAACATTAGATAGGCAACCCACAAGCCCCAATTGACCATTCGGAGTATTGTGGGCTTCTTTCGACCACTTCTCTTCTTCATAACTAACCTTTCTTCCAATAGTATTCTTCTCATTATAACACATACTTCCAAGAATATCTACCTAGTTACTACCAAAGAAAACGCTCTACTGCATGGAGAAAGCGTTATTTTACATCTATCTTATTAAGGTCGTTTGAAGACGATGGTCTGGTACGTAGATTGTTCTGGACAGTAGTGAAAACCATCGACATCAAATCCTTTTATTTCTTCTGGATTTTGAATATTGTGTTTAGCCAACCACGAAAGCATCCGGCCACGACCTTTTTTGGAAATGGTGGAATGGACTTTTAGCTGACCATTTTTCTCTTCCTTGAAAATAACCTTGACCAATTTTTCCTGAACTTTTGGTGAAAAGACTTGTTCAAACTCTGACGAAGCAAGTGAGAGCAGGACATCTTCATCAATCACCTCTGCATCATAATAGGGACGCCAGTATTGTTTTAAAGATTGTTTACCAATCTTTAAATTTCCCTGAAAGTCAAGACGATGGGGTGAAATTAGTTCAAATGGAGAAATGAGACCATATAAGGCGGTTGCCACCCGTACATGCTTCTTGTGATAGTTCTCCTCTTCTGCTGTCAGGTCCCTTCTAGTCATGTAACGATACATAAGGCCATCATATAGTTGCCAGGCCGGGTAAGACTTGGCTTGACCTTGCCTAATCCTCTGCCATCGATCCAGTTCTAACTGGGCCTTGTCCTCGGATAATTTATATAAACTAGCCAGCTCCTCCAGGCTATATTGACCAATAACCTCTAGGACCGATGTGCTAGTATCAGACAGGGTTTGAAAGGCCTGATTATCCAGATTGGTATTTAGTTCTTTGGCGTTAGGAATAATGATTTTCATTCCCTCATTATACCATATAACTACTTGACTTCTCAAAGTAAATCATCTGGCTCGACCTTGTTTTTCCAAAAAAATTACCTTATACTAGTCTTAATTATTTCTGTAGGGGGACAGTTACAATGGATAAGTACCAGCGAATTATCCAGGATATCTTAGAGGGGATTGAAAACAATCAGTTTAAACGTGGTGAAAAACTGCCCTCTATTCGACAGCTCAGTCAGAACTACCAGTGCAGTAAGGACACTGTTCAGAAGGCCATGTTGGAACTAAAATACAAAAATAAAATATATGCCGTAGAAAAAAGTGGCTATTATGTGTTAGAAGATCAAGATTCTAAAAATCGAGTGCTTGAACTTGACCCTGCGGATTTTCAGGAGCTGCCTTATGAGGATTTTCGAGTATGCCTACATGAAAGTCTGATTGGGCGGGAGAACTATCTGTTTAACTACTACCATCAGCAAGAAGGGCTGGCAGAGTTAATCTCCTCTGTCCAACAACTCTTGATGAACTATCATGTCTACACAAAAAAAGACCAACTGGTTATTACAGCTGGTAGTCAACAGGCCCTCTATATCTTAACCCAGATGGATTTCGGGCCTGAGAAAACTGAAATATTGCTAGAAAATCCAACTTATTCCAGGATGGTTGAGTTGATGCAACACCAAGCTATCCCCTATCAGACAATTGAACGGGATTTTGATGGCATTGACCTGGTCAAGCTGGAAAAAATCTTTCAAACTGGAAAAATTAAATTCTTCTACACCATTCCCCGTCTGCACAATCCTCTGGGAAGTACCTATGATACAGCAAGTAAGACTGCTATTCTGAAGCTAGCTAAGAAATACGGGGTCTACATTATCGAAGATGATTATCTGGCAGATTTTGATTCTAGCAGAAGCCTGCCCCTCCACTATCTAGACACCGATAATCTGGTCATCTATATCAAATCCTTTACCCCTACACTCTTTCCAGCCCTTCGGATTGGTGCCATCAGTCTGCCCCAGCAGTTGAAGCCTGCTTTTATTAAACATAAGAGTTTGATTGACTACGATACCAACCTCATCATGCAGAAGGCCCTTTCCCTCTATATCGACAATGGAATGTTTGCCCGTAATACCCAAAATCTCCATCAGGTTCATCATGCCCAAAAATTAGATATAAAGACCAATATGGACGAAACTTCACTAAATATTCCCTATCGCATTTCCAAAGGAAGCGTGACCTTCCAGCTGAAAAAAGGTCAGGTCAGTCCATTTATAGAGAAACAACTTGAAGGAGCCGCCTTCTTTTCTGGAGAGGACCTTGATTTTCTACAAATCCAGTACACTAGTGATTTTAAGACAAGACTGGAAACATTCTTAGAGAAAATGACAATGTGAGGACAACATTTGAAATAGATCCCCTACTAGCTATACTGTATTGCGAAACAAAGGTCCTCAAACCTGTAACTTGAGGACCTTTGTTGTATCTAAGTCATTTTCAAAATGAACTCTTATTTCTACCATTTGTCAAGTCCATCAAGGTATTTGACGAAAAATATTTTGAGTCTCGAAATCCAAATATGGAAATTTTTTTATTTTGGACTAAAGTTTAGTGTAAAAAGTGTATACAAAAGCAACACCTTATGTTGAAAATTTTTGATAAGGTGTTACAATAATATTGCATAAACAATCTTACTGATTTTGGGTTAAAGTGTAATCGTAAAGTTTGTTATGCGTTATGAGGTAAG
>NZ_POJH01000042.1 GCF_002960625.1 Streptococcus suis
AGTTAGACCAGTTAGCACGGACAGAGAAAGGAAACCTCAAACAAATTCAGTATAATCCTACGTGGAACTATTTCAAGAACTTAGTCAAAGAGGAATTGACAAGTAAAGAGGGAGCCCGCATTTATGCCAAACGCAAGGTGGATGTCGAACCTGTATTTGGTAGGATGAAGGGTGTTTTTGGCGTGCGCAGAGTTCATGTCAGAGGTCAAAAAGTGGTTGAAACCGAGATAGGCTTCCTCCTAATGAGTATGAATCTCACGAAATTGGCTAAGAAATTAGTCCAAGAGAGTAGAAAAAGAAAGAAAAACACAGACAGTTCGGCTGGATTTCATCAAAATCAGCTCAATCTGTCTGTGTATTTTTTAGTTATTGGCTAGTTATTGGCTAGTTATTGGCTAGTTTTTGCCCAGCCTCGGGTTGTCTATTATTTAAAATACAGTAATCTCAACCCATTCAAAATTACCAAAATCGTTGACCCTTCGTGACCAACCACACCGAGCGGCAGGTTGATAGACTGGAAGAGGTTGGAGATGATGAGGAGGGCAATGACAGACAGGGCAAAGATGATATTTTGCTTGATGATGCCCCGCATTTTCTTAGAGAGGCGAATGGAGTAGGGAATCCGTGTCAGATCTTCCATGAGCACGATGTCGGCTGACTCCATAGCGATGTCTGTTCCGCTTCCCATAGCATAGCTGACATTGGCTTGAGCAAGAGCAGGAGCATCGTTGATACCGTCGCCCACCATACCGACAGACGCAAATTCGGTTTGCAGTTCTTGGATAACAGCAGCCTTGTCCGTAGGAAGACAGTTGGCAATCACGCGGTCAATACCGACCTGACTCGCCACATAACGAGCAGTCTTTTCTTGGTCGCCCGTTAAGAGAATTGGCGTCACGCCCATCTCGTTCAACTGGGCAATCAGTTGCTTGCTCTCAGGTTTCAAACTATCTTCCACCATGAAGATCGCCGCCAGCACATCATTTTGGCTGACATAGACAAGGGTTTTCCCAGTGCTCTCTGCCTCATCGATCTGTGCCAGCAGGTCAGCAGACAGGGGACTTGCCAAGTTGTCCACTACAAAGCCTGCCTTACCGATTTTCCAGCTGTCGCCCTGATAACCTGCCACCAAGCCTTTTCCGGTCACGTCTTCTAGGCTTTGGAGGGCAATAGCAGAGCTGTCAGCCGTATAGGTCATGAGAGCCTGGGCGATTGGGTGACTAGATTGTTTTTCAACTGCCTGAACAACCTGCTTGATAAGTTTTTCATCGCCAAGGTAGGTTGCTCCAACAACTTCAGGTTTACCAATGGTCAGGGTACCTGTCTTGTCAAAGACGATGGCCTCTAAGTTGGCGATCTTATCCGCAATGTCGCCTCCTTTGATAATCATGCCCTTGCGTGCCGCACGGCTGATGGCAGAAAGTGTCGCCGGTGAAGAAGAAGCCACAAGGGCACATGGAGAAGCAATGGTCAAGAGAATCATGCCACGGTAGAAGGCCGTCAACCAGTCCCAACCCAGAGCAAAATGAGCAAAGAGGATAAAGAGTGGCACTACCACCAAAACAACCTTGACATAGGTATCTTCCATATTTTCAATAAAAGTCGCCGTTTTTGATTTGGATTCTTGGGCATTTTCAACCATTTGGACGATTTTATCGAAGAGGGCGTCGCCTTTTTCAGCTGTAACTTGTACGGTCACAGTTGGACCTTGGTTGATAGTACCGCCGATAACAGCTGCACCGGCTACTTTTTCTGCAGGGAGCGGCTCGCCAGTAATCATGGATTCGTCAAAGATGGATTGTGGGCTGATGAGGGTGGCATCCAGTGGGACTGTGTCACCCTTACGGACTTGCAGGAGGTCACCGATGCGGATGGCGGCTGTATCCAAAACGGTGATGTCACCATTTTCCTCAATTTTACGAGCTGTTGGAGGGGTCATGTTCATCAAAGCAGCGATAGCATTCTTGCTTTTCTCCATGGCCAATTCTTCTAGAGTAGAAGAAAGGGAGAAGATGAAGATGAGTAGAGCCACCTCCATCCAGTAGCCGATCAGTCCAGAACCGATAGCAGCCAAAATCATGAGCAGGTCGACAGACAGGTGCTTATCAAAAAACAGCTCAGTCAGACCTTCCTTGGCGGACTGATAGCCCCCGATAATGAAGGCTAGAATGAAGAGGATAGGTGCCCATCCCTGTCCAGTCTGTAGCAGGAGAATTCCTACTAGGATAAATACTAGGCAGAGAGCGGTCGTGATAACGTGGCTATTTTGTTTAAATTGTTGTGTCAGTGTCATAAATCTTCCTCGAAATATCTTTCTATAGTTTAATTATAACAATTATAATTAAAATGTCAAGATTATTTATAATAATTCTAAATAAGATTTTTCAGAAAATTCCAAGGAACAAAAAAAGAGCGAATGAATTTCGCTCTGCTATTCTACGCTTTATTAGATTGGCACTCAGGACAAATACCATAGATAGATAGGACTTCTTTGGTAACTTTATAGCCTGTTTGACTTTGGGCTTCTTTTTTCAGACTAGGAAGTTCAATGTCCATGAAGTCTGTGATTTTCCCGCAAACTTCACAAATGATATTGAGGTGATCATGTCCCATAAAGTCATAATAGGTCGTATTATCGTTGGTTCGTTTGATCTCTGTGACAAACCCTTCTTCCAAAAGAAGTTTTAAATTATTGTAAACAGTAGCCAGGCTCATGCTTGGATAGTCTGGTAGAAGATCCTGATAAATCATTTCAGCACTGGGGTGGTCGTCACTTTCAATGATATAGGCGACAACGGCCTTGCGGGTCGAAGTGATCCGAACTCCTTTTTCTTTAAGGTGTTGAATGACATGGTCAAAATCAGCCTGGTGGTCACTACTATGATGATGGGTCATGCTTACCTCCTTTCCTGTAGGTAATAATAATAATTCTAAATTTCAATAGCTACTTTCATTATAGTGTATTTCCTAAACTATGTCAATCCTATAGGTGAACCGAACATCTGTGCTAGGACAGTTTGCGCTTTCTAGGCTTGTTTTTACAAGTTCGCTTGTGCTACAATCAGACCATGACACGATATAAGGCAATTATTTCCTACGACGGACATGAATTTTCTGGTTTTCAGCGCCAGCCCCATGCTCGTACAGTTCAGGAAGAAATCGAAAAAACGTTAGTAAGATTGAATAGTGGCCAGCCAGTGACCGTTCATGGTGCAGGTCGGACAGATGCGGGAGTCCATGCCTACGGTCAGGTTATTCATTTTGACTTGGCTGGCAGTCGAGATCCTGAGAAGCTCCGCTTTGCCCTAGATACTCAAACCCCTGAGGATATTGATGTGGTTCGGGTGGAGCAGGTGGCGGATGAATTTCATTGCCGCTATGCCAAGCACAGCAAGACCTACGAGTTTCTGGTGGATATTGGGCGGCCTAAGAATCCCATGATGCGCCACTATGCGACCTTTTATCCCTATGATTTGGACTTGAGCTTGATAGAAGAAGCCATTCAGGACTTGGTGGGGACTCACGACTTTACAGGCTTTACGGCTTCAGGGACCTCGGTTGAGGACAAGGTGCGGACCATTACGGCGGCAAGTCTGGAATACGACCAGCGGCGGCAGTTCTTGATTTTTACCTTTTCAGGCAATGGCTTTTTGTACAAGCAGGTGCGGAATATGGTTGGGACCTTACTGAAAATCGGTAACGGTCGCATGCCCGTTGGGCAAATCAAGCGGATTTTGGCAGAAAAGGATCGTGGCTTGGCGGGTCCGACTGCGGCAGGCAATGGGCTCTATCTAAAGGAGATTATCTATGAAGACTAAGTATATTTTGGCGCTTTCGGGCAATGATATTTTCAGCGGTGGCGGCCTCCATGCAGACTTGACCACCTACACTGTCCATGGCCTGCATGGTTTTGTGGCGGTGACCTGCTTGACAGCTATGACAGAAAAAGGGTTCGAGGTCATTCCGACAAATGCGGCGGTGTTTGCCCAGCAGTTGGCTAGTTTGAAGGATGTGCCCTTTTCAGCTATTAAGATTGGCTTGCTTCCGACGGTGGACATAGCAGAGCAGGCCTTGGAGTTTATCAAGGCTCATCAGGATATTCCGGTGGTGCTGGATCCGGTCTTGGTCTGCAAGGAAACGCATGATACCGAGGTCAGCCAGCTGAGGGATGAACTCTTGAAATTCCTTCCCTATGTCAGCATCCTCACGCCAAATCTGGCAGAAGCTCAGCTATTGCTCCAAAAAGACATCCAAACGGTGGAAGAGATGGAGCAGGCGGCGGTGGCGCTTTATGACTTGGGTGCCAAGGCGGTGGTTATCAAGGGGGGCAACCGCTTGGGAGGTTCACAGGCTGTCGATGTGTACTATGATGGTCAGGAAGTAGTGGTGCTCCAGTCACCCCTGCTTTCAGAAAACAATGTGGGGGCGGGCTGTACCTTTGCGTCCAGCATTGCCAGTCAGCTTTTGCTAGGTCAAAACTCTTTAGAGGCAGTCCGACTGTCCAAGGACTTTGTCCACACAGCTATTTCAAAATCAGATCAATATGGGGTAATTCAGTATGAGAAATAAAAAGACACAAGAACTGGTATTATTAGCTATCTTAACCGCCTTGACCTTGGTCTTGGCCCATGTTCATATGCCGACCTTATCCGGCTTTGTCACACTTTTGGATGTGGGAGTTTACTTTACAGCCTTTTACTTGGGCAAGAAAGAAGGAGCCATTGTCGGTGGTTTGGCAGGGCTCTTGATAGATTTCTTGCTGGGCTATCCCCAGTGGGCCTTCTTTAGCTTGGTCTTCCACGGGGCTCAGGGTTATTTTGCGGGTTGGACAGGCAAGAAACGGATTTTCGGTCTAGTCTTGGCGTCACTCTCTATGGTTGGGGGCTACTACCTAGCATCTCGGATTTATTTTAATGACCTCAAAGCCATTGAAAGTGCTTTTGGCAATAGCATGCAAAACTTTGTCGGGATGGGCTTAGGGTTTGCAGTGGCTAAATTAGTTGAGAAAAGCGGTGCTATTAACTATGTCACTCGATAAGATCAAAGTTCAAACCCAACAAGTTGTGCAAGAAGTCTTAGAGCTCAGCAATCTTCAAAAGGGGCAGATATTTGTCCTAGGTTTGTCTTCTAGTGAGGTCATTGGTGGACATATCGGCAAAAACTCCAGTCTGGAAGTCGGTGAGGTGATTGTTGAAACTATCTTGGAAATTCTGGAGCCAAAAGGTATCTATCTAGCTGTCCAAGGCTGCGAACACCTCAATCGTGCCTTGGTGGTGGAGCGTGATTTGGCAATACAGAAGGACCTGGAAATTGTCAATGTCTTACCCACCCTGCATGCAGGTGGTTCTGGACAGTTGGCGGCCTTCAAGTATATGAAGGACCCGGTGGAAGTCGAGTTTATCACCGCTCAGGCTGGTGTAGACATCGGCGACACAGCTATCGGCATGCACATCAAGCACGTCCAAGTTCCGATTAGACCTAGCCTGCGTGAAGTGGGACAGGCCCATGTCACCGCTCTCGCCAGCCGTCCAAAACTAATCGGCGGAGCTCGTGCGGCTTATCAGGAAGATACCATACGGAAGAATTAGGAGGCTGGGAAAAATTCCTGGCCTCCGTAGTTTTTTTTCAATAGTTAAACTTGACGCAGTGGTTGAGTGGCTTTAACAGTCCAGTGGACTGTTAAAGGTTGGAGATAAGATTTGCACAGCAAATCTCAGCAATCCGTGTTTTACACTCCAAATCTGGCCTCTACGGCTGATGCGAACAAAGTTCGCTCTATTTCCAACCTTCAAAGGTTCCCCAAACCTTTGGAGCTGTGCGGGGGTGGGACGACAAAATCGAACCCTGCGGGTTACCGATTTTTGTCCCACTCCTTTTTTGAGCCAAATCCTTGCCAAGAAGTCTGGCTTGTGATAAACTTGTCCCTGTAAATGATACAAGAACAAAAGGGAGAAAATATGAAAAAAGGATACCAACAACGATTTTCACTATCCATTTTATTATGGATGCGTCAGGATAAAACGCGCCAAGCGGGAATGGACTACTGGAGTGGCGGGCATGCACAGATTATCGCAGCTTCACCGGGTCTACTAGAGTACCGCCAGCAACATTTGAGTGAGACAGAACATAGTTTTTGGCCGAAAGCGACAGGCTTGGAAACGGCTATTCCTGAAGACCGTCGGATTGATGGTATTGCGGAAGTGACCTACCAGAAGTTATTGGCACCAATAGGCGGACGCCGTCAGACGGCCCTTGCTTTTGAAGATGAGGTCAATGTTTTCCGTCGGACTTTGATGCACATGGGCTTCCCGTATTCATCACGTTGGTATCATACTAGCACTCAGGCCCAAACCCAACTGCGTGATGTCCTTTATTTCCGTCGCAAAGATGGGGTGAAGAGCAGTAGTTTCAAAACATTTGTTCAAGATGGACTAGCCAGTCAACTGGCGACAATCTCTGGGGTAACGGAAGTACGGACACAGGTCTATCTTCCTTGGAATAAAGCGACTTGGAATACCCCAAATGTTGCCCATGACAATCCTAAAGAAGACCACCTTCATGCCTCCATCATCCTAGGTTTTGCGGATCAGGCGGCAAGAGAGGCCTTCTATGCCAACCTAGCTCCGCAGTTGAATGCAGAAGTGGTACAATACGCCTCCGCAGTCCATGCCTATCATATAGAAAAAACCTTGCCTTTCGTCCTAGACGGCAAACGCATGTAAGACAAGCGACTTCTTGGTCGAGTGCTTTGTTTTAAAAAAATCAAGCAAAAACCTTGCCAAGAGGTCTAGCTTATGATAAACTTGTTCTTGCAGTCGATACAAGAACAGAAAGGAGCATGAATGGATACAAAGTTTTCAGTAGCCCTTCATATACTGACCATGATTAGTGAGAGCAAGGAAATACTTAGCTCGCAAGCCTTGGCTGAGAGCGTTGGCACCAATGCCAGCTACATCCGCAAGGTGATTGCACTTTTGAAAAATGCAGGCTTAATCACTTCCCACCAAGGGCGATCAGGCTACCAATTGAGCAAGTCCCCTAAGGATATTAGCTTATTGGAAATCTACCTTGCGACGCAAGAAGTGGAGCATATTCGCCTGTTTCAGATACACCAGAATGCCAATCTTACTTGTCCAGTTGGGCAGCATATAGAAGGGGCAATGGTTCCCATCTTTTCCAGCGTTGAACAAGAACTGGAAAATCAACTCAGTCATCAATCCTTAGAGAATGTGATTGATAATCTCTATCAATCCGCACAAGAAACCCGAATCTGACCGAGGTCAGATTTTATAAAACCCAACATAGACCTGTAAGTGATACAGGAACAAACTAAAGAATAGAAAAGAGAAGAACATGAAAGCAGCACAACACACAGCTTATAACAAAAACAATATCACCCTTAACCTTACAGAAATTGCTAAACCACAAATTAAACCCAACCAAGTCCTTGTAAAAGTGACCGCAGCAGGCGTTAATCCATTGGACAATATGATCTCACGCGGAGATGTGAAATTGATTGTCCCTTACAAATTGCCACAAACAGCTGGAAATGAAGTAGTCGGCTTGGTTGAAGAAGTCGGTACAACTGTAACCAACTTTGCAGCAGGTGACCGTGTTTTCGGTCGTCTTCCACTTGATAGTATCGGTGCTTTTGCTGAGTATGTAGCGGTTGACGCTCAGGCTCTTGCTAAGGTTCCTGCCTACTTGACAGATGAAGAAGCGGCAGCTATTCCTTTGACAGCTTTGACCATCATGCAGGCCCTTGACCTCATGGGGGCACAATCTGGCAAGACCATCTTCATCTCAGGCGGAACTGGTGGTGTCGGAGGGATGGCCATTCCGATTGCCAAAGCCAAGGGCTTGACCGTCATTACTAATGGTGATGGGGCAAGTGCAGAGCGGGTGTTGTCATTGGGTGCAGACCAGTTTATTGATTACAAGACAGAAGATTACACCAAAACACTTAGCGATGTTGACTACGTCTTGGATACACTTGGTGGTGCAGAAACGGAAAAACAAATGTCCATCATGAAAAAAGGTGGACAGCTGGTTTCCCTTCGTGCCATGCCAAATGGCGAATTTGCCAAACGCATGAATTTGCCAAAATGGAAACAAATCTTGTTTGGCCTAGCAGGTCGTTCATTTGACAAAATGGCGAAAAAATACGGTGTTCACTACCATTTCATTTTCGTAGAGAGCAATGGTCGCCAACTGCAAGAAGTAGCAGACATTTTCAGCAAGCTCGAAATCAAACCATCTATCGATACCGTTTATCCATTTGAAGAAGTCAACGCAGCACTTGATAAGGTTGCCAACGGTCGTTCACGCGGAAAAACCGTCCTCCGTTTCAACTAAAACAATAGACTATACAAGGAATCATCATGTCATATATCACAACCAAAAACCAATACATCACCGTTTCAAACAATAAAATCGCCTATCGTGAGCTCAGCAAGGGCAAGTCTGACATCCCTTTGGTCATGCTGGTTCACCTAGCAGCGACCTTGGACAACTGGGATCCAAAATTGCTGGATTTGCTAGCTGAACAGCACCATGTGATTGTCCTAGACCTTCCTGGTGTGGGTGCTAGTCATGGCAAGGTGGCTCCGACTATTCCAGGAATGGCTGAGCAGGCTGTTTCCATTATCAAAGCTTTGGGTCATGAGAAAATCAATTTGCTAGG
Source organism: Streptococcus suis (assembly GCF_002960625.1). Taxonomy (GTDB): domain Bacteria; phylum Bacillota; class Bacilli; order Lactobacillales; family Streptococcaceae; genus Streptococcus; species Streptococcus suis_T. The sequence continues at coordinate 8,684 of NZ_POJH01000042.1, forward strand.
TCTGTCTATGGGTGGTTTCATTGCTCAAGAAATCGTTCGTCTGGATAGTCAATTGGTCAACCGCTTGATTTTAGCAGGCACAGGTCCTCGTGGTGGTTTTGAAGTTGATAAGGTAACTGGGAAAACCTTCCGCTATATGCTGAAGGCTGGTTTGGAGCGTGTTGACCCGAAACGCTACATCTTCTACAATCATGATGAAGCAGGTCGCTTGGAGGCAGAAAAAGTCTTGGGTCGTATGGGGCAAAGAAGTTCTGCACATGCAGACAAGGACATGAATGTTCCAGGATTTTTGACCCAGCTCAAAGCTATCAAACGCTGGGGAAGAGAGCCGCAAGATGATATGACCTTTATCACCCAGCCAACTCTGATCGTTAACGGTGATAAGGATATGCAGGTTCCAACAGAAAATTCTTATACCATGCACGAGAAGATCAAAAATAGCCAACTGATCATCTATCCAAATGCAGGTCACGGCTCGATCTTCCAAAATGCAGAAGAGTTTTCAAAAGCCTTACTAGCCTTTTTGGAGGAAACCAATGCCTAAAACTATTTTAATCACAGGTTCGACGGATGGAATCGGCAAGCACCTAGCCATGAAACTGGCTAGTGAAGGTCATGAAGTGATTTTGCACGGGCGAAATAGCGAAAAGCTCCGTGTAGCCCTCAGTGATATTCAATTAAAAACAGGAAATAAAAAAATTCACGGCTACCTTGCAGATTTTTCTAAGTTAGCAGATGTCTATCGTTTCAGCCAAGAGATTAAACGAGATTTTGAGCAGATTGATGTCTTGGTAAACAATGCGGGTGCTTACTTTGGAGATGCCCGTGTGGCAACGGCAGAAAATATCGAGATGACCTTTATGCTGTCTGTCCAAGTTCCCTATATCTTGACGACGGAGTTACTGCCCTTGCTGGAAAAAGCAGCAGGCAGGGTCATTCATACCTCTTCCTTCATGCACCATTTTGCACAAACCAGAGACTTGGATTTTGGTTTGGAGCAGAGCTATTCTGCAGCCATGGCTTACAATAATGCCAAGCTATACACCATTTGGCTGGCAATAGCTCAGGCAGAGGCCTTAGAAAAGCAAGGTTCATCTGTGACCGTCAATGCCTACCATCCTGGCTTGATTGCGACAAATTTGGGCAATGATGGGGTCAAACGCAACCTGAGAAGTCGAATTCTCACCAGTCTGATGAAACCATTTTCCAAGGATTTGGATCAGGGGATTGAAACGGGTTACTACTTAAGTCTGTCACCAGAGGTGGCTGGAGTATCAGGTCGTTATTTTGCGGAGAAAAGGTTGGCTAAGGTCAACTTGAAAGGATTTGATTTGGCAAAGAGCCAAGCCTTACTAGCCTATCTTGATAAGAAAATCCAAGTATTTAAGGAGAGCTACGGTGACTAAGATTTTGTTAGAAAACCTCCAACTGCCTAATGGTCAGGTCTTAGACAATCGCTTTTTCAAATCCGCCATGAGCGAAACCATGGCAGATAGTCAGGGAGCTCCCTCGGATGACTTGATTGCCTTATATGATTTTTGGGCCAAGCAGGGAATGGGTGTCTAAGTGACAGGTAATGTCATGGTGGACGGCCGCTACCTAGGTGAGCCGGGCAATGTGGTCCTTGATTCAGACGATCATCTGGCTCAATTTCGGAAATGGGCAGCCGTTGGGAAAAAGAACGGTGTGCCTATCTGGCTCCAGCTCAATCATCCTGGCAAACAGATGTATCGGTCGATCAATCAAATCCCGATTGCACCCAGTGCCATTCCGATTTCTGGAGGTTCAGCTTCGGCCTTTCGTCCACCGAGAGAAATGACTGTGTTTGACATCAAAGAAGCTAGAGATAAATTTATTGCAGCAGGCCTTCGGGCAAAAGCAGCAGGATTTACAGGTGTACAGTTACACGCTGCACATGGTTACTTGATCAATCAATTCCTCTCACCAGCAGATAATCAACGGACGGACCGCTATGGTGGCAGTCTGGACAATCGCATGCGATTCTTGGTGGAAGTCTATCAAGGTCTGCGTGAAAAAGTGGGACCAGATTTTACCATCGCCTTGAAATTGAATGCTTCTGATTTTAAGGAAGAGGGCTTTGGTTTTGAAGATTGTAAGCATGTGGTGAAAACCATGTCTGACTTGGGTATCGACCTGATTGAAATTTCAGGCGGCAATTATGAAACACCTGTTTTTGGCAGTGAATATGAAAATAGTGCTGGATTTGTGACCTACGCCCTAGCTCTAGCAGATTTGACTTCTGTTCCTATTGTTTCAACAGGCGGTTTCCGAAAAGTCACTCAGATGGAGGAGGCTATCAAGGAAGGTGTGTCCATGATTGGTCTTGCCAGACCCTTTGTCCTTCGTCCAAGTCTTGTCAATGATTACCGTCAAGTCGGTGATGTGCAACTAACAACGCCTCGCCTGACAACAGGTCTTCCAAAACTGGATAAGGCCCTTGGTCCCATTATTGGCGTCAGTTATTACGAGGCCCAGATGAAACGCTTGGCCAAGGGAAAATCTGTCACTGTCAGTCAAAACGCCTGGCCCTATCTTCTCCAAACTGTCAAGGCACACGGCCTGTCAGCCTTGAAACCGAGGAGGAAGTAGAATAAACTAGAAAAGATTTGAGAGTCCATCTCAGATCTTTTTTCTGCGATAAATGAACCTGCCAACAATTTTCAAAAAAAGTTGTAATAAAACTGTTGACAACTTCGAGGGGTTAGGATATACTAGTGTACGCAAAGTTGTAACAAAACAATTTACAACAAAAACCATTTCGGAGGAAAAGAAAATGAAAATAGCAGTAGTAGCAGCGAACGGTAAAGCAGGTAGCTTGATTGTAAAAGAAGCGGTGGCACGTGGTTTTGAAGTAACGTCCATCGTTCGTGGTGAAAATAAGACAGTCGCACAGCAGGTTCTTCAAAAGGATGTTTTTGACCTGACAGCCGATGATGTGATTGGCTTTGATGCGGTAGTGGATGCAGTAGGTGCCTGGACAGCAGACACTGTACATGTGGTTCCTGATGCAGCCAAACATTTGGCGGCTATCCTAAAAGATTCACAAACACGCTTGCTTGTGGTTGGTGGAGCAGCAAGCCTCTATGTTAATCCAGAACATACCTTGACTGTGGCAGATGTGACTGAGTTTCCAGCGGAAGTATTGCCTGTGCTAAATGCTCACAAGGAAGCACTTGAGGCCCTTCGTCAAGTAGATGATGTCAACTGGACCTATGTAAGCCCAGCAGGTGATTTCCAAGCAGAGGGCGAACGGACAGGTCGCTATATTCTTGGCGGTGAAGAGTTGGTCTTGAACAGCAAGGGAGAAAGCGTTATTTCCTATGCAGATTATGCCATTGGTATGATTGACGAGATTGCATCAGGGGATCATCTCAAAGCACGTATCAGCCTTGTCAGTGAGTAAAAGAGTGTTATGCAGATCTCAAATAAATTTACCATTGCCATTCATGCCTTGGCCTTTATCCATCTCTTTCAAGACCAGCAGCGTGTTACCAGCAAGGTTTTGGCAAACAGCATTCAAGCCAATCCCGTTATCATTCGCTCGGTTCTTTCTGGTTTGAAGGATGCGGGAATTGTAGACGCCAAGCAGGGCAGCGGCGGTTTTCGTTTAGTAAAGCCCCTTGATGACATTAGCCTTTATGACATCTTTGTTACGGTGGACAATATCGATAAGAAAGGCTTGTTCAACTTTCATGAAAATCCCCATCCCGACTGTATCGTGGGGGGAAATATCCATGCTGCTGTGGATGACAAATTAGTCCAAGTCCAGACAGCTATGGAGAAAGAATTGAAAGCTATGTATATGTCTGATGTTCTGGTTGACCTAGAAAAAGCCATTGAAGAAAAAGTGAACAGGACTTAAATGGGAGTGGGAAAGAACTCGACCATTCATAGAAGAGTTCGTCAATAAGTCCTTATTTCCAGTTGTTGAGCTGAAACAGTCTATCCCCAGACTGTTTCACTCCCACCCCCGCGTAGCTCCAAAGGTTTGGGGAACCTTTGGAGGTCGGAGATAGAGCGAACAGAGTTCGCTACAAAACAGTCAGAGTAGTGACTGTTGGAGGTTGGAAATGAAGCGAACTCTGTTCGCATCAGTCGTAATGGTCAGATTTGGAGTGTAAAACACGAACAAATCTGCCAATCAACCACTGCGCTGAGATGTTGACACGAACTCTGAGTAGTGGTCCTGGGCTTTTTGCCCATCCTCACTATATACAAAAAAGACTTAGAATGACTGAAAAACAGTTGTCTAAGTCTTTTTGCTTGGTCTGGTCAAGAACGTTGACAAGCCTGCTCTATTACTCACCCATCAACCGCATGATGTCATCAGGGCTTTCCTTACAGCCTCTAGCAACCCAGGTTTTGAGCACTCGGAAAAATCCCCCTACGATAAATTGCAGGTGAAAATCATCGGTCAAGTCCCCCAGCCTTTCTTTGAAATAGCTGTCCAAGACATCCTCGAGCAAGTAGTCCAAATGGTTGGCAGTCAATAAGCGAATCTTATCCTGTTGCTCATGCCAAAAGTCAAAAAATTGCCGTAAAGCTAGTAAGAGATGGGCATCTGACCAATCCGACAAGTCAATCTGCCGCTCGGTCAACCAGGCTTGCAATTCCAAGTTGAAGGACCGTTCGAGCACCTCTTCCTTATTGGAAAAGTTGCGGTAAAAGGTCACCCGACCGATGCCAGCTCGCTCCACCAACTCTGAAACACTAATCTTTTCAAAGGATTTGTCTTCCAGCAACTCCCACAAAGCCTCCACGACACTCTCCACAAATAACGACTCTTTCCGCTTCACTTTTTCCACACGAAACACTTCCTTTCATTTGTTTCCTTTTGGGCAAATAGCAGAGCTGGGACTAGTTTTCCCACTGTTCATCTGCTATACTAATAAAAAACGAAACACTTGTTTCTAAAAATATACCATAAAGGACAGAAAAAAGAAAGTATGAAAAAAGTTTGGAAAATAGTAGCAGCTGTAACAGTTGTTCTAGCCTTGCTTGGTTTTATTGCCTACAAAAAGACATTTGGCTGGTCAGCTCCTGAGCTTGTTGATCAGACCCCACAAGTGAATGAATGGTACCGCCTCAGTCCCGAAGGGGTTGTAGATTCTCAAGGCAATCAGGCACACGGCCTGCTTCGTATCGGTAAAGAGAAGAATAAGGTGATGGTCTATTTCTTTGGTGGTGGAGTTAGTATCAATGAAGAGACTGCTAGTGGTGGCACACGCTATTTTGCGACCACAACTGGCCATCAAGATTATGTTGCGACTTGGGGAATTGGAAGTCCGCAGGAAGACAATCCATTTAAGGACTGGACTATGATTGTGCTTCCGTATGGGACAGGAGATTTTCATGCAGGGACCCAAAACTTTTCATATATAGATGACAAGGGGAAAGAGCGTGTAGTCCATCACCAAGGTTATTCCAATCTGATGAGTATTTTAGCAGCAGCCAAACCGCACGTTGGCAATCCCGATACGCTTCTGGTGACTGGATTTTCAGCTGGCGGATTTGCAACATCATTGCTTGCGGACGAAGTGATTTCACAATTTCCCACCGCAGAGAATGTCACGGTTGCAGTTGACAGTGCCTTTTTGAGACATGATAATTGGAAAAGCATAGCGGAAAATGTCTGGAAAACACCGACTTCTATTAGTGACCGCCTGCATTCAGATAATATTGTTTTAGATAGCTTAGTAGCCCTCCATGAGAAACGCGGAGATAGCGTTAAGATTTTATTTGACATTTCCTATCGAGATGGGATTCTTCAGCAATATCAGGCCTATATTGACCAAGGGAAACTAGCAGATGCAACAGAAGAGAGCAGTGACCACTTTCAAAAAGAACTTAAAAAAATGATTCAAGAACTGCAATCTAAGATTGATGGCGTGGGTATTTTTATCTGGAATTATGGGCAAGATGAAAAAACTACCGCTACTCAGCACACCACCATTAACTTTCCAACATTCTTTACCCCTATGTCTCAAGACAAGAGTGTGGCAGAATGGCTGGATGATGCTGTCAATGGACAGGTAAACAGTTATGGATTAGAACTATTAGATTAGGAGAACTCATGAAAAAATTCAAAAAAATTACCTTATGGGTCCTTGGGATTGTAGCTAGTCTCGGTATCATTGCCTATGTGTCCGTTACCAATCATCCGCAGTTGGTAGTCGGTGTCATTCAATCGTTTATGTACAAGGAGAGTTCACCCAACTCCTACAGTCCCCTTTATGATCCCATTGATGGTCTGAAAGAGAATGGTCAGTATCTGAAAAGTGAGATTGCCTATAGTAAGGACTACCCTAACAGTTTTTTAGATATTACCTATCCAGACCAAAATTTTGAAGTTGACCGTCCAACCCTCTTCTATTTCCACGGTGGTGGATTCTTTGGAGGCAGCAAAAATATGGGGGACCCTCTGGCTGCCAGCCAAGCGACCTATCTCATTGACGATATCGTGTCAAAAGGATATAATGTGGTCAATGTTGACTATGCTCTTGTACCAGACCATCATTTCCCAACGCCAGTGATTCAGATGAATCAGGCCATTGCCTACATAAAGGAACACGCTGAAGAATACCATTTGAACATGGACAATGTCGTCTTAATGGGTTCATCCGCAGGTGCTATCATGGTAGCACAATACGGTAGCCTCTTAGCCAACAATGATTACGCTCAGCTATTGAACATTGAACCAAGCATTGCAAAAGAAGATGTCAAGGCTCTGGTTATAGACGATGCTCCCTTAGATTACGTCAAGTTTAGCTTAAGCACGAAGATCTTGGTTGGAAATTATGTTTCAGAAACCATCTATCTAAGTGAGGAAGAAATCAATGCCTATAACCCGATTTCCCATGTGAATAAAGACTATCCAGCTAGTTTCCTTCTGGGAAGCGAGTATCGGACAGATATGGTGTCGCTCAATAAGGCCTTGAAGCAAGCGGGAGTTGAAAATGAATTGGTCGATCCTTTGGCAGAAGAAGGGCTTGAAAAGCCTCATGGTTTTGTGGCGAATTTACGAACTGACCCGGTATCTGCTAAAGCATTTGAGCGGATGATGACTTTTATAGACGATAGAACCAAGGAGTAACATGAACACCAAAAATTTTTACTGGGTACGAGAACCAGAAAACTATCAGATTTCAGACCAGGAAATCAGAATCACAACCCAAGCTTATACAGACTTGTGGCAGAAGACCTACTACCATTTTGTCAATGACAATGCTCCTCTGCTCTTGATGGACACGGAGGAAGAGTATTTTTCCTTTACGGTTAAGACGGATTTTTCCAACAGCCATACCCGCTTTGATCAGTGTGGTGTAGTGGTCTATCAGGATTCGGAAAACTGGATTAAGGGCTCGATTGAGTATGAGAATGAAGATTTTCAGCATTTGGGCAGCGTTGTGACCAATCAGGGCTTTTCAGACTGGGCGACCCAGGAAATTCCTGCTTCTGTCAAGTCAATTTACTACCGTTTGAGCCGACGGGGTAGTGATTTCTGCATTGAAAACTCCAAAGACGGTATTCATTTTGAGCAGATGCGGATTTGCCACTTACTTGAAGGCGGCGGGAAAATTCGTTTTGGTATCTATGCCTGTTCACCAGAAGACTCTTCCTTTGAAGCGATCTTTTCAGAAATGACCTTGACAGACTGCAAATGGCTAGCCCATGACGGTCAACAACCAGATGAAAAACTCGAGTAGAAGCTCTGCCATTTCCCAAAAGTCCGTCATAAAATCGTTGAAATCCTTGTCAATTGTGTTATAATGAAGAGTATGCAATAAAATTTTAAGGAGAATGACAGAATGTCTGTATCATTTGAAGCAAAAGAAACAAACCGCGGCGTTTTGACCTTCACAATCGGTCAAGATGCAATCAAACCAGAATTGGACCGCGTTTTCAACAAAGTTAAGAAAGATATCAATCTTCCAGGTTTCCGTAAAGGTCACTTGCCACGTGCCGTTTTCAACCAAAAATTTGGTGAAGAAGCACTTTATCAAGATGTTGTAAATGCATTGTTACCAGCAGCTTATGAAGCAGCGGTTGCAGAAGCTGGTCTTGAAGTCGTTGCACAACCAAAAATCGACGTTGTGTCTATGGAAAAAGGTCAAGACTGGACAATCACTGCTGAAGTTGTGACAAAACCTGAAGTAAAATTGGGTGACTACAAAAACTTGGCAGTTTCAGTAGAAGCTACTAAAGAAGTAACAGACGAAGAAGTTGACGCAAAAATCGAGCGTGAGCGCAACAACTTGGCTGAATTGGTCATCAAAGAAGGTCCAGCAGCTGAAGGCGATACAGTTGTTATCGACTTTGTAGGTTCAATCGACGGTGTTGAATTTGACGGCGGTAAAGGTGAGAACTTCTCACTTGGACTTGGTTCAGGTCAATTCATCCCAGGTTTTGAAGCACAATTGGTAGGCCACGCAGCTGGTGAAGAAGTAAACGTTGAAGTAACTTTCCCAGAAGACTATCAAGCAGCTGACCTTGCTGGTAAACCAGCCCTCTTCGTAACAAAAATCCACGAAGTAAAAGCAAAAGAAGTTCCAGCTTTGGATGACGAATTGGCAAAAGACATCGACGAAGAAGTGGAAACACTTGATGAGTTGAAAGCTAAATACCGTAAAGAATTGGAAGCTGCAAAAGAAGTTGCCTTTGACGATGCAGTTGAATCAGCAGCTCTTGAATTGGCTGTAGAAAACGCTGAAATCGTTGAATTGCCAGAAGAAATGATCCACGAAGAAGTTCACCGTGCAATCAATGAATTCTTGGGTGGTATGCAACAACAAGGTATCTCACCAGATATGTACTTCCAAATCACTGGTACAACTCGTGATGACCTTCATAAACAATACGAAGCTGATGCTGAAAAACGTACTAAGACTAACTTGGTTGTTGAAGCAGTAGCGAAAGCAGAAGGTTTCGAAGCAACTGACGCTGAAATCGAGAAAGAAATCGAAGACTTGGCAGCTACTTACCGTATGGAAGTGGCACAAGTTCGTAGCTTGCTTTCACCAGAGATGCTTAAACACGACATCGCTGTGAAGAAAGCTGTAGAAGTAATCACAAGCACTGCAACTGTAAAATAATGCAAATTGGAAACTCGACTTGGTCGGGTTTTCTTTTCTACCATTTGTCAAGTCCATCAAGGTATTTGACGAAAAATATTTTGAGTCTCGAAATCCAAATATGGAAATTTTTTTATTTTGGACTAAAGTTTAGTGTAAAAAGTGTATACAAAAGCAACACCTTATGTTGAAAATTTTTGATAAGGTGTTACAATAATATTGCATAAACAATCTTACTGATTTTGGGTTAAAGTGTAATCGTAAAGTTTGTTATGCGTTATGAGAGAGT
>NZ_POJH01000043.1 GCF_002960625.1 Streptococcus suis
TTTTATCAAGGGACAGAACATCGTACCATTAAATACCTGAATAATTTGATTGAACAAGACCATCGTCCAGTAAAGAGACGCAATAAATTCTATCGAAGTTTACGCACTGCCTCTACCACGATTAAAGGTATGGAAGCCATCCGAGGATTATATAAGAAAACCCGAAAAGAAGGCACTCTCTTCGGGTTTTCGGTCTGTACTGAAATCAAGGTATTATTGGGAATCCCAGCTTAAATCATAGATACCGTAAGGGATTTTATTCTTTATTTAAAACTTTGCAACAGAACCGGTTTTACTATTTTTGAAATAAGTACCTTCCACTTCAAATACATGTATTCAAAGTGAAAGTATTGATTTAAATGATTCTTTTGTAATTTACTCTTGATAAGATCCTTTAACCATAGTATAATAAATAACAGTATTTTGGAGCATTTCGCTTTAAGTACTGCAGATTATAGAGTATCTGGTGTCTCTTCAGACATAGCAAAAGCAGTCAGGATGATTAAAAGAAATATCAACCGTCAGCTCACCATTCAGTCAATATGCACAGAAATTGGTCTAAGTCAGTATCACTTCATGCGTAAATTCAAGATAGATATAGGTATGACTGTTGGTGCATACATTAAGAAGGAGAAAATAGCATATGCCAAATTTCTATTGGTATATACGAATCAGTCAATATCAGAAATTAGTGAATATCTTATATTTAACTCACAAAGTTACTTCACATCCGTGTTTAAAAAAGAAACAGGAAAAACGCCTTTTGAATATAGAAAGAGTGATTTGTAAAGCTGATGGCTAATGCAAAGAATCAATTGCGGCAATCCTTTTGTATCTTTTTCCAGTGTGGCTGCGGTTTCTGTTGACGGGAACAGCAGGGTTTATCGGGAATCTGGTGCCAGATGAGATAACAGATCAGTTACTTTACTTTTACCAGAAAGGGTGTAAGCTAAAACTTAGGCTAGCCATTGCGCTAGCGATTTGGTACAACAAGGGGGAAGTTGAATTATATTTGAAACGATAGGAGGGAGAAGCAAATGAAATCTACAACTAAAGTAACATTTAAAGAACTCCATGTATAGGTGGCTGTGACAAGCTTTACATGGAGTAGAATAATTATTGTCCAAAGCCACCTTTGCAATTGCTAGTACTAACGCAAAGGAGGATATGAAAATGCAATACAAAATAATTAATGGTGCCGTTTACTATGATGGTAATATGGTGTTGGAAAACATCGATATTGAAATCAATGATAATGAAAAGATTGCTATTGTTGGTAGAAATGGATGTGGAAAAACAACCTTGCTAAAAGCTATTATAGGCGAAATTGAATTAGAAGAAGGAACTGGTGAAAGTGAGTTTCAAGTAATAAAGACCGGTAACCCTTATATTAGCTATTTAAGACAGATGCCTTTTGAAGATGAAAGTATATCAATGGTGGATGAAGTCCGTACGGTATTTAAGACGCTTATTGATATGGAAAACAAGATGAAACAGCTGATAGATAAAATGGAGAATCAATATGATGATAAAATCATCAATGAATACTCTGATATCAGTGAAAGGTATATGGCTCTTGGAGGTCTAACCTACCAAAAAGAATATGAAACGATGATTCGTAGTATGGGTTTTACTGAAGCAGATGATAAAAAACCCATTTCTGAATTTTCAGGTGGTCAGCGAACTAAGATAGCTTTTATAAAAATACTTTTAACAAAGCCAGACATTCTATTACTTGATGAACCTACTAACCACCTTGATATAGAAACAATACAATGGTTGGAGAGTTATTTGAGAAGTTATAAATCTACATTGGTTATTATTTCCCATGATAGAATGTTTCTTAATCGAATTGTGGATAAGGTTTATGAAATCGAATGGGGAGAGACCAAATGTTATAAAGGTAATTATTCAGCCTTTGAGGAGCAAAAACGAGAAAATCATATCAAACAGCAAAAAGATTACGACTTGCAACAGATAGAAATTGAAAGGATTACACGCTTGATTGAACGTTTTCGTTATAAACCTACGAAAGCTAAAATGGTGCAATCTAAAATTAAATTATTACAGCGTATGCAAATATTAAATGCACCAGACCAATACGATACAAAAACTTATATGTCTAAATTTCAACCGAGAATCAGTAGTTCAAGGCAAGTATTAAGTGCTTCAGAACTTGTGATAGGCTATGATACTCCTCTTGCAAAGGTTAATTTCAACCTTGAAAGGGGACAGAAGCTTGGAATTGTTGGGAGTAATGGTATTGGTAAATCCACGTTGCTTAAAACACTTATGGGTGGTGTGGCAGCATTGTCTGGAGATTTTAAATTCGGATACAATGTTGAAATTAGCTATTTTGACCAACAGCTTGCTCAAATCAGTGGAGATGATACACTATTCGAAATTTTTCAAAGCGAATACCCTGAGCTAAATGACACAGAGGTCAGAACTGCTCTTGGCTCATTTCAGTTTAGTGGAGATGATGTTTTTAGACCGGTGTCCTCTTTGTCAGGTGGAGAAAAGGTTAGATTGACATTATGTAAATTATTATATAAACGTACTAATGTTTTAATCTTAGATGAACCGACAAACCACATGGATATTATTGGAAAAGAGAATTTAGAGAATATCTTATGCAGTTATCAAGGTACAATTATTTTTGTGTCACATGATAGATATTTTACTAATAAGATTGCTGACAGATTACTTGTTTTTGATAAGGATGGTGTAGAGTTTGTACAATCTACTTATGGTGAGTACGAGAAAAAAAGGATGAATTCTGAAAAGCCATTTAATAACATTAAAGTTGAGCAGAAAGTAGAGAAAAATAACACAGTAAAAGGCGATCGTAACTCCATTGAGAAGGAGAAGGTTAAGAAGGAGAAACGAATTGAAAAGCTTGAAGTGTTAATAAATCAATATGATGAAGAATTAGAAAGATTGAATAAAATCATTTCTGAACCAAACAATTCTTCTGATTATATAGTACTGACGGAAATACAAAAATCAATTGATGATGTTAAAAGGTGTCAGGGTAATTATTTTAATGAATGGGAACAGTTGATGAGAGAATTGGAAGTTATGTAATCTTTGAGTTATGCAATAAGGATGTAAAAGTGTTAATGATACATTCTGGTTGTTGAAAATGTAAAAAAATTAATGAATTTTTATTAGATATAATCGCTATGTGAAGACCTTTTGAGTTTGCCGCATAGCGGTTTTTATTATCTATACTTTGGAATTGTCAAGAAAAGTGTAGTCGTATAAACTCACTAAATTTCCTTTGATTGTTATGCTGCCAGAAGTTGTTCTTCCAGTAGCCCTCTGTATATAACAGGAGGATTGAGCAGGTGGTTTCTGTCGTTGCAGAACCAGATTCTAAATATGGGACTGAAGTATTTGATGAATATGTCATAAGTAAAGAATTTGAAAATGTTCAAGAGGTTATGACGTCTCAAATACAGCAGAAAGGAAGGTTAAGATAAGAGAAACTGAAGTTCAACAATAGTATTTAGATATAGGGTGATAAATCAGATTATATTGTGATTTGTAGAATTGCTTGCCTTGGTGCTAAATAGGTATGGTAATAATGTACTAATCGATTGTTTTGTAGTAAAAAAGCAACAGATAATTAGGATATTTTTCTTGTATTGTTCGTTAAAAAGAGCCAAACGAAGTATATTTTCTCATAGAAGTTGAACATAGTAGACTGATTATTGCCACTGTAAAAAATGAGGAATGTATCCTGTGTTACAGTTATTCCATTAATGAGAGATGAGGATAAAGATAGATTTGTACAGGGAATTGAGAAATTTAACGTTTAAACAAAATCTAGTTCATCCTTTACACTATCCGTTGGGATAGTATACGTCACAAATGTGCGTACTTACATTTTGAATTTTCTTAAGTATAATACTCATTATGATGACACCTAGATAACAATTCAAACCCGATGCAAGTGTAACTGCATCAAAAATCAATTTTGAATCCTAATTAGTTAAAGAGAGGTAGCAGAAATGACAATTTTGTATTTTACCGCAACAGGAAACAGTCTTTATGTTGCGAAAAGACTTGGTGGAAAACTAATATCCATCCCACAAATGATAAAAGAGAATAAATATGAGTTCTCAGACGAGAGGATAGGTATTGTATTCCCGGTTTTTCACGTTAATATCCCGCCATATATTAGAGATTTTTTAGAACGCTCTATTTTTAATTGCAAATATCTATTTGTTATTGCAACATATGGAGAATATGCAGGTTCAACTGCAGATGAAGTGAAAAAGATTTTAGACAAACGTTCAATACCAGCCAATTATATAAATAATATACAAATCGTTAAGTATATGAAAAATTCTATAGAAACTTCTCTCAATTAGGCTAATTTTATTGCAATAACAGGTGCCTACTTTTAAAACAACCGATTTATTAATAAATATTGAAAATTTTTAGGAAGAATAAAGCGTTCTCTTGTGAAATTAGAGAACGCTTTATTACTTTAATTTACTGAAACAATTTGTAACTATTGAAAATAGAAAGAAATTGTTCCTTCGATAGTTTATTAATATTAGTGACATTTGCATGCTTCAAAGCCTGTCGGAATTGGTTTTTAGTAAAAAGAACGCGATATTCACGGTTTACCCACTTATAAACAAAAGATTGATACTCTTTGTAGTCCTTCTTTAAAATCAATGGTTGATGTCGTTCAAGAACAATCAATACAGAGTCTACATTCGGTTTAGGGTGAAAATATGCTCGTGGCACTTTTTTGAGAACTCTTATGTCCAATTCCACCATCAATAGCAAACCTAAAGCTCGTTTCGTATTTTGTAATCTTTTTGCAAAACCATTCTCCACAATAAGGTAACTATATTTCGAATTGCTTTCAAAAGCAATTTTTTTGACAATATCAGTACTGATGTTAAAGGGGATATTACCAAATATTTTATAGTCTTTGTTTTTGGGGAAGTTAAATTTCAGAATATCCGTATGGATAACTTTTATATTCTGAAAAGGCTTCACGACTTTTTGGGTGACTTGACACAAGTCCTCATCAATTTCTATAGAATCCACCCACCGACTCATTTTGACAAGTTCTTTGGTAAAATGACCTTTTCCTGATCCAATTTCTATTACATTATCTTGTTTATTTATATTCGTATGATTCAATATCTCTTTTACATGCTTTTTAGAAGTAATAAAATTTTGAGTGTCCTTTGGGTTTTTCTGGTTCATTATAACCTTCTCCTTGCCATTTTTTTCATTATGAATGAGATAAAGTAATATCTACTACTGCGATACTAGTGCACATACTTGAAACCTCCTTACGTAACTGATTATATCATTTCTGTTTACTTTTTAGAATAAAGCTCTATATGTAATTTTGCACTTGACACTTCAGTTGGACGTTTTCTTCAAAATAATATGTTTTGAAACTTGATAAGAGAAGCCACTGTCTTTACTAAAAAGTAAAGGCTGCGATAAAGGACAGTGACTTTAATAAAGTTGCACTGTTGTATTGTCTTTGGATAAAATTGTCTAAAGGGAAGTTTTATCCCCAACGAAAAAACATCTAAAGTGGTAAGTAATGAAAGAATGTCGATAAAGTAGGAATGGGGGATCTTTTTGAATACAATAGAATCACAGTTTGATAAGGTTGCAGAAGATTACGATTTCGTGAATGAGCTTTTGAATGATTATTCATTCTTTGTGTCTAATATGTCTCCAAAGAAAGGCAGAGCATTAGATATCGGATGTGGCTCGGGTTTGTTAGTGGAGAAATTAGCAAGTTATTATGATGAAGTGGTAGGGATTGATATTTCTAATCAAATGCTCGATCTTGCCAAATCTAAACGTCAACTAACAAATACGGTCTATCTGAATATGAATGCAGAACAACTTAATTTTAATGAGAAGTTTGATTTTATTGTAAGCCGAACAACCTTTCATCATTTGGATGATATAGCCAGCGTAATACAGCAAATGAAGGAACTGTTGAATGAGGAAGGAAGAATAGTTATTCTTGATAATGTATCTGAAGTCGAGACACCGCCTACCTATGTTTATAAATTAGGGGCAATCCAAGAGTTTTTACCGCATTGTTTCAAATTTGGAATAAAAAATGCGATTAGAATTTATAATCACAACACATCTAAATCATGGCTTGAGCATTTAGCTTCAGATAAGTACCTATCTGAACAAAATTATTACGATTTATATGAAAAGTTGTTGCCTGGATGCCAATTCCATAAAATGGGTTGGGCAATGGGGGTTGTCTGGACAAAATAACTTAAAGCTGTGGCTTTGAAAAGTTGAATTTGTGATTGTTTTCAGAGCTATCGGGTGCTTTAGTATAAATAACAATGAATAAAAAATCAGCCTGTATCTTATGTTACTATTAAGGGTTCTGTTGCAAAGTTTTAAATCTACTATCAAATAAGGTAGAATAATAGAAAAAGATAGCAGGAGGAATGACGATGAATCATTTTAAAGGAAAGCAATTTCAGCAGGATGTG
>NZ_POJH01000044.1 GCF_002960625.1 Streptococcus suis
TGTTTTTCATTATTAGTTACCAACTTGTCCCATAGTAAGTTCTAGCTTATTTTTTTGTCTCAGTCTAATTTCCAGTTTTGGCGTTAGACTAGAACTTACTTTGAGAATTTAGGCATAAATAAAATTTTCTAATTTCGTTCCGTCATATCGCCTTTTTCCTCTACTTTCTGCTATAATAGTCATGATTGAATTTTTAATTGGAGAGTAAAAAACATGGCTTTAACAGCAGGAATCGTCGGTTTGCCAAACGTTGGTAAATCAACCCTATTTAACGCAATCACCAAGGCAGGAGCTGAGGCTGCAAACTACCCTTTCGCAACAATTGATCCAAACGTCGGCATGGTGGAAGTGCCTGATGAGCGCTTGCAGAAGTTGACCGAGCTCATCACCCCTAAAAAGACAGTCCCAACCACCTTTGAGTTTACCGATATTGCCGGTATCGTAAAAGGTGCTTCTAAAGGTGAGGGACTTGGAAACAAATTCTTGGCCAATATTCGTGAGGTTGATGCCATTGTCCACGTGGTGCGTGCCTTTGATGATGAAAATGTCATGCGTGAACAAGGTCGTGAAGACGCCTTTGTGGACCCAATCGCAGATATTGATACCATTAACCTAGAATTGATTTTGGCGGACCTAGAGAGCATCAACAAGCGTTATGCGCGTGTAGAAAAAATGGCACGTACGCAAAAAGACAAGGATTCTGTCGCAGAATTTGCAGTTCTTGAAAAAATCAAACCTGTCCTAGAAGACGGGAAATCTGCTCGTACAGTTGACTTCACCGATGAAGAACAAAAAATCGTCAAGCAACTTTTCCTTTTAACGACCAAGCCAGTCCTCTATGTTGCCAACGTCGATGAAGACAAGGTAGCAGATCCTGAGTCTATCAGCTATGTTCAGCAAATCCGTGACTTTGCTGCAACAGAAAATGCAGAGGTAGTAGTGATTTCTGCGCGTGCAGAAGAGGAAATTTCAGAACTCGACGATGAAGATAAGGGTGAGTTTTTGGAAGCTCTTGGATTGACAGAATCTGGTGTGGATAAATTGACCCGTGCAGCCTACCACTTGCTTGGACTTGGTACCTACTTTACAGCAGGGGAAAAAGAAGTGCGTGCTTGGACTTTCAAACGTGGCATCAAGGCTCCACAAGCCGCTGGTATCATCCACTCAGACTTCGAAAAAGGCTTTATCCGTGCCGTTACCATGTCCTACGATGATTTAATGACCTACGGCTCTGAGAAGGCTGTTAAGGAAGCAGGACGCCTCCGTGAAGAAGGAAAAGAGTACGTGGTTCAAGATGGGGACATCATGGAGTTCCGCTTTAACGTTTGATGGCTAAACTGTCCTTATTCTTCGTTGTTTTACCTTGACATACCACCAGTATTGTCTGCGGTTTCAACGCCTAGACTAAGAACAGTTTATCGCATCAAAGAGGATGATTACTTGGTTGGAAAGCATTTTCCAGCCTTTTGGTATTTAAGGAGAAAAAATGACACGATTAATCATAGGTCTGGGAAATCCCGGAGACCGCTATTTTGAAACAAAACATAACGTTGGTTTTATGTTGCTGGATAAGATTGCCAAACGTGAAAATGCGACCTTTAGTCACGATAAGATTTTCCAAGCAGACATTGCCACAACCTTTATTGATGGTGAAAAAATTTACCTGGTCAAACCAACGACTTTCATGAATGAATCAGGTAAGGCTGTTCATGCCTTGATGGCCTATTATGGATTGGATGAGACCGATATTCTGGTGGCTTATGATGATTTGGACATGGCAGTTGGGAAAATCCGTTTCCGTCAAAAAGGATCAGCGGGAGGCCACAATGGGATAAAATCCATTGTCAAGCATATTGGAACGCAGGAATTTGACCGTATTAAGATTGGTATAGGTCGTCCAAAAGGAAAAATGAGCGTTGTAAACCATGTCTTGTCTGGCTTTGATATAGAAGACCGTATCGAAATTGACTTGGCTTTAGATAAACTTGACAAGGCTGTCAACTTTTATCTGGAAGAAGATGACTTTGATACCATTATGAGAAAGTTTAACGGATAATGAATATACTCGATTTACTTCATAAGAACAAGCAAATCAATCAATGGCAGTCAGGATTGAATAAATCAACTCGTCAGTTACTTTTAGGATTATCCGGAACTAGTAAGTCATTGGTAATGGCGACTGCCTATGATAGTCTGGCTGAGAAAATAATGATTGTGACTGCTACTCAAAATGAAGCAGAGAAATTAGTTGCAGATTTAACAGCCATTATTGGAAATGAGCACATTTACAACTTCTTTACAGATGATAGTCCAATTGCGGAATTTGTCTTTGCATCAAAAGAACGAACTCAGTCAAGGATTGATAGTTTGAATTTTTTGACCAATCCAACTCAATCAGGAATTCTGGTAGTTAGTGTGGCTGCCTGTCGGATATTGTTGCCAAATCCAGAGGTTTTTAAAGCTTCTAACATCCGACTGGAAGTTGGTAAAGAAATAGAAGTTGACAATCTTGTAAAGAAACTTGTCAATATCGGATATAAAAAGGTAGCTCGTGTCTTAACTCAGGGAGAATTTAGCCAACGTGGTGATATTCTAGATATTTTTGACATGCAAGCAGAAACTCCTTACCGAATAGAATTTTTTGGAGATGAGATTGATGGTATTCGTATCTTTGATGTTGACAGTCAAAAATCCTTAGAAAATCTTGAAAGTATATCCATCTCTCCAGCTTCCGACATCATTTTGTCTTCCGAAGACTATAACAGAGCTATCCAATACATTCAGACAGCTATTGACCAATCGACCCTAGAGGAGCAAGAATCTTACTTACGAGAAGTTTTAGCGGACATGCAGACGGAGTACCGGCATCCAGATTTACGTAAATTCTTGTCCTGTATCTATGAACAATCATGGACATTGTTGGATTACTTGCCAAAGAGTTCTCCCTTATTTTTGGATGATTTCCATAAAATCGCTGATAAGCAAGCTCAGTTTGAAAAAGAATCAGCAGACTTATTGACAGATGATTTACAGAAGGGTAAATCAGTGTCAAGTTTGAATTATTTTGCCTCAACTTACGCTGAATTGAGAAAATACAAACCAGCTACCTTCTTTTCAAGTTTTCAAAAGGGATTAGGAAATGTAAAATTTGATGCTCTTCATCAATTTACCCAGCATCCTATGCAGGAATTTTTTCATCAAATTCCTCTATTAAAAGAAGAACTCGCTCGATATAAAAAATCAAAACATACAGTCATTATTCAAGCAAGTTCTGAAGCAAGTTTACAGACTTTACAGAAATCTTTACAAGAGTATGATATCCAATTCCCTACCTGTACTTCAGATAAATTAGTAGACGGTCAGCAACAATTGACCATTGGTCAGTTAGCTTCTGGCTTTCATTTGATGGATGAGAAGTTAGTACTTATCACTGAAAAAGAGATTTTTAATAAAAAAATCAAACGCAAGGTCCGTCGAACAAATATTTCCAACGCTGAACGCATTAAGGATTATAGTGAGCTGGTTGTCGGTGACTATGTTGTCCACCATGTCCACGGGATTGGCCAATATTTAGGGATAGAGACTATTGAAATTTCTGGGATCCACCGTGACTATGTGACTGTGCAGTATCAAAATGCTGATCGCATCTCCATTCCAGTAGAGCAAATAGATCTACTTTCTAAATATCTAGCATCCGATGGAAAAACTCCAAAAGTCAATAAACTAAACGATGGTCGTTTCCAACGAACCAAGCAAAAGGTTCAGAAGCAGGTAGAGGACATTGCGGATGATTTAATCAAGCTTTACGCTGAGCGTAGCCAACTGAAAGGTTTTGCTTTTTCGCCAGACGATGACAATCAGGTGGAATTTGACAACTACTTTACACATGTGGAAACAGATGATCAACTCCGTTCTATTGATGAAATCAAAAAGGATATGGAAAAAGATTCTCCAATGGATCGTCTTTTGGTTGGGGATGTCGGTTTTGGAAAGACAGAGGTAGCCATGCGGGCTGCCTTCAAGGCTGTCAATGATGGCAAACAAGTAGCTATCCTTGTTCCAACAACAGTTTTAGCCCAACAACACTATGCTAATTTCCAGGAACGATTTGCTGAATTTCCTGTCAATGTCGATGTCATGAGCCGTTTTAAAACAAAAGCAGAGCAAGAAAAAACGCTTGAAAAGCTAAAAAAAGGTCAAGTTGACATCATCATTGGTACCCATAGGCTTTTATCTAAAGATGTTGTGTTTGCTGATTTAGGTTTACTGGTCATTGACGAAGAGCAACGTTTTGGTGTCAAGCACAAGGAACGTTTGAAGGAACTCAAGAAAAAAATCGATGTCCTGACCTTGACAGCAACACCAATACCTCGAACATTGCAAATGTCCATGTTGGGAATTCGCGATTTATCAGTCATAGAAACACCGCCGACCAATCGCTATCCAGTTCAAACCTATGTCATGGAAACAAATCCTTCCGTGATACGAGATGCTATTCTCCGTGAAATTGATCGAGGTGGACAGGTTTACTATCTTTACAACAAGGTTGACACTATAGAACAAAAAGTTTCAGAATTGAAAGAATTGGTCCCAGAAGCAAGCATCGGTTATGTTCATGGACAAATGTCTGAAATTCAATTAGAAAATACTCTCTACGCCTTTGTGGAAGGTGAGTATGACATTCTAGTGACCACAACGATTATTGAAACTGGTGTTGATATTCCAAATGCAAACACCCTTTTTATAGAAAATGCAGACCATATGGGATTGTCAACTTTGTATCAACTTCGTGGGCGTGTCGGGCGTTCTAGTCGGATTGCCTACGCCTATCTCATGTACCGTCCAGACAAGTCCTTGACAGAAGTAGCGGAAAAACGATTGGAGGCTATTAAAGGCTTTACTGAATTAGGCTCTGGTTTCAAAATCGCTATGCAAGATTTATCTATTCGGGGAGCTGGAAATATTTTAGGTGCTGCCCAGTCAGGCTTTATAGATTCTGTAGGATATGAATTGTACTCTCAATTGTTAGAGCAAGCAATTTTAGAGAAACAAGGGAAGACTGTCCAACGTCAGAAAAGTAATTCTGAGGTTCATTTACAGATTGATGCCTACCTACCAAGCGACTATATTGCTGATCAGCGGCAAAAAATTGAAATTTACAAGCGTATCAAGAATATTGACAGTCGTGTAAACTATCAAGAACTACAGGAAGAATTGATTGATCGCTTTGGAGAATACCCAGATGTAGTTGCTTACTTGCTTGAAATTGGTTTGCTAAAGTCCTATCTTGACCAAGTTTTCTGTCACTCAGTTATGAAACGACAACAGCAAGTAACTGTTACATTTGAAGCAATGGCAGGTCAACTATTTTTAACGCAAGATTACTTTGAAGCCTTATCTGCTACTAAATTAAAGGCTCAAATAACAGAAAATAAAGGCAAATTGGCAGTTATTTTTAATGTTCAGCAGAAAAAAGACTATGAGATTTTAGAAGAATTGCTTGCTTTTGCTGAAAAACTACAAGAAATCAAGACTAGAAAAACATTATAAATTTTTCAATTAAATGAAAAAATGGTAAAATATGTAGTTGAGGTAAAGGTATGAGATTAGATAAATATTTAAAAGTATCTCGCATTATCAAGCGCAGAACGGTTGCAAAAGAAGTTGCAGACAAGGGACGGATTAAAGTCAATGGTATTCTTGCCAAGTCATCAACAGATTTAAAAGTTGATGATCAGGTTGAAATCCAATTCGGCAATAAGTTGCTAACTGTGAAGGTCCTTGAAATGAAAGATTCTACAAAAAAAGAAGATGCACTGAAGATGTATGAAATCATCAGTGAAAAAAGGATAGACGCGGATGAGAAAATCTAAAATCCTGCAATTGAATAATGCCTTTATTCAATCAGAACGCACAAAATCTCAACATAAACTGGCAGAGCGACAACAGAAAAATCGTTTTATGGCTGCTATTTTGATTTTGGTTATTTTTCTATTTATGTTGCCAGCCTATAATCTTGTGGTGACCTATACAGATATTCAGAAGCAGGAAAAAAAGCTTGCTGAATTGGAAAAAAACTATGCTGAGTTGACAAAAGAACAAAAACAAGTAGCTGAAATGGTCACAAAATTAAAGAATGAGGACTATGCTGCCAAGTATGTTCGAGCTAAGTATCAATACTCTAAAGAAGGGGAATTTGTCTATAATATTCCGGGGCTACCAAAATGACAGATTCTATTTTTAAAGTCGTGGAACAATTTTTACAACATTCTGAAGAGAAGTTGGAAGAGTTATCCCAAAAAAATCAGGAATTAAAATTAGACGAAAAGGATTTATAGAAAGGAGGGAGTATGCAAAAGAAACTGCTCGTATGGTTATTGCCAGTTTTATTTGGATGGCAGGTGGTTGATAGTACAGAAATACCGTTTAAACTCACAGCGCAAGAAGAATATGAATTGACACAGACTGTATATGATCAGTATTTTCAGACTATCCCTCAAAATCCAAATGTATTTCAAACAGAAACACTTTATTCTGATTTAGAACTGACAGATGTTGCTGGTCAATTACAGCCAAATCAAGCTTTTTCGATTACAGATGTAGCTGTGAACTCCAAAAAAGAGTTGGTTTTTCAGATTGACAATGCTTCTTATATTGTGGCAGATACCAGCAAACTATTTGCTGATGTCGTTTTAGCAGAAAACCTTGTTGAGCAGACCTACTGGACCAATAAAAATGTTGTAGTCCTATCTTCTCCTATAGCAAATCAAGCTAAGGAAGTAAAAACAGATTTGAAGTCCTATCAAGCTGTTAATGTTACTAAAATTGCTACAACTCCTCTAGGTGATTTTGCTTATATCGCAGACAAGGGATGGATAGCTATGGATAATTTGTCTACCGTTGACAATAGGATTGAAGCAGTCCAAGACTTGCTCACACAGAAATATTCTAAAAACAACATAGGAATATATGTTAAGCAACTTTCAACTGGTCAGTCAGCAGGTCTTAATCAAGATAAGGTATTTTATTCTGCTAGTATTGCTAAACTACCTATTCTTTACTATGTTCAGGAGCAAATCAATGCAGGACAGGTTGATTTGACGACTAAAGTGAAGTACACGGCAGATTCTATGTCCTTTCCAGGTGCCTATGTTGTTGGCGGTAGTGGGTCTTTATCTAAAACACCTGACAATAAAGAATACTCGGTAGAAGAATTGATCAACAAGACTGCTAAAGAGTCGGATAATGTAGCCAGCAATTTACTTTCTTACTATGTGACACATCAGTTTAATGACGACTTCTACCAGAATATTACTGCTATTACAGGTAGTAAGTGGGATATGGTTACACGTGAAACCACAGCAGAAGTTGCTGGAAAAATGATGGAAGCCTTGTATGAACAAGAAGGCTATGTTTTAGAAAGTCTTATATCAACGCAGTTTGATAACCAACGTATTTCAAAAGACATTGCTGTTCCAGTAGCTCACAAAATCGGTGATGCGGATGATGTCAAGCATGATGTAGCCATTGTTTATGCAGAATCTCCTTTTGTCCTATCTATTTTTACGGATAAATCAAGCTATGATGAAATTACACAAATTGCAAATGATGTTTACGGGATTTTAAAGTAAATGAAAAATAGATTTTTAAAAGTGACACAGGATGGTCACTTTTTTGATAAACATAAGAAAGTACTAGTAGCCGTGTCAGGTGGATTGGATTCCCTGAATTTATTTCACCTCTTATACGAATTTCGGAAAGAACTAGGGATTGAACTTGGTATAGCCCATATAAATCATGGACAACGGGAGGCAGCCGTTCTTGAGGAGAACTATCTCAAGCAATTGGCAGAGGAATGCAAAGTTCCATTTTACCTATCACATTTTGAAGGGAAGTTTTCAGAAGAAACAGCCAGGAAATGGCGTTATGCATTTTTTGCGGACATCATGGAGCAGGAAGGCTATACAGCTCTCGTCACAGCCCACCATGCTGATGATCAAGCAGAAACTGTTTTAATGCGATTGATTAGGGGAAGCCGTTTGCGTCATATTTCTGCCATTCAGCCTATCCAGCCTTTTGCAAATGGAGAACTTATTCGCCCGCTCCTGTCTTTTAAAAAGTCAGATTTTGACAATGTGTTTCATTTTGAAGATGCCAGCAATTTTAGCTCAACCTATTTCAGAAATAGAGTTAGGAATGATTATCTACCAAAATTAAAACAGGAAAACCCTAAAATTGAGCTTGCTCTCAATAACCTTGCAACTGATACTAGAAATCTATTACAGGCATTGCGAGATTTAACAAAGGATTTATCTGTTACAGATTTGACAAGTTTTCAGCAGCAGACACAGGCAGTCCAGAGGTATTTACTAGAGGAATATTTAGAAGGCTTTCCTGATTTACAATTATCCCGTTCCCAGTTTGACGAGGTTCTTCATATTCTTCAATCAAAAGCGAACTATAGACATCTACTAAAAAATAATTATATTCTAGAAAAAGATTATCATAGTTTCACAATTGATAAAATAGGACCTCAGACGGATGAGCAAATAGAACCAATCATGATAGAATCAGAAGGTGTTTTTTCTTATGGTTCGTATATTTTTTCACTCAATCACCCAATGGAAGACGCAGAGCAGGTTTTACATTTTCCAAGCCATTTCCCCATCCTAGTACGAGGAAGACAGGCGGGAGATACTATCCGAATAAACGGCGTCACTAAAAAACTCCGTCGCTGGTTTATTGACAATAAAATACCGCAGAAAGTTCGACAAGAGGCTATTATCATTGAACAAGCTGGTGAAATTTATGGAATTGCCAATCTTGCTAGCAGTGATTTGAGTAAATCAATAAAAAATGATATAATCAAAGCTACCTTATATATAAAAATGAAAGAGTAGAACAACTATGTTGGACAAAGATATTAAGAAAATTCTTGTTTCAGAAGAAGAAATTATTGCAAAGTGCAAAGAACTTGGTCAAATTCTAGCAAAAGACTACGCGGACAAGAACCCTATTCTTGTTGGAATTTTGAAAGGTTCTATTCCATTCATGGCAGAATTGATGAAGCATATTGATACGCATATCGAAACGGACTATATGGTTGTTTCAAGTTATCATGGTGGTACAGAAAGCAGCGGAACAGTTAAAATTATCAAGGATTTAGATAACAGTGTTGCTGGTCGCCACATTATCTTTGTTGAAGATATTATTGATACTGGTCGTACATTAAAAGAACTAAAAGAGCTGTTTGCTCTCCGTCAAGCTGAATCTATCAAAATTGCTACCCTCCTTGATAAACCAGAAGGTCGAGTGGTTGAGATTGAGCCAGACTATACTTGTTTCACTATTCCAAATGAATTTGTAGTTGGATTTGGATTAGACTACGATGAAAACTACCGTAACCTTCCTTATGTTGGAGTACTAAAAGAGGAAGTTTATACAAATTAGAAAAAGGTTTCCTACTATATTATGAACAATCAACCAAATAAAGGATTTATTAGAAATCCTTTTCTCATTATTCTAGTTATTGCGACTATTCTAACGGCATTCCAGTTCTTTAATGCCGGTCAGCAGGTTGCTACTCAAGAAATTAGCTATTCTCAAGTCATTACTGAACTTAAAAATAATAATGTTTCAGAATTGACCTATCAACCAGATTCAAGCGTTATTGAAATTACTGGTAAATATAAGACAGAACAAACAGCTAAGGATGAGCTTGCCTCTTCTATTAAGTTATTCCAAGTTTCTAATACTGTTACTTATAAAAACTTCAAATCGCTTATTCTTCCGTCTGAAACAAACTTGTCAGAATTACAAACCCTAGCAAATGAAAATGGTGTTAAGGTAACGATTAAGCCAGAAAGTTCTAATGGGCTATGGTTAAATATTATTTTTAATTTGTTGCCACTTGTTATCGTTGGTGTATTCTTCATGATGATGATGAACCAAGGCGGTGGTGGAGCTCGAGGTGCCATGAACTTTGGACGAAACAAAGCAAAAGCTCTTGAGCAAAGCAATATCAAAGTTCGTTTCTCAGATGTCGCAGGTGCAGAAGAAGAAAAACAAGAATTGGTAGAAGTCGTAGAATTTTTGAAAGATCCTAAACGCTTTACCAAACTTGGTGCCCGTATTCCGGCAGGTGTCTTATTAGAGGGACCTCCAGGAACAGGTAAAACCTTACTTGCCAAGGCTGTAGCAGGCGAAGCAGGTGTGCCATTCTTCTCTATCTCTGGTTCAGATTTCGTAGAAATGTTTGTCGGTGTCGGTGCCAGCCGTGTTCGTTCACTTTTTGAAGATGCCAAAAAAGCAGCACCAGCTATTATTTTCATCGATGAAATTGATGCTGTCGGTCGCCAACGTGGTGTCGGAATGGGTGGCGGTAACGATGAACGTGAACAAACCCTTAACCAACTCTTGATTGAAATGGATGGTTTTGAAGGCAATGAAGGTATTATCGTCATTGCTGCAACTAACCGTAGTGATGTTCTCGATCCTGCTCTTCTTCGTCCTGGACGTTTTGACCGTAAAGTGTTGGTTGGTCGCCCAGATGTCAAGGGCCGTGAAGCAATCCTTAAAGTTCATGCTAAAAACAAACCTCTGGCTCCGGATGTTGATTTGAAATTAGTAGCTCAACAAACACCAGGATTTGTTGGTGCTGATTTGGAAAATGTTCTTAACGAAGCAGCCCTTGTAGCCGCACGTCGAAATAAAACTGTGATTGATGCTTCAGATATTGATGAAGCAGAAGACCGTGTTATTGCTGGTCCGTCCAAGAAAGACCGTCAAGTTTCAGCTAAGGAGCGTGAAATTGTTGCCTATCACGAAGCTGGTCACACGATTGTTGGACTTGTTTTGTCAAATGCTCGCGAAGTTCATAAAGTTACTATTGTACCTCGTGGTCGCGCAGGTGGATATATGATTGCCCTTCCGAAAGAAGATCAAATGCTACTTTCAAAAGAAGATATGAAGGAGCAATTGGCTGGGCTTATGGGTGGTCGTGTAGCTGAAGAAATTATCTTTAATACTCAAACCACTGGTGCCTCAAACGACTTTGAGCAAGCAACACAGATGGCGCGTGCTATGGTTGCTGAATATGGTATGAGTGACAAAATGGGACCAATGCAGTATGAAGGTAGTCATGCTATGTTTGGTGGCCAGACAACTCATAAACACATATCAGAACAAACTGCTTATGAATTAGATAATGAAGTCCGTGATTTATTAAATGAAGCACGCAATAAAGCAGCTGAAATTATTCAGTCTAACCGTGAAACCCATAAACTAATCGCAGAAGCATTACTTAAGTACGAAACTCTCGACAGTGTTCAAATTAAATCTCTCTATGAGACAGGCAAAATGCCAGAGAATATTGAACATGAAGACGAAGATGTTCATCCTCTTTCTTATGAAGAAGTCAAAGAGAAAATTGATACAAAGTAATAAATCTACAGCTGATAATCATTTTGGTTATCAGTTTTCATTATTTCATAAAAAAATCTACAAAAAGAGTTGACAAGGTCAAATGAAGATGATAGACTTATTGAGTTGTCTTTTAGAGAACCTGTTAACCGTTTGAAAAAAAGGGTAAATTCTCAAAGTAAGTTCTAGTTCCCGTCCATCTAGAAGTTACTCTGAGAAAACTGCATAAAACCAACAGAATTTAGTCTCAGACTAAGTTCTGTTTTTGCCTAAAATG
>NZ_POJH01000045.1 GCF_002960625.1 Streptococcus suis
TGAAACTTTTTTTCATTTCTTTTTTGTGTTGTGCCACTTCAGATTTGACAACTCAATTATTCTATCATCTTCATTTGACCTTGTCAACTACTTTTTGAAACTTTTTTTCAAACGGTTAACAGGTTCTCTAAAAGACAACTCAATTATTCTATCATCTTCAATTTCTGTTGTCAACTCTTTTTGTAGATTTTTTTATGAAATAATGAAAACTGATAACCTAAAAAGATTATCAGTTGTTATCCTGTAAAGATAATAAGTATTTTTCTTCCCCCATAGCTCTGACTTTCAGACCTTCTGTCGCACATGTCACTAATTCTCTGGATAATTGCCCTACGATTTCTCGTTCTATTTTCGTAAGGTGTTTTACTGAGAATTGTTTACGAAGATGCTTGTAATCTCTTCCAAAATGGTCAAAGAAGTCTGTTTCTTCTAGTATTTTTTCAAATTTTTCTAAATTTACAAGCAACCCTAATTGAAAGGCAATCGGTGCAAATGTCTTATCAAATGGTTGTGTACAGATACTTCTGAATTCAATTGTGCCTCTTTTGGTCAACTCCTGATAATGATAAGAACGATGTGTTTTCAAATCACTAGTAGTTGGAACAATTTCGTGCGACTGACCAGAGGTAGTCATAGCAGTTATTTTTTTCATTCTTAGAAAATCTTTTACAGTGATAGGAGGGAAGTAATAACATTTTGCATCACGTTCAATATAGAAGATGGCCGTTTTTTTCTGAAACTCAAGGTAATCTGTTTCTGTATTGAAATCCTCTGGATATACCCCGACATTATCCTCTATCAAACCATGCATAGAGGATTCCCAAAAATAATCTCGACTTATTGTCCAATCTTCACACTCGGCAAATTCAGAATTCGCAAAAAGGAGGGCCTTGACAGCTTCAATCTTATTAAATGCATTTATAACCCGTAGATAGTTTTCACGTGATACATCAAATTGAACCTGGTTGCCGCAAATAAAACCCGCATAATCCACATAGGGATGCATATGAGGGTAGTTTTCAGCCAATCTTAAATAAGCCATAAGCATCTTATAACGATCAGTAGCTACTGGCCTGTGGTCATTTAACTGCCAACTAGGATTTATTCCCACTCCCTGCAATTCATGATCATATAAAGCCAAGAACCCCTGTATTTCTTGCAAATATAATTCAAAGCGCTTGGCTACATCGTGAATACATTTTGCCTTTGCAAACGCCAATTCAAGCGTGTTATAGGTTACTTCAAATAGGATAAGATCACCATCATCATTAACAATCTCTATAGGATTGCCAGTTTCATCCAACTTCCTTACATAAAAATCCATATTCTTTGCAAGATGTACGAGTAAATCTTTGGCTACTTTTATAGAGGTGGGTCCTCCATTTTTATTCACTATTGGATATTCAAGTTCAATTCCAATAAATAATTCTGGTTTATCCTGTATTTTCGAAAGATAATAATCTTTAAAGAAGTTAGTAATTTCAGCCATGTATCCTCCATTCGTTCTTTAAAGTATATCAAATTTTATGCAAAAATAAAACGCCTGCTTACGAAATTATTCTACATTAGAGTAATTTCGTAAACAAGCGTCCAATCAATATGATGAGTGTTACCGCTGGGATGAACCCAGCGGCAGACCAGAGCTAGACTAAGGATTTGAAATAAATCCCATCATCATAACACTCAACAAAATTGATGATCTTATACAAGTTCGATAATTGCCATTGGGGCAGCATCACCACGACGTGGTTCAGTTTTGAGGATACGAGTATATCCACCATTGCGTTCTGCATAGCGAGGCGCGATTTCTGAGAACAATTTTTGAAGTACAGTAGTAGCTGTGTACTTGTCAGTAGCTTCATCATAGTTTTCAGATGCGATTTCGTTACGAACGAATGCAGCAGCTTGACGACGTGCGTGCAAGTCACCACGTTTACCAAGTGTGATCATTTTTTCAACTGTTTTACGGATTTCTTTAGCACGAGCTTCAGTTGTAACGATTGATTCGTTGATCAAAAGGTCAGTTGTCAAATCGCGCAACATTGCTTTACGTTGTGAGCTAGTGCGTCCTAGTTTACGGTATGCCATGATTTCCTCCTATATTATTTATCTTTCTTCAATCCTAGACCTAAGTCAGCCAATTTAACCTTGACTTCTTCAAGACTCTTACGACCAAGATTGCGCACTTTCATCATTTCTGGCTCGGTTTTTTCTGTCAAATCAAATACAGTATTGATGCCTGCACGTTTCAAACAGTTATACGAGCGAACAGATAGGTCCAATTCCTCAATCGTACGATCAAGCATACGGTCATCAGACGTTACTTCAGTTTCCTTCATTACTTCTGCAGATTTAGCAACTTCAGTCAAATCTGTAAATAGACCGAGGTGTTCCATCAAAATGCGAGCTGAAAGACCTAAAGCATCTTCTGGAATAATGGTACCATTTGTATTGATTTCAAGTGTTAATTTGTCAAATCCATCATTGCTACCAACGCGAGCTGGTTCAACCTGATAGTTGACTTTTGTCACTGGCGTATAGATTGAATCTACCGCAAGTGTTCCCACTGGTGCATCATCTTTTTTATTACCTTCAGCTGGCACATAACCACGACCTGAATTGACGGTCAAGGTAGCTCTAAAGCTTGCGCCTTCAGCAATAGTGAAAAGATAATGATCTGGGTTAATAATTTCAATGTCACTGTCAGTAAGAATATCCCCTGCTGTTACTTCAGCTGGACCTACTACATCAAGTTCAATCGTCTTTTCGTCTTCGACATAAGATTTTACAGCAATGCCTTTGATGCTAAGAATAATTTGCATAACATCTTCACGGACACCTGGAACTGTGTCGAATTCGTGGAGTACGCCATCAATTTTAATTGATGTTACTGCAGCACCTGGAAGTGAAGCAAGAAGTACACGACGAAGAGAGTTACCAAGAGTTGTTCCATAACCACGTTCTAGCGGTTCGATGACAAATCTGCCGTAATCTTTTTTTTCATCAATTTTTGTTATTGTTGGTTTTTCAAACTCAATCATTTCTTACTCCCTCTTAAACGAAAAGCTGTGTATGGTATGTATGATTATACACGGCGACGTTTTGGAGGACGAGCACCATTGTGTGGTACAGGAGTCACATCACGAATTGCTGTTACTTCAAGACCAGCGGCAGCAAGAGCGCGGATAGCAGACTCACGACCTGAACCTGGGCCTTTAACGGTAACTTCAACTGTTTTAAGACCGTGTTCTTGTGCAGATTTAGCAGCAGCTTCTGAAGCCATTTGAGCCGCGAATGGTGTAGATTTACGAGAACCTTTGAAACCAAGAGCACCAGCTGATGACCAAGCAATAGCGTTACCATGCACATCAGTAATCATAACAATAGTGTTATTAAATGTTGCGTGAATATGTGCAATACCAGATTCGATATTCTTTTTCACACGACGTTTACGTGTTGGTTTAGCCAATTTTTCTACCTCCTATTTTATTTTTTCTTACCTGCGATCGCAACAGCTTTACCTTTACGAGTGCGGGCATTGTTTTTAGTGTTTTGTCCACGGACAGGAAGTCCACGACGGTGACGGATACCACGGTATGAACCGATTTCCATCAAACGTTTGATGTTCAAGTTAACTTCACGACGAAGGTCACCTTCAACTTTGATTGCATCAACTTCGCGACGAATAGCGTCTTCTTGATCCGGTGTCAAATCTTTTACGCGAACATCTTCTGAAATACCTGCTGCTGCAAGAATTTTCTTAGAAGTTGCGAGACCGATACCATAAACATAAGTCAATGAAATAACTACACGTTTGTCATTTGGAATGTCAACTCCAGCAATACGAGCCATGTTTTCTCCTTTCTATTTCTTAACCTTGACGTTGCTTGTGTTTAGGGTTTGCTGGGCAAATCACCATAACACGACCATTACGACGAATGACTTTGCAGTATTCGCAAATTGGTTTGACCGATGGTCTTACTTTCATGTCTAATCCCTCCAAGTATTTCGACTATTTAAAGCGGTATGTGATACGTCCACGTGTCAAGTCGTATGGACTAAGCTCAACAGTTACGCGGTCACCGACCAAAATACGAATGTAGTTCTTACGGATTTTACCAGAAACAGTTGCAAGGACTTGGTGTCCATTTTCCAACTCAACAGTAAACATAGCATTTGGCATTGTATCAACTACTTTGCCTTCAATTTCAATCACATCTTCTTTTGCCATGCAAAAGTAACCCCTCTCTAAATATCGATTTGATGCCCTCTGAACACAGAGGTAACAATTATAAGTCAGACTAGGCTATTTTATCACTTTTGGTGGAAAAATGCAAGCCAAATCTATTAAGTTTATTGCAATTTTGATAGCACAGTATCAATTGCTTGGAAAACAAGTTCGATGTCTTGGTCACCTTCAATATCATGCACCAATCCTTTGGCACGATAGTGTTCGATAATCGGTTGACCTTGTGCAATGTTTACTTCTAAACGGCGTTTAACAGATTCTGGCTTATCATCTTCACGTTGGTAGAAATCTTCCTCTTTGTAATCCCCAACTGGTGGATTGAATACCTTGTGGAAGGTTTCACCTGTTTCCTTATGAATGATGCGGCCACTTAGACGCTCAATCAATTTTGATGGATCAATATCAATGTTGATTACTCCTTGCAATTCAATACCCAAATCCGCCAAGTTTGCATCTAGTGCATGGGCTTGTTCGATAGTACGTGGGTAACCGTCCAACAAGAAACCTTTTTCTTTAATATCATCTTGAACCAAGCGCTCTTTGACAATGCCATTAGTAACTTCATCTGGTACTAAATCGCCCTTGTCAATATAAGACTTAGCCAAAACCCCCATCTCAGTCTGATTCGCCATCGCTGCACGGAACATATCGCCAGTAGAAATATGAGCAACATTAAATTTCTCTACAATCTTAGCTGCCTGTGTCCCCTTACCAGCACCTGGTAAACCCATAATTAAAAGATTCATGACAAACTCCTTATTTTGTTTTCACATAAATTTGCCAACATTGACAAACTTATCTAAAAACAAAATAGAAGGTTGACGAGGTCAACCTATATTCTATTCTGTAATTTCCAAGAAACCTACATATTTTCTCTTTAGAAGGTAGCCTTCCAACTGCTTAATACCTTCGATACTTGTTGAAATCAAGATGATCAAACTTGTACCCAAGAAAGCAATATTCGAAGAAAGCCCAAAGAGATTTTGTGCAAGAATTGGTAGCAAGGCAATAAAGCTTAGGAATAGCGCGCCAATCGCAGCTAATCGCTTCAGCAATTTAGACAAGAATTGCTCTGTCCCATTTCCAGGCCGTACGCCGTGGATATAGGCAGCACTCTTTTGTAAACTTTCTGCAGTTTTTTCAGGATTAACCTGAACGAATGTATAGAAGAAAGTAAACAAGATAATCAAACTTGCGTAAACAATCATTCCTTTGACAGTTGAATAATCAAAGTATTCTTGAACTGCCATTAACCAACCTGCACTTCTGTTCTGACTTGCAAAATATTGAATCAAAGAAGTTGGAACTGCAGTAATGGAACCTGCAAAGATAACGGGAATAACTCCTGCTGGATTCAATTTTAGGGGCAAGTAAGAGCTAGAAGGTGCACCTTGAGCACGTTTTGTGTACTGAATTGGTAGTTTATACTCAGCTTGTTGTACAAATGTTGTAAAGTAAATTACAAAAAGTATCAAGACAATCAATGCTGCAACAAAAACCGCAGATTGTCCCAGACGACTCGATTCAATATTAACAAAACGGTCGATGTAAATCTCATAAAAAGTTCCTGGCAAGGATGAAATGATACCTGCAAAGATAATCATTGATGTCCCATTACCGTAGCCTTTTTCAGAAATTTGTTCTCCTAACCAAGTAACAATAACTGAACCAGTTGTTAAAATGGAACCAATTAACAAATAAGTTTGCCAGTTAAGTGGCATATTTGTTAATTTTGCACCTGATAGAGCATTGAAACCTGCTGTGATACCGATAGACTGAACAAACGCCAACACCAAAGAGATGTAGCGGGTCGCTTGATTTAACTTCCGTCGACCAACTTCACCCTGTTTTCCCCATTCTACAAATTTTGGTAAGATATCCATTTGTAAGAGTTGAACAATGATAGAAGCCGTTATATATGGGCTAACCCCTAGCGCAAATACCGAAAAATTTCGCATTGCATTACCAGAAACCAGACTCAACATGTTCAAAAATGGGACATTTGACAAGGCTTCAAGACTTTTTGCATTTACTCCTGGCACTGTAATATGAGTACCGATTCGGAAAACCAAAAGGATAAAAATGGTAAATAGAATTTTACTACGCACCAATTTTATTTTCAAGGCATCCTTTAAAAGCTTAAAAAACATAGGCTGTCACCTCTTAGATGACTTCTACTGAGCCACCTTTAGAAGTGATTGCTTCTTCAGCTGATTTAGAGAATTTAGCAGCCTTAACTGTCAATTTCTTCGTCAATTCGCCGTTACCAAGGATTTTGATACCTGATTTTTCAGCTTTAACAATACCAGCTTCGATAAGTACAACTGGTGTTACTTCAGCACCATCTTCAAAAGCGTTCAATTGATCAAGGTTAACGATTGCGTATTCTTTAGCGTTGATGTTTGTAAATCCACGTTTTGGAAGACGACGGAACAATGGAGTTTGTCCACCCTCAAAACCTAGACGAACACCGCCACCGCTACGAGCTTTTTGACCTTTTTGACCACGGCCAGAAGTTTTACCGTTACCTGATGATGTACCACGACCTACACGGTTGCGGACTTTACGAGAACCTGTAGCAGGTTGCAATTCATGAAGTTTCATTACTTATTTTCTCCTCTTTTATATGCTAGCGCCTGTGGAATACAAGAGTCTTTATCCACAAACTCGCTTATTTTATTAAATTGACTAGAAGTCGCAAAGAATTTTCTATGCGACTTAGCCATTTGTTATTTTACTTAACTTCTTCTACAGTTACCAAATGAGAGATAGCGTTAACCATACCAAGGATAGCTGGGTTATCTTCCTTAACAACTGAAGAGTTCAATTTACCAAGTCCAAGTGCAACAACTGTTTTACGTTGTTCTGGTTTGCGACCGATTGGAGACTTAGTCAAAGTGATTTTAATTTGAGCCATGAGTATCTCCTTTCTTATGCTAAATCAGAAACTGAGATGCCACGAAGTGCAGCCACTTCTTCAGCACGTTTCAATTGTTTCAAACCTTCAACTGTTGCGCGAACGATGTTGATTGGTGTGTTTGAACCAAGTGACTTAGAAGTCACATCTGCGATACCTGCCAATTCGATTACGGCACGAGTTGCACCACCGGCAGCAACCCCAGAACCTTCTGAAGCAGGTTTCAACAATACACGAGCTCCTCCAAATTCTGAACGAACTTCGTGAGGAATTGTTGTACCAACCATTGGTACTTCAATCATGTTTTTCTTAGCAGATTCAACTGCTTTACGGATAGCTTCTGGTACTTCTTGAGCTTTACCAGTACCGAAACCTACGCGACCGTTACGGTCACCAACAACCACAAGAGCTGCAAAACGAAGACGACGTCCACCTTTAACAACTTTTGTAACACGGTTGATGGCTACTACGCGTTCTTCAATTTCAACTGCGTTATCTTTGAATGCCATTTCTTAGTGTCCTCCCTATTAGAATTTCAATCCGTTTTCACGAGCTGATTCAGCCAAAGCTTTCACACGTCCGTGATAGAGATATCCACCGCGGTCAAAGACCACTTCAGAAATACCTTTAGCTACCGCGCGTTCAGCAACGAGTTTACCTACAACAACAGCTTGTTCTGTCTTAGTACCTTTTGAAACTTCTTTATCAAGAGTAGAAGCGCTTGCGAGCGTTACACCCGCTACGTCATCAATCACTTGAGCGTAGATGCCTGTATTAGAACGGAAAATGTTCAAACGTGGGCGAGCAGCAGTTCCAGAGATTTTACCGCGAACGCGACGGTGGCGTTTTTGGCGGATTTTGTTTTTATCTGGTTTTGAAATCACAATATTCACCTCTTAATGTATGATTCTGTTTCTTACGAAACAATTTGAGAAATAGTCAGCCAGGTGGCTCAGCCACCCCAGCAAGCTATTATTTACCTGTTTTACCTTCTTTACGGCGAACGAATTCACCAACGTAGCGGATACCTTTACCTTTGTATGGCTCAGGAGCGCGAAGGCTACGGATGTAAGCTGCTGTTTGACCAACAACTTCTTTGTTGATACCAGACACGATGATTTGTGTTGGTGTTGGAACTTCAAATGTGATACCTTCTGGTGCAACCACTTCGTCTGGGTGTGATTTACCAACAGCAAGTGTCAATTTGTTACCAGCCAATTGAGCACGGTAACCGACACCACGCATTTCAAGTTCTTTTTTGAAGCCTTCAGAAACACCAACAACCATGTTGTTGAGGTTAGCACGGCTAGTACCGTGAATAGTCTTCATTTCTTTTGAATCGTTTGGACGGTGAAGAGTAACTTCTGTACCTTCCACACGGATTTCAATAGCAGTTGGGAATTCACGAGTCAATTCCCCTTTAGGTCCTTTTACAGTTACCATGCCGTTGTTTTGAGCAAGCTCAACACCAGCAGGCAATGTAATTACTTTATTACCAATACGTGACATATTTTTTATTCTCCTGTTAAATTATCAGGCCGTCAAGCGACCAGTTTTCACGGGGGCTCATTTAAACACGGACAATAGCCCGTGTTCGATTGAGCAGGTTACATGATACTAAATAATCAATCAGTAGGTCTGATTTGAACGCGCACGAAGAACTGGTCCTCTCGCGTTTGTATCATGCTTTTAGGTTTCAATTTCTAAATGTGGCAAGGCAGAGCGACGTAGACCATACTTGAGTAGTCAAGACGCTCTAACACAGGCACATGACGAAATTGGAAGCTAAAAGATTACCAAACGTATGCGATAACCTCACCACCAACGTTCTTTTGACGAGCTTGTTTGTCAGTCAAAAGACCTTCTGATGTTGAGATGATTGCGATACCAAGTCCGTTAAGAACTTTTGGAATATCTTCACGTTTTGAGTAAACACGAAGACCTGGTTTTGAAACGCGTTTCAAGTTAGTGATAACTTTTTCACCGTTTGGTCCGTATTTCAAGAATACGCGGATGATGCCTTGTTTGTCATCTTCGATGAATTCTACGTTTTTTACAAAACCTTCGTTTTTAAGGATTGTAGCAATACCTTTTTTGATGTTTGATGCAGGAACTTCAAGCACTTCGTGTTTTGCTTGGTTAGCGTTACGAATACGTGTCAAAAAATCTGCAATTGGGTCAGTCATAACCATTTGTTGTTTCTCCTCTTACTAGCAGTTTGAACTAGTCACTTGCTAGTTAATGATGTCCTTGCGGACAAGTGATATGTGTATATAGAATAAGTTGCTAGTCCTATGCAAGTCTAGGAAGCACTTCGCAGGCAGTACTAGCGTATGGCAAGAAGTACTGACGACGAATTGCAACGGAATAGCAAGTTATTCTTACCAAGAAGCTTTTGTTACGCCAGGAATTTGTCCAAGGTAAGCCAAGTCGCGGAAGCATACACGGCACAATTTGAATTTGCGGTAAACTGAGTGTGGACGTCCACATTTTTCACAGCGTGTGTAAGCTTGTGTAGAGAACTTAGCTGGGCGTTTGTTCTTAGCGATCATTGATTTTTTAGCCATTTATTCTCTCCCTCTTATTTTGCAAACGGCATACCAAGGCCAGTAAGCAATGCACGTGATTCTTCGTCAGTGTTAGCAGTTGTAACGATAACGATATCCATACCGCGAGTTTTATCAACATCGTCGAAGTTGATTTCTGGGAAGATCAATTGCTCTTTCACACCAAGTGTGTAGTTACCACGTCCGTCAAATGACTTAGTTGGTACACCGTGGAAGTCACGTACACGTGGAAGTGAAACTGTAACCAATTTGTCCAAGAACTCATACATACGTTCGCCACGAAGAGTTACTTTCGCACCGATTGCAACACCCTCACGAAGACGGAAGCCGGCGATTGATTTCTTAGCTTTAGTGATAAGTGGTTTTTGACCTGAGATCAAAGCCAATTCTTGAGCAGCTTTCTCAAGGTTTTTAGCGTTAGAAACAGCGTCACCAACACCCATGTTCAAAACGATCTTATCAACTTTTGGCACAGCCATAACTGAAGAATAGTTAAATTGTTCAGTCAAAGCAGGAACTACTTCATTAAGATATTTTTCTTTTAAACGATTTGCCATTATACTTCTCCTTTCCTTCGTGATTAATCAAGCACTTCGCCTGATTTTTTGTTGTAGCGAACTTTTTTGCCGTCTACAAACTTGTAACCAACGCGTCCTGCAACACCATTTTTGTCAAGAACTTGAACGTTTGACACATGGATTGGAGCTTCTTTTTCAACGATAGCGCCTTGAGGGTTTTCGCTGTTTGGTTTTTGGTGTTTCTTAACGATGTTAACACCTTCAACAATAACTTTGTTTACTTTTGGAAGTGCTGTTACGACAACTGCTTCAACGCCTTTGTCTTTACCAGCGATTACGCGAACTTTATCGCCTTTTTTTACAAACATTTGATTTCTCCTATAATTTCTTACGCCCTAATGGGCACCCTGGTTAGTGATTTAACCAGGGGACTTAGTTTGTTTTCTAGTTTACTAAATCCGTCACAGACTTCGTTAGTTTGTAACAAATTTCCTAAAACTATTTGATTAAAGTACTTCTGGTGCCAATGAAACGATTTTCATGAAACCGCCATCACGCAATTCACGTGCCACTGGGCCAAAGATACGAGTTCCGCGAGGGTTTTTGTCTTCACGGATGATAACTGCAGCATTCTCATCGAATTTGATGTATGAACCATCAGCGCGACGAGCACCTGTCTTAGTACGAACGATAACGGCTTTAACAACGTCACCTTTTTTAACCGCACCACCAGGAGTAGCTTGTTTTACTGAAGCAACGATGATGTCGCCGATGTTCGCGAATTTACGTCCTGAACCACCAAGAACTTTGATTGTCAAGATTTCACGTGCGCCACTGTTGTCAGCAACTTTCAAACGAGTTTCTGTTTGAATCATGTCAATTTTCTCCTTTCAGGTTGATTAAATGATAACTGCCTCTTCCACAACTTCTACAAGACGGAAACGTTTTGTAGCTGAAAGTGGGCGAGTTTCCATGATACGAACGATATCGCCTTCTTTAGCAACATTGTTTTCATCATGAGCTTTGTACTTTTTAGAGTAGTTAATACGTTTACCATAGACTGGGTGGTTACGTTTTGTTTCAACTACAACTGTGATTGTTTTGTCCATTTTGTCAGATACTACGCGTCCAACAAGAACTTTACGATTATTGCGTTCCATTGAAATTCTCCTTTCCCAATCTATTATTTAGTTTCAGATTGCACAGTTTTGATACGTGCAATTTGTTTCTTCACTTCGTTCAAACGAGCAGTTTGCTCAAGTTGACCAGCAGCAGCTTGGAAACGAAGTTCGAAGAGTTCTTTCTTCAATTCGTTTTCTTTCTTAGCAAGTTCTTCTTGAGAAAGGCCACGAAGTTCTTTTACAAAATCTTTAATTTCTTGAAGTTTCATGTCTTCTCCTTATTCTGCTTCACGTTTTACGAATTTAACTTTAACTGGCAATTTGTGACCAGCAAGGCGGAATGCTTCGCGTGCGATTTCTTCAGAAACGCCAGCTACTTCAAACATAACCTTACCGCGTTTAACTGGAGCTACCCAACCTTCAGGAGCACCTTTACCAGAACCCATACGTACACCGATAGCTTTAGCAGTGTATGATTTGTGTGGGAAGATCTTAATCCAAACTTTACCACCACGTTTCATGTAACGCGTCATAGCGATACGGGCAGCTTCGATTTGGCGGTTTGTAATCCATGAGCTAGTAGTTGCTTGAAGACCGTATTGACCAAAGTCTACTTGTTTTCCACCTTTAGCTTCACCGCGCATTTTTCCACGGAATTCACGACGGTGTTTTACACGTTTAGGTACTAACATTTGTTATTTACCTCCTTTAGTGTTTTTACGAGCTGGAAGAACTTCACCACGGTAGATCCATACTTTGATACCAAGTTTACCGTAAGTTGTCAAAGCTTCTTCCCAAGCGTAGTCGATATCCGCACGAAGTGTATGAAGAGGAACAGTTCCTTCTGAGTAGCCTTCTGCACGGGCAATATCAGCACCGTTCAAACGACCAGAAACTTGTGTTTTGATACCTTTTGCACCAGCGCGCATTGCACGTTGGATAGCTTGTTTTTGAGCACGGCGGAATGCCACACGTTGCTCCAATTGACGAGCGATTGACTCACCAACAAGGTGTGCATCCAAATCAGGTTGTTTGATTTCGATGATGTTGATGTGTACTTGCTTACCAGTCAATTTGTTCAATTGAGCACGAAGTGCATCAACGTTGCTACCAGCTTTACCGATAACCATACCTGGTTTAGCAGTGTGGATAGAAACGATAACTTTGTTTACAGCACGTTCGATTTCGATTGTTGATGTTGACGCATCAGCCAATTCTTTTTTGATAAAGTTGCGGATTGCAAGATCTTCATGAAGGTAATCCGCGTATTCTTTTTCAGCATACCATTTAGCATCCCAATCACGGATGATGCCAACACGCATACCAATTGGATGTACTTTTTGACCCACGTTTTTACCTCCTTATTTCTCTGCCACAACTACAGTGATGTGAGCTGTGCGTTTGTTGATTGGTGAAGCAGAACCTTTCGCACGTGGACGGAAACGTTTCAACGTTGGTCCTTCGTTTGCGAATGCTTCGCTGACTACCAAGTTAGCTTTTTCCAAACCAAAGTTGTTTTCAGCGTTAGCGATTGCTGAGTTCAAAACTCCCTCGATAATGCCTGCAGCTTTGTTTGGTGTGAATTTCAAGATTGCGATTGCGTCTGCTACGCTTTTGCCACGGATGTTATCCAAGACAAGACGTGATTTACGAGGTGAAACACGTACTGTGCGAGCAGTTGCTTTAGCTGAAGTAATTTCTGCCATTGTGTTTTCCTCCTAAATTATTTACGACGAGTTTTCTTGTCGTCAGCAGCATGACCTTTGTAAGTACGAGTTGGTGCAAATTCACCAAGTTTGTGACCTACCATGTCTTCTTGAATGTATACAGGTACGTGTTTACGTCCATCGTAAACTGCGATTGTATAACCGATGAAACTTGGGAAGATCGTTGAACGACGTGACCAAGTTTTAATTACTTTTTTCTTTTCGTCGTTTGCTTGAGCTTCAACTTTTTTCATCAAATGCTCATCGACGAAAGGTCCTTTTTTAAGACTACGTCCCATTTTAGTGTTTTCTCCTTTAAAATATGTACCACAGCGGCTTGCCCGCTTTGCGGGCTACCGAGTTGGCGGATGATATAGAATGCTATGCAACTAAGAATAGATTATTTTTGGTTGCGACGACGAACGATAAGTTTGTCAGATTTAGCTTTCTTGTTACGAGTTTTCAAACCAAGAGCTGGTTTACCCCATGGTGTAGATGGTGCTTTACGACCAACTGGTGCTTTACCTTCACCACCACCGTGTGGGTGATCGTTAGGGTTCATTACAGAACCGCGAACTGTTGGACGGATACCTTTCCAACGGCTACGACCTGCTTTACCAAGGTTAACAAGGCCATGTTGTTCGTTACCTACAGTACCAACAGTAGCACGGCAAGTACCAAGGATCATACGAACTTCACCTGATTGTAGGCGAACAAGAACGTATTTACCTTCTTGACCAAGAACCTGTGCAGATGCACCAGCAGCACGAACCAACTCACCACCGCGACCTGGTTTCAACTCGATGTTGTGAACAACAGTACCGACTGGGATGTTTGCAAGTGGAAGTGCGTTACCAACTTTGATATCTGCTTCTGGACCTGAAACGATGCGTTGACCAACTTCAAGACCTTTAGGAGCAATGATATAAGCTTTAACACCGTCTGTGTAGTGTACAAGAGCGATGTTTGCTGAACGGTTTGGATCGTATTCGATCGTTTTAACGATTGCTTCAACGCCATCTTTGTTACGTTTGAAGTCTACCAAACGGTAGAAACGTTTGTGACCGCCACCTTGGTGACGAACAGTGATGCGACCGTTGTTGTTACGACCAGCTTTGCTCTTCAAAGCAACAAGCAAGCTTTTTTCTGGAGTGCTTGTTGTGATTTCAGCGAAGTCCAAAGAAGTCATGTTACGACGGCCATTTGTCGTTGGTTTATAAACTTTAATACCCACGTTAATTCCTCCTTTGATTATTCAGCGTCAGCTGTAGCGAACAATTCGATCGCTTTTGAATCAGCAGCCAATGTGATGATTGCTTTTTTCACTTTGTTTGTGCGACCTACATAACGACCTACGCGTTTTGTTTTAGGTTTCACGTTGATTGTGTTCACATTTGCAACTTTAACACCCTCGAATGCAGCTTCAACAGCTTGCTTGATCAAGAGTTTGTGTGCACGAGTGTCAACTTCAAATACATACTTGCCTGCTTCGAGTTGGCCCATTGAGCTTTCTGTGATGACAGGTTTTTTGATAACATCATACAAATTCATTATGCAAGAACCTCCTCAATTTTAGAGATAGCTGCTTGAGTTACAAGAAGTTTGTCTGCATTTGCGA
The DNA here is from genome assembly GCF_002960625.1 of Streptococcus suis. Taxonomy (GTDB): domain Bacteria; phylum Bacillota; class Bacilli; order Lactobacillales; family Streptococcaceae; genus Streptococcus; species Streptococcus suis_T. The sequence continues at coordinate 14,697 of NZ_POJH01000045.1, forward strand.
TGTCAAGTACGCTTGCAGTTGTTGCAGTTGCAACTTTAACTCCTGGGATGTTACGAGCAGAAAGAGCTGCGAATTCGTTGCCTTCTTCAAGAATAACAAGGACTTTAGAATCAATGCTCAATGCTGCAAGTACTTTTGCAAATTCAGCAGTTTTTGGAGCTGTGAATTCAAGTGAGTTAACAGCTACAAATTTGTTTTCAGCAACTTTTTCTGAGTAAACAGATTTAAGTGCCAAGCGACGAACTTTTTGTGGAAGTTTGTACGCGTATGAACGTGGAGTTGGTCCGAAGACTACGCCACCGCCACGCCATTGTGGTGAACGAATAGAACCTTGACGAGCACGTCCAGTTCCTTTTTGACGCCATGGTTTGCGTCCGCCACCTGAGACTGCTGAACGGTTTTTAACTGCGTGAGTACCTTGACGAAGGCTAGCTCGTTGGCTGATGATCACATCAAATACAACTGCTTGGTTTGGCTCGATACCAAAAATCGCATCGTTAAGAACTACTTCACCAGCTTGTTTACCAGTTTGGTCAAATAATGTTACGTTTGCCATTTCGACTGATTTCCCCTTTCCTTATTATTTACCAGCTTTAACTGCTGACTTGATAGTGATAAGAGATTTCTTAGCACCTGGTACGTTACCTTTGATAAGGATAACGTTCTTTTCTGGAACAACTTGTACAACCTCAAGGTTTTGAATTGTTACACGGTTGCCGCCCATGCGACCTGCAAGGTTTTTACCTTTGAATACACGGCTAGGTGCAATAGGACCCATAGAACCTGGACGACGGTGGTAACGAGAACCGTGAGCCATAGGACCACGTGATTGACCATGGCGTTTGATAACACCTTGGAAACCTTTACCTTTAGATGTACCAGTTACATCAACAACATCACCAGCTGCGAAAGTTTCAACTGTAATTTCTTGTCCAACTTCCAAGCCTTCAATGTTTTTGAATTCACGAATGAAGCGCTTAGGAGCTGTGTTAGCTTTAGCTACATGGCCTTTGGCAGGTTTGTTGCTCAATACTTCACGTTTGTCATCAAAACCAACTTGAACTGCAGCATAACCATCAGTTTCAACTGTTTTCACTTGAAGAACAACGTTTGGAGTTGCTTCGATGACAGTAACAGGGATAAATTCACCAGATTCAGTGAAGATTTGAGTCATTCCCACTTTTTTCCCTAAGATTCCTTTTGTCATGAGAAAAATATTCCTTTTCTTATTTTGTATTTAAAAAGTTTTTAACGAGCGTTTTTCATGCTCAAACCAAGATACAAAGGGCGTCAAACTCAAAGTGAAAATAGGAAACTTGACGAAGAAACTTCTGTTTCTAGGAAAGTTTATCTTTTTCACACGGAGTTTAGCCCGTGTTCAATTATGAACACTTGCTTTTAGCCTACCTTGTTACTTGATTACAACTTGATTTCTACGTTCACACCACTTGGAAGATCCAATTTCATCAATGCGTCAACTGTTTTTTGAGTTGGGTTGATGATGTCGATCAAGCGTTTGTGTGTACGCATTTCAAACTGCTCACGAGAGTCTTTGTACTTGTGAGTCGCACGGATGATAGTGTAGAGGCTACGTTCTGTTGGAAGCGGAACTGGACCTGCTACTTGAGCACCTGTACGGGTTGCAGTTTCAACGATTTTTGCAGCTGCTGTATCAAGTGTACGGTGTTCGTACGCTTTCAAGCGGATGCGGATTTTTTTGTTTGCCATCTTTTTCTCCTTTTCGTCTATTTAAGATAATAGGCTAGCTCCACAAGAAAACCAACACGGGTCACGTGGCAATGCAACCGAGCGTGTCGCAACCTCTTGCATCAAAGCTAAAGCCGTAATTTTACGGCACTAGAACATTCTATCAAATTATATTGTGCATTGCAAGAGTTTTTACTTAAAAATTTAAAAATCCCAAAACTTCTGTTTTGGGAGGCGGTTCGTGTATTCTATCGACATTATTCTTATAGTAATTAGTAGAAAACAATCATCGAAAGTCCTTTAAATGTTCTTGTAAATCCCTAAGCATATTCTTGCGACCATTGAAACTCTGACCACTGATGAGTTTTTCATAATTTTCCAATTGGTCCATAGACAAATTTTTCCGATAATCCCTCAAGGCACCTCTCAACATTAACAGTTCATCATTGACTAAACCTGGCGATTGTATTACTTGTGATAGTTCATGTATGTCTTCATGAGGCATTCGGTCAAACTTTCGCTTTTTACTTTCCTGTCTGCGAACATAGTCCTTAATCCGATTTCTGAATTTAACCTTGAAATAACAATACAACTGAGCTCTTTCCCCAATCAACCATGGTTGATCCTCCAATAATTCAAACAAGGTTATCATGCCTTCCTGCTCCCAGTCATCTCTGTCCCACAGTTTGATATAAAACTCTTTACGAGTCTTGTTAACAATTCCTTTTACGCAATCATAGACCTTTTCAAATTCCATCATCCTATCTCCTTTGTTTGATGGTTTAAGTTTATCGAAAAGAGCTAACTTTCTACAGGACATTTTTGTCTACTAACTTAGTAAATATGATTTATCAATTGTATTTTATTGTAAGTTGGCCATTATTAAATCCAATTCTTCTTTGATTTTAGTGTTATTTTTATGAGCTTCCATAAGAAAAAATCGTTAGAAATATCATTCTAACGACGGAGAGCAGATCAAAATATTCACCAGACCTTAATTCGTTCTTTGGTTTTCAAACTCATGATAAAAAGGTCCACCCGGACCTAGTTTTGCTCTCCTGTTTTCAAGCAAAAGATAAAAAGGTCCCCCGGACCTGATAAAAAGGTCCCCCGGACCTGATAAAAAGGTCCCCCGGACCTGATAAAAAGGTCCCCCGGACCTGATAAAAAGGTCCCCCGGACCTTTTTATTCCTCCATAAAGCTGTTAAAGACTTCTTCAATCATATCCCATTCTGCTGTTGCGTCTTCTGGGATTGGTTGGAGGTCGCCTTCTGTGCCGTTCTCATTTTCAATGTATGAGTAGGCTTGGATTTCAACCTCTCCGTTCTCATCTTCTTCTGCGCTTGCAGGAATCAAAAGAACATAGTTTTTTCCAAACTCTTCTTGACCATCAATTGTCAATAAAATTTCAAAAAGTGTTTCATTACCTTGGTCGTCTACCAAAGTAATCAATTCACGTTCGTCGTGATTGTGGTCGTGTTCATGGTCATGATGATGTGCCATTCGTATCTCCTTTAAAATGTTCTATCTAAATAATTTTGCAAAATCAGCTGGGCAGCCAATTTATCAATAACTTTCTTACGTTTTCCGCGGCTAATATCTGCCTGTTCAATCAGCATACGCTCCGCAGCAACAGTTGTCAAACGTTCATCCTGGTAATCAACTGGTAGGTTATAACGTTCTATCAATAAATTACCATAGGCTTGACTAGCTTCCACACGAGGTCCACTAGTATTATTCATATTCTTGGGCAAGCCGACAACAAATTTATCAACCTTATATTGTTCAACCAGCTCGGTTAAACGTTGAAAACCAAATTCACCCTTTTCCTCATCGATTTGGATGATTTCCAAGCCTTGAGCCGTGAAGCCCAAGGGATCTGAAATGGCTACACCAACTGTCTTAGAACCGACGTCTAATCCCATTATTCTCATTAGAGGTCAATCCCATTTCCTTTCAGGTAATAGCGCACCAATTCTTCAATGATTTCATCGCGTTCGTGTTTACGAATTTGATTGCGGGCGTCATTGTAGCGAGGAATATAAGCAGGGTCCCCACTTAATACATAGCCAATGATTTGGTTGATTGGATTATAACCTTTTTCCTCCAATGAACGATAAACACTAGTCAAGGTTTGGCTGATTTCTTGTTTATCTGTGTCATCCAAACGAAAACGAACTGTTTCTTCTGTGAATCCCATACTTACACCTTCTTTCAATTTTTATTCATTTTCATTATATCATATTTCCAGAGCAAGCACAAAGAAAGTGTAAAAAGAACCCTGAAACAGAGTTCTCCTCACTCTTATAAGGCTGCTCGCATACGAGCTTGGGCATTTTCTACATTACGAACCGCTCGTGGTAAGAAGGCACGAATATCATCTTCCTTATATCCCACCTGCAATCGCTTCTCATCAATCAGAATTGGACTTTTCAAAATACGTGGATTAGAAGTAATCAAGTCAATCACTTCGTTGACACTCAAATCTTCTATATCAAAGTCCAAACTTTTTGCATAGCGATTTTTTGACGATACAATGCTCGCAATACCATTTTCCGTCTTGGTCAGGATGTTTAAAATTTCTTCCTTGGTGATTGCCTCTTTAGCTAGGTTATGTTCGTTATAGGACAATTGATGGGCATTCAACCAGTTCTTTGCTTTCTTACAAGAAGTACAACTAGATACTGTATAAATTTTAATCATGTAGTCACTCCTTTGCTACATCTTAGTAAGCACATTATAGACTATTATACCACAAATTCCATCCGTCTGTAGACCTATTTTTAAAAAAACTTTAAATTTCGGGGCGAATATTCGTTTTTTAATCAGAAAAAAGTCTGGATAATCCAAACTTTTTCGCTTTTATTCTTCTAATTCAATACCGCCATCCAAGTCCAAAATAACATCTTGAACCTCTTCGATTGCAACAGGAGCCTCTTCTGTCACGACTTCTGGTGTTTCCTCACCTTCAATCAAGCCGTAGTGAATACGGATTTTGCGGTCAATTTCGTCAAAGACTTCTGGATGTTCAACGAGATACTTCTTAGCATTCTCAGAGCCTTGTCCGATTTTTTCGCCATTATATGAATACCATGCACCAGCTTTTTTGATAAAACCAAGATTGGTTCCAATCTCAATCAATTCACCTGTACGAGAAATTCCTTCACCATACATGATTTCAACAACAACCTCTTTAAAGGGAGGGGCTACCTTGTTCTTCACGATTTTCACCTTGGTTTCCTTACCAACGTTTTGATCTTTTTGGTCACCAGTACCCTTGATTTGCGTATTACCACGAACATCCATACGGACAGAAGCATAGAACTTAAGGGCACGCCCACCAGGCGTTGTTTCAGGGTTACCAAACATAACCCCAACTTTTTCACGTAATTGGTTAATGAAAATAGCTACTGTCTTGGTTTTGTTAATAGAAGCACCAAGTTTACGCATGGCCTGGCTCATCATACGTGCCTGCAAACCAACGTGGCTATCGCCGATATCACCGTCGATTTCTGCACGAGGTACAAGGGCTGCAACCGAGTCAACAACAACCAAGTCAACCGCACCTGAGTCAATCAACTTACCAGCAATTTCCAGACCTTGTTCCCCTGAGTCTGGCTGTGACAAGAGCAACTCATCGATGTTTACACCAAGAGCCGCTGCATAGGCTGGATCCAAGGCGTGTTCCGCATCGATAAAGGCAGCGATCCCACCATCTTTCTGAGCCTGAGCTACTGCGTGCAAAGCAACGGTTGTCTTACCTGAACTTTCAGGACCATAAATTTCCACAATACGCCCTTTAGGATAGCCACCTGCACCTAAGGCGATATCGATAGACAGACTACCTGAGCTCATCACCTGAACTTTCTGTTCGGCACGCTCTCCCAAGCGCATCACCGCACCCTTACCAAAATCTTTTTCAATAGCTTTAAGGGCATCGTCGAGCGCCTTTTTACGCTCATCTCCAAATTTCTTTGTAATTTCTTCTAATTTTTTAGCAGGTTTTTTAGCCAATGCTGTTCTCCTCTTTTCTTAATCAAACTATTATAGCAAAATTCTTTTCTTTCACAAAGTGTTTCGTACAAAATCTAAGGCTTGCAAGCAAGCTAATTGGCGGATGTGTTGCCAGGAGTAGCCTCCCAAGTCAACCTCTTTTTGGGAAATGCCAGAGGTGTCAGCCAAGGCTAGATATACCTTTGCAAGAACGTTATCCTCTGTCGACTCAGGCTTGATAAGTACCGACACAGCCAGTCCCAAATCAGCCTGTAGCTCCTCACGAATGCCATCAGCTTCTTCTGAGCACCTGCCCGATTTTGTACCTAACTGACCGATGACTTGACCACCGCTAAAATAAGGTTGCCCAGCCAACGCCAAGCTGACTTCTGACTGTAAAAGTCCGCCTGTTCCCTGTTCGACGATGGCTATGCTTTTATTCTTTTCCACCAATCGCTCTGCTACTGTCTGTACTAGACTATTTTCCTCACCGTAAGCATAGAAATATTCTCTCAGTTTATCACGTTGTAAGATGTCTTCTTCCAACTGTTTCAGACGGAAATCCGCTTCTTCTTGACTGTTTGCCTTGGTGGACAAGCGCAAGGTCACTTCACCAACCTTGGCATAGGGGGCAAGAGTTGGGTCAGTTTGTTTATCAATCAAATCAGCTAAAATCGTCACCAACTGACTTTCGCCAATACCAAAAAAGCGTAGAACACGAGAATAGAGTTGCTGACTTGACTGGTTAAGCAAAGGTTGTAAACTTTCTGTAAACATGGCTCTAAGTTCACTTGGAGGACCAGGTAAGACAACATAGATCACTCCAGCTTGCTCAATCAAGCCTCCTACTGCCAAACCAGCTGGATTTTGCAAAGCCTGACTTCCCTCAACGATTTGTGCTTGGCGTTCATTGTTGGGCGTGCGGACACGACCTGGTCGGCTGGTAAAGAAGCGGTCTAATTTTGCCATGGCTTTTTCATCAAAGACCAATTTTCTACCTAAGAAGGTTGCCAAAGTCTGCTTAGTCAAGTCATCTTCTGTTGGACCCAATCCTCCACAGAGAATAACTATCTCACTACGCTTGCTGGCTACCTCCAGTACAGACAAAAGCCTCTGTTCATTATCTCCAACAGCTGTGTGGAAGTAAACATCAATTCCCAGCTCTGCGCATTTCTCCGAAAGGAACTGGGCATTGGTATTAACGATTTGTCCTGTCAAAATCTCCGTCCCGACGGCAATTAGTTCTGCTTTCATATTCCTCCTCTGTCTAGGGTGCGATTGCTCGCTCATCTAATTAGTTCGTAATTGATTTCTAAAATCACAGGATTCTTCGTGCTCATTTAACAGAGCCGGTAAACTTAAAACTTCGCTTCTCAGATTTCTAACCGTCTACTCTACATAGACACTCTCACCTATAACTTTTTTACCCAAGTACATAACCATCATACTGGTACGTTAATTGAACACAGACTAAGGACTGTGAGAAAAAAATTATCAGATTTCTAAACTTCACAAAATGACGCAATTGACATCTGGTAAAATTTCTGTTCTGCTGTTCATTTTCTCTTTGTCCTTTATGTCCTTTGCATCTGGACACGACATGAGCCATAAAAATCGACATTATTTTTGTGGCGAATTAGTAAGGTACCTAGGCAAGTCGCAAATAGCGATTGCCGTAGTATGATGAGTTGCTTCAGCAACCATCAGACTGGTACGTTACTTCATCAGCATTTTAAGGGCTGATTTGATGTAGTTTTCTGCAGTGTCGGTAGTGCCGTCAAAGAATTTCTTTATTTTCTTAAGTTCGGCTGGGCGGTAACCAAGGGCTTCCATGGCTTCCATGGCTTCATCGAGGGCGACATTCTCACTGGCAGGTGCTACTGGTTGAACAGGTCCTGTTTCCTCACTCATGACAAACTTGCCTTCCAAGTCCAAAATCATCTGCTGGGCTGTTTTCTTACCAATCTTTGGAAACTTGGTCAGGTAGGTGATATTCTTCTGCTCAATAGCCCGCACCAGACCGTCATTATCATCAACTGCAATAATGGCCAAAGCCGTTGTCGGACCAATTCCTGATACTGAAATCAGGCTGAGAAAGACGGATTTTTCAGCCTCTGTCGCAAATCCGTAGAGCAAATGAGCATCTTCACGAATAACTTGATGGGTATAGACCGTTACTTCTTGCTGGACCTGTCCAGAGTAAGCATATGGGTTAGCCACCTGCAAGAGGTAACCTACCCCATGCGTTTCTACTACAATATACTTTGCAGTGATTTTTGTTAACATTCCTTTGATATAGTCGTACATATACTTCCTTTATCGATGATAATTTATGTCTTTCCATTGTACCATAAAAAGCCTCGCTATTGATAGCGAAGCTAGGTTTCAATATCCGACGGATAGGTTGCCTACACAATGAACGAGCATCGGATAACAAAGATTGCCTGTTCTGTGATAGAGATAACCCAAGTAAATACCCGAACAAATCTGGGGAATCGTGTTGATAATTTCTGAACTATCCAGAGATTTAGCATGCCCTAAGCCAAAAATGAGACCTTGCAAGACAATAGCAAACCATGGATTTAAAACATTTTTCAGACTATCCTGTAAACATTTCCGATAAAAAAGTTCTTCAACAATTGGACCGATGATTCCCACTATCAGCAAAAAGATTGGAAGTGGGACGATTTGGCTTATCTTATTAACTGCTGTGACATTGCCTATACCTTCTGAGATATGGAATGATTTCACTATCAAGTATTGGAGAAAACTTCCTCCATACATGACCAAAAAGTCTGCAAGATAAAACAAAGGGAATTGGTAAAGCAGTTTCCAGCTCCGCAATTTTCTAAAATCAGTCCAAAGCAACTCTCTATAGTGGTACATACCAAGTGCAAATAGCAAGACAAAACTAGCAAGCTGGTAATAAAGACTATGAATCGGACTAAATCCTAAATAGCGGTGAAGCTTGACCAGCAGACTGAGCACACCAAGAACAATAAATGCAATAAATAGTCTATCCTTTCGGATCATACGATGACCTCGCTTTATAAAGATTTGGTCAACATGAATTCTTGGATAAGGAAACCGATGAGGAGAAAAACGATGAGGAAAGGAAGCAAGAGAGTGGCATTGCCACCGACAAAAATACCTAGACTGAATAGGATTAGGAGAATCAGGTAATTTATCCAGACCCGCCTTTTCTTAGCCTTGACTTGTAAGCCAATTAACTGGTCAAAAGAGAGATGATAACGTTGGGCAATGCTGACTAGACTGGCACTATCAGGTAAGGTGCGACCTTTTTCCCAGTTTAAGACTGTTTGCCGTGACACTCCGATTGCTTTTGCCAAGGTTTCTTGCGATTCCTGTCGTTTTGTTCGCTCCATGTGAATGAGCTGTCCAAGATTGGTCATGTTTCCTCCTTTACATTACAAGCTGGCAGTAAAAATAGCTAGTCCAAATGCTTTTACATGGGTGTTAAAATCCTTAATACTTCCCCAACTCACGTAAACTCGTGTGATTTTCCTGAATGCGTCTAAACATTTTTTCCATGTCCGACTTGCTGAAATGCACCAAGACTGGTCGGCCGTGCGGGCAGTTATAAGGATTTTGACAATGGGATAATTGCCGCAACAAATCACGCGCTGAATAATCATCCAAGGCATGATTGGCCTTAATCGAACGCTTGCAGGACATCATAATGGCCAACTCAGCCCGATACTGCTTGATGGACACCTGGTCTGTTAGAAGTAGCATATCGCACATCTCGTAAATACCAGCCTCAATCTCCTCTTCCTTCATCCAGATAGGGTGCTCACGTAAGATGAATTGGTTGACACCATACTCTTCCAAGTTGACACCAACTTGACGGAGGGCATCCATTTTATGTGCAAGATTTAGGGCATCATTTTGAGGGAATTCAAAGATATAAGGCACCAGCAACTGCTGAGCAGAGTTATCTACCTGACCAATCTTCTCACGGTAGTATTCGTATTTGACCCGCTCCTGTGCAGCATGTTGGTCGATGATATACAGTCCTGTTTTTCCTTGTGCAAAAAGATAGGTGCCGTGCATTTGACCAAAATATTCCAATTCTGGGAAGGTCGAGGTTTCTTCCTGATCCAACTTGTCTGCCACCTTAGCAAGTTCCTTACTAGTTAGATTTGGGTGGTCAAGATCATCAGTAATTTCTGTCTGCCGTTGGGCAAATTTGATAGTGACAGACTTGTCAACTTGACTTGTCATCTCTGTCAGGTTCTTGTCTTCTTCCAAAGGCTTGATGTCTTCTGAAACCACCTCTGGTTTGAGGAAGAAGTCCTGCTTGATAGTGTCATAGTAGAGCTTGCTTTCCTTGAGTGGCAAGGTGACCTGCTCTGCTTTGACCTTGGTACGCGTACTAGACTGGGCCAGATTTTCCAGGGCGTCAGGAATTAAATCCTGCTCCTTTAGTGCCTTAATAATGGCCTCGCGAATCAGAGTCATGAGTTCCTTTTCCTTGGAAATACGGACCTCTTGCTTGGTTGGATGGACATTGACATCAGCCAAATAAGGATCAATCTCAATAGAAATCACCGCCAGCGGAAAACGCCCTACCATGAGCTTACTACCGTAACCTTCCAAAATGGCACGGTTGAGTAGGAAGTTCTTGATATAACGTCCATTGATGAAAATGGAAATGTAATTGCGGTTGGCACGGGTCAATTCTGGCAGGGAAACATAGCCCGAAACGTGAAAATCCAAGTCCTCAGCCTCAATCTCCACCATTTTTTTAGCAGAAGCAATACCGTAGATACCCGAAATAGCTTGACGGAGCTTACCCGTTCCAGCTGTCCGCATCAATTCCCGTCCTTCATTGACCAGGGTAAAGGCGATTTCAGGATGGGCCAGGCTCAGCCTGTTGATAATATCAGCGATATGCGATAACTCGGCCTGCTGACTACGGACATACTTAAGACGGGCAGGGGTATTGTAAAACAAATCCGAAACGGTTATCTGGGTGCCGACTGGGCGACTGATTGGCTCCTCTAACTCAACGATACCACCCTTGGAAACCAAACGCAAACCGTGGGCATGGTTGGCTGTAGCCGTTTCAATAACCATTTGACTGACAGAGGCGATGGAGGGCAGGGCTTCACCACGGAAACCCAAGGTCCGAATTCGAAAAAGGTCCGCCTGATTTTTGATCTTACTGGTGGCATGACGGCGTAAAGCCAAAGCTACTTGGTCAGGGGCAATACCTTCGCCGTTGTCTGTAATTTGAATAGTTTTTAGCCCAGCTTCTTCGATACGAATTTCTATCTGGCTGGCGCCTGCATCAATCGAGTTCTCCACCAACTCCTTAACCACACTGGCAGGTCGCTCAATCACCTCACCTGCTGCAATCTGGTTGGCTAAAATTTCTGGTAATTCGATAATTTGTGCCATACTTTTTCCTACATTTCTTTAGACATTCTTTTTCCATCTACCTATTTCTCCATTATACCACACATCCTAGTCTTACCCATTTTCCCAAGCCAATGAAAAAATGACTGCCTAAGCAATCATTCATTCTTTTGATAAACAGTAAAATAGTCGGTAGTTTTGACAGACTTATACTGTAGCTCTACATTTGCTTTCACATCGTCTAAGAGCGGGATATTCTTATTAACAATGATCAAACTTGCTTCATTTTTATTGAGGTCGTAAACCAGGCTATTCTGATTGTCAGTCGTAGTCAGATAGGGCTCCGCTGTGGTAATAGTTGCGGATGACAGACGTTGGCTATCAAGATAGATGCTAGCGCTATCATCCCAAACATAAATCTTATCATCTTCATTGGTTTCTTGCCCCACATAGCTAGCAATACTTGCTCGGTCCGCTACCAAGTCCCCTTCTACAAAATAAGTATAGGCTGGTTGCGCGACTATTCCAAAAATCATCAACAGAGGCAAGAAAAACTGATGACGAAGATAGCCTCGTTCTTCAACTGCTGAATCAGCTCCCAAATGAAGAACAGTCAGTACAAAACCATAAGGCAATAGACTAAGCAGTTGACTATAATGACCATTTCGGGTTCCAATAATAAACACCAGCTGAGCTACAAAAACGAGCAGGATTAGAACCTTGATATGATTATGTAGACCTTGACCGAAGGAAGACACGGTCTGGATAAATCCCTTGAAAAAACCAGATAGCAATAAGAATCCCGCTACAAGTGCCAGTGCCATATACAGGTCTGCATACTGGAAGTCCAAGTTTAAATTGTAAAGAAAAGTTTGCTGGATAGCTGTTCCTAGAATCTGTGCTTCAAAGGCATAGTAGCCAACTAGATACAAGACCAAAAGAAGACCAAATATACTTGCCAATAATTGATAGAACCCTCGAGCCATTTGCCGTTGTTGCGTGTTAAAAACAAACAATATGAAACCAGCTAGCAACCATAATAAGAGGCTCTCTGGATAAATCAGAAAGGCCAAGGCTGCCTCAATTCCATACAGGATAAAGGCCTCATCGCCCACAGCATTTGCAAAATAGCGGACTAGGAACCAAATACCTGCCAAAACAAAGGGAAGCGCAAAGATTTCTGCATATAAGCCGCCAAATCCTAAAGAAGCAATAAAAATATAAAACCAATGACTTGAACTGGTCGCCAACCGTTCCGACTGACTAAAATAGACCATGATTTTATAGAAATAAACTCCTGCGATAAACAACGCAATCATTTGGAGAAAACCAAATACAATAAATCCTCCATCAATATGACCTAACCAGGCTAGTAAGTAATATAAAACGCCGTTTGTTGCGAAGAAATCTCCGTAGGGATTCTGACCAGCCATCATAGCCATTCCGGCATACAAATTTTGTGTCTGTACATTTGTAGCCAAAAAAGTTAGAAAGGGATTGGCAATACTGACGGCACTTAGCAATACACTCCAAATAAGCGCTGGCCAAATCTTCGTTTTGGGCATCCCGGCCTTAAAATCTTCGTTTAACTGGTAACCTTGTGATTGCCTTGCTCTTCGACGGCGCCGAGGTTGATGAGATACTTCACGAGCAACTGCATCTAATTCTGTCATGTTCTCCTCCTTGAATGTACTTTTTTTATTATATCAAAAAGCACTCCCGATGTCATTTCCTATCGGGAGTTCTGGAAATTTTTGCAAACAGTTCCAACTGTCGAAAGGTATGGTGCTTGTTCTCTTGAAATTCTTTTAAAAAGGCTACTGTTTCTGCATGTGTCATACCTATTTATTCGCAAAAGTTACTTTATTTTTTAAATAGCTGACGAACCTCTGAGATAAAGTAGAGGGAGCCTGTAATAATCAAAATACCTTGCGCGCTAGATTGCCAATCTTCTATAAACTGCTGGTAGTTCGCAACATATTCTCGACCCTGACGGTTTTCCTCGGACAAGGCACCGTCATAAGCAAAGCTGGTCAAAACAAGGGAAACTTGAGGCAGCCTTTCCTCCAACAAGTCCAACATTTCTTGAAAATCCTTGCGCCGAAGGGCAGAAAAGAGAATGGTGACAGGCTCTTCTTGTTCTTGAATAAATTCAATCAAGCGTCCAATAGCAGGGACATTGTGGGCTCCGTCCAAATAGATTTTTGGCTCTTGAGCAACCAATTCCAAACGACCAGGCCAGCTGGTTTGGGCAAGGGCAGTTTTAATTAACGGAGGTAAAGTCGCTTTTTGAATACTTGCCATATAAAGCAAAAAAGTTTGCAAGGCTACGGCCGCATTTTCTTCTTGGTGAGGACCTGCCAGACCCAGAACCAATTCTGACAGGTCTCTGTCCGCATTGCTGAACTGTCCTGCTTTATATGTGAATTCCTGACCAAATTGGTAGACTGGAGCTTGTTTTTCAAGGGCAATTCGGCGACAGATGACTGTGGTTTCTGAAGAAAGTGGTCCAAGGACGACAGGCACGTTTTCCTTGATAATCCCTGCTTTCTGCTCTGCTATTTCCCCTAAAGTCGATCCTAGTAAATCTTGATGGTCCATGCCGATGGAGGTGATAAGGCTTAGGGTTGGTGCCACGACGTTGGTCGTATCCAAAAGTCCGCCGATACCCACCTCTACTAGTGCCAAATCAGGCTGTTGGTCCTTGAAATAGAGGAACATAATGAGTACCATGACCTCAAAATAGCGGAAAGGCTCATAGCGTGCGGCAACTTCCTGCTCCAAGTCGTAGACTTTCTGTAAATAGTGCTGAAAATCGTGGTCGGAGATGGGCTGACTGTCAATACAAATCCTGTCGTGCACGCTCACCATGTGGGGAGATACAAAACTACCGACACGCAAGCCATGTGCCTGAAATAGCTGGCGCATAAAGGCAATGGTCGATCCCTTGCCATTGGTTCCAGCAACATGAATGACCGGCACTGCAAACTGGGGATTTCCTAGCTGTTCTAGGGCATACTCAATCTTCTCCATCTTATAATGAAACACCTGACCTTGCTTGGTGTTTAACCAATTTTCTAACATAGCCACCTCCTACATACTGTCTAGTATAACAAAAAAGCCTAACGGATGTTGGCTTTTTATGAATATTATTCTTCAATCCATGTTCCCCAGTTACCACCAAGACGACCAAAAAATTTCAAAAAGTTAAACATATTACTAATCTCCTTTAATCTTTATGAGTTTAGTATAATACTTTTGACAGCTCTTCAACAGGACAAAAATGTCACTTTACTGATTGTCAACTTTCCAATCTTCTTCAATCTTCTGTTCTAACCCTCTATTTTCTATCAATTTTGCAAATAGAATCGCATCTAGATAATGCTTTTCAGCCTCTCCTCTATCCTTATTTACAAAAAGTGCGTATTTCCATTTCAATACACTGACAATGGGCTTTTTCTGAAAGTCTTGTGTCGACTGTATAATTTTATCTACACTGTCGAATATCTTTGGTATTGGTTCATAATACTTTTTGCCTCCCAAAATATTTACACAAGATAACAATGTGTCTCGTAAAACAAATAGATCACTCGAATTGATAATATCAATTTGTCCATGTAAGGCTTCTATAATTTTCAAAAACTGTCTAAAGATTTCTGAGTCATTACTAGATAATCTAACATATTCCAGCTGGAGTCTTATAATCAGTAAATCATTCACTTCGTACTTTTGTTTTCGAAAAATTTGTTCAAAGTAATCTTCTAATATTTCTTTTCCAAAACCAGCTGTACCTGATTCTAAGGTATCAATTCGTGATTGAATCGCATCTATCGCTATTTTCTCCTCTTCAGGCAAGTCATCATAGTAGTCATCATAGATTTCCGTCAAAATAGCATCACGTTTTTCAACTAATTCCTCATTGCCATAAGTCGGTGTACGGAGGACATCAAACTTCAGTTTGGAATATCGTTCAGGTAGAGACACATAATCTGGCATAAGCTCGTAGAGCCCCATGCCTAAGCGGGTTGCGATATATTGGATTTTTGAAAAAGTCGGCTTGGAAGTACCTGCTTCGATACGGGTTAGTTGGCGGATGGAGAGCTCCAGTTCATCGTCACAAAACTGTTCACGCGTCAGACTAGCAGTTTCTCGCAGTTGACGCACACGTTGTCCAAATTCCTTATCGTTCATAAAATACCTCCGAATATACTTTTGTTCATTGTAGCAAAAAAGCCAGAAATTGTAAACGATTTCATATTGCGATGAAAATAATTGTATACTTACATACTAATTGGTATTTGATCCCATCCAAAGATTACTAAAATTTCTTATCTTTCACCGATAACCTCAGTTTTTTCGCTTTACCTATCTAGTGTATCAAAACTCGCTATAGATGACTAATTGAATATTTCCATGACTTGTCATAGTTATTAACTATATCTACACTTCAAACTTCTCCTTAATGTCCACCAACTTCTCAATCTTCCAATTTTTCTCCACACCATCGATTTGCAGGTTGATACTATGAATTCCTGCGTTGACAGCTGTCTCCACATCGAGCAGACGGTCACCGATATAGTAGGTATTTTCCTTGTCCAGTCCGTATTTTTCGATGAGAAATAGCAGAGCTTCCGGACTTGGTTTGCGGGCAAAACCAGAATCGCTGGTCAAGATTTCTGTGAAATGGTGAGCAATGCCCAACTCCTCCAAAACCTGAAAAGCATTGTCACTCTTGTGGGTATAAACGAAGTTTTGAATTCCTTTCTCTGCTGTCCAGTCCAGAATTTCACGCGCACCAGCCATCAGGGGAATCTGCGTATTCTTCTCCTTCAATGAAGTCGCGCGTACGCGATTGAGTTCATCGCTATCCAGACCGTGCTTAGCCCCATCACGCACCAGCAAATCCTTGACAGAATAACGAAGAATAAAATTTCTTACTTCCTCACGGTCAAAAGGAAGGTCATATTGTTCATAAGTTTCCTGAATTCCAGCCAAAATTGCTTCATAGGAATCCAAAAGGGTTCCATCCAAATCCCAAATAAATGTCGGTGTCATCTTATCTCCATTCATATGCTTGATAGGGCTTGTCCAATTGGTAACCCAATTTTTCAGCCAGTTTCAAGGAAGTCAGAGTATGGGCATCCCAGCTAGGATAGAGATTACGGTCTAAACAAGCTAAGATTAACTGAGCAGCACAAGCTCTAGCCAAACCCAAACCCAAACCTCGATAGTCTTCCCTAGTATCCACTTCTATCTCAATCCCACCTGAATAACTGGCATAGGATGAGGCACCTGACACCACCTGTTCCTTATGCAAGATGACATAGCCTAGACCCAAGTCTAAAAACTGCTCCACATCAGCATAATTGCCCACCAAATCGCGTGACCATTCTTCTACCAGACAGGCATCATACAGATTACGGTCAATTACTTTCAGGTCAAACTCTCCAGGTAGGGCATCAATCAGTTTCTGCAAATGCCCAAGGTCAAAACTAGTATCTTTTTTCGTAGCATAACGGGTAAAGGACCGGATTCTGTCTCCGTAAGTCTCTTCTATCAAGTCTGACCAGGATTGGTTTTGAGGTACTAAAATAATATCCTTTCCCTCACACATTTTTAGCAAGTCCACATTTGGTTTTCCGGCCAAAAAACCAAAGAAGCTCTGCCGTCCATAGAGAGCTAAGGCTGACTGGGGCGACTGGCTGTCATCAACATGAATCTGTCCCATTCTGCCTTCTAAACAGGTCCAAATAATTGCCTCAGGCCAATCTCCAAATAAACTAGCTACTCGTCTCATCTGCTCTGCCATTATTTTTCCGTATAGGGATAACCCAAGTGCTCGTAGGCCTTGGCTGTCGCAACCCGCCCCGTCCGTGTCCGCATGAGAAAGCCCTGCTGAATCAGGTATGGCTCATACATATCCTCCACCGTTTCACGCTCCTCGGCGATATTGACCGACAGGGTGTTGAGGCCGACGGGACCGCCGCCGTACATTTCAATCATGGTACGGAGAATCTTCTGGTCCACGTAGTCCAGACCTTCACGGTCAACATCCAGCATGGTCAGAGCCTTGTCCGTAATGATATCGTCAATCAGGCCGTCGCCCATAATCTGGGCAAAATCCCGCACCCGTTTGAGCAGGCGGTTGGCGATACGAGGAGTCCCACGCGAACGACGAGCCAGCTCGATAGCTGCTTCATGGGTAATCTCCATGTCAAAGATGTCCGCTGTCCGCTCGACAATCTCGGTCAAATCAGCCAGCTCGTAGTACTCCATGTGTCCAGTGATACCAAAACGGGCTCGCAGAGGATTGGACAGCATCCCCGCACGAGTGGTTGCTCCAATCAGGGTAAAAGGAGGCAACTCCAGATGCACGGAGCGACTGGCCTCCCCAGCCCCAATCATGATGTCAATGTAAAAATCTTCCATGGCAGAGTAGAGAATCTCCTCAACCGCCATGGGCATACGGTGGATTTCATCGATAAAGAGGACATCACCAGGTTCCAAATCATTGAGAAGGGCCACCAAATCGCCTGCCTTTTCAATGACGGGACCACTGGTCTGCTTGATATTGACGCCTAGTTCGTTTGCAATGACAAAAGCCATGGTGGTCTTACCTAGACCCGGAGGACCAAAAAGAAGAGTATGGTCCAAGGCTTCATCACGGAGTTTGGCTGCCTCGATAAAGATTTTCAGCTGGTCCTTGACCTTGTCCTGACCGATGTATTCATTTAATTTCTGCGGACGCAGGGTACGCTCAACGTATTCCTCGTCCTGCATTTGTTCCATATCTAATATTCTAGTCATGGGACTATTATAGCATAAAATGAAAATACCAGACTCAGTGAGTCCAGTATTTCCAGGAGATTATATGATACCTAGCTCTTGTCGCTTGCGACTTAGAGCTAGGGATACCTTTAGGTGAAAAGATATGCCAGCCGTTTGAGCTTTAGCTCTTACGGATGACGATACTGAAAATCATTCAGTAAAAGTTTTGCTATTTCTAGCTTAAATAGAGTATAACTCTCAAAACTTAAGGGAAACTAAAAAATTCTCTGGAAAATCCAAAGAATTTTGATTTTTTTATAATCCAAGTCGTTCAAAGATGTCATCTACCCGTTTGGCATAGTAGTCTGGGTTGAAGAGTTCATCGATTTCTTCCTGACTAAGTTTGGCTGTCACACGCTCATCCGCTTCGAGAAGGGGCTTGAAGTCCACTTGATTATCCCATGACTGTGCGGTTTTTGGTTGCACCAAATCATAGGCTTCCTCACGGGTCATGCCTTTCTCAATCAAGCTAAGCATCACACGCTGGCTGTAAATCAAGCCAAAAGTCGACTCCATATTGCGTTTCATATTTTCAGGGAAAACCGTCAAGTTCTTGACGATATTACCAAAACGGTTGAGCATGTAGTTGATGAGGATAGTCGTATCCGGCGTGATAATCCGCTCCGCTGACGAGTGGGAAATATCGCGTTCGTGCCAGAGAGCCACATTTTCAAAAGCCGTCACCAAGTGACCACGCACCACACGAGCCAGACCGGTCATGTTTTCAGATCCGATAGGGTTGCGTTTATGGGGCATAGCAGAGCTGCCCTTTTGGCCTTTGGCGAAATACTCTTCTACTTCGCGTTGCTCAGATTTTTGTAGTCCACGGATTTCTGTCGCCATACGCTCGATAGACGTTGCGATCAAGGCTAGGGCTGAGAAATATTCTGCGTGGAGGTCACGAGGAAGGACCTGAGTTGAAATTTCCTGCGGACGAATACCCAATTTGCCACAAACATACTCTTCCACAAATGGAGGAATGTTGGCAAAGTTACCAACCGCACCTGAAATTTTACCAGCCTCAACGCCCTTGGCTGCTACATCAAAACGCTCCATATTGCGTTTCATTTCGCTATACCAAGTCGCCAACTTAAGACCGAAGGTCGTTGGCTCCGCATGGACACCGTGGGTCCGGCCCATCATAATGGTGTACTTGTGCTCACGAGCCTTATCGGCGATGATAGTGGTAAAGTTTTCAAGGTCACGACGGATGATGTCGTTAGCCTGCTTGTAGAGGTAACCGTAAGCCGTATCCACCACATCGGTCGATGTCAAACCGTAGTGAACCCACTTGCGTTCCTCACCAAGACTTTCCGAAACCGCACGCGTGAAAGCCACCACATCGTGACGGGTCTCCTCTTCAATCTCTAAAATGCGGTCGATGTCAAAAGTCGCCTTCTCACGAATCAAGGCCACATCTTCTTTGGGAATCTCACCCAACTCAGCCCAAGCCTCATCTGCGAGGATCTCCACCTCCAACCAAGCTTTGTACTTGTTCTCTTCACTCCAAATAGCCGCCATCTCTGGGCGGGAATAACGATTGATCATTGTTTTTCCTTTACCTACATTTGAAATTTACTAACTAATCAAGTCTTACAGATGGAAGCCATTTATTCAACTCTTCAACTAATTTATAAACATATGTTACTGGTAATTGCTTTGCAGGAGAGGGAGTTGATTCATCTGTATACCTACTTGCTAAAGTTTTAGCGTTTCTAATAGCATTAGCTTGAAATGGTTTTAACAAATCGTACATATTTTGAAGATTTTTTTGATATTCTTCTGGAAAATCAGAATTCTTTTTAAAAATATTGTTCAAAATATTAATATATTGCGTTCTGCTAATTCCTGAATCTAGGTATTGAAAATGCAAAACATACCACAATTCAAAAGACTCATTACTATAGGCTATTCCAAAATTATGGTGTTGCGCTAATTGTACAGCATCATTAACATCTTTTGCAGGAAAACTATCTCTATCAAAAACTACCCAAACTTGATCATACTTCCCTTTTTCAGTAACAGCATATTCTACAAGTCTTAACGTATTATCGCCAAGTCCTTTTATCTCTACTGTTGCATTTAGCACTTTGAATCCTTGGAAATAATTTGGTTCAGTACGAGCGCCTTCGCACACAATCAGAATTGAAGGTAATTGTTCCTTAGTTCCTGTCTTTTTATCCCTTGAAAACCGACTTTTCACCATATTTTGTCAATCCTCCATCTTACTTCCCTTAAACAAGGTATGAACTACATCGTTCTTAATAAAAGGAATTGCACCATATTTTCCTTTTAAATAATTTTTAGCATACCTCTCGTCACTACGCACAACAGCACCATTGAATCTGTATTCTGAAAGAGATGTCAAGTGACTCACTTCAAATTCATCTTTTTCTACAAACCAAATCTGATCTCTTCTCAATAATTCTTGATCTAGTATGTTTGAATTGTGACTCGTGATAATAAGTTGAGAATTTTTATTTTCTGAATTGTTAAACAATCTCATCAAATACTTAGTAACTAAAGGATGCAGCAATGCATCTGCTTCATCAATAATTAATACACCACCATTTTCCAATACACTGACAATGGGGCCAACCATACTTAAAAATACTTTTGTACCAGTAGACTCAAATAGGTCTGCATCAAATAGTTTACTATCTATTATTTTTCCTTCTGAATCGTATATATTATGTTTTGATAAAAGACGATTTGCATTCTCTTTTGCCTCCTCTAAGATTTCTTCCGGTATCTCCTCTTCAGCTTCTCCTACTAATTTTACTTCATATTTGTGCTGTCTAACTTCTAAATCTGTAATATTAAAATCTGCAATTTTTAATAAATCAATTATTTTAGACTTGTAACTATTATTATCTCTTATCAGACTCTTTGTAAACCTAGCATTATGTCCGTAACCATATAAAAAATTAATATTTTGAGTAAAATATTCCATAATACTTTCAGCTAATTCCGTGTTAGTCACAGAAAGAACTGTCAAAAATAATGAATACGAATTTGTCAAACTAAATTTTAAATCTAACTCTTCTTTCTTTTTGAAAACCTCAATAGAATACGACTCTATACCATTTATTCCCCTTTCGAATACCAACTGGTCATCTACAAATAATTTTTCAGATTTAACCTCTCCCTTCTCAAGGGAAAAGCCATAGGTCACAATTTGATTTTTCATAATAAATGAAATTTCAAATTCAGTAGGAGCATCTTTACTCACCGTATCTAATGAGAATGTTAGATTATTGAATTTTCTTTTTCCTTCTTTCGAGTCTTGCATAGAGTTTTTTATAAAAGCAAACATAAACATCAAAGCTTGTAATAAGTTACTCTTACCACTCGCATTCGCTCCAAATATACTAGCTATTTTTAACAAATGTAAATTTTCTTCGATTTCAATTCTATTATCCAGATGTTCTGTCAATTTTTCTGAAGATACCATACTAAATGTCACTTCATTTTTGAACGAAGTAAAATTTTTAACTTTAAATTCTATTAACATATTATATACCTCCCGAGATTTTTTCTCGCCTCTTCATTATAACACAAATTATACAGTCTTAGTAAGATTTTGGCAACTTCTTTTGACACTTCCCAGCATTCTCTATATCATTAATTCGTAAATTATTTTCTACACTAACGATAACCAATTACATGATATATATTTGAAAATTTAAGGGACACAGGCAGTCCCATATACATACTTAAAACTCTCTCATCTCAACACCCTCTCCCAACACTGTCACGTGTCCCATTTTGCGATTGTGCTTTGCTTCTAGTTTACCATAAAAGTGGGGATGGGCGGTAGGGTTTTCTTGAAGAAAGGTTTGGACTGCTTCCATGTCTTGTCCGAGGACGTTGATCATAACAGCTGGAGAGAGAAGGCGGATAGGAGGCAGAGGCTCCCCTAGAATGCCTTTGATATGGGTATCAAACTGTGAAAAATCACAGGCTTCAATAGAATAGTGCCCTGAATTGTGTGGTCGAGGGGCAATTTCATTGACCAGGATGTCCTGACCTGCCACAAACATTTCAATACAAAGGGTGCCTGCTAAATAGAGCTTGTCGGCGATTTGCAGGGCCATGGTTTTGGCTTTTTCAGCTAGTTCATCTGAAATACGGGCAGGCACAATGGTCTTGTAAAGAATATTATGGCGGTGGATATTTTCCTGCACAGGAAAGACGGTGTAGTCGGAGCCGTTGCCGGACACAAGGACGGAGATTTCCAAGTCAAAATTCACAAACTCTTCCAATACACACTCGGCAGAGTTGGCTAGCTGACTAGCCTCTACCAAGTCCGCCGCTTCTCGAATGACTTTCTGACCATGTCCATCATAACCCCCAGTAGCTGTCTTTAAGACATAGTTTTTGCTGAGGTCCAGACCTTCTAAATCCAGGCTAGATGTAACAACTTTGTAGGGGGCGACTTGCACGCCAGCTTTTTTTGCAAAAAAATCCTTCTCAAAAATGCGGTTCTGGGAAATGCGAAGGAGGTCTGTCCCCTGAGGGAGCTGACCGTCCTTGATGACCGCGTCCAGTCCATCGGCATCGACATTTTCAAACTCGTAGGTCAGGATATGGCACCGCTCCGCCAGCTGTTTGAGGGCCGCCACATCGTGATAGGGAGCGACGATGACCTCGCTGACCTTGGAGGCTGGGCAATCCGCCGCGGGATCCAGCGTGATCACCTTATGCCCCATGTAAATGGCGGAAATAGCCATCATCTGACCCAGCTGACCGCCGCCGATAATTCCGATTGTTTTAGATGAGGTCATCTGTCATCGCCTCCGCAATTTTTTCCTGTTCCTTGGCAAAGTCTACCAGCTGAGCTGCAATGGTTTGGTCTTCAATGGAGAGAATTCGAAGAGCTGTCAGAGCTGCATTGGTCGCACCTGCTTCACCAATCGCCATAGTCGCAACAGGCACACCGCCCGGCATCTGCACGATAGAGTAGAGCGAATCCACACCGCTGAGGGCACGAGATTGGATGGGAACACCGATAACAGGCAGGGTTGTTTTAGCTGCTACCATACCAGGCAAATGAGCCGCACCACCTGCTCCTGCGATAATAACCTTAATGCCACAGCCACGAGCTTCTTCGGCGTGACGGAACATGAGGTCTGGGGTGCGGTGAGCAGAGACCACTTTCTTTTCATAGGCTACGCCAAATTTGTCCAGCACATCTGCTGTTTTTTTCATGGTTTTCCAGTCAGAACTAGACCCCATGATGATGGAAATTGGAATATTCATGCTTATACTTCCTTTTCTTTATCCCTTATTTCACGGCCTTACTTCCAATATCTGTCCGATAAAAGAGGCCTGTCGTGTCTTGTTTCTTCAACTCCGAGTAAATTTTTTCTTGGGCTTCTTGAACGGTGTCTGCTGTGGTGACTAACATATAAACTCGACCGCCGTTAGAGAGCAGTGCTCTGCTATTTTCCGCAAAACGAGCCCCAGCATAGTAGGTCGTGATGTCGCCCTCGGTCTTTGCTGGCAACTCTACGCCTTTTTCGTAGTCCAGTGGGTAGCCGTTTGAAGCCACGACTACGCCTAGCGTTACGCCACTATCCAGCCAGGTCAACTCAGTAGGACGTTTGTGGAGGATGTCGTCGATGTTCTGAGCAAAGTCAGAGGTCAGACGAGGCAGGATAATCTGGGTTTCTGGGTCGCCAAAACGGGCGTTGAACTCAATGACCTTGGGACCTTGGTCGGTCAGAATCAAGCCAGCATAGAGCACACCCAGATAAGACCGCCCCTCCGCTATCATGCCCTCCAGAATAGGCTTGACAATAGTGTCAACCGCTGTATCCACCACGCTTTGAGGCAGGTGGGGAACAGGAGCATAAGCCCCCATGCCACCTGTATTTGGACCCCGGTCACCGTCATAAGCACGCTTGTGGTCCTGGGCTGTCGGCAGAATGTAGAACTGGTCGCCGTTGACCAGGGCAAAGAGGGAAAACTCCTCGCCCACCAAGAACTCCTCGATGACCACGCGGGCACCCGAGTCGCCGAACTTGTTGTCCAAGAGCATCTCCCGTGCCGCATCGACCGCCTGCTCGACGGTTTCCGCCACGACCACACCCTTGCCCAGTGCCAAGCCGTCCGCCTTGACCACGATCGGTGCCCCCTGCTCTTCGATGTAGGCTTTGGCTTCTTCGAAGTTGGAAAATGTGCCAAAGGCTGCTGTTGGAATGCCGTATTTGACCATGATTTGTTTGGCAAAGTCTTTTGACCACTCCAGCTCCGCGGCTAGACGACTCGGGCCAAAAGCTTTTAGCCCAGCCTGTTCAAAATCATCAACGATACCTGCTGCCAGAGCATCGTCTGGACCAACAAAAGTCCAAGCAATATCATTTTTCTTTGCAAAGTTGATTAATGCAGAATGTTCGGAAATTCCGATATTGACCAACTCAATACCGTCCAAGGTCATTCCGTCATTCCCAGGAGCAACAAAGACCTGCTCTACCTGCTCAGACTCTAACAATTTCTTCGCAATCGCATGTTCACGACCACCAGACCCAACAACCAAAAGTTTCATTTTTTCACACCTCAAAAACGGATTTTCTATAAACAGTATAGCAAAAACAGACGGATTTCGATAGGAAAAGCAGAGGAATGTTCGGGAATGGAAAAAGCTCACACGAGGTGAGCCGCAAAATCCTCAATGTCTAAAATGTCTGACTCCTGTAAAGACCATGGTCAATCCGTACTTGTTGGCCATGTCAATGGAGTCTTGGTCACGAACAGAACCACCTGGCTGGATGATGGCCTTAATACCTGCTGCAGCAATCTCTTCCACGTTATCAGCAAATGGGAAGAAGGCGTCCGACGCCAAAACGGCTCCCTCCAAACGATCTTTGGCTTGCTCAATAGCGATACGGACGGACGCCACACGGTTGGTTTGCCCCGGTCCCACGCCCAAGGTCATCTTGTCATTGGTGATGATGATACCGTTGGACTTGACATACTTGGAGGACTTCCAAGCGAATTCCATAGCCGCCCACTCTTGCTCGGACGGTTGACGCTCGGTCACCACCTGCCAGTCCGCTGGGCTTTCCACCACCACGTCCTGATCCTGCACCAAGAGCCCGCCGACAACACCTGTGACCTCTTTTTCCACTTCGCTCGCATCCTGTGCGTCAAAGGCCAACTCCAAAATCCGAAGATTTTTCTTTTTATTGGTCAAAATAGCTAGCGCTTCTGCCGAGTAGCTCGGTGCGATGATGATTTCTAAGAAAATCGGGTGCATCTTTTCAGCCGTCGCAGCATCTACTTCCCTGTTCAGCACGACGATGCCTCCGAAAATCGATACTCGGTCAGCTTCATAAGCGTAATCCCAAGCCTGTTCAATGCTTTCTGCCTGCCCGATACCACAAGGGTTCATGTGTTTGAGAGCAACAACGGTTGGACGGTCCTTGAAATCACGGATAATCCGAATGGCCGCATCCGCATCACGAATGTTATTGAAGGATAGTTCCTTCCCGTTTAACTGCTTAGCAGATGCAATGGAATATGCAGTCGGAAGTGCGTTTTGGTAGAAATCCGCATTTTGCTGGGGATTTTCTCCATAACGCATAGGCTGATTGAGGTCATAAGTAAGGGTGAGTTTTTCAGGCTTATCTTCACCTACTTGCTTGGTGAAGTAGTCTGCAATCAGGGCATCGTAGGCTGCGGTATGACGGAAGACCTTGGCAGCCAATCGCTGACGTGTTGCATAGCTTGTTTCCCCCTGCTCTGCAATTTCCCCTAAAACCGTCGGATAATCTGTCGGATCCACAACAACTGTCACGCTGGCGTGATTCTTGGCTGCCGAACGAAGCATAGAGGGACCACCGATGTCAATATTCTCCACCGCCAAATCATAGGTCACATCTGGACGTAAAATAGTCTCTTTGAAGGGATAAAGGTTAACCACTACCAAGTCAATCAAGCCGATTTCATGGTCGCTGGCTGCTTGTAGGTGGCTGTCCAAATCCCGACGTGCTAACAAACCACCGTGTATTTTCGGATGAAGAGTCTTGACACGACCGTCCATCATCTCAGGAAAACCAGTCACATCGTCAATGGCAATGGTAGTTACACCAGCCTGATCCAAGGCAACCTTGGTACCACCGGTCGAGATAATTTCCCAACCAAACTTGGTCAATTCTTGGGCAAACTCCACAATGCCCGCCTTGTCTGATACGCTAATTAACGCACGTTTTGTCATGATTTCTCCTTATTTTCTCAC
The DNA here is from genome assembly GCF_002960625.1 of Streptococcus suis. GTDB lineage: Bacteria > Bacillota > Bacilli > Lactobacillales > Streptococcaceae > Streptococcus > Streptococcus suis_T. The sequence goes on from NZ_POJH01000045.1 coordinate 40,850, forward strand.
TGCCCCCAACTCCTCCAAGACTGCTGGATAGAGTTGGTATTCCGCTTCATGTATTCTGGCTTCGAAGCTTTCTAAGCTATCATTAGCTAGTCTAGGCACACGGACTTGTTTGATAATTTGTCCTGTGTCAACGCCGCTATCAACCCAGTGGACTGTTACGCCACTTTCAGATACGCCTGCCTGCCAGGCATCTTCAATCCCGTGAGCTCCTGGAAATTCTGGCAAGTAGGCGGGGTGGATATTGATGATCCGACCTTCATACTGAGCCAGCAGGGTTGGTCCCACAATCTTCATATAGCCTGCCAAGACCACCAAGTCAATCTGGTGTTGGTCTAGCAGTTGGATGATAGCTTCTTCGTAGGCCTGCTTATCTGCAAACTCTTTTAGTTCAAAAGCAAAGGTTGGTACACCTAGTTTTTCAGCCCGTTCCAAGACATAGGCACCTCTGCGGTCTGAAAACACAAAGGCTACTTCAAACTGCTCTGCGATGACTTGGAAATTGGATCCATTGCCTGATGCAAACACTGCTATTCGTTTCATTTGATGACCACACTCTTGTCTTTCTTGGCGATGATGCGACCAATGGTGTAAACTTCCTCGTCAACTAGTTGACAGACACTGTCAACCTTGTCTGGACTGACAGCCAGAACTAAACCGATACCCATGTTGAAAATTTCAAACATTTCTTCATGTTTGATCTTTCCGTATTTTTCAAGGGCCGTAAAGATTGGGAGGACTGGAATCTTGTCCTCTTCAATTTCAGCTGCTAGGTTATCAGCAAACATACGGGGAATATTTTCGATGAAACCACCACCTGTGATATGGGCAATACCGTTGACCAGCCCTGCTTTTACCAGAGGCAATACCTGCTGGACATAGATACGTGTCGGCTCTAAGAGGACATCCTTCAGAGCTCTGCCATTGAGCTCTGGCAACAGAGCGTCGCCAGAAACATCCGCAAAAACGCGTCGAACCAGGGAATAACCGTTGGAGTGGATGCCGCTGGAAGCTAGGCCAAGGAGAATGTCGCCCTCCTGGACCTTACTGCCATCGATAATCTGGGATTTCTCCGCAATGCCGACGGCAAAGCCAGCCAGGTCATAGTCATCCTCACCGTACATTCCAGGCATTTCAGCAGTCTCACCGCCAATCAGACCACAACCTGCTTGGACACAGCCTTCCGCAACACCTGCAACTACTTGCTCCAGCTTGGCTGGCTCATTTTTTCCAGTCGCAATGTAGTCAAGGAAGTAAAGCGGCTCTGCACCTGCTGCGATAATGTCGTTGACACACATAGCCACGCAATCTTGACCAATGGTGTCGTGCTTGTCGTACTGGATAGCCAGCATGAGCTTGGTGCCCACACCGTCTGTCCCAGATACCAAGACTGGCTCTTTGACATCCAGTTTGGTTAGATCAAACATCCCGCCAAAACCACCGAGGGCTCCCATAACACCCAAGCGTTCTGTCCGAGCTACGTGCTTCTTGATGCGTTCGACAACTTCATATCCCGCTTCGACGTCAACGCCCGATTGGGCGTAGGCATTTTTATTTGTCATTTTGATTCCTTTCAACAGTTTACAGGTCTGTCAAGTAACGTTGACACATCTGTCTTTACTTGACATTTTCAATGTAGAAACTCGTTTTCTCTTCTAGGCTACGGAGGTATTCTTCCTCATAGTCATAGAGAGGAGTTGGAAATTCACCGTCAAAGTAGGCCACACAGAGTCCGCCTTTTGGCGCATCGGTGTCGATACCAATGGCCTCAATCATCCCTTCAAGAGAAAGGTAGGTCAGACTGTCTGCCCCGATAATCTCACAGACTTCCTCAGCGGTATGGTTGGCTGAAATCAGCTCCCGACGGGTCTGAATATCAATGCCATAGAAACACGGGTACTTGAGTTCTGGGCTGCCGATAGCCACATGAACTTCTTTTGCCCCTGCATCACGAAGAAGCTGGACAATGCGACGGCTAGTTGTACCGCGAACAATGGAGTCGTCAATCATGACCACCCGCTTGCCTTTGACAACACTTGAAACGGCTGACAACTTCATGCGCACACCCTGCTCCCGCAATTCCTGGGTTGGTTGAATAAAGGTCCGCTGGGTATATTGGTTTTTGATTAGACCCATTTCATTTGGCAAACCAGATTCTTCTGCAAATCCCATAGCCGCAGATAGGGAGGAGTTTGGCACACCAACCACGATATCCGCTTCATGTTGAAATTCCTGGGCCAAACGACGACCCATGTTTTTTCTGGCCGTATGGACATTGACCCCGTGAATTACCGAATCTGGGCGAGCAAAATAGACATACTCCATAGAGCAAACAGCCAGTTGCGTATCTCTTGTATAGCTATCATATTGAATTCCTGAATCATCAATGACGACAATTTCACCAGGCTCCACATCTCGCACCCAGTCAGCCCCCACTACTTCAAAAGCACAAGTTTCGCTGGAAACTACCCAGGCACCATTTTTCATTTTGCCTATTGAAAGTGGACGGAAACCGTTAGGGTCCAAGGCAGCAACCAATTTGTCTTCCAACATAATCAGGTAAGCAAAGCCACCTTTAACAGTATTGAGAGCTTCCTTAATTTTTCCCATAAAGTCTGGATTGTGACTGCGGCGAATCAAGTGCATGAGAATTTCAGTGTCAGAAGAAGAAGAGAAAATAGAACCATTTTTTTCAAGTTCAGCCTTCAAACTAACCGCATTGGTCAAATTCCCATTGTGTGCCAAACCCACCTGCATATCTGCAAAATCAAAGAGGAAGGGCTGGATATTATTGATAGAAGCAGAACCAGAAGTTGCATAGCGGACATGACCAATAGCAGCCGTTCCTGTCAAGGCTTCTAAATCTGCTGGATTTTTAAAGACTTCTGCAATCAGGCCTGTTCCGCGATGGCGACGTAAATGCCCACCATCATTGGCCAAAATCCCTGCTCCTTCTTGTCCTCGGTGCTGCAAGCTATGCAGACCAAAATAGGTCACCTGAGCAGCCTGCGGATGTCCCCAAATACCGAAAACCCCGCATTCTTCATTGAGTGATTTAACTTCGTATGTCATAGTTATTTTCCTGTAAAATAGCGAACTGCTGAAACAAAGAGCCCTTGGTCTTTCTTACCTGGAATGTTTTGGAACAGACCGTCCTCGTAACGCTCCGAATGCCCCATTTTCCCGATAATCTGACCGTTTCGACTAGTGATTCCTTCAATGGCATGGCTAGAACCGTTTGGATTATATTTAGAATCCATGCTTGGCTGACCTGCAAAATCAACGTATTGGCTGAAAATCTGACCAGTATCTCGCAAGATAGCGAACTCCTCGTCCGTCACCACGAATTTCCCTTCCCCGTGAGAAACTGGAATCGCATGGATATCACCGACTTGGACACTTGCCAACCACGGAGAATTGACATTGGCAATCCGCGTTTCCACCATTTTGGCAACGTGCTGGTTGGCATCGTTGTAGAAGAGGGTCGGACTGGTTTCTCCCGCCTCCTCAAAGTTTCCATAAGGTAGCAAGCCCGATTTGACAAGGGCCTGGAAGCCATTGCAGATACCGATGATGAGGCCACCTTTTTCGATAAATTGGTCAATAGCAGAGCGGACCTTGGCATTTCGTAAGATGGTCACGATAAACTTAGCAGACCCGTCTGGCTCATCCGCAGCGGAGAATCCACCTGCAAAGAATAGAATATTAGCCTTGGCAATGTTGGCAACCATGGTGTCAACCGAGTTTTCAATACTTTCCGCATCCAAAGTCACAAATGGCACCAGATTAACCTTGGCACCAGCCTGTTCAAAAGCCTTGGCGGAGTCGTATTCTGAATTGGTACCTGGGAAGACTGGAATGTAAACAAGCGGAACATCAACTCTTTCCTTGGCTTGTATAACTGCTGAACTGGTGACTGCTGGAACATCCTGTAAGTCTGTAGCCTGTTCAAATTCTGTTGGGTAAACTTCTTCTAGTTTGCCCTCAAAGGCTGCTTGCAAGTCCTGTCCCGCAAGGTTGACACCATTGACAACCAGTGTAAAGTCTGTAGTGGTTTGACCGATTTTCACCGCATCTGGAATGTCTTCTTTCGATGTGAAGACAAAGCCACCGAGCTGGCCTGTCAAGCTGGTTTCAAGCTCCGCCAACTCGACTTCTGCACCAAACTGGTTACCAAAGGACATAAGGGCTAGACTTTCTAGAACTCCTCCATACTTAACTGCGCTAGCAGCCGTAATCTCATAAGCGCTCTGCCATTTTTCAAAAGCTTCAAAATTAGACTTGATCAAGGCAAAATCAATGTCTTCTGATAAAATCTGACCTGGTAAGTAGTAAATGTGCTCGCCAGCCGCTTTGAACTCAGGTGAGAGGACCTTGCGGCTGTCAGCCGTGGTCACGCCAAAGGCAACCAGGGTCGGCGGAACAGTCAAGTCCTCAAAGGTACCAGACATGGAATCCTTGCCACCGATAGACGGCAAGCCAAGCTGAATCTGAGCCTCGATAGATCCCAGTAGTGCTGCTACTGGCTGACCAAAACGCTCTGCCTGCTTATCCATTCGTTGGAAATACTCCTGATAGGAGAAGCGAGCCTTGGACCAGTTAGCCCCTGTTGCCACCAAGCGAGCAGTCGCTTCAATGACCGCGTAGGCTGCTCCGTGGTAAGGAGACCAGTCTGCCAGATAAGGATGATAGCCCTGAGCCATGACAGAAGCCGTCGTCGTCACACCGTGCTGGACAGGCAACTTCTGCACAGAGCTTTCTGTCGGTGTTAACTGGTGGCGACCTCCGAGTGGGTGGTTGACGGTTGAACGACCAACAGATGAGTCGAAAATCGTCTGCAAACCTTTTTGGCTAGTATGGTTGAGGTCTGACAAAAGTTCTTTCAAGTCTTCTTGTAGGCTTTCAGCAGATGTTTTACGCATTTCTGGTAAATTGACAGTGCTGTCAATCACTTTAGCATCCACCACCACGCGCACACCGTTGGTGTCAAGGAAAGAACGCTCCAAATCGACAATGGTTTGTCCATTCCAAGTCATGACTAGGTTTGGTTTTTCAGTCACTTTGGCTACGACAACCGCATGGATATTTTCCTCACGGCAGGCTGCGATGAAGGTTTCCACATCTTGAGGACGGACAACGACGCTCATCCGCTCTTGTGATTCAGAAATGGCAATTTCCGTTCCGTTCAAGCCTGCATACTTGAGTGGAACCTTATCCAAATCGATTTCAAGACCATCTGCCAGCTCACCTATGGCAACGCAGACACCGCCTGCACCGAAATCATTGGATTTTTTAATCAAGCGAGTCACGGCACCATTGCGGAACAAACGCTGAATTTTGCGTTCTTCAATAGCATTTCCTTTTTGGACTTCTGCACCAGCTGTTTCCACAGACTCGACTGTCTGTACCTTGGACGAGCCTGTTGCCCCGCCGATACCATCGCGACCTGTTTTGCCTCCTAACAAGATAACTACATCGCCTGCAACTGGTTTTTCACGGACCACATTTTCCTTTGGAGCAGCACCGACTACGGCACCCAACTCCATACGTTTTGCGACAAAGCCTGGGTGGAAATACTCACGCACATAGGTGGTCGCAAGACCAATTTGGTTTCCATAAGAAGAATAACCATGTGCCGCTGTTTTTGAAATGATTTGCTGTGGCAATTTCCCTGAGCGAGTAGCTGTCAGAGGCTGGGTAATATCGCCCGCGCCTGAAATCCGCATAGCCTGATAAACATAAGAGCGACCTGACAATGGATCACGAATAGCACCACCGATACAGGTTGCGGCACCACCAAAAGGCTCGATTTCTGTAGGGTGATTATGGGTTTCATTCTTGAACATGAGGAGCCATGGCTCTTTTACGCCGTCCACATCCACTTCGATTTCTACCGAGCAGGCATTGATTTCATCTGACACTTCCATGTCATCCAGACGGCCATTGGCCCGCTCATAGCGCCCAAAAATAGTCGCCATATCCATGAGCGTCTGTGGCTTATCTGTCCGACCTAATTCTGTCCGCATCGCCAGGTACTTGTCATAAGTCGCCTGCAATTGCTTGTGGAATTTTGAAGCTGAAAAGTCAATAGACCTAAGTTCTGTTTCAAAAGTGGTATGACGGCAGTGGTCACTCCAATAGGTGTCCAAAACCTTGAGCTCTGTTTCAGTCGGCACACGACCAATTGACTTGAAATAGTCCTGAATAAAGAGCAGGTCTTCCACTTCCATAGCCAAACCAGCCTCACGCTTGTAAGCCGTAAACTCTTCTGCCCCATAGCTTGCAAAAAAGTCCAAGGTCGGAATGACAGTATCTGACACCGAAAACTCCTGAGCCACCAAAGGAGCATCCATATCCTTGAATCGCGAATCCACAGGGTTAAGCAAATAATTCTTGATAGCAGCCAACTCTTCTTCCTGCACATCCCCGTTCAAAATATAGAGCTGACCAGTATTGACACGCACCTCCTGGCGACTGCCCAACAAGAGAAGGGCCTCTTGACTGCTTGCAGCCCGCTGGTCAAACTGACCAGGCAAAGCCTCAATAGCAAAATAAACCGCGTCTTCCAAGCCCAGTTCCGCTTCCGACAAGACCTTGTCCGTCACCTGCTCGGTAAAGATATGCTTGATAGCCTGCTCCAGCAAGTCCTCCTCAAGATTGAAAACATCGTAAACCTGCACCAGACGTACACTCGTCAAACTCTTCAGTTGCAAATTATGGGGCAACTCCTTACGAAGAGCCTCCGCCTTAATCTGAAAATCCGCCTTCTTCTCAACAAAAATTCGCTTCGCCATTTTTTCCAATCCTTATTTCACTTCCTGTAACTTTGCCAATACGACCTCGTAAACATCGGTCAACTCCCCGAGACCCCGACGGAAAACATCCTTGTCCAGATGGTTGCCATCCGCATCCCATAAACGACAATTATCAGGCGAAAACTCATCCGCCAATAAAATCTGACCAGACGAGTCAACCCCAAATTCTAGCTTGAAATCCACCAAAGTCAACCCAATCTGAGCAAACAAGTCCTTCAAGAAACTATTGATACGACGTGTTTCTTCCTTGATATAGGCGATTTCTTCTGAACTAGCTAGATTAAGAAAAGCAATATGTTCGTCGTTGATAAAAGGATCGTCCAACTCATCTTTTTTATAGTAAAATTCCACGATTGGAGTAACTAAGGCAATCCCTTCTTCCACACCAAACCGTTTTGAGAAAGACCCAGCTGTCACATTTCGCAAAACCACCTCGAGAGGAATAATCTCCACCTTCTTATTCAACTGCTCTGTGTCTGACAAACGCTTGATAAAATGTGTCTTAACACCTGCAACATTCAACTTTTCAAAAATAAGCGAAGAAATTAGATTATTGAGCCGACCCTTGCCCACAATCTGTTCTTTCTTGCCGCCATTAAAAGCCGTTGCCTGATCCTTGTAAACTGCAACAATATGGTCACTATCAACTGTGGCGTAGATATCTTTAGCTTTTCCTGAATAGAGAAGGTCTGTTTTCATTGAAATGTTCGCCTTTCATAAAATATTCTAGTCTTTTCGTTTATTCTAACACACAACATTCGCCTATACAAGAATTTTACGGTCTTTCAACTAAAAACAAAGAAAAACGCCCGTAAACTACGAACGTTTCTGCAATTCTTCATAAATAAAATCCACAATATCAGACAAGGTTTCAAAGCGCTCAATCGCAGCATCAGGAACATCGACACCAAACTCGTCCTCTAAGGTCAGGACAAATTCCATGATTTCCACCGAATCCGCTGCGATATTATCTGCTAAAGTAGATTCTGCCCGTACTTGAAAATCATCACCCTTCTCCTCTTGGATAATGGCAACAACCCGCTGATAAACCTGCTCTCTAGTCATGACGCTCCTCCACTACTGAAAATTTCTCCACCGATTTTTCAACAATGCCAGCCTCCAAAATAGAACGCGTCTGCTTAATGGTATAGAAAATCGACTGGGCATCGCTAGAGCCGTGAGCCTTGATGACAGGAGCTTTCAGACCAAGCAAGACAGCACCGCCAGCCTTCTTGTAGTCCATAGCCCCAAGTGCTTTTTTCAAGGTTGGCTTGACCAAAAGACCACCCAATTTGGCACGCAGACCACCATTTTTGATAGAGCCTGTCAACTGACCAACGATGGATTTAGCCGTTCCCTCAATGGTTTTCAGCACAGCGTTTCCCGTGAAACCATCAGTCACGACCACATCCGCCACGCTATTAAGCAACTCACGCGCCTCCACATTGCCGATAAAGTTAATCGACTTGTCTTCCGCCAAGAGCTTATAGGCTTCTTGGTGAACTGGCGTGCCCTTGGTATCTTCCGTACCGTTGTTCAAAAGTCCCACACGAGGTTGTTTGACCCCACGCACATGCTCCGCATAAAATGAGCCGAGGATACCATACTGATAGAGGTGATGGGCTGTATTTTCAGCATTTGCCCCCAGGTCCATCATATCAAATCCCTTACCGTCCATAGTAGGAAGAGTGGACATAAGACCTGGACGGTCGATATGCTTGATACGGCCAACCACAAAAACACCTGCCGCCAACAGAGCACCCGTATTTCCAGCCGACAAGACCGCATCTGCCTGACCATCCTTGACAGCCTTGGTCGCTAGGACCATAGAAGCCTCTTTCTTCCGACGAATCGCCTTGACCGGCTCATCATCTGAATTGATTTTTTCAGTCGTATGGACGATGCTGACACGCTCTGTCGCTGTCAAATACTGCTTGATTTTAGCCTCATCGCCATAAAGTTGAATGTCAATGTCTGGAAAGGCAGCCAAGGCCTGATTAACCCCTTCTACCACTGCCTGAGGGGCATGGTCCCCACCCATAGCATCTACTGCAATACGTTTCATTCTGTTTCCTCATTTTCTGTTCTTGGTTTCATAATCTGCCCCCAAGAAGACAAATCATCTATAAATTTCTTGGATTTCAAGTGAATCCCCACATATTCCTCGTACAGCTGGTCAATAAAAAGCCGTAATTTTCGCTTCATCTCAGGCTTGATGGAAATGGTTTCCAGCTCATCAAAGGAAATAGCCTGAAATTGATCAAGTAGGTAGGGAACATTAGGATCCAGATAAGCCCGCCTGTCATCTTCCTGATAGTGTTGCGGACACAAGACACCGCTGTACTTGTAGGAATAGTCAAAAGGCAAGCCAACCCGATGACAAAAAGCACACTCGTGAAAATTCAGACTGATCCCAAATCGACCCAAGATCTGAATTTCAAAAATATTTGTCAAAATTTCATAGTCCAAACCCGTTTCCATCAAATCCAAGGTCTTGACCAAAAATGCAAAGAGGGCTGGGTCATAAACCTTGTCCTGCAAGGCCGCATCTGCCAAGGCCAAGATATAGGTCGCATAGCTGAGTTTGAAAATATCAGCATTGATCACCTTAAAAGGCTGGACTTGATGAAAATCTTCTATATAGGACAGACCATCATCATTGATTTTGACGATAAAATCCGCATAGGTCAAAGGCTGGATAGCAGCAACCAGCTTGGACTTAGAAGCATGTTTCACGAAAAACATCCGCTTGCCAGCCTTCTCCGTAAAAATCTTGACTAGCTTATCATCTTCCCGAAAATTCCGATTGTAAAGGACTAAGCCTCTAGTTTCAATTCGTTCCATTTTCTTCTAGATAGTCCTTCAAACGAGCCATAGCTGTCTGAATTTTCTCCATACTTGCTGCATAGGAAATCCGTACATAACCTTCTCCATACTGACCAAAGGCCGCTCCTGGAATAAAGGCCACCGCTTTCTTCCTCGCAAAGTCCTGCAAGAAACTAAAGGAATCTTGATTGTAACCCGCAGGGATTTTTGCAAAGATATAAAATGCACCATCAGGCTTAATAATCTCAAAGCCCAAATCCGTCATTTTCTCGATGATGTAATCCCGACGCTTGATATACTCTGCCCGCATCGGAAGCGCATCATCCTTACCATTTTTCAAGGCTTCAACCGCACCATACTGCATAGCAGTTGACGCTGCTGTTACGAGATATTGGTGGCTCTTGATAATTTGAGCGATGATGGGAGCCTGACTCATAATCAAGCCAATCCGCCAGCCTGTCATGGCATGGGACTTAGACAAGCCCTGAATTAAAATGGTCTGTTCTGGCAAAAACTCTGCAATCGAAGTATGAGGCTGACCAGTGTACGTCAACTCCGCATAGACCTCATCCGACAGGACAAAGATAGGGTACTTACGAATAATATCAGCAAAAGCCTGGATTTGCTCGCGTGAATAGGTCACACCCGTTGGGTTGGCAGGATAGTTAAGAATGACAGCTTTTAACTTATCTCCCTGGGCAATAATGGCCTCTTCCAACATCTCAGGTGTCAATACGAAATCATTGGCTGTTGTATCAATTTCTACTACATCGGCTCCCACCATATTGACAATTGGCTCATAGCCAGGATAGGCAGGGGCAGGTAAAAGAACTGTATCCCCAGGCTCCAAAATTGCAACTAGACTTGCTGATAAGGCCTCTGTCGCGCCAATCGTAGAGAGAATTTCATTTTCTGGATTGTAGTGCAAGTTGTATTTTTCAGCCACAAATTCCGCTGCAGCCTGACGCAATTCCAGCAATCCAGCCATCCCTGTATAGTAACTTTGGTTGGCATCGATAGCTGCCTTAGCTGCCTCTTTAACATGGTCTGGCGTTGTAAAATCAGGCTCTCCCAGGGTTAATTTTAAAATTCCAGGTACATCTGAAATTGACTGATCAAACTGACGAATCATCGAAACCTCAATTCGGTTCAAATTCTTATTAAAACGGTGATGTAAATCCATAACAGACCTCCTAATCATTATATAAGAACATTATACCAAAAAAGGAGAACCTTTCGGTTCCCCAAACAGCTATTTAACAATCTTTGTTTCAAATAAAGGCGACAGTGGACGTTTTTCATGGATACGAATAATAGCATCTGCTAACAAATCCGCAGTTGAAATGTGCTCAATCTTATCAATCAAACGCTCCTGAGGAATTTCGATAGTGTCCAAAACAACCAATTTCTCAATCGCAGACTTGCTAATGTTATCCATGGCTGGCCCAGATAAAACAGGGTGGGTGCAAGACGCATAGACAGCTGTCGCACCAGCCTCAGCCAAAGCATCTGCCGCATGGCAAATAGTCCCCGCAGTATCAATCATATCATCAATCAAGATACAAGTCTTACCCTTAATATCACCGATAATATTCATAACCTCAGACGTATTCATCTTATCAACACTACGACGCTTATCAATAATCGCAATCGGTGTTTTCAGAAATTGGGCCAACTTACGTGCACGAGTTACACCACCGTGGTCTGGTGAAACAACCACATATCCCTCACCAACCATACCACGACGTTCAAAATAATCAGCAATCAGCGGAGCCCCCATCAAATGATCCACTGGAATATCAAAGAATCCTTGAATTTGAGCAGCATGAAGATCAATAGTTAATAAACGATTCACACCAGCAGTCTGCAACATATTTGCCACTAATTTAGATGTGATTGGCTCACGAGCACGAGCTTTCCTATCCTGACGTGCATAGCCATAATAAGGCATTACTACGTTTACTGATTCAGCAGATGCACGTTTCAAGGCATCTACCATAATCAAAATTTCCATTAAATTATCATTAACAGGTGAACTTGTTGATTGAAGAATGAAGACATGAGTCCCACGAATTGATTCTTCAATATTCACTTGAATTTCACCATCTGAAAACTGACGAACACTTGATTTCCCCAAAGGAATTCCTATTTTTTTCGACACCTGTTCAGCTAACTTCTGATTTGACGAAAGAGCGAACAATTTTAAGTCAGTAAACGCCATGACAGCCTCCTCTTTATTTCTACCTTTACTATTCTAACGCTTTTTCTTTCATTTTTCAAACAAAAATAGAACGTAGTTCTACTACGCTCTATTAAAATTCTTAATATGGAGGATAAATATAATAAACAGCACCCTCTGAAGTTGTTGTTGGATTGAAGTAGCCACCACGGTGGTTGCCAATATAACGACGACCCATATAGTTAGATTCTACAACTTGGATACTTGTAGAAGATTCCACTGCAGTAACAACCGCAACGTGACCATAGTATCCACCAGTCCATACTGCAATTGCTCCAACTTGTGGAGTTGAACCCGTACGGAAACCTTCTGCTGCTGCTGAAGCCAACCAATGTTTCGCATCACCCCAGTACGGACCAACCCATGAAAGTTGTGATTTAACACCCCAAGTACATTCACCAACTGGATAAGATGAAGCATCAAAAGTCGCATTACGCGCTGCTGCTGAACTACCAGAACCAGTTGAAGATGACACAGCTGGAGTAGAAACAGTTTGTGTAACAACAGGTTGACTAGCTACAACTGTCTGAGCTGTTTCTGCGACTGCAGTTTGAGTAGGTTCAGTAGCCCCTTCTGATACTTCAGCAGTTTCAGCAGCCGCTGATGCTGCAGCGACTGGAGCTGCAACCGATGCAGCCTGTTGTGCTGCTAAGGCACGTTGTTGCGCTTCATATTCTGCCTGACGTGCCGCTGCCTGACGTGCTGCCTCTTCAGCAGCCGCCTTTTGTTCAAGCAAAGAGTTTTTCTCATCTTCAGCAGTTGCTTTTTGAGCAGCAAGATTTAATTGAGCTACTTGTAATTCTGCCTGACGAACCTGCAATACCTGTGCATCGTCTTCCAATTTCTGACGGTTAGCTGCTAAAGTATTGATAGCTTCTTGGTTAGCCTTCTGTTTTTCTACAATAACTTCTTTATCCGTTTTTTGTTGTTCCAACATACGATTGTTGGCCGCAACAATCTCACGCATTGCATTAACACGTGATACAGCATCAACAATTGATTTTGAATCCAAAATTGTATTGATATAACTAGAAGCAGAAGCATCAGTTTGCGCACTACGAGCTTGTTCTTTCAAAGCACCATCACGTGATACAATATCAGCTGATAAACGCTCAATATCTGCTGCCAAAGCCTGTGATTCAGCTTCCAAACGGGTATTTTCTTCTGTCAATTTTGCTTGTTCAGCAACAATTTCATCAACTTGTCCTTGGATAACATCAACCTGTTGTTGAGCATCTGCTTGTTGAGCCGCAAGTTCATTGATTTGTTGATTTTTAGCTGCAATTTGACTATCAATATCATTTGCAACAATCACAGCCACATCATTCAAACTTGTAAGAACGACTGTGCTTAACAATAATGTAGCTAAGATTTTTTTCTTCATAAACTAATACTAACTCCTCTATACTTTCTGACTATACCATTTTAACAAAAAAATTGCGTAAGTATATTACGCAATTATTACATTTCTATGTCTTATTCGTAATTCCAAAAATCCGTTCTAAGATAGGTTGGATAAGTAAAAACAAAATAAGATTAAATAATAAACTCGGTAGTAATTTATTAAAAACAAATATAAAAACAGAGAGATTTGTCATCTGAAATACTCTAGCAAATAAATAACTAGTAAATTCAAATTGAAAAATAGAAACTAGCAAAATCAATAGATTGATTGAACTCTTATTTCCGACACCTTTAAAATAGAAATAAATACAAAAAATAACAAGAGGAAAAGTGGTCGTTGCAATTCCAACTAAAGAAAGATAAGATATATCATAAATCAATCCTAATAAAGTAAAAACAACAAGAGAAATAGAGAGAGAAACATAGTTTGCATAAAAAATAGCAAGCATAAATAAGATATGGCAAGATATAGCAAATAAGCCAGCTGACATATTGGATAAAAGAGTCGATACCTGCCCATCAATCAACAAAACTAAAAACAGAACAGGAAACATGAAAAATTCTAAAACTCTATTGCGCATCTGATTGACCCACTACTAATACTGAATATATTGATGAAAAACTAGCTGAAGGCTCTACATATAGTTCACGATTTAAGTTATTGCTGCTAGCCTTAACCGAACGAACTTTTCCAATTTGAACATTAGCAGGTGTCGCACCAGCCAAATCACTCGTCACAACGTTACTACCAACCGCAATATCATCCGTAGCATTTAACTGATTGATAATAAAACTATTGGAATCCAAATCAAAACCAGCTAAAATACCGTATATATCCTTGGAATTGGTGCTTATTTTTACTGGAAGTTTGGTAAAATCATCAGCATTAGTAAACAATTTTACCACTGATGAGTTCTCCTCAATGGAGCTAACTACACCAACTAAACCACCATTTGCAACTACCAGAGCATTTTCAGAAATCCCCATATTCTGACCAACATCTATGGTCACCTGCTCTGACCATGAAGCAGGTGTTCTAACCAAAACTGAACCTGCAATATACCCTTTCTCTGGGAAAGACGAAGCCATTTCTAAACTTTTTCGCAATGTCTCATTTTCAGCTTTTAAACTAGCATTCTCATTTGCGAAATCTTGTACTGAGAGCAATGACTTCTTTAATTCCTTATTTTCTTCGTAGGTAGCAAACAAATGCGAAAGAGAGGACTGTTGATCAGAGAAAAACCTAGTAGGAACTGATAAAAAAGATTGAATTGGTCTAACGAGTAAATTTATAGAAGAATTGACAAAGGGTAACTCTGCTCCCTTTGAAAAAGTTAAAAACAACAATGAAAAAGATAATAACAGAAAAACAGAAATTGCAATCAACAATTTAGAAAATTTATTCATGGCTCCTCCAATAAGATACAATAAAACGAGAATATCAAATGATAATCTCGTTCATTACGGAGAATAAGGGATTCGAACCCTTGCGCCAGTTACCCGACCTAACGATTTAGCAAACCGTCCTCTTCAGCCTCTTGAGTAATTCTCCATTTATACAATATAATGGGCACGAGTGGAATCGAACCACCGACCTCACGCTTATCAGGCGTGCGCTCTAACCATCTGAGCTACGCGCCCAAGAACATATACTTGGACAAGTAAATAATGGCGCGAGACGGAATCGAACCGCCGACACATGGAGCTTCAATCCATTGCTCTACCAACTGAGCTACCGAGCCATAAGATTATTGTGGACCTTAATTGGAACCTACGACCACAAGTCAAAGAAACTCCATCCCACGGTAGTGAAAGGAGGATGTGGGATTCGAACCCACGCACGCTTTTACACGCCTGACGGTTTTCAAGACCGTTCCCTTCAGCCGGACTTGGGTAATCCTCCAATTATGGACCTTGTAGGACTTGAACCTACGACCGCTCGGTTATGAGCCGAGAGCTCTAACCAGCTGAGCTAAAGGTCCAGCAAACAAGAGTAAATAGCGGCGAAGGGGATCGAACCCCCGACCTCCCGGGTATGAACCGGACGCTCTAGCCAGCTGAGCTACACCGCCAAATATAAATCGGGAAGACAGGATTCGAACCTGCGACACCTTGGTCCCAAACCAAGTACTCTACCAAGCTGAGCTACTTCCCGCTGTTATTAAAAATAAAGCTCCCCTAATGACATCATTAAGCGAGTCATGCACCCTAGAGGATTCGAACCTCTAACCGCCTGATTCGTAGTCAGGTACTCTATCCAGTTGAGCTAAGGGTGCTTCTATAAAGTCCATGCCGAGGACCGGAATCGAACCGGTACGATGTTGCCATCGCAGGATTTTAAGTCCTGTGCGTCTGCCAGTTCCGCCACCCCGGCCTCTCAAAGCGAACGACGGGATTCGAACCCGCGACCCCCACCTTGGCAAGGTGGTGTTCTACCACTGAACTACGTTCGCAATCTCTTCAAATGCCGGCTACATGACTTGAACACGCGACCCTCTGATTACAAATCAGATGCTCTACCAACTGAGCTAAGCCGGCCTATTATTATTTCCTTATGCGGGTTAAGGGACTTGAACCCCCACGCCCGAAAGCGCCAGATCCTAAATCTGGTGCGTCTGCCAATTCCGCCAAACCCGCATATGACTCGTGCTGGGCTCGAACCAGCGACCCATTGATTAAAAGTCAATTGCTCTACCAACTGAGCTAACGAGTCGTAAATATGACGCAAACTCTGTTTGCTCTATTTCCAACTTCAAATAGTCTCCTAGACTATTTGAACGGTCCCGACGGGAATCGAACCCGCGATCTTCGCCGTGACAGGGCGACGTGATAACCGCTACACTACGGGACCTATGGGAGTTAACGGGATCGAACCGCTGACCCTCTGCTTGTAAGGCAGATGCTCTCCCAGCTGAGCTAAACTCCCTATTCGCTAAGCGACTACCGTATCTCACAGGGGGCAACCCCCAACTACTTCAGGCGTTCTAGGGCTTAACTGCTGTGTTCGGCATGGGAACAGGTGTATCTCCTAGGCTATCGTC
>NZ_POJH01000046.1 GCF_002960625.1 Streptococcus suis
ACCTTACGGTAAACGTAAGTAACAACTGTTTCACCTTCTACAACTGTACCAGTTTCAGAACCTTTTGTAAGGACTGGAACAAGCTCATAAGTTGTACCGTCTTCAGTTGTGATTGTTGTTGGTTTGTTATCAGTTGTATCGTAAGCTGTACCTGTTGATGTAGATGGAGTATCTGTTACAGGAGCTTTGATAACGTTACCTTCAGTATCGATGTAGTTAACAACAACTGAACCTTTCACTTCTTCGTAAACGTAAGTGACTTGCTTATCTTCACCAGAAGTTACTGTACCGTTCTCTTCGCCTGTAGTTGCACTTGGAACAAGTTTGTATGTCTTACCATCTTCTGTTGTGATAGTCGTTGGTTTGTTATCTTCTGTTGAGTATGTCTTACCTGGTTCAGCATTTTCTTCATCTTTAACTGGAGACTTGATTACTGTACCATCAGTTGTCACATAGTTAACGGTTACTGAACCTGCTGGCTCGTAAACGTAAGTGATTTCAGTAGTGCCTTCTACAACCTTACCAGTTTCAGTAGCTGACTTAGCGTCTACTTCTTTGTAGTAGTAAACTGTGCCATCTTCAGTTGTAATCTTAGCTGGTTTGTTGTCAGTTGTGTCGTAAGCAGTACCTGTTGAAGTTGTCTTCGTATCAACTACTTGTGGAGCGATCACTTCACCTGCAGTGTTTACATAGTTAACAACAACGTCACCTTTTACTTCTTCGTAAACATAAGTTACTTCAGTTACACCTGGAACAACATCGCCTGTTTCAGAACCTTTTGTAAGGCTTGGAACAAGTTTGTATGTCTTGCCGTCTGCAGTTGTGATTGTTTCTGGCTTAACATCTGTTGTGTCGTATGGAGTACCTGTTGAAGTTTCTGGTGTGTCTGTAACAGGTGCTTGGATAACTGTACCGTCAGTTGTTACGTAGTTAACGACAACTGAACCTTTCACTTCTTCGTAAACGTAAGTGACTTGCTTGTCTTCACCAGAAGTTACTGTACCGTTCTCTTCACCTTTAGTTGCGTTTGGAACAAGTTTGTATGTCTTACCATCTTCTGTTGTGATAGTCGTTGGTTTGTTATCTTCTGTTGAGTATGTCTTACCTGGTTCAGCGTTTTCTTCATCCTTAACTGGAGACTTGATCACTGTACCATCAGTTGTCACATAGTTAACGGTTACTGAACCTGCTGGCTCGTAAACGTATTTAACTGTTGTCGTACCTTCAACCACATCACCTGTTTCAGCTGCTGAGTCAGCTTTCACTTCTTTGTAGTAGTAAACTGTGCCGTCTGCTGCAGTGATTGTTTCTGGTTTGTTGTCAAGAGTTGAGTAAGCTGTACCTGTTGATGAAGCTGGTGTATCTTCAACATCAGTAGCGATCTTCTCACCTGCAGTGTTGTAGTACTCAACAACAACGTTACCTTTCACTTCTTCGTAGATGTAAGTTACTTCTGTTGTCTTACCTGCTTCAACAGTACCGTTTTCGTTACCGATTGTTGCAGATGGAACAAGTTTGTAAGTCTTACCATCTTCAGTTGTGATTGTTTCTGGCTTGTTGTCTGTTGTGTTGTACTCAGAACCTGGCTTAGCGTTTGTTTCGTCCTTGACAGGTGTCTTGATCACTGTACCGTCTGCGAGTGTGTAGTTAACAACAACGTTACCTGCTTGCTCGTAAACGTAAGTGATTTCAGTAGTTCCCTCTACAACCTTACCAGTTTCAGTAGCTGACTTAGCGTCTACTTCTTTGTAGTAGTAAACTGTGCCATCTTCAGTTGTAATCTTAGCTGGTTTGTTGTCAGTTGTGTCGTAAGCAGTACCTGTTGAAGTTGTCTTGGTATCAACTACTTGTGGAGCGATCACTTCACCTGCAGTGTTTACATAGTTAACAACAACGTCACCTTTCACTTCTTCGTAAACATAAGTTACTTCAGTTACGCCTGGAACAACATCGCCTGTTTCAGAACCTTTTGTAAGGGCTGGAACAAGTTTGTAGGTCTTGCCATCTGCTGTAGTGATAGTTTCTGGCTTAACATCTGTTGTGTCATATGGAGTACCTGTTGAAGTTTCTGGTGTGTCTGTAACAGGTGCTTGGAGAACAGTTCCGTCAGTCGTTACATAGTGAAC
>NZ_POJH01000047.1 GCF_002960625.1 Streptococcus suis
ACAAAACAACTAGAAAGGCATGAAAATGTATAAACAGTATAACACAAATCAGTTAAGTTTGGAATTAAATCTTGCTTGGGATTTACCTGCTACTCACGAGGCTCGTCTGATTAGTCAGTTTGTGGATACTATTCCTTTATCCATTCTATTGGAAGAAACTTCTCATACTGGTCGTCCAGCCTTTCATCCAGCTATGTTGCTTAAAATGACCCTGTTTGCCTATGCTCGTCAGGTATTCTCTGGTCGGAAAATCGTTCAAATGAATGAAGAAGTTATTCCTATGAAATGGCTGAGTCAGGATACCTATGTCTGTTATCGAACCATAAATGGTTTTCGGGCTAGCACACACGCCAATCAGCTCATCAAATCTGCCTTCATCTACTTCACTCTCCTCCTCAGAGAGAATGGATTGATTGAAGATGAGGCTCTCTTCATTGACGGGACCAAGGTAGAAGCTGATGCCAACAAGTATTCTTTCACGTGGAAAAAGGCCGTTGAACGCTATGAAGATGCCTTGAACGGAAACATTTCTGCCCTTTATGACAAGCTAGTTCAAGAAGGGGTGAATACTGCCTTGTC
>NZ_POJH01000048.1 GCF_002960625.1 Streptococcus suis
TTCCCTTGGCAATGAGGACAGCTAGGGCTGTCATAATCCAGCCTTGCCCGAATTTCCAGATGGGTCTGATGTTTTAAAACGAAGAGAATTTTGATGTTTTTGTCTTTGATTCCAATTAGTTCTGTGGTATGATAAAGTTGTTCCATATGAGTCTTTCTAATGTGAGTGTGGTTGCTTTTCATTATAGGTCATATGGGACTTTTTGTATATACTCAAAAAGGCTCCATAATCTCTATAGTGGATTTACCCACTACAGAAATTATAGAGCCTATATTTCTCTGCATCAAGTCCATGCCTCTTGGCTGTTTCTAAAAGACTCAGAATGATAGCTGTCGACTTGGCGCCCTCAAAACTCTGAGAAAAAAGCCAATTTTTTCGGCCAATTACTAGTGTTTTTATCGATCTCTCAGCCATATTGTTGGACAAGACTAAGTCACCGTTCAAGAGAACAGTTCGAAAGGTTTCTTCGTATTTGAGGCTATGCTCCAAAGCAATCCCCAATTTGGAACCTGGCAAGACGGCCTGATTGCGACACCAGTCAAAGAACTCGTCCATCAAGGGTGCCAACTCTGTCTGGCGTTTATGTAGACGTTCCTCAGTAGATAAGTCAGCCCAGTCACTCTCCAAGGCAAACAGGCGGTCGCAATAAGCTCCCCCCCTAGCTCCTAAGGAAGTCTTGTCTGTCTTCTTAGGAGTCGCCTCAAAAAACTTTCGTCTGACGTGAGCCCAACAACCAACCAGCTGAGCCTTATCTAATTGGCGAAAAGCACTTAAGCGGTTCGCAGTTCACCAAGTTTAGCGTCGCTTGGCTCCTAAACCTTGGACTGCTATCGCATAGGCAGAACTAGAGGACTGAAGTCCTAAGTTACTGCCGTAACATGTCACAATGTACGTAGCCCGCATAGTCCCCAAGAAATTCCTCCACAACCAATCCACTCCGTCGTTTGTCATGATGATAGAGGGTGATGCCCTTTTTCTCATGCTTCCCAGATAAGAAGGTCCAGTAGAAGGTCATCTGGCTATCATTTTCTAAGACCTTATAGGAGGTTTCATCCGCATGGAGAATAGGTTGCTCCAACAATTTCTCGTGCAACAGGTTATAAATCGGCTCGAAATAATACTGACTAGACTTGATATGCCAGTTGGCTATTTCCTTCCGACTGATGGGCAGACCAAGCTTGTTCCAGTCCTCTTCCTGACGATAATTGGGTACCTTCAGATTGAATTTCTGATGAATAGTGTGGGCAATGATGGAAGCTGAACCCAAGCTGTGTGCCAAAGGTGCCTTAGGAACGGGAGCCTTGATAATCTTATCGCTCAGTTTCTTCTGACTACATGCCTGACACTTGTATGCGTGTTGGACATGGTCAATCCGCTTTAATTGTGCGGGAATGAAGACCAACTCTTGTCGTTGAACAGCTGAGCCGATCTCTTTCAACTGACCATGACAGTCTGGACAGGTGCAGTCTTCGCCCTGTAATTCGTGATGAACAATCTCTGGAGTGAACTGGCTAAAAATAGCCTGACGAACTCCCTTAGCTTTCTTGCGTTTATAAGTAATCGTTTCTGTTTCAACTGGGTAAGTCAGCTTCTTCTTCAGGGAGGCTTTCCTCCCCAAACAAGCTCAGCTGACCGAGTTGATATACAACCTTCTCTGATGATTTTCCGTAGAGTTTCTGCCTCAGATACTCAACCTGTTCACGAAGGAGGGTCAACTCGTTGGTCATGATTTCAATCGTTTTTGTTAGACTTTCAATCACTTTATCTTGTGACTCCATGGACTTACCTCCTTCTTTTTATCTCATTATACACAAAGAAAAGCCATGATTTCTATTGGGGTACCTATAAAAACTCCCTAAATTTCCCAAAAATGAGTTAATAGAATAAAAAGCAATGAGGAGAGCTGTCATGCATTTATTCACAGACGATGAAAAAATCTTGTCCAAACTATCAGAGAAAGGCAATCCCTTAGAACGTTTGGATGCAGTTATGGATTGGAATATCTTTCTTCCATTGTTGTCAGAGTTATTCAGTCGTAAAGATAAAGTCATCAGTCGTGGCGGTCGTCCTCACCTAGATTATCTCACGATGTTCAAAGTGCTCTTGCTTCAACGTCTTCATAACCTATCTGACGATGCCATGGAATATCAACTGCTGGATCGTCTATCTTTTCGTCGTTTTGTTGGTTGTCATGAAGACACTGTTCCAGATGCGAAAACTATCTGGCTCTATCGTGAGAAATTAACCAAGTCAGGTCGTGAAAAGGAGTTGTTCGATTTGTTCTATGCTCATCTCACAGATGAAGGGGTGATTGCCCATTCAAGTCAGATTGTGGATGCTACCTTTGTCAAATGCCCTAAACAACGCAATTCACGTGAGGACAATCAGAAAATCAAGAAAGGCGAAAAGATAGAAGGTTGGAATAAGACTAAACGGAGCCAAAAAGACGTAGATGCGACTTGAACACGCAAAGGTGGTGTTCGCTATTTCGGCTATAAAAAACATATTTGTGTCGATAGAAAATCAAAACTTATCAAAAATTATGAGGTCACAACAGCTAGTGTACACGACTCCAATGTCTTAGCTCCTCTTTGTGATGCCAATGAAGCGGTTTTTGATGACAGTGCTTATGTTGGAAAATCAGTACCAGAAGGTTGTCGCCACCAAACGGTTCGTCGTGCTTTTAGAAATAAACCGTTGACTGAGATTGATAAGGTCATTAATCGACATATTGCCCAAGTCCGTTGTCGCGTTGAGCATGTTTTTGGCTTCATTGAAACGAGCATGAAAGGTAGCATCTGTCGAGCAATTGGGAAGGCACGAGCTAAAACCAATGTGACCTTAACCAACCTGCTCTACAATATCTGTCGTTTTGAGCAAATCAAACGACTGGGATTGCTATCATGGGCTTAGTGCGCCCAAAAATAGTAAGATAAGCAAAAAGTCAGCTTCGAAAGCGAAGCTGACTGGAAATAATGCTTACAAATAGGGCTTACTTAACAACTACTTGGAGTTTTTAGAGGTAACCGTAAATATTTATTGTGCTATATAATAGGCAACTCAAATGTTATTTGTACTAGCCTTTTATTTAAGTGTTTTCGCAAGAATCTTTTTAAGGAGTTTGATATGAATCTCAAAAAGCTAACTAAACTGACCATTTTTTTCTTGATGCTTGTCTTGGCATCGCTGCTAATAATATTTTCAATGATGTATCCTGGTTCAATAAGAGTTAATCAAGATGTTTTATTCGGAGCAATCATTCTTCCGGCGTTATGGCTTTTGATGACGACTACTTTGAAAATGGTAAAACATTTTCATACGAATCGTATGATCGGAGTCTTTTTAACATTTTTTGCACTGTTAATTATTATTCTTTACCAAATTGCAAGTTTATGGACTTGGTATGATATTGTGTTCTATCATTTTTTGTCTGCTATTTTTTATTATGTTTCTTTGAGTTTTGACACTATTCTAGATTAAATTCTATTTTTCCTGAATAATTTTAATGCTTTAATGTATTCAATAGGGTCTTTGTTCCATATACACCAGTTACTTTTGCACTATAAAAATGGAAAAGTTTTGGCTATCATGCTATAATAAAACTAGAAACTTTTCCGAATAAATAGATAGGGAGTATTTCTCGATTACTTTATTCGGAGGATGGTAGATGACAAAAACGCCGTCAGGCAGTCAGTCCAATGGCTGACATTATTGCAAAAAAGATTTTCAATGACCATGAAATCACTATTGATTTCATCAATACTTTTCTAGGTTTTCGCCCCAAGTCTGTTCAGATTTTGAATGGGACTATTGCGGATGTGAAAAAGGAAAGGACTAGCCACTTTAGTACTACGGTGGATATTTTGGCTCGTATGGATGATGGAACACAGGTCATCATTGAGATACAGGTTGCCTATCAAAATAGTTTTATCAAGCGCTTATGGACCTATTCCTGTCAACATTTGGTCAAGGACTTGCCCAATGTTCGTGACAAGGTCACACAGACACACGATATGTATGATAAAATCTTACCGATTTATTCGATTGCCTTAGTTGCTAGTAAGTATTTTGATGATGACCAGCCGATTCACAGTTTTGTATTAACTGAAAAAGATAGGGGTCAAGTCTTGGAATTGCCATTTGGCGAACATGAAGAATTAAGAAAACCATTTGAAATGGTCATTATTGAACTGAAAAAATTCCGCAAGGGTCAGCTAGAGAAAAATCAACGCCAATGGATAGAATTTTTCGCTAACCGAGCATTTAGTCAATCTACATCAGATGTTATTGAAAAAGCAGAACACCTGCTGGATAGAAACACATGGACAGAGGAGGAAATCGAAATGGTAGATCAATGGTTACGTAATGCTTCCAACCACTTTGGAGAATTGGAAAGCTCCTACATACGTGGCAGACGGCGAGGTAAGGAAGAAGGTCGGCTTGATGTCGCTTATCAAATGTTAGGTGAAGGTTTTTCGAATGAAATGATTGAAAAATTAACCGGTCTATCTTCTGCACAAATTGATCAACTTTCAAAACATCACCAGGTTTAGGAGAAAAATACAAAATATATGAAACATTATGATTATCTAATAGTAGGTGCGGGCTTGTTCGGTGCAGTTTTTGCCCATGAAGCAGCAAAAAAAGGGAAAAAAGTTAATGTTATCGAGAAGCGTGATCATATCGCTGGAAATATCTACACCAAAGAAGTAGAAGGTATCCAGGTTCATGAGTACGGCGCGCACATCTTCCATACTTCTGAAAAGGAAATCTGGGATTATGTTAACCAATTTGCGGAGTTCAACCGCTATACTAACACGCCAGTTGCTAACTACAAGGGTGAGATTTACAACCTTCCATTTAACATGAATACCTTTAACAAACTTTGGGGGGTAGTCACTCCTGCTGAAGCTGAGGCAAAAATTGCTGAGCAACGTGCTGTTTTGGGGGGAAAAACGCCTGAGAACTTGGAAGAGCAAGCGATCTCCCTTGTTGGTACAGACATCTATGAAAAATTGATCAAGTCTTACACAGAAAAGCAATGGGAAAAACCTTGTACAGAATTGCCAGCCTTTATCATCCGTCGCTTGCCAGTGCGTTTGACCTATGACAACAACTATTTCAACGATACTTACCAAGGTATTCCAATCGGTGGTTACACGCAGATTGTTGAAAAAATGTTGGCACATGAAAATATAGATGTGGAGATGAAGGTTGATTTCTTTGCTAATAAGGAAGAATACTTGGCAAACTATCCAAAAGTTGTCTTTACGGGTATGATTGATGAGTTCTTTGATTATGAGCTTGGTGAATTAGAATACCGTAGCCTTCGTTTTGAAACAGAGGTCTTGGATATGGAAAACTACCAAGGAAATGCGGTTGTCAACTACACAGATAGTGAAACACCCTTTACTCGTATCATCGAACACAAGCATTTCGAATTTGGTACACAAGAAAAAACCATTATTACACGCGAGTATTCGAAGACTTGGAAACGTGGCGATGAACCTTACTATCCAGTCAACAATGACCGCAACAATAAACTCTATACTGCCTATAAGCGCCTTGCCGAGCAACAAGAGAATGTCATTTTCGGTGGTCGTCTAGGTCACTATCGCTATTACGATATGCACCAGGTAATTGGAGCAGCCTTGCAGTGTGTCAGAAAAGAAGTAGGACCTTTGGGATAGTTAGAATGGTGTCATAGGTAGGTCAAATTTCTTGTATGGCAAAGTTTATGACCATATATTGTCTATTTTCAAGTTCTAATCAGGTTTTGTATCAAGCAAAATATATCAAAATCCCAAAGTTGTTTAGGCTTTGGGATTTGTCATTCTTTCTTAAATTTTTTCAAAATGTTTGCCAGCTGTTCTTGTTCTTCTGGGCTTAATACAGAGAAAATGTGTCCGACATGATCGTAGTGTTCTGGCAGGATAGCTTCGATGGTTTGTCGTCCTTTGTCTGTCAAGGCAATCAGGGAGGCGCGACGGTCGCTTATGTCACTGGTTTTATAGACATAGCCATCTCGTATCATATTTTTGATGACGACGGTCATATTTCCAGATGTGCTGAGTAGCTTATCAATCAAATCTTGAATACGGAGGTTGCCCTTGTTGTAAAGTGCTTCCATCACGCCAAACTGACAGACGGTCAGTCCGTATTTTTTGATGGTTTCTAATTCGGATTTTGTGATGGTATTGGCAGCTCTGCGAAAGACGACAAGGCTATGGAGTGCATACTTGTTTTCATTTAAAGATTGTTCAACAGTTTTCATGAGAATATTTTAGCAATAATTAGTCCTATATGCAAGTCAAATGGCAAATTATGTCTGTAAAATTCTTATTCACTTGCTGAAAGAATGGAAATCTCTTGTGACTTGTAGTATAATAGGACTACTATGGAAAAAAAGATATTTCAACTTTTGGAGTGGATTGCTTCTAAGACTGGGCAGTTGGTGTTGGGCTTTTTTATCCTCCTCAGTGTTGTAACTTTTTCAATTTTTACTATTTGGGATATGGCTGCAGCACCCTTCAACAAGGCGCGTAGTCACGCAGTTGCAGTAGCTACAGAATATGCAGACTTGCAAACTGTCAAGGATTTTTCTATCTACAATGGTACGGAAACCTATTTTAGTGTATTTGGTACTACTAGTCAGGGAGAAGACGTTGCAGTTTTGATTCCAGAGGCTTCTAGCACTGTGTATGTCTATCCTTTAGCGCAGGGAATTTCGCAAGAAGAAGCGCAAGCTATTGCCAAGGAAAATGGTGCAGGTCAGGTAGAGCGTGTTCTTCTTGGTATCCGAGATGATAAACCAATTTGGGAAGTCAAATCAGGAACAGCCTATTATTTAGTAGAGTTTGAAACAGGAAGTTTTGTCAAGAAGGAGGGCTTATGAGTAAGCTATCAAAACGTGTCTTAGAGATGGAAGAAAGTGTCACGCTGGCAGCAGGAGCGCGTGCAAAAGCCTTGAAGGCGGAAGGGCGTGATATTTTGGAATTAACCTTGGGTGAGCCAGACTTTGTCACACCGAAAAATATCCAAGAAGCTGCTATTCAGTCTATCGAAAATGGTAAGGCGAGTTTTTATACGGTAGCTTCAGGACTTCCAGAATTGAAGGATGCGGTCAATACTTACTTTGAGAACTTCTACGGCTACTCCATTGAACGCAATCAAGTCGTTCTTGCGACAGGTGCCAAGTTTGTTCTTTATGCCTTCTTTGCGGCGGTCATCAATCCTGGTGATGAGGTGATTATTCCGACACCTTATTGGGTATCTTATGCCGATCAGATTAAGATGAACGAAGGAGTGCCTGTATTTGTCACAGCGGCAGAAGAACACAATTTCAAGGTGACAGTTGACCAGCTGGAAGCGGCTCGGACAGATAAGACCAAGGTTCTCTTGCTCAATAGTCCGTCCAATCCGACAGGTATGATTTACAGTCGTGAGGAATTGGAAGCTATTGGCAACTGGGCTGTAGAGCACGATATTCTCATCTTGGCAGACGATATTTACGGTCGTTTGGTTTACAATGGGAACAGCTTCACGCCGATTTCAAGTATTTCAGAAAGCATTCGCCAGCAGACTATTGTGGTCAATGGTGTGGCAAAAGCTTATGCCATGACAGGTTGGCGGGTTGGATTTGCGGTTGGTAATCCTGAAATCATTGCGGCCATGAGTAAGATTGTCGGTCAAACGACTTCGAATTTAACGACTGCTGCTCAGTATGCGGCCATTGAAGCCTTTACAGGTCCGCAAGATACGGTAGAAACCATGCGTCAGGCCTTTGAAGAACGACTTAACACTATCTATCCATTACTAGCAGAAGTGCCAGGTTTTGAAGTCATCAAACCGGAAGGAGCCTTCTATCTCTTCCCAAATGTCAAAAAAGCAATGGAAATGAAGGGTTACACAGATGTGACCGAATTTACCACTGCTATCTTGGAAGAGGTTGGTGTCGCCTTGGTGACAGGTGCAGGTTTTGGTGCTCCTGAAAATCTCCGCCTCAGCTATGCGACTGATATGGCTACACTAAAAGAAGCGGTGGCTCGACTACACACATTTATGAAAAAGTAAAAGAGGAAAAACAATGTCTAGAAAATTGATTACCATTAACCAAGTAAAAGATTATGTTGGTCAAGAAGTGACCATTGGTGCCTGGGTTGCCAACAAGTCAGGTAAGGGCAAGTTGGCTTTCTTGCAGTTGCGTGACGGAACAGCCTTCTTCCAAGCAGTTGCTTTCAAACCAAACTTCATTGAAAAATTCGGTGAGGAAGCTGGTACAGAAAAGTTTGATGTGGCAAAACGCCTCAGCCAAGAAACTTCAGTCTATGTGACAGGGATTGTCAAGGAAGATGAGCGTTCTAAGTTTGGCTACGAGTTGGATGTGACAGACCTCGAAGTCATCGGTGAGTCACAAGACTACCCAATTACGCCAAAAGAACACGGGACGGACTTCCTCATGGACAACCGTCACCTATGGTTGCGTTCGCGTAAACAGGTCGCTATCCAACAAATCCGTAACGCGATTATCTATGCGACTTATGAATTCTTTGAAAAGAATGGTTTTATCAAGTTTGATAGCCCAATCTTGTCTGGAAATGCGGCAGAAGATTCGACAGAATTGTTCGAAACAGACTACTTTGGTCAACCTGCCTACCTCAGTCAATCTGGTCAGCTTTACCTGGAAGCTGGTGCTATGGCCCTTGGTCGTGTTTTCGACTTCGGTCCTGTTTTCCGTGCGGAAAAATCAAAAACTCGCCGTCACTTGACTGAGTTCTGGATGATGGATGCCGAGTATTCATTCCTCAGCCATGAAGAGTCACTTGACTTGCAAGAAGCTTATGTCAAAGCCTTGATTCAAGGTGTTATCGACCGTGCTCCACAAGCCTTGGAAACTCTTGAGCGTGATGTGGATGCTCTCAAACGCTACATTGCAGAACCATTCAAACGTGTGGCTTATGATGATGCCATTACCCTTCTGCAAGAACATGAAGCTGATGAAGATACGGACTACGAACACATCGAGCATGGAGATGACTTTGGCTCACCTCATGAAACCTGGATTTCAAACTACTTTGGTGTACCGACTTTCGTTGTTAACTATCCAGCAAGCTTCAAGGCCTTCTACATGAAACCAGTTCCTGGTAATCCAGAGCGCGTGCTCTGTGCGGACCTTTTGGCGCCAGAAGGCTACGGTGAAATCATCGGTGGTTCTATGCGTGAGGACAATTACGATGCCTTGGTAGCCAAGATGGACGAGCTTGGCATGGACAAGTCAGAATACGAATTCTACCTTGACCTTCGTAAATACGGCTCTGTGCCACACGGCGGTTTTGGTATCGGTATTGAGCGTATGGTAACCTTCGTCGCTGGTACAAAACACATCCGTGAAGCCATTCCGTTCCCACGTATGTTGCACCGCTTGCATCCGTAATACAGTCGTTTGACTGAACAAGCAGTCTGCAGTTTTGGGTACGAACTTCGTTCGCTCTATTTCCGACCTCTGGGAGTGGGAAAGAACTCGACTAAGTTAAAAAGAGTTCGTATTCCCACCCCCCGCACAGTTGATTAGGTCAGATTTGGAGTGTAAAACACGAACAAATCTGCCAATCAACCACTGCGCTGAGATGTTGACACGAACACTGAGAAGTGGGTCAGGGCTTTTTGCCCAGCCTCAGAGCTAGTACTAAAAGTAAACTGAAAGACTGCGAAATAAATATTTACTGACAGACTACAAATGTGGTCTGTTTTCTTTTAGTTGACATTTTTGAATAATTGTTTTACAATGTATTACAATAAGAAAGTAGGTGGAATAATGGGGATTGTATCCTTGCGATTAAATGAAGCAGAAGAGGAACTTTTTAGAAGCTATGCTATTCATACGGGAAAAAGTTTGTCTGAGTTATTCAAATCTGCACTGGCGGAACAGATTGAAGACCAGCTGGATTATGAGATTGGCATCAAGGCTTTGAAGAAATTTCAAGAAAATTCAGTAACTCATTCGATAGATGATGTGCTTGCGGAGTTAGAAGATGGCCTATAAACTTGTGCTCAGCGATGATGCCTTGAAGCAGTTGAAAAAAATGGACAGGCATGTGGGACTGATGCTTGCTAAGGATTTGAAAAAACGTTTGGATGGTTTGGAAAATCCTAGACAGTTTGGAAAAGCCTTGGTCGGAGAGTACAAGGGTCTGTGGCGGTATCGAGTAGGAAATTACCGTGTGATTTGTGATATCATTGACAATAAAATGGTCATTTTAGCTCTTGAAGTTGGGCATCGTAAAGAAATTTATAAAAAGTAAGGTCCTAGGAAACTAGGATAGAGATACATAAGCAGACTACACATGTGGTCTGTTTTCTTATGAAAGGTGCTTGTCGGAACAATCGGGTAGATTTTGCTTTACAAGAGAGCTATGGTAGGCTCCTTTTCACCCTCTAGTATGCTATAATAGACTTAGAAAGTATAAAGGAGATTGACAGATGAAAACTATTCACACAGATAAGGCACCGGCAGCTATCGGACCATACGTACAAGGTAAGGTTGTAGGAAATTTCCTCTTTGCTTCTGGTCAGGTTCCCTTGTCACCAGAAACGGGTGAAGTTGTGGGAGAAACCATTCAAGAACAGACAGAGCAGGTCTTGAAAAATATTGCTGCCATTTTGGAAGCGGCTGGTACAGATTTTGACCATGTGGTGAAAACAACTTGTTTCCTCAAGGATATGAATGACTTTGTGGCTTTTAACGAAGTTTATAAAACAGCCTTTTCATCAGATTTCCCAGCTCGCTCAGCGGTAGAAGTGGCGCGCTTGCCACGAGATGTTAAGGTTGAAATTGAAGTCATTGCGGTAATTGATTAAGAAAGAAAAGGAGGGAATGTCATGGCAGACAAACTCCACTTAGTTATTGTGACAGGGATGTCGGGAGCTGGTAAGACAGTAGCCATTCAGTCTTTTGAGGACTTGGGCTATTTTACCATTGACAATATGCCACCGACCCTCTTGCCAAAATTTTTAGAATTGATTCGCCACAGCCAAGACAATAATAAGATTGCCTTGGTGGTAGATATGCGGAGCCGGTCTTTCTTTTCAGAAATTCGAGAAGTCTTAGATGAGATTGAGGCGGCAGAAGATTTGGATTTCAAGGTCTTGTTTTTAGATGCGACGGACAATGAACTGGTAGCACGCTATAAGGAAACTCGTCGGTCTCATCCTCTTGCAGCAGATGGTCGGGTTTTGGACGGCATTCAGCTGGAGCGTGAACTCTTGGCGCCCTTGAAAAATATGAGCCAGAATGTCATCGATACGACAGAATTGACACCCCGTAATCTACGGATGGCCATTTCTGAGCAATTTGCTAGTCAGGACAACCAACCATCCTTCCGTGTGGAAGTCATGTCCTTTGGTTTCAAATATGGTCTGCCTCTGGATGCGGACTTGGTTTTTGATGTGCGTTTCTTGCCAAATCCTTATTATCAGAAAGAATTACGCAATCTGACTGGTCTGGATGCTCCTGTCTTTGATTATGTCATGGACCACCAGGAATCTGAAGAATTTTACAGCCACCTTATCGGCTTGATTGAGCCAATTCTGCCAGGTTATCAGAAGGAAGGAAAGTCTGTTCTGACCATTGCTGTTGGTTGCACGGGCGGTCAACACAGAAGCGTTGCTTTTGCCAAACGCTTGGCAGATGATTTGGAGAAAAACTGGATTGTCAACCGTAGCCATCGCGACAAGGACAGAAGGAAGGAAACGGTCAACCGCTCATGAGAAAACCAAAGATTACAGTGATTGGGGGCGGAACGGGAATTCCAGTCATTTTGAAGAGTTTGCGGGACAAGGATGTTGATATTACGGCGATTGTGACGGTAGCAGATGATGGGGGTTCCTCAGGTGAAATTCGTCAAGCTCTGCAGGTGACGCCCCCAGGAGATTTGCGTAATGTCCTCTTAGCCATGTCGGATATGCCCAAATTGTATGAGCAGATTTTCCAGTATCGCTTTGCGGATTCGGACGGTCCTTTGGCTGGACACCCCCTAGGTAATCTGATTATCGCTGGAATTTCGGAGATGCAGGGCTCGACCTATAATGCTATGCGGCTGCTAACTCGATTTTTCCATACGACTGGTCGGATTTACCCTTCTAGTGAACAAGCCTTGACCCTCCATGCTGTATTTACAGATGGTACTGAGGTGTCGGGTGAGAGCAAGATTGCCAAACATAAGGGCATGATTGGCCATGTCTATGTGACCAATTCCTACAATGATGATGAGCCTAAGGCCAGTCGTCAGGTGGTCGAGGCCATTATGGAGAGTGACATGGTGGTCTTGGGACCTGGTTCGCTCTTTACTTCCATTCTGCCCAATCTCATGATTTCAGATCTTGGGAAAGCTCTGAAGGAAACCAAGGCTGAAGTGACCTATGTCTGCAATATTATGACCCAGCGTGGTGAAACTGAGTTTTTCTCAGATGCTGACCATGTGACCGTCTTGAATGGTCATTTGGGAGAGAAGTTTATCGACACGGTTTTGGTTAACAGCGAACCCGTTCCGCAAGACTACATGAACACCCACCAGTTTGACGAATACTTGGTGCAGGTCAAGCATGATTTTGCTGGTTTGCAAGAGCAAGCTCGCCGTGTGATTTCATCTAATTTCTTACGTTTGGAAAATGGCGGAGCTTTCCACGATGGTGATTTGGTGGTAGAAGAGTTGCTCAAGATTTTGCAGGTGCGGTCATGAGTTTTACCATAAAAGTCAAAGAAGAACTCTTGATCCAGTCCAGTCAAAATAAGAGTGAACTGTCAGCCATTATCAAATTATCAGGAAGTCTGGGGCTGGCTTCAACAGGTTTGACCTTATCCATCTCGACGGAAAATGCCAAAATTGCCAGACATATTTACGAATTATTCCTGCATTTTTATCAGGTAAAAGCAGAAATCCGTCACCATCAAAAACCTAATCTCAAAAAGAACCGTGTTTATGCAGTAGTCATTGAGGAGGGGGTCAATGACATCTTAAATGATTTGCATCTGGCGGATAGTTTTTTTGGATTGGAAACAGGGATTTCGCCTCTTGTTCTTGAAAATGATAGCTGGTGCCAAGCCTATTTGCGTGGGGCTTTCTTGGCAGCAGGTTCCGTCAAGGACCCTGAAAAGGGACGGTATCAGTTAGAAATTGCCTCTGTTTACAGTGACCATGCCCATGACTTAGCTAATCTGTTACAGAAATTTCTCTTGGATGCCAAGGTTATTGAGCGAAGCAAGGGAACCATTACCTATCTGCAACGGGCTGAAGATATTATGGACTTTCTGCTGGTCATCGGGGCAGAGGAAGCAAAGACAGCCTTTGAAGATATTAAGCTCTTGCGTGAGGCTAGAAACGACCTCAACCGAGCTAACAATGCAGAAACGGCTAATATTGCTAAAACTGTAAATGCCAGCATGAAGACCATCAACAATATCATCAAAATTATGGATAGCATTGGTTTGGATCAGCTAACTGGTGACCTGCAAGAGATTGCCCAACTCCGTATCCAACATCCTGATTATTCGATTCAGCAGTTAGCAGATAGTTTGACGGTTCCCATTACCAAGAGTGGAGTTAATCATCGACTGCGGAAAATCAATAAGATTGCGGATGATTTATAAAGTTTAGATAAACCAGTTCTTTTGATACTCTTCGAAAATCAAAAGCAGACGGTGTTGACTTGATTTGATGAGTGAAAGGCTCCAGTGGAGCCTTTCAGCCTGTTACCTTGAAATAAAATAGTAACAGGGTTCTATCTGTATAATAGGTAGAAACGAACTACGTTCGCCTATCTCCAACCTCCAAAGGTTCCCCAAACCTTTGGAGCTAGTCTGATTTTGATTTTCATTGAGTATGAGCTGGTTTTTCTGTTGTAGATTTGCTTATAATCATTCGTCTTATAAGTTAATATATGTTATAATCGTAGGAGAATGATTGATAAAGGAGCTTGAAAATGATCAGCCGTGAGCAGTATAGCTATCTTAGGAAACATCCAACCTTTGAGAACCTTACCCGAGATAGCTTTGACCAGCTGGCCAAGCATATCCGCTTTCGAAAGGTTCCCAAAGGGCAGATATTTTTCTATGCCCAAGATCCCAGGGATTATTTATTTGTCTTGCAGAAGGGCTATGCCAGAATTGAGCAGTATGATGAAACAGATAGTTTTACCTATCTGGACTATATCCGACAGGGTGGAGCCTTTCCTTTTGGGGATATGTTTCAAGATAAGCCCTATCACTATACGGCTATTGCCATGACAGACTTGGAGTGTTTGATCATCCCTATGGCTTTATTTGAGAGTATGTCCAAGACAAATCCTTGTCAGCTGGTCTATATTTGTCAAAAATTATCGAAAATTCTAGCCTTTCAGGAACTGCGCCTGCGTAATAGTATGCGGTCCAAGGCTTCGGAGCGAGTTGTGCAGGCTCTGGCCCTTCTTTATTGGGATATGTGTCAACGGGAACAGTTGGTAAGTCTGCCCTTTGATATACATATCCAAGAAATTGCTCGCCTGGCCGCAACGACAAGAGAAACAGTTAGCCATGTTCTCAAGCAATTAAAGCAGGATAAAAAGATTATCTATAGGCGAAAAATTCTGACCTATCTAGACATTGAATATTTTTTAGCCAATTTAACGGAAACTTATTAAAGTTTTCGTTCTTTTTTTACAAAAAATAAAAATTCACATAATGATATGTAGAGGGATAATATGCATAAGATAGGCAATATTATAAATATTTATCTAAAAATCCTTTAAAAAATGTGAAGAATTTCTCAAAAAGATGTGAGCGTTTTCAAGTTTTTCTTTCTGATATTTGATAGACTGTGGGTGTCAAGGAAAGGGTGGAAAGCGTACGGTCCACTAACCTTTCCAATCAAAGAAAAAAATATTAGGAGGACAGATCATGTCACATCATCCAATCCATGTGTTTTCAGAAATTGGTAAACTGAAAAAAGTTATGCTACATAGGCCGGGTAAAGAAATTGAAAACTTGATGCCTGACCACTTGGAGCGTTTATTATTTGATGATATTCCCTTCCTAGAGGATGCTCAGAGGGAACACGATGCCTTTGCTCAAGCCCTTCGTGACGAAGGAGTTGAGGTGCTCTATCTGGAGCAATTGGTCGCTGAATCACTGGTAACACCTGAAATTCGTGAGCAATTTATCGATGAGTATCTTGATGAAGCAAATATTCGTGGTCGTGCTACTAAGAAAGCCATTCGCAAACTCTTGTTGGCTATTGAGGATAACAAGGAGTTAGTAGAAAAAACCATGGCTGGTGTTCAAAAGGCAGAACTGCCACCGGTTCCAGCTGATGAAAAAGGTTTGACAGACTTAGTCGAATCATCCTACCCATTTGCCATTGATCCAATGCCGAACCTTTACTTCACACGGGATCCATTTGCGACCATTGGTAATGCGGTATCACTCAACCATATGTATGCTGAAACCCGTAACCGTGAAACCCTCTACGGTAAGTATATCTTCACCTATCACCCAGACTATGCTGGAAAGGTTCCACTGGTCTATAACCGTGATGAAACGACTCGTATCGAAGGTGGAGATGAGTTAATTCTTTCCAAAGATTTGTTGGCAGTGGGTATTTCCCAACGGACAGATGCTGCTTCTATTGAAAAACTCTTAGTTAATATCTTTGAACGGGGCGTTGGCTTCAAGAAAGTCTTGGCTTTTGAGTTTGCGAATAGTCGGAAGTTTATGCATTTGGACACTGTCTTTACCATGGTGGATTATGACAAGTTTACCATTCACCCTGAAATCGAAGGAACCCTCCGTGTCTTCTCTGTGACCTATGAAAATGAAACCCTCCATATCGAAGAAGAACATGGTGATCTGGCAGAGGTTTTGGCAAGTAATTTGGGTCTTGAAAAAGTAGAACTCATTCGTTGTGGTGGTGATAATATCGTTGCAGCAGGTCGTGAGCAGTGGAATGACGGTTCCAATACCTTGACTATTGCACCAGGTGTGGTTGTTGTTTACAAACGCAATACCATTACAAATGCAATTCTTGAATCCAAGGGGCTTCGTTTAATCAAGGTTAGCGGAAGTGAGTTGGTTCGCGGTCGTGGTGGACCACGTTGTATGTCCATGCCATTTGAACGGGAAGACCTATAAAACTGTATGAAATAGAATAAACTGATAGGAGAAGAAACAATGACAAACATTTTTAAAGGCAGACACTTCCTTGCAGAGAAAGATTTCACACGCGCAGAATTGGAATGGTTGATTGATTTCTCAGCTCATTTGAAAGATTTGAAAAAACGCAATATTCCACACCGTTATTTAGAAGGTAAAAATATTGCCCTCTTGTTTGAAAAAACATCAACACGCACTCGTGCTGCCTTCACAGTAGCCTCCATTGACCTTGGAGCGCATCCAGAATACCTCGGTGCAAATGACATCCAACTTGGCAAGAAGGAATCGACAGAAGATACTGCTAAGGTTTTGGGACGTATGTTCGACGGTATTGAATTCCGTGGTTTCAGCCAAAAGATGGTGGAAGAATTGGCAGAATTCTCAGGTGTGCCAGTATGGAATGGTTTGACAGATGCATGGCACCCAACTCAAATGTTGGCTGACTACTTGACTGTCAAAGAAAACTTTGGCAAGTTGGAAGGATTGACTTTGGTTTACTGTGGTGATGGTCGTAACAACGTTGCCAACTCTCTCTTGGTGACAGGTGCCATCCTTGGTGTCAATGTCCATATCTTCTCACCAAAAGAACTCTTCCCTGATGAAACTGTTGTGGCATTGGCAGAAGGCTTTGCCAAAGAAAGTGGAGCGCGTGTTCTGATCACTGACAATGCTGACGAGGCAGTTAAAGGCGCAGATGTTCTTTATACAGACGTTTGGGTATCCATGGGTGAAGAAGCTAAATTTGCAGAACGCGTCGCCCTTTTGAAACCTTATCAAGTGAATATGGAATTGGTGAAAAAAGCAGAAAACGACAATCTTATCTTCCTACACTGCTTACCTGCCTTCCATGATACAAATACTGTTTATGGTAAAGATGTTGCTGAAAAATTCGGCGTAGAGGAAATGGAAGTAACTGATGAAGTCTTCCGTAGTAAGTATGCTCGTCACTTCGACCAGGCTGAAAACCGTATGCATACTATTAAGGCAGTGATGGCAGCTACCTTGGGGGATCCATTTGTTCCACGTGTGTAATACTCTTCGAAAATCAAACTCATACGTTGTTGCCTCGATTTGATGAACTTCAGTTCTATCTTCATCTTCGTCGCCTAGTCTGATTTTGATTTTCATTGAGTATATTCTCTAGTCATCGCACCTCCTGGGGGCTGAACCCAGCCCCCTTTTCTTCGATAAAAAATGAAAGCGATTTCTAGAATATGAAAGAGAGGCGAAAACACAAGATATGGTAAATCGTAAAATTGTAGTAGCCTTGGGTGGCAATGCTATTTTATCCTCCGACCCATCGGCTAAAGCACAAAAAGAGGCCTTGGTACAAACAGCCAAGCACCTTGTTAAACTAATCAAAAATGGCGACGACTTGATTATTACCCATGGTAATGGTCCTCAAGTCGGAAACCTGTTACTCCAAAATCTGGCAGCTGACTCAGAAAAGAACCCAGCCTTTCCATTGGACAGCTTGGTAGCCATGACAGAGGGTTCAATCGGTTTTTGGTTGCAAAATGCCTTGGAAAATGAATTGACTAAGGAAGGTATTGAAAAGGATGTAGCTTCCGTCGTTACCCAGGTTATTGTTGATAAAAATGACCCAGCCTTTGAGAATTTGACCAAGCCAATTGGACCATTCTACACAGAGGAAGAAGCGAAAGCAGAAGCAGAAAAGACTGGTGCGACCTTCAAAGAAGATGCCGGTCGTGGCTGGCGTAAAGTCGTGGCTTCACCAAAACCAGTAGGCATTAAGGAAATCGGCACCATTCGTACCCTTCTCAATGCTGGTGAGGTAGTCGTAGCTGCTGGTGGCGGTGGTATTCCAGTTGTCCAAGAAGCAGATGGTACCCTGACCGGTGTGGAAGCGGTTATCGATAAGGACTTTGCTTCGCAATGCCTGGCAGAGTTGGTTGATGCAGACCTCTTCATCGTATTGACAGGTGTGGACTATGTCTTTGTCAACTACAACAAACCAGACCAAGAAAAATTAGAAACAGTGACCGTAGCGGAATTGGAAGAATATATCAAGCAAAACCAATTCGCACCTGGTTCCATGCTACCGAAAGTAGAAGCTGCTATTGCCTTTGTCAACCACAAACCGCAATCAAAAGCAGTCATTACATCGCTCGAAAACTTGGGAGCCTTGATTGAATCAGACAGCGGTACGATTATTGTGAAAGAGTAACGAGTTCTTTTGAGATGGACTGGGGAGTAGGGAAGAAATGGATGGTTAGAGAAAATGGCTGACCAATAAGTGTTTTCCTTCAGATTTTCAAGGTCCTCCCCCTTCCATTCATTCTATCAAGTATCTATCTATAAGCAATGTTTTCAGACGATACTCTGAAAGAGATGGCAATCTCTTGAAGATAGGTGGATATTTGATAAGGTCATTATGGAAATAATTTCACTTAAAAAATATTATAGGAGGTTTTTGCGATGAGCGAAAAAGTGAAAAAAGGCTTTAAGTTGCCTTCATCGTATTCTATTTTGATGCTCATTATTGCCTTTATGGCAGTTATGACATGGGTTATTCCAGCTGGTCAATATGAAAAAGACGAAGCTGGAAAATATATTACAGGCACTTACCAAGCAGTGGCTCAAAATCCGCAGGGAATTTGGGATATTGTGATGGCGCCAGTTCGGGCTATGTTGGGGCATGGTGATACTAGCAAGGCTATCGACGTTGCCTTCTTCATCCTGATGGTTGGTTCCTTCTTGGGCGTGGTCAATGAAACGGGTGCTCTTGATGTGGGGATTGCTTCCATTGTGAAACGCTTCAAGGGCCGCGAGAAAATGTTGATTTACATCCTCATGCCTTTGTTTGCCTTGGGTGGTTCTACCTACGGTATGGGTGAGGAAACCATGGCCTTCTTCCCACTCTTAGTTCCTGTTATGATGGCAGTTGGTTTTGATAGTATTACAGGTGTTGCCATTATCTTACTGGGTTCTCAAATCGGCTGTTTGGCTTCGACTGTAAACCCATTTGCGACAGGTGTGGCTTCGGATGCAGCAGGGGTTTCCTTGGCAGATGGTATGATATGGCGGATTATCTTCTTTATCGTTATTTTGGGCCTGGGTGTGTGGTTTGTTGCTAACTATGCTGAAAAAGTGAAAAACGACCCAACTAAATCCTTGGTTTACAAACAACGTGAAGCAGATATGGCTCATTTCAATGTCAACACATCTGAAGAAGTCAATGCTGTCTTAACACCAGCTCAAAAACGTGTTCTTTGGGTCTTCGTCTTGACTTTTGTTGTCATGATTTGTAGCTTTATTCCTTGGGAAGACTTGGGTGTTTCTGTCTTTGCAGATTTCAATACCTGGTTGCTTGGCTTGCCAGGTATCGGTCAGGTGATTGGTAGTTCGGCTTATCCATTTGGCTGGTGGTATTTCCCTGAAGGAGCTATGCTCTTTGCAGTAGCAGGTGTCTTGGTCGGTATTGTCTATGGCATGGACGAAGCGCGTCTGGTGAAGGCCTTTATGAATGGTGCGGCTGACTTGCTCAGTGTTGCCCTTATCTGTGCGGTGGCGCGTGGTATTCAAGTCATCATGAATGACGGTATGATTACGGCGACTATTCTACACTGGGGTGAAGTTGGCTTGCAAGGTCTGTCTTCACAAGTCTTCATCATCTTGACCTATCTCTTCTACCTGCCAATGTCCTTCTTGATTCCATCCACATCTGGTCTTGCAGGGGCATCCATGGGTATCATGGCACCTCTTGGAGAATTTGTAAATGTGCCAGCTCACTTGATTATCACAGCCTTCCAAGCTGCTTCAGGTGTACTAAACTTGGTGGCTCCAACTTCAGGTATTGTAATGGGAGCCTTGGCTTTAGGCCGTGTTGAGATCGGAACTTGGTATAAATTTGTAGGTAAATTGATTGCAGCTATTGTACTTGCATCAATTGCTATACTTGTCATTGCGACATTCTTCTAATTGAAATTCTGGGTCGGATTTTGTCCAAATGCAGATGAAGTCTGGCTCAGTTTTTCCATTTGTGATAGAATGAAAACAGAAAGAACTATATTTTAATCTGTTGAAAGGAGAAACAATGGAAACAAGTTTTATTCAAGCACAGCATCAAGAGGCTTGTGTCGAGGCGATTAAGGAACTGGTAGCTTTTCCGTCTGTCCTACATGAAGGTCAAAACCAAACACCATTTGGTCAGGCTATTCAGGATGTCTTGGAACACACCCTAGCCA
This sequence comes from Streptococcus suis, assembly GCF_002960625.1. Taxonomy (GTDB): domain Bacteria; phylum Bacillota; class Bacilli; order Lactobacillales; family Streptococcaceae; genus Streptococcus; species Streptococcus suis_T. The sequence continues at coordinate 20,389 of NZ_POJH01000048.1, forward strand.
TGACTGAGAAGATGGGCTTTACTACCTATCTGGATCCAGAAGGCTATTATGGCTATGCAGAAATTGGTCAGGGGAAAGACTTGCTGGCTGTTCTCTGTCATTTGGATGTCGTACCAGCTGGTGATCTCAAGCAATGGAACACACCGCCTTTTGAAGCAGTCGTAAAAGATAGCTTCCTGATTGGTCGCGGTGTTCAAGATGATAAGGGACCTTCTATAGCGGCTCTCTTTGCTGTCAAGGCTTTGATGGATGCAGGTGTCACTTTTACCAAACGTATTCGCTTTATTTTTGGTACCGATGAAGAAACACTCTGGCGCTGTATGAATCGCTACAATCAACTAGAAGAAGTAGCGACCATGGGCTTTGCACCAGATTCCTCCTTCCCTTTAACCTATGCGGAAAAAGGCTTGTTACAAGCCAAATTGCATGGACCAGGCCACCCTTGTCTGAGTATCGAGGCTGGTACCGCTTATAATGTAGTACCTGCTAAGGCTAGCTATTCAGGCCACTTATTAGCTGGGGTCATGGCAGAGTTGGACCAGCTGGGTTTTGATTATGAAAGCAATGATGACCAGGTGACCGTTCTGGGTATTTCTCGTCATGCTAAGGATGCGGCAGAGGGTGTCAATGCCATCGTACGTTTGGCCAAGGCCTTGGACAAATTTGAAGACCATCCGACTTTAAACTTTATTGTCAATGCTATTGGAGAAGATGCCACAGGCTTCAAGCTGTTTGGCGATGTAACCGACGAGCCGTCAGGTACCTTGAGTTTCAATATTGCGGGTCTGACCATCAATGCCAAGAAATCAGAAATTCGATTGGATATTCGCATACCAGTCACAGCGGACAAGGAAAAATTGGTGGCGACCCTGCAAGCCAAGGCTCAGGAATGTGGTCTGACCTATGAGGAGTACGACTACCTTGCTTCCTTGTATGTACCCCTAGATAGCCAGTTGGTATCAACGCTTATGTCCGTCTATCAGGATAAGACAGGAGATATGGACAGCCAGCCTATCTCATCTGGGGGAGCGACCTTCGCCCGAACCATGCCAAACTGCGTGGCCTTTGGTGCTTGTTTCCCTGACACAGAACAGACGGAACACCAAGAAAATGAACGCATGCCATTGGAAGATTTGTACAAAACAATGGACATCTATGCTGAAGCTATTTATCGTTTGGCTGCTGAATAAAAGAAATGTTCTCAGATTGTTTGGTCTGAGAACATTTCTTTTATTCGACAGCTTTCTAATCAAGCCTTGCTAAAGAAGAAAGGAGGAGCATACTGTTTGAGGTACTCAAAACAAGACTGGGCACTTTCATTATCCTCACAGATAATCAAGCAGACATCATCGCCACAAACTGTCGCAATGATTTCAGGGATTTCCATGGCATCCAAAATAGAGCCAAAGGAATTGGCTAGACCAGGCAGGGCTTTCAAGATGACCTGATGCTGAACAGGCTTAAGCATGACCAAGGCATCTTCCATATAGAGCCGAAGGCGTTTTTCCCAGCGACTTGGAGCAATGGGGTTGATGACATAATGAGAAGAATCGTCTTCATTGACCTTGACCAAATTGAGCATCTTGATGTCGCGGGATAGGGTGGACTGGGTGACAGTTACACCGTTCAAATTGAGGAGTTCTTGTAATTCTTGTTGGGTATGAATTTTTTTCTCCATAACCAAGGACAAAATCAATTGGTGACGACTTTCAATCTTGTTCATAGGAACCTCCTACAAATATGGTTGTACACGGAAAATTCAGCAGAAAGTCTTGACTGGATTGGCCATGGACAAGGAAAGTGTCGCTATTGAAGAAACATAGCATCTCCAAAACTGAAGAAGCGGTAGCCTTCTTCAACAGCGTGTTTATAGGCTTCTAAGACAAATTCTCGGCCAGCAAAGGCAGATACCAGCATGACCAGAGTTGATTTGGGTAGGTGGAAATTGGTTGAAAAGGCATCAACGATGCGGAATTCATAGCCTGGTTTGATAAATATATTTGTCCAGCCAGCATCAGCTTCTAGTCGACCATCGAACTTATTGCCAATCGTTTCTAAGGTTCGAATAGATGTTGTACCAACTGCCACAATCCGACCGCCTGCAGCCTTGACTTGATTAAGGGTCTGGGCTGCTTCAGCAGATAGGGTGTAAAATTCCGAATGCATTTCATGTTCATCAAGATTGTCAACGGAAACAGGTCGGAAGGTGCCAAGACCGACATGAAGGGTTAGATAAACTAATTTCACTCCCTTTGCCTCAATCTTCTCAAGTAATTCTTGGGTGAAATGCAGTCCAGCAGTTGGGGCTGCGGCAGAGCCGTTTTCTTTGGCATAGACAGTTTGATAGCGCTCGCGGTCTTCCAATTTCTCATGAATGTAAGGCGGAAGGGGCATTTCTCCAAGACTTTCCAAAACTTCAAGGAAAATACCATCATAGGTGAACTCAACAATTCGTCCACCGTGTTCCAATTCTTCAATGATAGTGGCTGTCAATCTTCCATCACCAAAGGCAACCGTGGTACCGACTTTCAGGCGTTTGGCTGGCTTAGCAAGGACTTCCCACTGGTCACCTTGGGTATTTTTCAAAAGTAACAGCTCCACATGGCCATTGGTTTCTGGCTTGTATCCGTAGAGGCGAGCAGGGAGCACGCGCGTGTTGTTCATGACCAAAGCATCACCAGGGTTTAGCTGGTCAATGATGTGGTCGAAGTGGCTGTCGACCATGGTTTTCTTTTGGTGGTCGAGGATGAGTAGGCGAGAGCTGTCACGCTTCTCAAGTGGGACTTGGGCAATCAGTTCTTCAGGTAATTCAAAATCAAAATCTGCGGTATTCATGTGTTCTCCTGTTTAAATTAGTATTAAAAAATAGACGAGCAGGCCAAATGGAAGCAATAACAAGGGCAGACCAATTGAGAAAAAGATTATTTTTAGTGTTCTCGAATTGGTGATGAGATAGCCTGCCAGGCAATTCAGAATACCGAGAAAGAATAGGTATATAAGTACATTTGTCATACTTTCATTATACCATAGTTGTATTCCTAAGTCTTGGTGGACGAGAAAGAGTTAGCAATAATTTTCTAATTTATTATACTAATATTAGCAAAAAATATAATGTGAAAGGCTTGACAAAAATTGGTATATACCATATAATAGATTTATGAAATGGTCTATACCAAAAAGGAGGAAAAGCAGATGAAAGTTCATATCGTTAAGAATCAAGTGGAAGGGGCAGCTATTGCCTTTGATATTCTCAAGCAGAAAATAGCAGCTGGTGCGCAAGTTCTAGGTTTGGCAACAGGATCTAGTCCAATCGAATTTTACAAGCAGGTTCGGGAGAGCGACTTAGACTTTTCTGAGGTGACATCTGTTAACTTGGATGAGTATGTTGGTTTGGGCGAAGATAGTGACCAATCCTATGTCTATTTTATGAAAGAACATCTCTTCAATGCCAAACCATTCAAGGAAAACCATTTACCGAACGGTTTGGCTGCTGATCTTGATGCAGAGTTGGTGCGCTACAATGCCATTCTGGAAGAACATCCAGTCGATTTCCAAATCCTTGGAATTGGTCGGAATGGTCATATCGGCTTTAATGAGCCAGGTGCTTCTTTTGATGGAATTGCCCGTGTTGTTGATTTGGCGCCATCAACCATCGAAGCCAACGCTCGCTTCTTTGAAAATCCAGAAGATGTACCAAAACAAGCCATTTCGATGGGCATTGCCAACATTCTATCTGCCAAGACCATTGTTCTCATGGCCTATGGTCCTGAAAAAGCTGACGCCATTAAGGCGACAGTGGAAGGACCAGTGACGGAGCAAGTCCCAGCAAGCGTCCTTCAAAACCATGAAGATGTTGTCCTTATTATCGATGAAGCGGCAGCAAGTAAATTAGCATAATAGACAAAACCACTTTATATGAATGAACCCGCTGAAAACTTCAAGTTAATGCCTTTTCGGTGGGTCTATTTTTGTAGTCTGATCGAATAGCTATGGCCTACTGTCTAAGTCACATTCACTAAACAGCGCAAGTTGGGAGGTGAAAACTTATGCAGATAGTTTTCTGAAACTTGTTTTGCTACCCTTGATAGTCAGCCAAGCAGCAGAACGAATTGCGGAGTGGCTAATTTGTAAGTGGCAAAACAAATGCGACAATCAATCATTTATTTTTCCTTTTATTACTTTGTTAACTCGCTTGGCCGTACCTTGCATAAGTAACTTGCTTCGCAAGTAATATCTACAACCTTGTACTATCAATCGACAGTACAAGCAACCTTCAGCTCGTTGCCTCGTACTAAAAGTAAACTAAATGACCGTCACTTAGCCTGAGTGCCTTGAGCAAGCACAAAAAACACCCATGGCGACCACCGTGGGTGTTTTTCTTATGCTTAGTTTTCTGAACTTTTAAGCTCGGTTAGTGAACACATTTGTTCTTAGTTTTCAAGTGTCCAGTCTAAGTCGGGTCCAATAGGAACGATGCCGGTCGGATTGATGGTCTTGTGACTGCCGTAGTAGTGCTGCTTGATATGGTCAAAGTCAACCGTTTCTGCAATGCCAGCATGGTTGTAAATCCGTTTGGTATAATTCCACAGATTTGGATAGTCAACCAAAGCCTTGATATTGCATTTGAAATGTCCAAAGTAAACTGGATCAAACCGCACTAATGTAGTAAAGAGGCGAATATCTGCCTCAGTCAATTGATTGCCCACCAGATAGTCCTTCTCTGCCAAATGCTCTTCCAGTTTATCCAGGGCAGCAAAGAGATTGTTGACTTCTTTTTCATAGACTTTCTGATTGGTTGAAAATCCAGCCTTGTAAACACCATTGTTGATGTTTGGATAGACAAAGTCGTTCATGGCATCAATCTCGGCTTGTAGGTGTTCTGGATAGTAGTCGTCATGATTACCTGTAATGTCATTGAAAGCGGTATTGAACATGCGCATGATTTCAGCAGATTCATTGCTGACAATGGTATTAGTTTTCTTATCCCACAGGACAGGAACGGTCACCCGACCAGAGTAAGTTGGGTTAGCCTTCAAATAGACCTGATAGAGATAATCGCTGTTAAAGAGGGTATCCTTGATAACACCAGGACCATCTTCAAATGTCCAGCCATTTTCCAACATGAGTGGGTGGACGATAGAAAGCGAAATATGGTCTTCCAAGCCTTTCAGTTTTCTCATAATCAAGGTCCGACTAGCCCAAGGACAAGCCAGAGAAATATAGAGGTGGTAGCGACCTGCCTCAGCCTTGAAACCGCCCTCTCCTGTTGGGCCTGCCTGTCCGTCTGGCGTAATCCAGTTGCGAAATTGCGTGACAGTCCGGACAAACTTACCACCTGTTGATTTGGTATCATACCACTGATCGACCCATTTGCCATCTTGTAAAAGTCCCATACTATTCTCCTTTATCAAAAATAGAAAATCCATTAAACAGATTTTTATATATATCACTAATTAGTATTATAAAGTATTTCCCAATAAAGTCAAGCCAAATGATTTATGCTAGAATAGTTGTATGAGATTGGATAAATGTTTAGAAAAGGCCCAAATTGGCTCGCGCAAGCAAGTCAAGAAATTATTTAAGGCCCAGCAAATCAGCATAGATGGCCAACCGGCTCGCAGTCTTAGCCAGATCGTTGATCCTGACTTACAAGATATTCAGATTTCTGGAAGAAAGGTAGAGCTAGAAGGCTCGGTCTATTATCTTCTCCATAAGCCAAGAGGAGTGGTATCTGCAGTGACTGATAAGGAGCATGAAACTGTCATTGATTTAATTGCTCCTCAGGACCGAAGGGAAGGACTTTATCCAGTTGGGCGCTTGGACAGAGATACGGAGGGACTGGTTCTCGTGACCAACAACGGTCCTCTAGGTTATCGTATGCTCCACCCCAGCCACCATGTCGATAAACTCTACTATGTGGAGGTCAATGGACCCTTGGGGTCAGACGCACAAACCTTTTTTGCCTCGGGCGTGACCTTCTTGGGCGGTACTCGTTGCCAGCCTGCGGATTTGACCATTTTAGAGGTTTCTTTTGGACATAGCAGAGCGACCATCCAGTTGGCAGAAGGCAAATTTCATCAAGTCAAGAAGATGTTTTTAGCCTATGGTGTCAAGGTCACCTATCTCAAACGCATGGCCTTTGGCGGATTTGAATTGGGGGATTTGGAATGTGGGGCTTACCGTGAACTTACTTCAGCTGAAATCCAGCATGTATTAACCTATTTTGATTAAGGAGGCGCTTATCATGAGCATATACAAGTTTAGGGTGGAAAAACAAGATGGGACAGACCAGGCCATGAGTGATTTTCAAGGACAGGTTTTATTGATTGTCAATACGGCAACAGGCTGTGGTCTGGCTCCTCAATATAAGGAATTACAGGAACTCTACGACACCTATAAAGACCAGGGGTTTGTCGTATTGGATTTTCCTTGTAATCAATTTTTAGAGCAGGCACCAGGCTCTGCGGAGGAAATCAATCAGACCTGCAGTTTGAATTATGGGACAAATTTTCCACGTTTTGCAAAGATTGCTGTAAACGGTCCTGATGCTAGTCCGCTCTATCGTTATCTGAAAAAAGAGAAAAGGACCTTATTAGGTGGTCGCATAGAATGGAATTTTACTAAGTTTTTGGTGGATAGACAGGGGCGGGTGGTCAAACGCTATTTACCAACGACTAGCCCGCTAAGATTGAAAGCGGATATTGAACATTATTTGGCAAAAGAATAAGAAGGCTGGAAACAATCTAGCCTTCTTTTTTAAGCAACAAGAGAAAATAAGGAGCGCCAACAAGAGTGACGACCAAGCCAGTTGGAATACCTGTGCCAACCAGTAGGGACCGTGCGATAATGTCGGCTATGATGAGCAGGATGCTACCGATTAGAAAGGCTAGGGGCAGACTATACTTGTGTTGCTTGCCGACCAATTGTTTGGCCAAATGACTGGCCAAGAGGCCGATAAAGGCAGTATTGCCTACCAAGAGCGAGCTGAGGCTGGCTAGGCTTGTGGCTAAGATTAAGACGAGGATGCTTTCTTTTTGTCGATTTAGGCCCAGGCCAATTCCCAGATTGGCTTCTAGTTGCAGAATATTTAGTCTGGAGAAGCGGATAACACTAAACAGGCAGAGGACAAGCAAGCCAGGACCGACAAGGCTGATGGTCTGCCAATCATCTCCAACATATCTTCCCGACAACCAGCCTATAATACTATCTAACTTGTAGCGATCAAACCGAACCATGAGGCTAACCATGCTACTTGAAAACAAGCAAGCCAGACCAACACCCGTTAGGACCAGGCGTGTTGGTTCTAACCCTTGTCCTTTTTTATAGGCCAGTAGATAAACCAAGCCAGTAGCTAAAAATCCGCCAGCTAAAGCCAGAAGAGGCTGAGAAAGTTGGAAAGAAATATTCCAAGTAAGTGCGAGGGTTAGTAGAAGTCCAGCACCGGCATTGATACCAAGGATACCAGAATCTGCCAAGGGATTTCGAGTGAGGGTTTGAAAAAGATGTCCGCTGATTGCCAGAGCACCGCCAGCAAGAATGGAAACCATCAGACGTGGCAGACGAATTTTCCAAAAAATCAACTGGGTAGCGGAGCTAGCTTGTCCACTCATGGTAGTCAAAAGGTCGGTCAGTCCTAATTTACTGTAGCCAATAATGAGGGACAAACAGGACAAACTGATGAGCAAGAGTGAGAGGAAGAGAAAGATAGCTTTTTTCTTCATGCTTGCCATTCCCCCTTTCGAATGAGCCAGAGAAAGATTGGTAGGCCAACAAAGCTAATTAGACTGGACAGGGGAGTTTCATAAGGTGGATGGAGAGTTCGACTAATCAAATCCAACCAAACGAGAAAACCAGCACCAGCCAAGGATGAAAAAGGGAGGATATAACGGTAATCTTTGGGAAGTAGAGAGGTCAAGAGATTGGGGATAATCAAGCCGATAAAGGAGAGGGAACCGACCAGGGCAACGGAAGAAGCAGATAAGAGGACAACCATGGTCAGGAAGAAGAGGGTCATTTTCTGCGTGTTTTGTCCCAAGGTCCTGGCCACAGTATCGTCCAAACTGAGAATGGTCAAGGAATGTGCAAAGACTTGTGCCAGAAGGAGCGCCAGTAGAATAAGCGGTGCAATCCACAATAGACTGTGCCAACTAATCGAGGTCAGGCTACCTGCCTCTAGTCCGATGATGTGATTGGATAAGTCAAATAATAAGGCCATTCCTTGTCCCAAGGCTTGCACGACGGCGGTAACCATTATTCCAGCCAAAATCAAATGTAGTGGACTATTGCTATACTTATTTTGCCGGCTGAAAAAAATAACCAAGCTGGCCGTTAAGCCAGCACCTAGCAAGCAGGCGAAAAGACTGAGGAGTTCAGAAGAATGTGGCAGGAAGACCATTTTCAAAATCAGAAAGAGCCCCGCACCAGCAGGAATTCCTAGTAGTCCAGGGTCCGCCAAGCGATTGCGTGTCACAGCCTGCATGATGCTTCCCGAAGTTGCTAGACTAGCTCCAACCAAGCCAGCCACCAGTATGCGGGGTAGGCGCAAATCAATCAAAACATCTTGAAGTTCAGACTGCTTCAAGGGTGCTTTTAAGACGGAGAGAATTTGGTCATGAGTATAGGAAATAGCCCCCAAACGAAAGCCCCAGTAGGAACCCAATAAGAGTATGAAGAGAAGAAGGAAAAAAAGAGGGATAGGTGACAGACTAGCCTTGAAGCCAGCCGTAACCTCTTCCCCATTTTTTCTCTCCAAGTGTTTAAAAAACATAGAGAATCAATCCTTATTTTGTGATAGCATCTTTGAGAACCTTCAGTTGGTACTCAAGTGAAATCGGGTCATTGAAGTAGAAGGCCTTGCTATCTACCTTGATAACGTGGTTGTTTTGAACAGCTGGGAGGTTTTTCCAAACATCACTATTTAATAGACCAGCTGCGACACTTTCGTCTTCGACAGCCAAGATGATGTAGTCGCCTGCATAGTCAGGCAATACTTCTTGGGAAACAGCTAGAAAACCAGGTCCAAATACCTCATCTTTGACTTTTTGCGGAGCTGTAAAGCCGAGTTCTTGGTAGATAATTTCCCCACCACGTCCCCAGTTATTACCGAAGAGGTAGAGGTCTTGACCAAGGTAGCCCATGATAGTAAAGCTTGCTGTATCCCCAGTTGTTGCCTTGATTTCCTTTGCAGCGCTTGCTACACTTTCTTTCCAGGCAGTCTGCCATTTTTCAACAGCAGTTTCTTGACCAAAGATTTGACCAAAAACTGACAAGGTTTCAGCATAGGAGTGCTTGCCGTATTCGAGGGAAATGGTTGGAGCAATTTCAGCAAGTTGTTCGATTTTTTCATCGGTTGAACCCGTTACGATAAGGTCCGGTTCCAGCGCAGCGATGGCTTCCAAATCCTCGCCGGTAACAGCAGTAGCTCCTTTGAGTTTTTCAGAGAAGGCTGGATTTTCCAAATCATAGGAGGTAGCACCAACCACATCGAAGCCCAACTGCAACAAATAGCCAGTGTTGGCAAAGTTGAGGCTGACAACCTTTTTAGGCTGAGCTGGCACATCACCATAGTAGGAAACACCCTCGATAGTTGGCATAGCAGATAGGCTAGTCTGGTTTTCCTTTTGGGAAATAGCAGAGCAGGCAGTCAAGACTAGGACTGACAAAGCAAGACTAAGAGAAAGTAAAAACTTTTTCATGGGAACTCCTTATTTTTTTGTAGAAGGTTTTGCGTGAGTATAGGTAGCTAAAATTGGATAACCAAAGTGGCTGGCTGGTAAAATATCTGCTTCAATAGCAAATAGTTGGCGCAGGTGTTCAACCGTGATGACCTCTTCCGGACTTCCCTCTTTAAGAATGTGTCCGTCTTTCATGGCAATGATGTAGTCAGAAAAACGGGCGGCATGGTTGAGGTCATGGAGTACCATAACAATGGTTTTGCCATTATCCCGATTGAGCCTTTGTAACAACTCAAGAACTTCTAACTGGTGGTGCATATCCAGATAGGTTGTCGGTTCATCTAGAAGGATGATATCTGTATCCTGGGCTAGCGCCATGGCTATCCAAACTCGTTGCCGTTGACCACCTGAAAGGGATTGAAGAGGAGTATGGGCGAATGCCATGGTTTGCGTTTCTGTTAAAGCCCATGCAATCTTCTCTCTATCCAAATCAGTCAGTCGACCAAAGGCATTTTGATGGGGAAAGCGTCCATAGGACACTAGGTCATAGACACAGATACCGTCTAGATTTTCCTGGATCTGTGGGAGTAGGGCTAAGTGCTTGGCTACTTCCTTAGTTGGCAGTTCTTGGATGAGTTTTCCATCCAGATAAACCATTCCCTTGTCAGCAGGCAAGATACGGCTGAGAGCCTTTAATAGCGTAGATTTTCCGCACCCATTGGGACCGATAATACTACTTATCTTTCCACTCGGAATTTCAATGGACAGCTCGGATAGAACAGTTTTTTGTCCATAAGAAAGTTCTAAATCCTTGGCTGAGATGGTGACCATAAGTCCTCCTTTACTCACATTGATGTCTATTATATCATAGTTATCGGGGGAAACAAAGAGTTTTCTGACAATTTTAATTTAATAAGAATGGTTATAAAAATGCCAAAAAGTAGCAGAAATACTTGGGAAAAACAATTATATTTGTTCATAGTTTTATGCAATATCATGATAGATATAAAAATAGTGGGAGAATGATTTCAGTAGCCTTCTTCCTGACAGTGGAATAGTTGATTTGCAGTGTCCAAGAGGATGGTCGTTCTCTCTTTGTTGGTCTTCCTTGCTCTCTACTTCCTTCACTATTATTGGCTATTTTATAAGAAATATCCAGAATGACTAAATAGGGAGTGGGAAAGAACTCGACTAGTTAAAAAAGAGTTCGTCTTCCCACCCCCGCACAGTTGATTAGGTTGGATTTGGAGTGTAAAACACGAACAAATCCGCCAATCAACCACTGCGCTGAGATGTTGACACGAACTCTAAGAAGTGGTGCTAGGCTTGAGACCAGCCTCTTTATAGGTTTTATCTATATTTTTTAGCGATTTCAAGGTCGCCCGCATAGTCTTGACGCTGGTCATTGACAATCTGGTAGGCATCGGCTCCCTTGCCTGCAATGATGACGGCATCCTGAGGTGAGGTAGTCTGGCTCATAGCTGTGCGAATGGCTTCTTCACGGTCTAAGATGAACTCACTTGGTCGGGTCATGTGGGCGCGGATTTGCTGGGCAATTGCTGCAGGGTCTTCACGGTTGGGGTCATCAGCTGTCAGGATAACATCAATCTGCGGATAGTCATTGAGCAACAGACCGAAGTCCTTGCGTCTGCTTTCTCCCTTGTTCCCAGGAGCTCCCAGTATTAAAATCACTTTGCCTGTCTGGTGTTCCAAGACGACATCGATTAGCTTTTTCACACTGTCACCGTTATGGGCATAGTCTACGAAGACCTTGGCTCCGTTTTGTTGGGTCAGGACTTCCATACGACCAGGGACATTGGTTTGGGCAATCCCTGTGTGAATATCTTCCAGACTTGCGCCCAAACGAAGACAGGCCAGTCCTGCTGCGAGGGCATTTTCTTGGTTGAAGCCACCGATGAGTTGGATGTCGTAGTGGCCAGCCAATTTGCCGGTCGCTGAGAAGTCAAAACCTGCTGACTGGGTGATTTCATTTTCAGAAGCTGGACCGTAAAAGTCATGGTCTTTAGAGATGACTTGCTCTTTCACCACTTCAAAATGGTCCATGCCAGCATTGACAATAACCGCTCTGCTATTGTCCATCAAAAGCCGCTTGTGGTAGAAATAGTCCTCAAAGGTCGGGTGTTCGATGGGTCCGATATGGTCGGGGCTGATGTTGAGGAAGACGCCGACATCAAAGGTCAGCCCGTAAACCCGCTTGACCAGATAGGCCTGGCTGGACACTTCCATAATCAGGTGGGTCATGCCGTTTTGAACTGCCTCCGCCATCATGGCAATGAGGTCCAGGCTTTCAGGAGTGGTCAGGGCAGATTTGAAGAAGGTTTTGCCGTCCAGGGTAGTGTTCATGGTCGAAAGCATGGCAGGCTTGTGGTGGATGTTGAGGATGTTAAAGGCAAAATAAGCTGCTGTTGTTTTACCTTTGGTGCCGGTGAAGGCCAGGAGTTTGAGCTTTTTCTGGGGCTGACCATGAAATTCCATGGCAATTAGACTCATAGCCTGCTTGATGTCCTTGACCAGAATAGCAGGAATACCGACTTCATGGTCGATTTCAGACACATAAGAAGCAAGTCCGTTTTCAATAGCCTTTTCCAAAAATTCCTTCTTAAAGGCCAAACCCTTGGCAAAAAAGAGGGTCGTTGGGCTAACAGTCCGGCTATCATAGCTGAGAGCGTCAAACTGGACATCCGTCCAAGTGCTATCAATCTGATTATTTTGTTTGATCTGGCGGAAGTTGTTATCCGCCTTCAAGATTTCTAATACACGTTCCATTTTCATCATGTTTCTATTGTAAACCTATCGAGGATATTTGACAAGTCTGGGCTATTCTCAACTTCATTTTTCCGATTTCATATCTATTTTGGACTTCTTATATTCTAGGAGAAATATCGAAATCATGCTATAATAGACCTATGAAAAAAAATAAATTACTACTTATCGATGGCTCTTCGGTAGCCTTCCGTGCCTTCTTTGCACTTTATAACCAAATTGACCGCTTCAAGAATGCCAATGGTCTGCATACCAACGCCATTTACGGCTTCAACCTCATGCTGGACCACATGATGAAGCGGATTGAGCCGACCCACATCCTGGTGGCCTTTGACGCCGGCAAGACCACCTTCCGTACTGAGATGTACGCTGATTACAAGGCAGGGCGTGCCAAGACACCTGACGAGTTCCGCGAGCAGTTCCCCTTCATCCGTCAGATGCTGGATGCCATGGGGGTCAAGCACTATGAGTTAGCTCAGTACGAGGCAGACGATATTATCGGTACCTTGGACAAAATGGCAGAGCGGACAGACATTCCCTTCGATGTGACCATTGTCAGCGGTGACAAGGACTTGATCCAGCTGACAGACGAAAATACCGTTGTCGAGATTTCCAAGAAAGGCGTAGCCGAATTCGAAGAATTTACACCAGCCTACCTCATGGAAAAAATGGGTATCACTCCTGCTCAGTTTATCGACCTCAAGGCCCTCATGGGCGATAAGTCCGATAACATCCCTGGCGTGACCAAGATTGGTGAGAAGACAGGTCTCAAACTCCTGATTGAACACGGGTCACTAGACGGCATTTACGAAAACATCGACAGCATGAAAGCGTCGAAGATGAAAGAAAACCTGATTGCTGATAAGGAGCAGGCATTTCTATCTCGGACCCTTGCCACCATTGATACCAATGCTCCTATTGAAATCGGACTGGATGACCTGATCTATGAAGGTCCCAAGGTAGAAGAACTCGGTCAATTCTACGACGACATGGGCTTCAAGCAGTTGCGGGCTCAGTTGGGAACTAGTGCTGAGGAAGAACTTCCTGCAGTCGAGTTTCAAACAGTCACCGAATTGACTGAGGACATGCTGCAGGCAGACCAATTTTTCTATTTTGAAATCTTAGGTGAAAACTACCATCGAGAAGACTTGGTGGGACTGGCCTGGGGAGATAAGGAGCAGATTTATGTCGGAGGACCAGAGCTGCTGGACAGTCCAATCTTGCGTGATTTCCTTGAAAACCAGACCATCAAAACCTATGACTTCAAGCGTGGAAAAGTCCTCCTAGCCCGTCAAGGCTTGGACTTGCCGTTGGCTAGCTTTGATAGCCGTCTGGCAAAGTACCTCCTGTCAACAGTCGAAGACAATGCCATCACCACTATTGCCAACCTCTATGGTCAAACTCGTTTAGTGCCCGACGAAGTTGTTTATGGTAAGGGAGCAAAATTGGCCCTCCCAGAACGAGCAGAATACTTCCCTCATCTTGCCAACAAGCTACAGGTTCTTATCGAAACAGAAGCAGTCATGCTGGAAAAACTGGAAGAAAACCAGCAAGTTTCCCTTCTTTTTGACATGGAATTACCCCTAGCAAATGTCCTAGCAAAGATGGAAATTACAGGAATCAAGGTTCAAAAAGAAACCTTGCAGACCATGCAGGATGAAAATGAAGTCTTGATTGAACAGCTAACCAAGGAAATCTATGAGTTAGCAGGTCAGGAGTTTAATATCAATTCACCAAAACAACTGGGAACGATTCTCTTTGAAGACATGGGCTTGCCTTTGGAATACACCAAGAAAACCAAGACAGGCTACTCAACTGCAGTGGATGTTCTAGAACGCTTGGCCCCAATCGCTCCAGTCGTTTCCAAGATTTTGGACTACCGTCAGATTACCAAGCTTCAGTCAACCTATGTCATCGGCTTGCAGGATGCGATTTTAGAAGACGGCAAGATCCATACTCGTTATGTACAGGATTTGACTCAGACAGGTCGTCTGTCTTCGACGGACCCTAACCTGCAAAATATCCCTGTCCGATTGGAGCAAGGCCGCTTGATTCGTAAGGCTTTTGTACCTTCGCTTGATGACAGTGTTCTTCTGGCTTCGGATTACTCACAGATTGAATTGCGCGTCTTGGCGCATATTTCTCAAGATGAGCACCTGATTGAAGCCTTCAAACGAGGCGATGATATCCATACCTCTACAGCCATGCGGGTCTTCGGCATTGAAAAAGCAGAAGATGTGACAGCAAATGACCGCCGCAATGCCAAGGCAGTAAACTTTGGAGTGGTTTACGGTATCTCAGACTTTGGCTTGTCCAATAACTTGGGCATTACCCGTAAGGAAGCCAAGGACTATATTGATACCTATTTTGAACGCTTCCCAGGTATCAAGAACTACATGGAAACCATTGTGCGTGAGGCGCGTGATAAGGGATATGTAGAAACCATCTACAAGCGCCGTCGAGAATTACCAGATATTAACTCACGCAATTTCAACGTCCGAAATTTTGCCGAGCGAACAGCCATCAACTCCCCAATCCAAGGATCCGCTGCTGATATCCTCAAGGTGGCCATGATCAACTTGGACAAGGCCATTGAAGAAGCAGGTTTGACAGCTCGCTTGCTCCTGCAAGTCCATGACGAAATTGTCTTGGAAGTGCCGAAAGCAGAATTGGAAACAGTAAAAAAATTAGTAAAAGAAACCATGGAATCAGCCATTGCTCTGTCTGTCCCATTGATTGCGGATGAAAATGATGGTCAGACTTGGTATGAAGCCAAATAGAAAGGAATGACATGAAAAAAACCTTAGTATGTATTGGATTATGTAGCTTGCTATTAGCAGGCTGTGGAGAAAAGACAGAAAATAAGGGCACCAACCCTTCTGGAGCTGATTTTTCAACACAATTACCTATTTTGAAAGAAAAACAGGACACCACCAACGAAACCATGAATGTTCTTGCCAATGCACCTCTTGTGGTGGTTAATGCCAATCCACCAGCAGACGAGACGCAAAAAGGCCACAAGATTCATGCAGCCAATAATGGAGTTGCTGAAAAGGATGAAGCTGGTAATATCAAGGAGTATTTCCGATATTATGATGTACCAGCCAACTGGACCATCAACGCTGAGAATACAGAAGACGAAACCATTGCAGCAGTCTACGATGTCAAAGTAGGATCGAGCAACTTTATGGTCCAGCTTTACAATATCAATGCCTTTAATACCTCACCTCTTGAAGAAGGTCGCAATATGACCCCTGAGGAATTGGAAGCTCGTATGGCTGAAACCAACCATTCATTTGTTGAAAAAACCATCGTCACCATTAACGGTCAAGAATGGCAGGCAGGTCGACAAATCATGAAAGACCAAAAAATGGCCCGTATTACCTTCTATCGCATGGAATCAACAGGTGCCTATGACGACTCTGTTGTAGTAGGCTCTATCTATTACTCGCTCGACCCAGGCTTGGATAAGGATCGGACCAACCTCAAGCAGACCATCGGTCAGCTCAAGGATGTTCTCTACAATATTTCTAAGAAATAAATGAAATGACCGTTTTGCTAATCTAGTTGTCAAATGATAAGGAGCTCGTGATGACCTACTCATTTCAAAATCCCAGTCAAGAACAAATTTTTACTTACCTGAAGAATGCCAAGACCATTGCAGTCGTTGGCTTATCTAGCCGTGAAGAAACAGCAGCTTATCGGGTGTCCAAGCTCATGCAAGAAGCAGGTTATAAGATTATCCCAGTCAATCCAAGAGCAGCAGGTGAGACTATCCTCGGAGAAAAGGTTTATGCTAGCCTTTTGGACCTTGACCAGCCGATCGATATTGTCAATGTTTTTCGTCGCTCTGAGTTTTTAGCTGATGTGGCGCGTGAGTTTGTCCAGACAGAAGCACAGGTCTTTTGGGCTCAGCTTGGATTGGAAAGCCAAGAAGCAGAAGAAATATTGCGCCAGGCTGGTCGCAATGACCTTGTCATGAACAAGTGTATCAAAATTGAATACTTAGATATGCAGGAAGCTTCATGATCGGATAGTCGGAGGTGGTATTGATGAAATTGCTTGCCAAATATCTTACCTATTTGAGCCTATCTGCTATCCTGTTGGTTAGCCTACTAGCCTGTTCTAGCCAGACCTCATCAGTAGATAGGAGTTCAACAAGTTCGAGCAGTTCTACAAAAACAAGCTCCTCAAGCAACACTTCAACGAGCAAGCAGGTAGAAACGACTGGCTCATCATCCACGGTTTCAAGTACAAGTAGTAGCCCTAGCTCAAGCCTGGCTGACGAGAGTTCCAGTCAAACCCAGACCAGTCAGTCAGAGGAGAACAGTCAGGTTCTTGTTCCTAGCCAACCAGCGTTACATCCCAATTACCAAGCTATCTTGAATACCTACAGCAAGTGGATAAACCTATTGAGAAGTGGCGGAACCTTTGATGATCCAACAGTGGAAGAAGGCTATTTAAAGAATATAGATCCCCAGGTTTCATTCTACTATGCCCTCTATGATATTGATGGGAATGGTCAGGCAGAACTCTTACTGGCGACAGGTGGGGAGCACATGTTTGTCTTTTCCATTTGGGGAAATGAAGCCTATCCAACCCGCTTGGTTTCCAAAGAAAATGTACGGGTATATGTAGATATTTTCGAGAATGGCTTAATCAGTAGTTTCTTCTTGGACGGCTATCGACCAGAAAGTGAGGGAACGATTTTCAGAATGGCTACTGACGGCAGTCAGGCCTATACAGTTGGAACATTTATTCTCAATAGCCAAACAGGACAGGTGACTTCCCAAGGACCAGAAGTCCTGCCAGATAGAAGCACGGCTATTCAAGATGGATTAAACTGGTACTTATTGCAATAATCATATCAGGCACCCAGAATGTTCTGGGGCCTTTTCTTAACGTTTTCTTAAACCATTTTTAAAATAGCCATAATTGGAGATTTTTTACTTGCCTTTCCAAGTTTTAGCATGCTATAATTGGAAATCACTATTTGAAAATAAATTGAAAACGTATGTTTTTAAAATTAGAAATGAGGAAATCATGAAGAAAAACTAACAGCAGCCTTGATTGCCCTACTTGCCTTGGCGGCAGTAGCCTATAATAGCTTCTTGCTCTTTTTCCAGACGGATACGGTGACGAGCAATAATCAAACAGCTACAAGTTCTAGCCAGACAAGTTCCACCAGTTTAGCCAGTGCCAGTAGTGAAAATAGCACAGGCGGTGAAGCTAGTAGCGCTACAAGCTCTAGTCAATCAGCAGGCTTGACAGACGGTACCTATACAGGTGCAGTAACATCGACCAATCGAGGAGACTACCAGGTTCAGTTAACCGTTTCAGGTGGAAGTATCAGCGATATTACCATCTTGCAATATCCAAATGATAACCCACAATCTCAAGAAATCAATGACGGTGCCCTACCAACCTATGTTGCAGAAGCTATCTCGAATCAATCAGCCCAAGTCAACCAAATTTCAGGTGCAACAGAAGCCTACAAAGGCTTTACAGGTTCCTTGCAAGATGCCCTTAACCAAGCCTCATGATAAACATCATCAACCGAACAGTTGAAGCCATGACCCTGCCCTTTACCATTAGTCTGGCAACGACACAAACCCGTCAACTGGAAGATGAGTTGGAAAGACTGAGTTCGACAATACTGAGCGAGCTAGAGCGTTTGGAGGAAAAATTTTCAGCCTTTCGCTCGACATCAATGGTCTGTCGCTTTCAAAATGGGGATAACAGCGTCTTACTAGACAATGAATTCCAAGAAGTTTTTGCCTTGGCAGAGATGGCCTATCAAGAAACGGATGGCGCATTTGATCCCTACTACAAGGGGGGCTATGATCCGACAGGTCTGGTCAAGGGTTGGGTGATTGAAGAGATTTTTAAAACAACATTGCTTCCCTATCTTCAACACCCAGATGTTGAAGCAGTCTGCCTAAATGGTGGTGGAGATATGCAGTTTGCGACCAAGGAAGCAAGTGCTTTTGTCTGGAAAATTGGTATTGAAAATCCTGAAAACCTACAGGAAATGCTAGCCGTCTTTACAGCCAAGAATGGAGCCATCGCCACATCTGGTTATAGCAAACGAGGGCAACATATTCAATCCAAGAATGACCTCCAACAGATAACTATTATGGACACTAGTTTAACGAGAGCTGATGTCTGGGCTACAGCTGGATTAAGTATGCCAGAAAACAAATTGGTCCAAGCCATCGCTCACCACCAACTCAGTGGTTTGTATATCAAGCCGCAACAGCTACAATTTTTTCAAAAAGGAGAATTTATTTCGTGATTAAGAAAAATAACTATGCTTTAGGATTGGCCTGGATGGTTGCCCTATTCATCCTACCATTTCCATTTATCTATACCTTCGTGACGGGAATGCCTGCGGGCTACGGTCAAATGAAGGTCAGCATCGCCTTGGGTATCGTGGCTTATGTCTGGATGCTCTTAGCGATTTACATTGTAAGTGGCTAGATCGGTTGATTGGCCTGCCAGCAGCCTATATGATTCACGGTATTCTCAGTCTGGTGGCCATATACTTCTCCTTCATGCATAAGAACCTGTTACCATCTTACGGCTTGATTGAGCAGACTGGTAATATCGCCTTTCTCATCTTCCTGTCCTTAGCCATTTATTCAATGGTCTTCATGGCAGGATGGTTAACATCTAGAATTCGTTTCCTTGCTAACCTAAAACGCAAACTGGAAACTACCTTCAAACACGAAGTGTCAGTATGGCTCCATCGCTTGAACTTGTTGGCAACCTTCTTGATTTTTGTCCATGTTCAGTTGATTGATTATATCCGTACAAATACCAGCTTTATGGCGGTCTTCTACTTAGCTTCTGGCTTTGTATTCCTGTCATATCTCTGGGCTAAATTCAAGCCAAATGCAAAAGGCTACACGGCTAAATTAGTCGAAAATCGTGAAATTGCTGACAATATTTATGAATTGCATATTCAATTACCTAAAGGTAAATCGGCTAAGTTAAGAGCGGGAGATTTTGTCTTCATTTCCTTCCCAGGTGTCAAGGGCTTGGCGGAGCCTCATCCCTTCTCCCTTGTCAATGCTCCTGACCGAAATGACCAGATTACCTTGGCCATTCGTGGAGATGGTGATTTTACCCGCACCCTACAAACAGTGTCAGCTCCAGCCCGTGTCCGAGTGGATGGTGGCTATGGAATGTTCCAAACGGTCGTAGAAGACCAGCAACCAAAGAACATTATCATGATTTCAGGTGGTATCGGTATTACGCCCTTGCTGTCGCTCATTGATTAATTCCCAGAAATTGATACCACGGTCTTTCACGGTGCCACAACTGAGGCAGCCTTGATTTACGAAGAAAAATTCACATCTTGGGAAGCAGAAAGGGATAATTTTAGAGCTATCCGCAAAATCGGTGCCTTTGAAGAAGCAGAAGTCTTGTCTGCACTGCCACATGACTTTGATGCATTGACAGTCTTGGTGTCAGGACCTCCGGCAATGGCCCGGCACTGGATCAAGACCTTGGCCAAAAACGGAGTGCCAAAGACACATATTTTCTATGAAGAATTTGGATGGTAATGCTTCTAGCTGACCGATGCTAAACCTCTTCCATCTACCCTGTTAAAGTTGGTTTCTATTGAAACTGACTTTTTTTATGGACAAAAAAAGCCCAGCGTTTGACGTTGGACCCTGTGGTGACTGAAGAAGAGGAATGTTAGAATTGGAATAAGCTACTACACATGGCGTAAAAAATAGAAAGGAAGAAACCTATTTCAATTCTAAAGATGTAAGAATATACACTTATCATTCCTCAGTTGATAGTATAACATAAAACTATATAGAATTCCAATATTTTTACCTTTTTTTTTTTTTAATTATCGACACAAATTGAAAAAAGGTCGATTTTATGCATTTTTTGAATAACAGAAAAGAAGCTGATTTCAGTCAACTTCTTCACTAGTATTCATAAAATATTTTTTATAGAAAAAGAATAGTCAACTCTTTTAACTATAGATGAATATTATACGAAAATAGATTATGTTATCGTTAGATTATTCATAAACGTAGTTCATTTTTTTAGCATGATCATCCAAAATGCCTTCATGGAAGTAAGACTGTGCTAGGTAGTGGTAGGGCAAAACATACAGACCGGCTAGACCAAAGGTGATGATGCTCAGCACATACCAACCGACAAAGGACAAATCCAAGGTGAAGCGTTTGAACTTATAGCCTTTCATCAATTTTCGGCTGCTCTTGATAATCGAATAGGCACCGGTGTATTCCTCACGCTCTAATTGCTCAAATAAGATAAATTCTACCTGAGAGTAGGCATAGATTTGTGGAATATAAATAGCAAATCCAATGATGGTGAGGAAAAGACCGACAATCAGGAAACTCCCTAGTAGGGCTAGAATATCCTGAGGAATAAGGTTTGGGTCGGTTAGACCTGTTGAAACGACTATGCTGGCTGAAACAATGGTAGCTCCAATCACTAGACCAATCCCAAAATAGAAGAGAAACCCCCAAAGAAAGATAAGGAAACTCTTTAAGATATAGGTCCTAATGATCTTTCCAAAATCCTTGTGGTAAAAGATACTGACGCAGTCCTTATATGACACTGCTTGCTTGGCATTTTTTGTGACTTGAAACAAGGTCCAAAGGACAGATAGTTGAAGTAAGCCGAGTAATAATCCATAGAATAAAGGAAACAAGGAGGTAGAAATAAGGTAACCTGGACTAAGGATTTCCTCAGGTGTCAGGCCTGCAAGACTATTGCGAGAAGCAGAAAATAATTGAACGATAACAGATATGGCGACGGGAATTGCTGCTACTTGATAAATGCCTGTTGTATCATTTAAAGTATGCCTCGCCTTTTCCCGAATCTCAGAAATTGTAAACATCTACATAACCTCCTTACTCAACATTGTAACATAATTCTAGATGACAAGAAAGTATTTTTTTGATAGACTGGAAAGTGCTGTGGAAATAAGCTATTTTTTCGTAAAATTGATTGTTTCTACATACAAGATTAAATTCCTAGGACTGTTTTTCCTAGTTGGAGGTAAGCATGACAGATGTACCAATCAAGTACCGCTTGATTAAGAAAGAGAAGCACACGGGAGCTCGTTTGGGAGAGATAATCACACCCCACGGGACTTTCCCAACCCCTATGTTTATGCCCGTAGGAACTCAGGCAACGGTTAAAACCATGTCGCCTGAAGAATTGAAAGAAATGGGCTCAGGCATTATCCTATCAAATACCTATCATCTCTGGCTCCGTCCAGGCGATGAATTGATTGCCCAGGCAGGTGGTTTGCACAAGTTCATGAACTGGGACCAGCCAATTTTGACCGATTCAGGTGGTTTCCAAGTTTATTCCTTGGCGGATAGTCGCAATATCTCAGAAGAAGGAGTGACCTTCAAAAACCACCTCAACGGCAGCAAGATGTTCCTGTCACCTGAGAAGGCTATTTCTATTCAGAACAATCTTGGTTCAGACATCATGATGAGCTTTGATGAGTGTCCACAGTTCTATCAGCCTTATGATTATGTAAAAAAATCCATTGAAAGAACCAGCCGTTGGGCAGAACGTGGCCTCAAGGCACACCGACGTCCGCATGACCAAGGCTTATTTGGAATCGTGCAAGGGGCTGGATTTGAAGACCTCCGTCGTCAGTCTGCTCAAGACCTGGTCAGCATGGATTTTCCAGGTTACTCTATCGGTGGTCTGGCAGTTGGGGAAACCCATGACGAAATGAATGCGGTATTGGACTTCACGACGCCATTGTTACCTGAGAACAAGCCACGCTACCTCATGGGAGTGGGAGCACCAGACAGTTTGATTGATGCAGTCATCCGTGGTGTCGATATGTTTGACTGCGTGTTGCCAACCCGTATCGCTCGTAACGGTACCTGTATGACCAGCCAAGGTCGCTTGGTGGTAAAAAATGCCCAGTTTGCTGAAGACTTTACACCGCTTGATCCAGACTGTGATTGCTACACTTGTAAAAACTATACCCGTGCCTATCTTCGTCACTTGCTCAAGGCAGATGAAACCTTTGGTATCCGCTTGACCAGCTACCACAACCTCTTCTTCCTAATCAACTTGATGAAAAATGTCCGTCAGGCCATTATGGATGATAATTTGTTGGAGTTCCGTCAAGACTTTATGGAAAAATATGGTTATGGCAAGAATGGTAGAAACTTTTAAATAAAAATGACCTCCTACAAAATATTAGGAGGTTCTTTTTTTATACATCAAAATACAAGAGTTCTTTCGGCGTCTTGGTAAAGACTTCAAAGCCGTTTTTAGTCACATAGCCACAGTCTTCAATGCGTACACCGACTTTTCCAGGAATATAGATACCAGGCTCAACAGAGAAGCACATGCCTTCTTCGATAACCAAGTCATTTCCTTCCATAATAGATGGGAACTCGTGGACACTCATGCCCAAACCATGTCCAAGACGGTGGTTGAAGTAGTCACCATAACCAGCCTTTTCAATGACAGAGCGAGCAGCGTAGTCAATCTCACCTGCCGTCACACCAGGCTTGATCATATTGATCGCAGCCATGTGGGCTTCAAGAGTTAGGTTATAAATATCCTTTTTAAATTGGTCAGGTTGACCGACAGCTACTGTCCGTGTCATATCAGAGGTATAGCCCAGGGTTTCGACACCTAGGTCGAACAATAGCAGAGCGTTATTTTCGATTTTATTTGTCGATGGAATACCGTGTGGGTTTGCAGCATTGTTACCTGTCAAGACCATGGTATCAAAACTCATCTTGGAAATGCCCTGTTTTTTCATCTCAAATTCAATCTGAGCAATGATGTCTGTTTCCGTCACATCGAGGGAGATAGTGTCAAAACCAACCTGCATAGCCTTGTCCGCAAACTCACCAGCCACCAACATTTTTTCAATCTCATCACGGGACTTGATCAATTTCATGGTATTGATAAGCGGAGTAATGTCCGTAAAGGCTTGATTGAAAATGGACTGCAAACCGTGGTAACGGGTAAGGTTCAAATTGTCAAACTCAGCACCGATGGCAGAGAATGTTTTCTGCGGTAGCTTGCTCTTGATAACCTTCCAAGGATTTTCAGAATCCATATAGCCAGCCACAGGGAAGTCAACGGTCGCTACTGCACGCTCCACATCCAAGGCTGGAAGGAAGAGGAGGGGGTCGTGGTCGGGCATGACAAAGAGCATCATGTGGCGTTCGTGTGGATCACTGTGGTAGCCAGTCAGGTAGTAAATACTGACTGGATCTGAGAAGATAGCCAGGTCCAATTTGTTGGTTTCAAGGTAGGATGTTACATGATTGAGTTTTGACATGTGGGCACCTTTCTATTTTTGGGAAATTGTGTTGAAATTTTCGTTTATTATATAGACTATTGTTTCAAAAAATGAAAAAAATTGCAAGTATTATCAAAAAAATCCCCTTTTTCTCTTGAAAGTGGTTTCAAAAAGTGATACACTAGAATTGGGTGAAAGCGTAATTTTCATAAAATAGAAAAGAAAAAGAAAGGAAGTAACGTCGATGATGAATACTGATGATACGGTAACGATTTATGACGTGGCCCGTGAAGCAGGCGTATCCATGGCAACAGTGTCGCGTGTTGTGAATGGGAATAAAAATGTCAAGGAAAATACTCGTAAGAAAGTATTGGAAGTGATTGACCGCTTGGACTATCGTCCAAATGCGGTAGCTAGGGGATTAGCAAGTAAGAAAACGACAACAGTGGGGGTTGTCATTCCAAATATTGCTAATGCTTATTTTGCGACCTTGGCTAAAGGGATTGATGATATTGCGGATATGTATAAGTACAATATTGTCCTTGCCAATAGCGATGAAAATGATGAGAAGGAGATTAATGTAGTCAATACCCTCTTCTCTAAACAGGTGGATGGTATCATTTTCATGGGCTATCATTTGACAGACAAGATTCGTGCTGAGTTTTCACGTTCTCGGACACCGATCGTTTTAGCAGGTACAGTGGATTTAGAACACCAATTGCCAAGTGTCAACATTGACTACGCAGCGGCGAGTGCGGATGCTGTCCATCTTCTTGCTAAAAACAACAAGAAAATAGCCTTTGTATCAGGTCCGCTTGTGGACGATATCAATGGCAAGGTCCGCCTTGCAGGCTACAAGCAAGGATTGAAGGACAATGGTATTGACTTCAACGAGGGTCTTGTTTTCGAGTCTAAGTACAAGTATGAAGAAGGCTATGCCCTGGCAGAACGTATTCTAAATGCAGGAGCAACAGCAGCCTATGTTGCTGAAGATGAGATTGCAGCAGGTTTGTTAAATGGTATTAGCGATAAGGGAATTAAGGTACCGGAGGAATTTGAAATTGTGACTAGTGATGATTCTTTGGTTACAAAATTCACCAGTCCAAATCTAACCTCTATCAACCAGCCACTCTATGATATTGGTGCCATTGCTATGCGGATGTTGACCAAAATCATGCACAAGGAAGACTTGGATAACCGCGAAGTTATTCTTAACCACGGTATTAAAATCCGTAAGTCTACCAAGTAATAGCTACAAAGAAAGACCATTATGCTTGATGTTGAGGCCAAGTCCAAGGCATCTAAGCTGATGGTCTTTTTATAAATCCTTGGTTTTGGATAGGAAAAATGGTCAAAAAGGGATATAATATAGAGTATGAAGGTTTTATTGTATCTTGAAGGAAAAACAGTTTTAGAAAAATCGGGTATCGGTCGGGCCCTTCATCATCAGATGGAGGCCTTGGATATGGCTGGTATTCCCTATACGACCGATTTATTGGGGGACTATGATGTGGTTCATATCAATACTTACGGTCCTCGCTCCTGGTTCTTGCTTCATGCAGCCAAGCGTCATGGGAAAAAGGTGATTTTACATGGGCATTCGACCAAGGAAGATTTCCAAAATTCCTTTATTGGATCCAATTTATTGGCTCCCTTGGTTGGGAAATACTTGGCTAGCATGTACCAGAAGGCTGACTTTATTATTACTCCCTCCACCTATTCAAAAAAGCTCATCCAGTCTTATGGAGTGACTACTCCGATTGTTGCAGTATCAAATGGAATTGATTTGGATAAGTATAAGAAAGATCCCCATAAGGAAGCTGTGTTTAGGGAGCATTTTGGCATTGAGGAAGGGCAACCTGTTGTTGTTTGCGCAGGTCTTTACTTCCGCCGTAAAGGAATTGAGGACTTTGTCAAGGTCGCAGAGAAGATGCCCCATGTCCGCTTTATTTGGCTGGGTTCTATCAATAAATGGATGATTCCGTCCTATATTCGCAAGATTGTAGAAGGTGACCATCCAGCTAATGTTGAGTTTCCTGGTTATTTTAAGGGGGCAGTTTTTCAGGGTGCAATGAGCGGAGCGGATGCCTTTTTCTTTCCTTCTCACGAAGAAACGGAAGGGATTGTAGTTTTGGAAGCACTTGCCAGCCGCCAGCATGTCGTACTGCGAGATATTCCTGTCTATGAAGGCTGGATTGATGAAACCAGTGCAGAGTTGGGGCAAACGGTGGATGATTTCGTTGCCTCTATTCAAAAGATTTTAGATAAGCAAGTAGATAAGCGAGAAGCGGGCTATCAAGTCGCCGTTAGTCGATCAATTGATCAAGTTGGTCATCAATTGGTAGAGGCCTATCGTCAAGTATTGGAGATGTAGATGAGGATTGGACTGTTTACGGATACCTATTTTCCACAGGTTTCAGGGGTTGCGACCTCTATTCGTACCTTAAAAACAGAGTTGGAGAAGCTAGGTCATACAGTATTTATTTTTACAACAACAGATGAGGATGTCAATCGCTATGAAGATTGGGATATTATTCGTATTCCCAGTGTTCCATTTTTTGCCTTTAAAGATAGGCGAGTGGCCTATGCAGGCTTTACAGACGCCTTGAAGATTGCTAGCCGGTACAAGCTAGATATTATTCATACCCATACAGAGTTCGCCTTGGGGATTTTGGGTAAGATGGTGGCTAGAGAACTAGGCATTCCAGTTGTCCATACCTACCATACCCAGTATGAAGATTATGTGCATTATATTGCTAAGGGGCGGATTATTCGTCCAGGCATGATTAAGTATTTTGTTCGGGCTTATTTGCGTGATTTAGACGGAGTTATCTGTCCTAGCGAAATTGTGGAAGATTTGTTGACCGGCTACGATATTCCGATTTCCAAACGGGTTATTCCTACTGGTATTGATTTGGCTAAGTTTGAACGACCAGAGATTTCGGAAGAGGATACGGCTGAATTGCGGTCACAACTGGGAATTGAAACCGATGAAACCATGTTGCTCAGTCTGTCACGGATTTCCCATGAAAAAAATATTCAGGCCATTATTAAGGCCATGCCGAAAATTCTTTCGGAAAATCCCAAGGTCAAATTGGTCATTGTTGGTGGTGGGCCCTATGCAGCTGCTTTGGAGGACTTGATTGCTGAACTGGCTTTGGAAGAACATGTTCAGTTAACAGGGATGATTGCGCCAAGCGATACGGCTCTTTACTACAAGGCCGCAGACTTCTTTATCTCCGCCTCGACTAGTGAAACACAGGGCTTGACCTTCTTAGAAAGCCTGGCTTCAGGAACTCCGATTTTAGCCCATGTCAATCCCTATTTGAAGAATGTGGTAACGGATAAGATGTTTGGAACCCTCTTTGTTCGTGAGCAGGAATTGGCTGATGCAGTAGTAGAAGCCATTGTTGCAACACCGCCAATGAATGCGCATGTTTTGAATAAGAAGTTATATGAAATTTCTTCAACAAATTTTGGTCGTCGTGTCTACGAATATTATTTAGATTTGAAAATTTCCTATGATTTCCGTAGGGAACACACCAATCAGGATACAGTAGCAGAAGCAATTTTGAAGGAAACCATTTACTTACCCCAAAAAATTGTTGTCAAGTCAACGGATACGACTGTGAAGATTTTGAAAAAATCTGTTGAGCAGGTCAAATCCATTCGGAATTTCTTTGACTGATTGGATGCTTGGGATAGTTTATTCTAAAGAGATTACCTGGGTAGTTCCATCCTTCATTTGCTAGTCAAAAAGAGGTTTCTTATGAATAAAAAGATGAAAATAGGCTTGGTTCATACTTTGATTATTTTATTCTTTTATGTTGGTATCTATGGTCTTGCTTCTTTTTGGGATACTTATCTTGCTAAGGCCTTGATTGTTAACAATATTCTTTTTTATACTCCACTAGGCTTATTCATCTTAGGCCTGATTGATGGTCGTGGTCATGGTTTTTCCATAAGGGTTCCTGTCCTAGCCTTTCTCCTCTTTCCTCTTACTGTTTTTAGTTTTGGAGAGTGGATATGGCTCTATCAGGTCATCTATAGTCTATGTGCGGTGGTAGGATGGTTGTTAGGCGCTCTGCTATGTCACATAAAAAATAAAAGTCTTTGAAAAAATGGAAAAAGGTGGTATAATAGCACTTAGAGATTTATCAATTCTAGGAAATCTTTGAGAGAGTGTGCGGTCGGTGCAAGCACATAGAGGATAGGATTGACACTACTCGGTAGGATTTTATGCAAACATAAAAGGGTGGTTCCCTTATCGCCAATCTGAGGTAGTCAGGCTTTTCGGTGTGACTGCGAATGAAGGTGGAACCACGTTACGACGTCCTTTTGCGAGGGCGTCGTATTTTCTGTTGGAGGAGGACTGATGCTACCTGATGACTTATTAAGACGGTGTCAAGATGTGCGTCGTGCTTACAGAGAGTTGGAAGTCAAGCACCATGAGAAAGAGTGGTCTATTGAGGAGTGAAACAGTCTGGGGATAGACTGTTTCAGCTCAACAACTTAAAATAAAGACTTGTTGACCAACTCTTTTCTATTTGTTGAGTTCTTTCTCGCTCCCAACATGAACCGCCTGATTATGACCAAGCAGGGTCGTTACTATGATGAAACGCCCTATAGCTTGGAGCATAAACTGGCTGAAAATATCTGGTGGTTGATTGAATTGGCCGACCGCCTGGATATTGACATTCAAAAAGAAATGGAAACCTTTTTAACTCAGAAAGAAGAGTTATTGGGGATTAAAAAATAAATAAAAAATAGAAAGGACTAGGGTCTCCGTATTTGGTTGAACTGAATACGGGCTACGGACTGGGCCAAAAAGATAAACGAGAACTAGACGCTTGCGTCGTCGTTCTGTTTCCTATTTTGTCTGTGTCCGCTTAACGCCCTTTATATCTTATATTATGATTAAAATCACTTTCCCAGACGGTGCTGTTCGTGAGTACCAGGCTGGTGTAACTACTTTTGAAATTGCTGAGAGCATCAGCAAGTCTTTGGCGAAAAAGGCGCTTGCTGGTAAGTTCAATGGTAAATTGATTGATACTACTCGTGCCATTGAAGAGGATGGGACGCTTGAAATCGTAACGCCTGACCATGAAGATGCCTTGCCAATCTTGCGTCACTCAGCAGCTCACTTGTTTGCCCAAGCGGCTTGTCGCCTTTTCCCAGACATCAAGTTGGGCGTTGGTCCAGCCATTCAGGACGGTTTCTACTATGATACGGACAATGCTGCTGGTCAGATTTCAAATGAAGACCTGCCACGTATTCAGGAAGAAATGGCTAAAATTGTCAAGGAAAACTTCCCTTCTGAACGTCGTGAAGTAACCAAGGAAGAAGCTCTTGAGATTTTCAAAAATGATCCATATAAGCTGGAACTCATTCAAGAACATTCTGATGATGAAGGCGGTTTGACCATCTATACTCAGGGTGAATACGTTGACCTCTGCCGTGGCCCACACGTTCCGTCAACAGGTCGTATCCAGATTTTTGAATTGCTCAATGTGGCAGGTGCTTACTGGCGTGGTAAGAGCGAAAATCCAATGATGCAACGGGTTTATGGTACAGCTTGGTTTGACAAGAAAGACCTCAAGGCTTACCTTCAAATGCGTGAGGAAGCAAAAGAACGTGACCACCGTAAACTTGGTAAGGAATTGGATCTCTTCATGATCAGCCAAGAAGTTGGTCAAGGTTTGCCATTCTGGTTGCCAAATGGTGCAACTATTCGTCGTACCTTGGAGCGTTACATCACAGACAAGGAATTGGCTTCTGGTTACCAGCACGTTTACACACCACCATTGGCTTCTGTTGAACTCTATAAGACTTCGGGTCACTGGGAACATTATTCAGAAGATATGTTTCCAACTATGGACATGGGTGACGGTGAAGAGTTTGTTCTTCGTCCGATGAACTGTCCACACCACATTCAAGTTTACAAAAACCATGTGCGTTCATACCGTGAATTGCCAGTGCGTATCGCTGAGCTTGGTATGATGCACCGCTATGAAAAATCAGGTGCATTGACTGGTTTGCAACGTGTGCGTGAGATGACCCTCAACGACGGTCATATCTTTGTGACACCTGAGCAAATCCAAGAAGAGTTCAAAAAAGCTCTCCAGTTGATTATCGATGTGTACGCAGATTTCAACCTAAACGACTACCGTTTCCGCCTGTCTTATCGTGACCCAGAGGACAAAGAGAAGTACTATGACAACGATGAGATGTGGGAAAATGCCCAGCGTATGTTGAAAGGTGCCATGGATGAAATGGGCGTGGACTACTTCGAAGCTGAGGGTGAAGCTGCCTTCTACGGTCCGAAATTGGATATCCAGGTGAAAACTGCCCTTGGTAACGAAGAAACCCTGTCAACCATTCAGTTGGACTTCCTCTTGCCAGAACGTTTTGGTTTGACCTACATTGGTGCTGACGGTGAAGAACACCGCCCAGTTATGATTCACCGTGGTGTCATCTCAACTATGGAACGCTTCACTGCCATCTTGATTGAAACCTACAAGGGTGCCTTCCCAACTTGGTTGGCTCCAACCCAAGTGACTATGGTTCCAATCTCTGTGGAAGCTCACTTGGATTACGCTTGGAAGGTTGCAAAAGAATTGCAAGACCGTGGCGTTCGCGTACACGTAGATGAGCGGAACGAGAAGATGCAATACAAGATTCGTCAGAGCCAGACCAGCAAGATTCCATACCAGCTCATCGTCGGGGACAAGGAAATGGAAGACAATGCAGTAAACGTCCGTCGTTACGGAAGCAAGGCAACACAAACTCAGTCTGTATCAGAATTTGTGGACCATATCCTAGCAGATATTGCCCGCAAATCACGTCCAGTTGAAGCTGAATAAATAAAGTAAGAAGTCCGAAAGGGCTTCTTTTTTGGTATAATAGTCAAGGAAAGAGGTGCTTAAATGAAAAGGATAATGAAGTTTATTATAGGTCTTATATTAGGAATTATTGGTTTCTTTGGCATTTTGTTGCTTTGTCTATTGCTACTCTTTAGTCCCAAAGTGGCTACTCGAGAGGAATTGATATCGTATCAGACGATGCTTGAACAGGGTATGGAGTCATATGGTTTCACTGGTAAGGTGGAGTTGACAAAATTTCGTCCTATAACCATTGGTAACCCATGGGATGTTCTAGAGTATGATTATACTGAGGTTATAGATGGTCAGTCAATTACACTTCAATCCTCTGATACTTTGGTCAATAACCGAATTGAAGGACAGGAGGCATTAAATGGATTACTAAATATGACAGTCTATTTTAATGATAGTCCAAGCGGAATGTTGTATCAATTTGATGGTATCGTTGACCAAGCTATGTGGCATCAGCCGAGAGGTAAATATTTACTGAATCAGGCACAGCAGATATTTAAATTGATGGAAGAAAAAGATTTCACTTTGTTTGAAGTAGATGGTAGGCTTGAAACTCAGGATGAAAAACTGATAAAGTTTTATAAAAAGGTAGAGGAAAATCGCTATAATGGTCGGGCTTTTGCAGGTTTTTATGATATAAATTTGGACTGGCTCATGGAGGAAGAAATGGCGGTAATTGAAGTTGAATTTTTTAATAAGAAGGACCTTGGTTTAGAAAATGACTTACTGGAGGAAGAGAAATTACTAGCTGATTTAAAACAGAAAGTCGAAACATTTGACTATTCTAATGTGGAAGACGGAACCTACAGAATTGGTTTTCGTAGACCTGGAGTGCAGTCGACAAGTTTTTTCGTAACAATCAAGGTAAAAGATCATCATTATTCATTCTTAAAATAGTTGTTACAAACACAAAAAATCCCAACCAACTGGCTGGGAGAAATGTTTATTCAATACTGCTGGCCCAAGACTTGGCCACATAACGTGACAGGCTTGAGATGGCGAAGTTGATGACAAAGTATATGAGAGCAACCATGAGATAGAGGGCAAAAACTTGTTCCGCCTCAAAATGGCGTCCCATTAGGATTTGGCTGGCACCGAAAAGCTCTTGCAAGGCGATAACGGAGTAGAGGAAACTGGTATCCTTGATAACCGTTACGATCTGTGAGATGATAGCTGGTAGCATCTTACGGATAGCCTGTGGCATGATGATATAGACCATGATTTGTACTGGGGTAAAACCCTGTGACAAACCAGCTTCAGTCTGGCCCGGTCCGATGGCGTTTAGACCGCCACGGATAATCTCGGCCATGGCTGCCGTGGTAAAAATAGTAAAGGCTGTAATACCAGCTGGCGTTGACTTCATTTGGAAGACCAAGAAAACGGTGAAAATCCAGAGCAAGTTGGGTACATTTCGCACAAATTCAATATAGATAGTCGCAATCCACTTGAAGAGTGGATTTTTCCCATTTCGCATAATGGCTAAAATCATGCCAAAAAGGACAGACAAGACCACCGAAATACTAGAGATATAAAGGGTTAACTTCAATCCGCTCCACAAGAGTTGGAAGGTTGAAGGCTTGAGTAATTCTAAAACATAATTCATTGTTCAACCTCCTTAGTGTGAAAAGGTAGCCTTGTTTTTCTCTTCGATACGGCGGCCCCAGCTTGCAACAGGGAAACACATACAGAAGTAGAGGAAGGCAGCGCCAGCAAAGGCTGGAATATAGTTAGCATT
This sequence comes from Streptococcus suis, assembly GCF_002960625.1. Lineage (GTDB taxonomy): Bacteria > Bacillota > Bacilli > Lactobacillales > Streptococcaceae > Streptococcus > Streptococcus suis_T. The sequence goes on from NZ_POJH01000048.1 coordinate 52,762, forward strand.
CATAGCAGACCAAGACTTAGTCATGAACATGATGTCGGCACCTGAGATGATAGCAACTGTAGCCGTGTTTTTAATCAAGTTTACTACTTGGTTGGTCAAAGGTGGCAAGATTGTGGGAATAGCCTGTGGCAAGATAATGATCCGCATGGTTTCAGACTGGGTAAAGCCTTGTGAAAGTGCAGCTTCAGTCTGACCAGTTGGCACCGCCTCAATCCCTGCACGGATGACCTCTGCGATATAGGCACCGTGGTAAAGTCCCACACAGATAACAGCTGTCCAGTAGATGGATGGCATGAGGATGTAGTTAGAAATCAAGGGCAAGCCATAATAAACAATCATGAACTGAACCAAGAGCGGAGTGTTTTGGAAGTATTCCACATAGACACGAGCTAGCACCTTTAAAAGCTTGTTCTTGCTAGAAGATAGGTTGCCAAAAAGTATGCCTAGTAACATGGCTGTGATAAAAGCCCCAATAGCAATGGCTAGGGTGAAGAGGAAGCCTTGGAAGAAGAGAGGGAAGTCATTGAAATAACTAACCCAGTTTTCCCAAGCATAGGGACTTGTAGTCAAGATAGTCATAAAGTTTTCCCTTTCTATTCGTCGGTTTCTGTTACAGGCTTCAAGCCATTGGCATCATAGATAGCCTGTAAACTGCCATCATTATGCCAAGTTTCAATAAGAGAATTTAGGTAGGCATTCAAATCTTTGTTTGACAGTTTAGTGGCGATACCATAGTCAGATGCAGAGAAGCTGAAGTCCAGTAATTTAGACTTAGAACCAATGTAGCCTGATAGGATGGATTGGTCTACGGAGAAGCTATCAATACGGTGGGCACGAAGCGATACAGAAAGCTCTGGATAGGAACCTAATTCCGCAAATGAGACGGAGATACCATATTTATCAGCTAAGTCAGTAATCAATTTACGCGTGATAGAACCTTGAGCAACCCCGACAGTCTTTCCGTCTAAGTCGGTGAAGGTTTCAATACCGCTATCTTTGTTGACTAATAAACCTACAGCATCTGTGTAGTAAGGGCTTGTAAAGTTGTAAAGCAACTTCCGCTCATCGGTAATAGTGAAGGTTGCGATGACCATATCTACTTGTCCATTATCCAAGAGTGGTCCACGAGTTTGGGCTGTTACAGGGGTGAATTCAATATCCACTCCCAACTCATCAGCAATTTTACGAGCGATGTCGATTTCCATACCTTCAAATTCATAAGTATCCGGATTTTTAAAGCCAAAGTTAGGGACGTCCTGTTTCACTCCGACACGGAGCACGCCTCTATCAATGATGGCTTGAACCTGATCGCTATTGGTAATAGGTGTAGGTGTTTCTGTTTGGACAACGGTTTGATTGATATGGATAAAGAACAGCGTTAAGATGCTGATGATAGCAAGCCTGACGGCTAAAAATAGATTGACCTTTTTATCTGTCATACGCAACCTCCTAGAGTTTAACTTTATCTGACTCGTGGTTGATAATCTTGCTGAGGAACTGTTTAGCACGAGGTTCAGTAGGATTGTCAAAGAAGCCATTGACATCGGTTGTATCAACCAATACTTCCCCCTCAGCCATGAAGATGATTCGGTCAGCAACTTCACGAGCAAAGCCCATTTCGTGGGTTACGACAATCATATTCATTCCATCACGAGCCAATTTTTGCATAACTGCAAGAACATCGCCGATTGTTTCTGGGTCAAGGGCAGAAGTTGGTTCGTCAAATAGGAGCAATTCTGGGTGCATAGCTAGACCACGGGCGATGGCAACACGTTGCTTTTGACCACCCGATAGCATAGCAGGGTAGGAATCTTTACGGTCCCAGAGGTTTACGAATTCAAGGTATTTCTTGGCGGTCTTCTCAGCAGTAGCCTTATCAATGCCTAAAACCTTAATTGGTGCCAAGGTAACGTTTTCTAACACAGTTTTATGTGGATAGAGATTGAAGTGTTGGAAAACCATGCCGACTTCCTTGCGAAGAGCTACCAATTCTTTGACAGATGAGCCGGATACGGTATGTCCATTGACAACAAGGCTACCTTGATCGACAGTTTCTAGTCCATTGATGGTACGAATAAGAGTTGATTTACCAGAACCGGATGGTCCAAGGAGAACAACAACCTGTCCAGGTTCGAATTCCAAGTTGATATTGCGAAGAGCATGGTAGTCACCATAGTATTTGTTTACATCTTTAAATTCTACTAAAGCCATAGTAATCTCCTTTTTTATGTAAGATAATAGCATGATATCACTCCCTATATTAAAAGTCAAGTAAATTCAGACAATTTAATATAGGACATGTTAGAAGATATAACATAACTATGTTAGTTAACTCTGGTTATGAATTTTTTAAGTAAGTTTGATATAATAGAAGAAATAAAGATAATTAAGGTAAAGAAATTATGAGAAAAATTTTGATTGTAGATGATGAGAAACCCATCTCAGACATTATTAAGTTTAATATGACCCGTGAGGGCTATGAAGTCGTGACGGCTTTTGATGGTCGGGAAGCCTTGGCAGTTTTTGAAGCTGAATTTCCAGATATTGTGATTTTGGATTTGATGCTGCCAGAGTTGGATGGTTTAGAAGTTGCTCGGACCATCCGTAAGACCAGCAATGTTCCCATTATTATGCTGTCTGCCAAGGATAGTGAGTTTGACAAGGTGATTGGACTTGAGATTGGGGCAGATGATTATGTGACCAAGCCTTTCTCTAATCGTGAATTGCAGGCGCGTGTCAAGGCTCTCTTGCGTAGAAGCGAATTGTCAGAAACACAGATGTCCGTTGAGAATACTGGTAGTCCTGAATTGGTTATCGGAGATTTGGTCATTCTTCCAGATGCCTTTGTTGCGAAGAAACATGGCAAAGAATTGGAATTGACCCACCGTGAGTTTGAATTGCTCCACCATTTAGCCAAGCATTTGGGACAGGTGATGACACGGGAGCATTTGCTGGAAACGGTTTGGGGCTATGATTATTTTGGAGATGTGCGTACGGTGGATGTGACCATTCGCCGTTTGCGTGAAAAGATTGAAGATACACCGAGCCGACCGGAGTATATTTTGACCCGTCGTGGTGTAGGATACTTTATCAAGGGAAATGATTAATCAATTACGTTATTTAATTACAACAGCAGAGTTTTGGTTTGTTGTTATTCTCATTGGTTTTTTGATTGCATTGACGGTCTTGTTGATTGAAAACCATAGGGATAATAAGCAAATCAAACAGCTCAATCAGCGTGTAAAAGCCTTGATGGATGGCGATTATACGGAGGTCTTGGATATGAGAGGCAGTCCGGAAATTACGGACATGGCCAACTCGCTCAATGATCTGTCGGAAGTCATCCGTCTAACTCATGATAGCTTAGAACAAGAGAAAACCCGTCTGAGTTCCATTCTTTCTTATATGAGTGATGGGGTCATTGCGACGGATCGAGTTGGTCGGATTATCATGATCAATGATATGGCACAAAAGCAATTGGGGCTAGCCGGTAAGAAACAGGAGCCCTTGCAGATATTAGATGTTTTGGATATTAAGGATCGGTATAGTCTGCGTGATTTGTTGGCACAAACACCTGAGATTGTCTTGGACCATACCAATGAGAACCAAGAATTTCTGACCCTTCGGGCCAATTTTGCGACTATTCGGAGTGAGAGTGGCTTGATTTCCGGTCTTGTTGTTGTCTTGCATGATATGACCGAGCAGGCTAAGGAGGAACGGGAACGCCGTCTATTTGTATCTAATGTCAGTCACGAACTCCGTACTCCGCTAACGTCTGTCAAGTCCTATCTAGAAGCCCTGGATGAGGGAGCCTTGACAGAATCGGTCGCTCCAAGTTTTGTCAAGGTATCTCTGGATGAAACCAACCGTATGATGAGGATGATTACGGACTTGCTCAGTCTATCAAGGATTGATAACCAGGTTGGTCAAATAGATGTCGAACTAATCAACTTTACAGCCTTTGTGACCTTTATCCTTAACCGTTTTGACCAGATGAAAAATGCTGAGTCAGATAAGGTTTATACCATTGTGCGTGACTATCAAATCAGCCCTATTTGGGTGGAGATTGATACGGATAAGATGACCCAGGTGTTAGATAATATCTTAAACAATGCCATTAAGTATTCGCCTGATGGGGGGACCATTACCTTTAGTATGAAAACGACGGATAGTCAGTTGATTGTATCCATTTCTGATGAAGGGTTAGGCATTCCAAAGGCTGACCTACCTAAGATCTTTGACCGATTTTATCGTGTGGATAAGGCTCGTTCGCGTGCCCAGGGTGGTACCGGTCTAGGTTTGGCCATTGCCAAGGAAATCGTCAAGCAACACAAGGGCTTCATTTGGGCCAAGAGTGAATATGGACATGGCTCAACCTTTACCATCGTCTTGCCATACAGTAAGGATATTACAATGGATGAGTGGGATGATTCAGATGGAGAAGAATAGGGGAATATGATCGGAAAAGGATTTAATTACAGTATTTTGGCATCGGGATCCAGTGGGAATTGCTTTTATTTGGAAACGGATAAGAAGAAGATCTTGGTAGATGCTGGCTTATCAGGAAAAAAGATTACCAGCCTTTTGGCAGAAATTGACCGCAAGCCAGAAGACATTGATGCCATTCTAGTGACGCATGAACATAGTGATCACATCCATGGTATTGGTGTTTTAGCTCGTAAATATGGTATGGATATTTATGCCAATGAATTGACCTGGCAGGCTATGGAGAGCAAATTGGGCAAGATTGATGTCGCTCAAAAACATATCTTCGAATTGGGTTCTATGAAGACTTTTGGCGACCTAGATATTGAGTCCTTTGGAGTTAGCCATGATGCGGCCTGTCCTCAATTTTACCGTTTTATGAAGGATGACAAATCCTTTGTTATGTTGACGGATACTGGATATGTCAGCGATCGAATGGCTGGGATTGTGGCCAATGCAGATGCCTATTTGATTGAGTCTAATCATGATGTTGAAATCTTGCGTGTGGGTTCTTATTCTTGGAACCTCAAGCAACGGATTTTGTCTGATAAGGGGCACCTTTGTAACGAGGATGGTGCTGATGCCATGATTCGCTCACTAGGAAATCGGACTAAAAAGATTTACCTTGGGCATTTATCAAAGGAAAACAATATCAAGGAATTGGCTCACATGACCATGGTTAATCAGTTGGCGCAGGCTGATTTAGGAGTTGGAGTGGATTTCCAAGTCTATGATACCTCGCCAGATACAGCGACGCCATTGACCAAGATTTGACAAATTCATTGAACTTGTTTAGAATAAATATATAAAATACGTGAGGTGAAGTTACATGAATAATTAAGCTGCTTATTAGTCGTTCTTAAAAATTGTAGTGAGGTTATATTAACCGAGAATACAAGGGATAAAACTGCTCATAAGGGCTTAGTATTCGTGTGACTTTTTCCATAGGGAAAGGTCATGTTTTGCATGGCTTTTTTCTTGTGTCATTTTTTGAAGAATAGAAGCCCTTTTTGTGAAGAAAAGAGGTCTATATGGAAATGATAAAATGTATTCAATTAGAGAAGGAATTTGCGGGACGAAGTTTGTTTACAATCAAGCAGTTGAGCCTGCAAGCTGGTCAGAAGGTTGGTCTGGTTGGACATAACGGTGTTGGCAAGTCCACGTTTTTGAAAATCTTACTAGGACTGGATAGGGATTTTGCTGGTCAGATTGAGGTAAAAACAGACTGGGCCTATGTACCCCAGTTACAGGAGAGGAGCTCGCTTTCAGGTGGGGAACAGGTTTGGAAGTCTATTCAAGAGGCTTTTGCCCAAAGACCGCAGTTGTTAATCATGGATGAACCGACTGCCAATCTGGATCAAGAACACCAGGAAAAGCTAATCAAACAAATCAAACGCTATCGTGGCAGTCTACTGGTTGTCAGTCATGATCGGCATTTTCTCAATCAAATAGCCAGTCACATTTGGCATTTGGAAGAAGGAACTATTCAGGTTTATCCTGGGAATTACGAGGCGTTTGTAGAAAGTCGCCGAGCTAGGCGAGAAGAACAGCAACAGGCCTATGAAGCCTATCAGAAAAAAGTCGCTCAACTAAAAAAAGCCCAGCAAGAGCGTCAGGCAAAGGCACATAAGATGGAGAAGAGAAAGAAAGGTGTTTCATCGTCCGAGTGGAAGGTTAAAGCCATGATGGGTTCCTATGACAGTCAAGCCAAGTCTATGGCCAAGACTGCCAAGCATTTGGAAAAACGGATGGAGCGTTTGGAAAAGGTTGAACAACCTAGAAAGGAAACGTGGGTAAAGATGGAAGCGAAAGGTGCCTTGGATACTGGTCTTCACAGTCTCTTTCGCTTGCAGGATGGACAGCTGTGGATTGGGGAAAAGTATTTATTTGATTTTCCTCAGCTTGGTATGACTTTTGGGGATAAACTAGCTTTGGTTGGGTCAAATGGTTCTGGCAAAACAAGCTTTGTTCGGAAACTGATTTCAAAAGAATTAGAAGGTTACTACAATCCAAAATTAAAAATTGCTTATTTCTCCCAGGATTTGACAAGTCTCAATGAAGAAGAAACAGCCTTTGTGAATGCTAGCTCGACATCGCTTCAAGATAAGGTAACGGTTCTCAATTTATTGGGCATGTTGGGACTCTCTTACGATAAGGCTCAGCAGAAGGTGGCAAATCTGTCTGGTGGTGAACGTGTTCGGCTTTCCTTGGCCAAGGTCTTGTTATCGGATGCAAATCTTTTGATAGTAGATGAGCCAACAAACTATTTGGACCTTACAGCCATCGAAGCTCTGGAGAAATTTTTGCAGGAATACCAGGGAAGTGTCCTCCTGATTTCCCATGATCAGCGGTTTGTTGAGAGTGTTGTGCACAGAAAATGGCTGGTTGAGAATTGTCAGCTTGTTCAACGTTTATAGAGAAAATATTATTTGAATCGACAGTTGGGTCTCAAAAATATTTTTCGCCTGTGGTATAATAAGAAGGATATTTCTAGAATGAGGTCGGTGAATTGAAAAAAAGACAGGAACATTTGGTGGAGAATAATGGGAATTTTATTTCCATCCGCTTGAATATTTTATTTTCTATCGTTATTTTCTTATTTTTGGTCTTGATTTTGCGTTTGGCAGACATGCAGATTGTCAATCATGATTTTTATAGCAATAAGTTATCAACTGCTAGCCAAAAGATTATCAGCAATGGATCGGTTCGTGGGCAGATTTATGATGCGCAAGGTAAGCCGCTTGTGGAAAATCAGATTCAACAGGTCGTTTCCTTTACCCGTTCCAATAAGATGTCAGCCCAGGAAATGAAGGAAGTAGCAAATAAGCTCTTGCAATGGGTCAAGGTGTCTGATGTTTCGGTAACGGAACGGGACAAGGCAGATTATTATTTGGCAGATACAGAGGTCTATAAGCAGGTTGTAGAGAAGCTGCCAAAAGATAAACTCTATGATTCGGATGGCAATTATCTGGAAGAAGCAACTATCTATGCCAATGCTGTTGAAAGTTTGTCTGAAGATGTGTTGAATTATTCGGAACAGGAAAATCAGGCCATAGAACTATTTAAGCAAATGAATGGTGCTGCTTACTTCGCAACAGTAAACCTGGTAACAGACTCCTTGTCCGCAGAGCAGGTGGCTCATATTGTTGCCAACGAATCTCAACTGCCTGGTATTTCTACGACCAATAACTGGCAGCGGAATATCCTACCGACCTCCTTGAGTTCGGTTATTGGAACGGTAACAAGTGAACAGGCAGGTTTGCCAGCCGAAGATGCAGAGTATTATTTGTCTAAAGGCTATTCGCCAAATGACCGAGTGGGAACTGCCTACCTCGAAAAGCAGTATGAAGAAGTCCTACAAGGACAACGTGAGAAAAAGGAAATCAATCTGGACCGAAATGGTAATGTGGAGAGTATTAAGACCATCCAAGAGGGTCAGCAAGGAAACAATATTAAACTAACCATTGATTTGGCCTTTCAAGATGGTGTCAATGCCATTTTGAAAAAATATTTTGAAAGCGAACTGTCTACAGGAAGTGCTCTTTATTCAGAAGGTGTTTATGCCGTAGCGCTGGAGCCAAGTACAGGTGCAGTCTTGGCCATGTCTGGCTACAGCCATGAAAAAGGGACGACTACGATTACTGAAGATGCTCTTGGCACCATCACAAGTGTTTTCACACCAGGTTCTATTGTCAAGGGTGCAACTATTTCATCTGGTTGGGAGAATGGCATTATCTCAGGAAATCAGGTATTATTAGATGAACCGATTTATTTTGCAGGTTCAGCACCAATTACATCTTGGTGGGCCTATGGTAGTTTTAATATTGATGCGACAGAGGCTCTGGAATATTCTTCTAACGTCTACATGGTTAAGATTGCTTTGGGACTACTTGGTCAGACCTACTCAGCTAACATGTATTTGAATGATGGCGATACATTGACAAATGCCATGACTAAGCTTCGTTCGACTTTTGCAGAGTATGGTTTAGGTGCGTCAACAGGAATTGACTTACCACTTGAATCAACAGGTTTCTTACCAGAAGAATATTCCACCGCAAACTTTATTATGAATGCATTTGGACAGTTTGATAACTATACACCGATGCAGATGGCTCAATATGTAGCGACAGTAGCAAATAATGGAAAAAGGATTTCTCCTCATCTTGTAGAAGGTATCTATGGAAATAATCCCCAAGGTGGATTGGGAGATTTGATTGAAACAGTTTCTGGTAAAGAGATGAATCAAGTCAATATTTCAGCTGATGAAATGGCTCTCCTTCGTCAAGGATTTTATCAACTTGTAAATGGTGGAGGACGATTTAATACAGGTAGTGCTATCGGTCGTGGTGCGGCCGTGACCATCAGTGCCAAGACTGGTACTGCCGAAACTTATACTACAACTCCTTCAGGTGAAGTAGTAACTGCAGTAAATACCAACGTTGTTGCCTATGCACCTAGTGATAATCCACAAATCGCAGTTGCAGTCGTACTTCCAAACTTGACTAACGAAAATTCTACAACAAAAGCAATTACAACAGAAATCATTAATTTATACAATTCACTTTACCCAATGAACTAAGGAGAATTATGCTATATCCTACACCCATTGCCAAGTTGATTGACAGTTACTCCAAATTACCAGGAATCGGTATTAAGACAGCTACGCGGCTGGCCTTCTATACCATTGGTATGGAAGATGATGTGGTCAATGAATTTGCAAAAAATCTCTTGGCTGCCAAGAGGGATTTGACCTATTGTTCGGTTTGTGGCAATCTGACAGACCAGGACCCTTGCGGTATTTGTCAAGATAGCAGTCGTGACCAGTCGACTATTTTAATTGTAGAAGACAGTCGAGATGTGACAGCCTTGGAAAATATCCAAGAATACCACGGTCTTTACCATGTCTTGCATGGCTTGATTTCCCCGATGAATGGTATTGGACCAGACGATATTAACTTAAAGACCTTGCTAACTCGTCTGATGGAAAACGAAGTGACAGAAGTCATTGTTGCGACAAATGCAACAGCAGATGGTGAAGCGACATCCATGTACATCTCACGTGTCCTAAAGCCAGCGGGAATCAAGGTTACTCGCTTGGCACGAGGATTGGCAGTCGGAAGTGACATTGAATACGCAGATGAAGTCACCCTCCTTCGTGCCATTGAGAACAGGACAGAATTGTAGTTTTTATCCATTAGAGAAGGCTTCAAACTCAAAATTATGCTATACTAAGTGTAGATTATCTAATTAGAAGAGGAATGTATATGTCAAAAGAAACCTTGATTTTACTCTATGGTGGTCGTTCAGCAGAACGTGAAGTATCTGTATTGTCTGCTGAAAGTGTGATGCGCGCCATCAATTATGATAAATTTTTTGTAAAAACTTACTTTATCACTCAAACTGGTGATTTCATCAAGACGCAGGAATTTTCTCAAACACCATCTGCTGATGAAAAACTGATGACCAATGCGACTATTGTTGTAGACCAACAAGTGCGTCCAAGTGATATTTACGAAGAAAATGCCGTTGTTTTCCCTGTCCTTCACGGACCAATGGGAGAAGATGGCTCTATCCAAGGCTTCTTGGAAGTCCTTCGTATGCCCTATGTTGGCACCAATATCTTGTCTTCCAGCGTTGCTATGGACAAAATCACTACTAAGCGTGTTCTTGAATCAGCAGGAATCTCCCAAGTACCTTATGTGGCAGTTATCGAGGGTGAAAATATCGATGATAAGATTGCAGAGATTGAAGGAAAATTGACCTATCCAGTCTTTGTTAAACCAGCCAACATGGGCTCCAGCGTTGGTATCTCCAAGGCAGAAGACTTGGCAGGCTTGCAGGCGGCGCTTGATGTGGCCTTCAAGTATGACAGCCGTGTTCTTGTTGAGCAAGGGGTTAACGCGCGTGAGATTGAGGTTGGTCTTTTGGGAAATGCTGACGTGAAAACGACACTTCCTGGCGAAGTAGTCAAAGACGTTGCTTTTTATGACTACGATGCCAAATACATCGACAACAAGATTACTATGGAAATCCCAGCTAAGATTGATGAGTCTATCATGGATACCATGCGGGACAATGCTGCCAAGGCCTTTCGTGCTATCGGTGGTTGTGGTCTATCTCGCTGTGATTTCTTCTTAACAGAAGAGGGCGATATCTTCCTCAACGAGCTTAACACTATGCCAGGCTTTACCCAGTGGTCTATGTACCCACTTCTTTGGGACAACATGGGACTGGCTTACCCAGACCTGATTGAAGAGTTAGTCAGCTTGGCTAAGGAAATGTTTGAAAAACGCGAAAGCCATTTGATTTAAGTCGTTTGAAAAAGGTTGGAGAAAATCCAATCTTTTTCTTGCAAAGGGGGTCAAATAGGAATAGAATGAGGGCAAGTATCAGGAGGTGTCTATGTATCAAACGACAGTAAGTGGAGAAAGTCTATTTCAAGCTATCTCTCAAGGCTATGGTGAACCAGTTCGTACCTTTGGGGTGACGGAGAAGGGAGAAACACCTGTTAGTCTAGTGAATATCGGTTTGGCAGCCTGTGTGACCATGTGTGTGCAGGGTTACTATGCCAGCCAAGAAGGCAATAACACCATGCCAGTTCAAGTGGCTTGTCAGTTGGAGGATAGAAGATTTGAACTACGCATTGCCGTGGCCGAGCAGGTTTCAGCTGAGAAGCAGGCGGCAATCTTGGCCTATGTGGACCAAAAGTGCAGGGTCAAAGCCCTCTTGCGTGATGATATCAGCTACCATATCGTGTTTGACCTGTTAGATGAGGCTGAACTTTTATCCACACGAGCTAAAAAGTGATATAATAGAGAGAGCGAAAGCTCTTTTTTAGTTTATCGTCATTTAGTTTATCTTTTATTACGTCGTTAACTCACCTTGCCTAACTTCAGTTATGCCTGCGGCTCGTTGCCTAGTACTAAAAGTAAACTAAAAGACTATATTGGAGAAAATAATGAAATTAACCCTACACGAAGTCGCTCAGGTCTTGGGCGCAAAAAATAATATTAGTCTTTATCCCGATAGGGCCCTTAACAAGGTGGAGTTCGACAGTCGCCTGATTACAGAAGGGGACCTTTTTGTTCCCCTCAAGGGAGCGCGTGACGGTCATGACTTTATCCCTGTAGCTTTTGAAAATGGCTGCGCGGTAACCCTGTCTGAAGTCAGCCTTGATCTTCCCCACATTCTAGTGGACGACTGCCTGGCTGCCCTACAAAAATTAGCGACCTACTATCTAGAAAAAACGGGAGTAGAAGTCATTGCGGTAACTGGTTCAAATGGTAAAACGACTACCAAGGATATGATCCACGATATCCTAGCAACCACCTACAAGACCTACAAAACTCAGGGGAACTATAATAACGAAATCGGACTTCCTTACACAGTTCTCCATATGCCAGATGATACGGAAAAACTGGTTTTGGAAATGGGACAAGACCACTTGGGAGATATTCATCTCTTGTCTGAAATTGCCAAACCAAGCCTGTCAGTTATTACTCTTTTTGGGGAAGCGCATTTGGAATTTTTCGGTTCACGAGAAGAGATTGCCAAAGGCAAATTGCAGATTGCAGACGGAATGGAGCCAGGTAGTAAACTCTTGATCCCAGCAGATCCGATTGCGGATAGCTTCTTACCTAGTCATGTAGAGCTCGTTCGCTTCGGTGAGCAGGCTGATTTGCAGGTGACCAGTCTGGTCGAGAGCAAGGACAGTCTGATCTTCACTGTCAACTTCATGGACGGCGACATTTTCCTGCCTGTAACAGGCAAGTACAATGCCACCAACGCCATGGTAGCAAGTTATGTGGGCAAGACCTTGGGTGTGCCTGATGAAGCCATTAAATCAGCCCTAGCCAGTCTTAACTTGACCCGTAATCGTACCGAGTGGAAAAAGGCAGCCAACGGAGCAGATATTCTCAGTGATGTCTACAACGCTAACCCAACGGCTATGCGATTGATTTTGGAAACTTTTTCTAGTATTCCCGCAAACGACGGCGGCAAGAAAATCGCGGTTTTGGCAGATATGAAAGAACTGGGCAGCCAGTCGGTTGATCTTCATAATCAAATAATTCTGTCCCTGTCGCCTGATGTGCTAGACACCGTCATTTTTTACGGTCAGGACATTGAAGGTCTGGCTCAGCTGGCTAGTCAGATGTTTCCGATTGGAAAAGTCTATTTCTTTAGGAAAAATGCAGAGCAGGACCAATTTGAAGACCTGGTTAAACAGGTTCAGTCAGTATTAGGAACCAATGATCAGATCTTGCTTAAGGGCTCTAACTCAATGCAGTTGGCTAAAGTGGTGGAAGAATTAGCAAAATAGTGAATATGATTGAATTTCTCCTACTTTTATAGGGGGAAGTTCCGCCATATTTTATTTTTCGTCAAGAACCTAAGGTATTTTCTAATAACATAGAAAGATGGCCAGACATGGAAATTAGAATTTACAGGTTATTATCATTATTATCCTACTAGTTGACATCCTAATTTTTTAATCCAGCTTGTAAACATTTATACAATTTGATATACTATCTTTAATTTGAATGGTTAGAAAGGATTTAGGGGGAGAAAGTATGAATGATTTTTTTACTAATCAAGTTTCGCATGGCCCGCATCTAGGGTTATTTACTCACCTTGGCTTGTTGCTACTGCTTTTTATCTTGCTTTACTTGACCACGCAATATTATACTAAAACTTGGTTTAACCGTTTGTTTTGGACAATTTTACTTTTTCAAGTGGTTAGTCTATATACTTGGTATGTTTGGGCTGATTTTCCCCTATCTGAAAGTTTACCCTTTTATCATTGTCGACTAGCCATATTATTTTTACTTTTTGCTAGGAAGGGAAAATTGAAACTCTATTTTTCCTATCTTGGTTTTATCGGTTCCCTGGTGGCTTTTATTTACCCGGTCTTCGATCCCTTTCCTTTTCCACATCTGACCTTCTTTACCTTTGTGGTTGGTCATTATGCTTTAGCAGTGTTGAGTTTGTCTTATATTTTGACAGAGGGACATCAATTCAGTCTTTCAAGACGGGAGCGTTTGTCACTGACAGTCATGCTTCATCTGGTCATGCTGGTGGTTAACTGGCTAACAGAGGGAAATTATGGTTTTCTAACTCGGTTGCCAATGGTTAATAGTCAGGCAATCTGGTTTAACTTTTTCCTATTAACACTTGTTTTATCTTTTTTGATTGGTTCGATTCAGGCAGGCTTTCAGGTCTACTGGAAAAAAAGGGTTTACCTACTCCAAGATTGATTGTTCAAGCGTTTGAAAAATCCATGCGAATCCGTTATAATAAGAGAGTTGCAGTAGTCACTCTCTTTTTCTTTTGTCTCATTTTATGATAGGAAAAAGTTGAAGTCAGCTCTGCTATGGACCAAAGAAAAAGGAATAAACATCATGTCACTACAAGAAGAAATCAAGAAACGCCGCACCTTTGCGATTATCTCTCACCCGGACGCGGGTAAGACTACTATTACCGAGCAACTGCTCTATTTTGGTGGGGAGATTCGTGAGGCTGGGACGGTCAAGGGGAAAAAGACTGGTAACTTTGCCAAGTCTGACTGGATGGATATTGAGAAACAACGTGGTATCTCAGTGACTTCGTCTGTTATGCAGTTTGACTATGCGGGCAAGCGGGTCAATATCCTGGACACACCAGGGCACGAGGACTTCTCAGAAGATACTTATCGTACCTTGATGGCGGTGGATGCTGCTGTCATGGTGGTGGACTCTGCCAAGGGTATCGAGGCCCAGACCAAAAAACTCTTTGAGGTTGTCAAGCACCGCAACATTCCTGTTTTTACTTTTATCAACAAGTTGGACCGTGATGGCCGTGAGCCACTTGATTTATTGCAGGAGTTGGAAGAAGTCTTGGGCATTGCCAGCTATCCCATGAACTGGCCGATTGGTATGGGGAAATCTTTCGAGGGTCTCTATGACCTTCATAACAAACGCTTGGAACTCTACCGAAGCGAGGAGCGATTTGCAAGTTTGGACGAGGGTGACAAGCTCTTTGGTTCTAACCCATTCTATGCTCAAGTTCTGGACGATATCGAGCTCTTGGCGGAAGCTGGAAATGAATTTTCAGAGCAGGCTATTTTGGACGGCGATTTGACACCTGTTTTCTTTGGTTCAGCCCTGACAAACTTTGGTGTGCAGACCTTCCTTGACACCTTCTTGGAATTTGCTCCAGAGCCACATGGTCACAAGACGACGACAGGGGATGTCATTGACCCGCTCAACAAAGACTTTTCAGGCTTTGTCTTCAAAATCCAAGCCAACATGGACCCGCGTCACCGCGACCGCATTGCCTTTGTCCGTGTGGTTTCGGGCGAATTTGAACGCGGTATGGCGGTTAACCTGCCTCGTACAGGTAAGGGAGCCAAGTTATCCAACGTGACCCAGTTCATGGCTGAGGCCCGTGAGAATGTGGAAAATGCAGTGGCGGGTGACATTATCGGGGTTTACGATACAGGGACCTATCAGGTAGGAGATACCTTGACCGTAGGCAAGAACAAGTTTGAATTTGAACCGCTACCAACTTTCACCCCTGAAATTTTCATGAAAGTTTCTGCTAAAAACGTCATGAAACAAAAATCCTTCCATAAGGGAATCGAGCAACTGGTGCAAGAAGGGGCTATCCAGCTCTACAAGAATTACCAGACTGGCGAGTATATGCTGGGTGCCGTTGGTCAGCTCCAGTTTGAAGTTTTCAAACACCGCATGGAAGGCGAGTACAATGCCGAGGTAGTCATGACCCCAATGGGTAAAAAGACTGTCCGCTGGATCAAGCCAGAAGACCTGGATGAACGCATGTCCTCAAGCCGCAACATCCTAGCCAAAGACCGCTTTGACCAACCCGTTTTCCTTTTTGAAAACGACTTTGCACTCCGCTGGTTCGCGGACAAGTATCCGGATGTGGAGTTGGAAGAGAAGATGTAGCGGAAAGACAGAAATCAGTAATCAACAAAGTTGATTTGATTTCGTCGTCTTTCCCTCGCAAGGGCGTCCAAAGAACTCAAGCTATGCGAAGAGTGATTTAATGACGCCTACTGCGTCGAGGTCCAGTGGACCTTTTCTAGTTGGAAATAGGAACTGACGGTAGTCAGTTTACAGCTGTTCAGCTTTGAAAATCAAGTTAAAACTTCGTTAAGTCGCTTCGATGAACCTTAAGTTCAATCTTCAGCTCCTTGCCTAGTTTTATTCTTGATTTTCTTTGCGTATTAAAGTCAGTATTCAGCTTTGAAAATCAAGTTAAAACTTCCTTAAGTCGCTTCGATGAACCTCAGGTTCGAACTTTGAAGTTAATAAAACAGTTTATAATAGCAAAAACTTTTATGGGTTTTTGCTTTTTTTATTCCACATTTTTCGGTAAAATAAGGAAAAACATAAAAAGGAGTTAACACATGGGTTTGTTTTCAGGTTTGATGGGCAATGCCTCACAGATGGATAATGACAAGGTAGAGCAGGAGCTAGAGAATATTTTATTGGCAAATGAGCAAGTAGAGATGGCATTTAGCTTGGTTCGTGACTTGATTGTCTTTACTGAGTATCGTTTGATCTTGGTGGACAAGCAAGGAATGTCTGGTAAGAAGGTTTCATATAAGTCTATTCCCTATCGTTCGATCTCGCGTTTTACGGTCGAAACCTCTGGCCATTTTGACTTGGATGCTGAATTAAAAATTTGGATTTCTTCTGCGGCAGAGCCTGCAGAAACTCTTCAGTTCAAGAGTGACAAGAGTGTTATTGCTATTCAAAAAGCCTTAGCATCCGCTGTTTTGGGGAAATAATCCTAACAATCTCGGTACAGAATGAGTAGAAAGTGTATCCGCTTTCTACTTTTTTTGATATACTAAATATAGACAAATCCAGTAGGTGTTTTTATGTCAAAGATAGGTTTAAAAGATTGTTTACTGATTGTTATGGGTGGGATCTTGTATGCCCTAGTTTTGAATATGTTGGTCATTCCCCATGAGTTTGGAGAAGGTGGGGTCACAGGGCTTGCCTTACTTTTTTACTACACTCTGGGCATGGAAGCAGGGGTAACAAGTTTTATATTCAATGGCGTTCTCCTTGTTTTGGCCTACCGTTTTTTGAGTAGAGTAAGGGTCTTCTATACTTTTTTGGCAGTGGGTTCTATGTCGGCGACCATGTATGTGACAAGATTTCTACAAGCCCAATGGCTTCCGCTTATTCCCTCTGCTATTTTAGCTGGTCTAGCGACTGGTTTGTCCATGGCCCTGGTTCTTAAAGGAAACGGCTCAACAGCAGGTAGTGATATAGTTGCCCTATTATGTAACAAATATTTCAATTGGAAGATTACAAGGGTTATTTTGATTTTTGATATTTTGGTGGTGACACCCTTGGCTTTTAAAATTGGTTGGACCAAAACGTTTTGGACCCTGGTTATGGTCTTTCTTATCAGTAAATCCTTAGACTTGTGTTTGACCAAATGGAAATAGGATAGAACCTGTATTCACCAGTCAGTACTGGACGGTGAGTATAGGTTTTATTTTTTGAATTGGCTTCTTTCCAAACTTTTTTATTTTTTGACTTGACGCTGTATTGTTTGTGTGATACAATTAAGACATCAAAACAAAGATACAAAAAGGAGACTTGTATGAATAGAGAGAATGTCTTGTTGCGGATTGAGGGGATGAGTAAGGTCTATGGTCAGCAGGCTGCGGTAGATCAGGTATCCTTCGCCATCCAGCGTGGAGAGATTTGTGGTTTGGTTGGGCAAAATGGTGCAGGGAAAACAACTCTGATTCGAATCTTGTCAGGGCTGATTTTTCCCTCGGCTGGTCAACTGGTCTATCCAAAACCAGTTAAGATGGGGGCTATTATTGAGTCGCCTACTCTGTATCCCAACATGTCTGCCTGGGACAATCTCATGTATGCAGCTCTGCAATTATCCCTGGAAAATCCAACGGAGCGTATCCAGCAGGTGCTGGACTTGGTTGGTCTGGGGGATGTGGATCGGAAGAAGAAGGTCAAAAATTTTTCGCTTGGGATGCGGCAGCGGATGTCCATTGCCTTGGCGATTATTGATTTTCCAGAGTTTTTGATTTTGGATGAGCCGATTAATGGTTTGGATCCGTCTGGGATCAAGGATGTGCGGGACATTATCTTGCGCTTGCGGGATGAGTACGGAATGACGGTCTTGATTTCTAGTCATATCTTGTCGGAGTTGGAGTTGTTGGCAGATCGTTTTGTCATCATGCACAAGGGCAAGGTCATTCGTGATCTGACCAGGGCTGATTTGGCAGCGGTCGTGGCGAGAAAGCTCTATCTGGATACGGCAGACAATGCAGCTGTGAAGGTTTATTTGGAAGAAAAGGGGCTGGAAGTTAGTTTGGAAGAGGCTGGTTTGGTCTTGGATGCGGATGAACATGTTCAATCTCTTATTAATCTGGTTGGTCAATCAGGGATTGAGATTCTGGAGATTTACCGTCAGGGCCAGCATTTGGAAGAGTATTATTTGAGCTTGTTGAACTAGGAGGAAGTGGAAAATGAATTTAGTTAAAGCTGATTGGTATCGAATTCGCAAGGAAAAACTGTCACTAATTAGTTTGGGGATTTTGATGATGTTCAGTCTGATTTTTGCATATAGCAGTCGAGAGGAGCTGAGCTCTACAGGTGCTCAAGAGATCTTGTCCAATTGGGCAAATTTATTACCGCTTTTCTTTGTGACTCCAGCTAAAATTTTCTTTGGG
This sequence comes from Streptococcus suis, assembly GCF_002960625.1. Lineage (GTDB taxonomy): Bacteria > Bacillota > Bacilli > Lactobacillales > Streptococcaceae > Streptococcus > Streptococcus suis_T. The sequence continues at coordinate 70,964 of NZ_POJH01000048.1, forward strand.
GAGGATTTTCAGTTTCGGACAGTTAATAATAGTCTGGTGCGTACCCAGAACCGTTTGAAGATTTTTACACATAAGTGGTTGTCTAGTGTAGGACTTTGTGTCTTCTATGTCTTATTTGCCTATATGCTGACTGGTTTTGCTCGTCAAATGATGAATGGAGCGGCAGATTACGGGGTTCTTTTAGAAGGTTTTGTTTATCAGTTGCCCTTTTATATTGTGATTGCTAGTTTTTGTACAATCTTGTTTGTCATTTTCCCAAAAATCTATCAGGCTTACATGGTCTATATTTTGATTGCCTTCTTGTTTGATCAGTTGTTCATGATGGCGACAGGCATTCTTCTTAAAACGGATTTTTTTGCGGACTTTATGATGTTTTCACAATTATCTGTGGCAGCTGACTTGGAGAACTTGCTCTCTTGGCCGTCAATCTTGGCACGGGTCTTTAGATTGGGCTACTTCATCTGCGGTGCTCTGCTATTTTCAAAAAAGGAATTGAAGTAAGAATAGGCAATCTCGAGAGAGGTTGCTTTTTGTGAAAACGTATTATTTTGATTTCCAAGGTAAATCCTCACCTTAATGCTGAGAATGTGTTATACTAGGTAAGTTGCAAGTCTGATACTGGTTAGTTCGCTGCCAGTGGAAATAGTTGTTACAAAAAAAGTGAGATAAGGTAGCTTCGCACTGCCTTTTAGAAAAGAGAATACATTGAAATTTACTGAATTAAATCTATCAGAAGACATTTTGCTTGCTGTTGAGAAGGCTGGTTTTGAAACGCCGTCACCAATTCAGGAGCAGACTATTCCTCTTGCTCTTGAAGGCAAGGATGTGATTGGTCAGGCCCAGACGGGGACAGGGAAAACCGCAGCTTTTGGTCTGCCAACCCTCAACAAGATTGACATCGACAATCAAGCTGTTCAAGCCTTGATTATTGCCCCAACGCGTGAGTTGGCGGTGCAAAGTCAAGAGGAGCTTTTCAAATTTGGTCGTGAAAAGGGTGTGAAAGTCCGCTCTGTTTACGGTGGTTCTAGCATTGAAAAACAAATCAAGGCCCTTCGCTCTGGTGCTCATATCGTAGTTGGTACGCCTGGTCGGCTTCTGGACTTGATCAAACGCAAGGCTCTCAAACTTGACGGTGTTGAAACCCTTATTCTTGATGAAGCGGATGAAATGCTTAACATGGGCTTCTTGGATGATATTGAAGCCATCATCGAACGTGTGCCAGTAAGTCGCCAGACCCTTCTATTTTCTGCGACCATGCCTGAGCCAATCAAGCGTATCGGTGTCAAGTTCATGAAAGAGCCTGAGCACGTTAAGATTGCGGCTAAGGAATTGACCAACGTCAACGTGGACCAATACTATATCCGTGTCAAAGAAAATGAGAAATTTGACACCATGACACGCCTCATGGACGTTGACCAGCCAGAATTGTCTATCGTCTTCGGTCGTACCAAACGCCGTGTTGACGAATTGACGCGTGGTTTGAAATTGCGTGGTTTCCGTGCAGAAGGTATCCACGGAGATTTGGACCAGAACAAACGTCTGCGTGTCATTCGTGATTTTAAAAATGACCAGATTGATGTCCTTGTTGCGACGGACGTTGCGGCCCGTGGTTTGGATATCTCAGGTGTGACACATGTCTACAACTACGATATTCCACAAGACCCAGAAAGCTATGTGCACCGTATCGGTCGTACAGGTCGTGCTGGTCAATCCGGTCAGTCTATTACCTTTGTATCTCCAAATGAGATGGGCTACTTGGCTATCATCGAAGATTTGACCAAGAAACGTATGAAGGGACTGAAGCCGGCAACTGCTGAAGAGGCCTTTGAAGCTAAGAAAAAAGTTGCTTTGAAGAAGATTGAGCGTGATATGGTTGATGAAACTATCCGTAGCAATTTTGATAAGTTCAAGAAGGATGCGGTTAAATTGGCGGCGGAGTTTACGCCTGAAGAGCTTGCTCTTTACGTACTCAGCCTAACTGTACAAGATCCAGATAGCTTGCCAGAAGTGGAAATTGCGCGTGAAAAACCATTGCCATTCAAGTTTGCTCCTGGTCAAGCCAAGGGCAAGGGTGGCCGTGGAGGTCGCGACCGTGATCGTGGAGGTCGTCGTGACGGTGACCGCAATCGAGATCGTGGAGGACGTCGTGGTGACCGCCATGACCGCAACCGTCGCGATGACAAGTTCAAACGTGACAACCGCCGTCAAGATAGCAAAAAACCACACCAACGCACTTCAAGCGAAAAGCAAACAGGCTTTGTAATTCGCAATAAGGGTGAGAGATAAAAAGTATATTTATACAAGGAGTATTTCCTCAAGGGGGATACTCTTTTTTATTTATGTGACTTTTAGTCCGACACGCTCCGTAAGGTGCGTGACGAAGGTTATACCAAAAAACTCCAAACGCGATACAATAAAGGTGTTCAAGCCAATTGTAAAGCGAGAGGAGAAAAGTATGGCACTCAGGCACATAGTTTATCACATACAAAGTGGTTGTGTTCTACCACATTGTCTTCACGCCTAAGTATAGACGAAAAATCATCTATAATCAATATCGAAGTAGTTTGGGAGAAATATTCCGACGTTTGTGTACTTATAAAGGCGTGGAAATTATCGAAGGACATCTGATGCCGGATCATGTTCATATGTTAGTATTCCTCCGCGATTAAGTGTATCAAGCTTTATGGGATATTTAAAAGGTAAGAGTGCTCTTATGATGTTTGATAAACATGCCAATCTCTCTATAAATTTGGCAATCGTCATTTCTGGGCAGATAGCTTCAACAATTTGGGGAATTGTTGAAGAGTGTAAGCTGGACTTAATGAAGCCACAATAAAGAAATTATCCAGTGGGTGATTTCTTCACGAGCTTAAAATCTAGAAAGCGAGTTAAACATGATATAGCACTTGATTCTTGAGTGTAAAAGAGTATGAAGATCCCTTTAGTGATAATGGCAAGTAATACGAATGCCTCTTTAAGAGGCTAGTGACGAGTCAAAAGCAGTGAGGCTTGAATAAAGTGAAAACCAGTGTTTTTAGGCGCTGGCTGGTGATGTGGGCTTATAGCCCTTGTTCAAACCACCCGTTTGACGGGTGGTCATGATTGAAATAAACAGAAATCTGGACATCTGTAAACAAATAAAAAAATACACCCATGCATATATATATATATATATATATATCCTATAAGCTCAGCTTATGGTCTATTAGACTTACTTATAGTTACGCATATTCCCTTGAAAAAATACTTAAAAAATGATAGTATATGTATGTTTATTAAAGGTAAATATTGATATATAGAAAGGAGCCCTTTTATGAAAAAAGGCAAGAAAGGTTTCGATTGGTACGCTGCAAGACAGCGGTTTTCAATCAGGAAATTTCATTTTGGTGCTGCCAGTGTACTTTTAGGGGTATCGCTGGTCTTGGGTGCGGGGAGTAAGGTAAGTGCTACCGAGGAAATACCGGTTTCTCCTCCTGTGCAAGAAGTTGTTGTTAGTGAAGAAAGAGCAGATGGTTTGCCACTTTCAGAAGAAGTTTCGTCTGAAACATCGACACTTTTGCCTGTTAGTGAAGATGTAAAGGAAGAAGTGGTCACAGAACCAGTTCAACCAGCTGACGTTTTGCAAAGTGAAGAAGTTCAGACGGAACCAGCTCCCCTTGTGGAAGAAGAGGTTGTGTCTAGACAAGCTGTGCTTACCTATACTGTCCGCTATATTGACCCTATGAATGAGGTAATTTCATCAGAAACCTTATCCATAGAGGTGGCAACTGTTGATCAGCAAGCTAGCTACAGTCTGGTAGTAGCATCTACATTACCAGAGGGCTATCGTCTGGTAGTAGACCAGGATGCTCAACAGACTGTGGATATCCTTGAAGGAGTGGAAAATCTTATAACCTTCCGCATTGAGAAAATAGAAAGTGATGAGGCTAAGCCAAATGCAGAATCGGCTTCTAGTCAGGAAGTCTTAAAAGATTCAAGTACTTCTCCAGCGGTAGAAAATGAAAACGCTATCTCAGACGCTCAACCATTTGCAGAAGCTCCTGAAGTTCAAGCTAAGTCAGTCATAGAACGGACAGTCAATATTCCTTATAAGGTTGTTCAAACTGATGTGGAAACAGGTGAAGAGAAAAAGCTAGGCCAAGTAGGTTATGTAACTGTCAAGACTACTGATGAGGTGGCTAAGACTGAGGTAACTGTCACTGCTGATAAGCTTCGTTCAGGTTATCGTCTAGCAGATGGGCAGGCGAATGTCATAACTAAGGTTGTTGCTGAAAACGAAACCAACATACTTTCCTTTGCTGTGACGCGTAAAAAAGATGAGAAGGATAATCCGCTGACAGAAACGACCGTTGCAGCTAGTGGTGATGCGGAAGGGACAAGTGGTTTTAGGGCTATCGAAAATGCTACAAGAAGTGCAAATACTGTATCTTATGTAACTACTGAATGGGTTATTCCGGACGAAGTTAAGGCTGCTAATACAGGTTTAGATGTAGCAGCTGGTGATGCAAGTGTAACAGAAGCAACAACAGCAGTACCTACAGCGTATAAAACAACGCTACCTGATGGACGAGAAGTCTTTATGGTATTAAGTTTGAATTCTCAGAAAGAACCAAACAAGACAACGACTTTTAATAACAAATATAATAAAGATTACTTCTTCCAATTTTCTATCTCTAAAGAAGGAGAAATCAACAAGGTATATGCAGATTTAGTTGATAAGCGTCAGAATAATAAAATTTTAGAGTCAGTTGAGATTGCCCAAGGTTCTACAGCTAAGTTTAATACCTTATCTCAATATGAGAAAGATAGTTATACATATCGTTTTCAATTCACCCCAGATCCGAGTAATTCTACAAGCAAAAACTTAAAAATCAACAACCCTCATGGTGGTAATGTCAATACAGTCATCTATGATAAGGTAAGCCCAAAATATGTTGGGACAGAACTGAATATTTTTGATATTTTGGTTCCGGTTCGTACGACACAAGAAACGAAATATGTCGTAAAAGCTACAGAAAAGAGAGCAGAAGAAACGCTAGCTACCTATATCCAAAAAGGAGCATTAACTGGAGATAGTTATACTATTGCAGGTGCGTTAGATTTTGATAAATATGAGCTAATTGCCGAAGATGTGCCGACTGTTCTAAAGGGTGATTTGGCAGCAGATTACAAGGTTGGAGCAAAAACGATTCAAAGTATCATGACGCACAATTTGGTGCGTGTGTTGGAAGTTACTCAAAAAGATGGTACCCACAAAGCGCATATTTACCTGCTGAATCCAGATGGACCAAATAGATTAGCGCTTGATAGAAAAACAAATATTACGGAAGCAGACCTTACATCAGAAAACTTTATTAAGTTCTTTACATCTGAAGAAATTGTTCCTGGTGCAGTAAATACGCTAGAAGGTAGTTATAGCTATACATCTAAGTATCAGTTTAAAAATTTTAGTACTAAACAAACAACAAATATTATCACAGGAGCAACTAATAATTTTCCTAGAAATGGAGAAAACTTCCCTGAAGGTAATTTCTTTATTCCAGAGCATGATGCCATAACTCTAAAAGGAAAAGACGGTCAACTTTTTGGTTTCGGTGGTGTTCAAATGCGTATGGTCAACGACAACGTTGCGAATGAACAGCACGTGACTTATTACTATGCCGAAAAAGGAGGCGTAGTAGTACATTATGTAGATGAAACTGGTCAACCAATTTTAGAAAGCACAACTTTAGTATCTCATGGAGTAAGTGGTTCTCAGTATAACACAGAGTCACTACGAGATGCAGAGAAGACAATAAATGGTACTCGTTATTTGTTTAAACAAGTAGATCCTGCTACATCTACTCTTAAACCAGTTACTGAGGATCCAGCAGAGTTACGTCAAGTTGTTAAAGTTTCAGCAGAAACAGGTACTATTGAACGTGACACGTTGAAAGAATTGACATATGTATATGAGAAAGCAGCAAAAGCTAAGATAGAAATCTATACAAAGACAGTTAATGTTGAGAATAATCAAGAAGGGCAAGAAGTCTTTGAAACGAGTTTGATTGAGCAAGATAGAAAAGGAACTGCTATTTCTACGTCAGCAACTAGTGATTATCTTCGTAACAAGTTAAATAATGGTTACGAGATAATCAGTGATAATTTCACAAATGCTACAGCGACGTTTGATAGTTTAGAAGACAGTGATGGACAGGATCCAAGTCAGGTATTTAAGATTGTTTTACGTGAAAGAATTAAGACGGTAACTCCTGATGCTCCAAAAGAGCCAAATACTCCGATAGACCCAACTAATCCAACTGGACCAAAATATCCAGACGGAGTAAAAGCAACAGATCTAAACGAAACAGTAAAACGTACCATCAAGTACCAATACGAAGACGGCTCAGAGGCAAGACAGACAGTTGAAGAAACATTGACATTTACTCGTACTGCTAAGGTAAATGTCGTTACTGGAGCTCTTGCCTATACCCCATGGACCTCAGCTGATGATGACTTCGACAAAGTAGACACACCAGCTATTGCAGGTTACACTCCAGACAAGGCAAGTGTCGAAGCTGAACTAGACGTGCCAGCTACTGCAGCAGACAAAGAAGTCATCGTGACTTATGTCAAAGACGCCCAAAAAGCGACCATCACATACAAAGATGACAACGGACAAACGCTAGGAGCAGTAGATGAGGTAACAGGTAAGTCAGGCGAGCCAATCAACTACACCACAACCGCTCGTATCACTGAACTCACTAACCAAGGATACGAAGTAGTAAGTGACGGCTTCACTAAAGATGGTGGACAAGTATACGACACAGACAAAGCTACAGACCAAACATTCGAAGTAGTAGTCAGAGCAAAAGTAGTAACAGTCACACCAGAAGATCCGAAAGATCCAGGCACTGAGGTAGATCCAGGCAACCCAGACGGACCAGAGTGGCCAGACGGAGTGAAAGCAACAGATCTGAACGAAACAGTAAAACGTACCATCAAGTACCAATACGAAGATGGCTCAGAAGCACAGCCAGATGTAGTCGAAACACTAACCTACAAACGTACCGCAACTGTTAACTTGGTAACTAAAGACGTGACCTATGGTGAATGGACCTCAGCTGATGATGACTTCGACAAAGTAGACACACCAGCTATTGCAGGTTACACTCCAGACAAGGCAAGTGTCGAAGCTGAACTAGACGTGCCAGCTACTGCAGCAGACAAAGAAGTCATCGTGACTTATGTCAAAGACGCCCAAAAAGCGACCATCACATACAAAGATGACAACGGACAAACGCTAGGAGCAGTAGACGAAGTAACAGGTAAGTCAGGCGAGCCAATCAACTACACCACAACAGCTCGTATCACTGAACTCACTAACCAAGGATACGAAGTAGTAAGTGACGGCTTCACTAAAGATGGTGGACAAGTATACGACACAGACAAAGCTACAGACCAAACATTCGAAGTAGTAGTCAGAGCAAAAGTAGTAACAGTCACACCAGAAGATCCGAAAGATCCAGGCACTGAGGTAGATCCAGGCAACCCAGACGGACCAGAGTGGCCAGACGGAGTGAAAGCAACAGATCTGAACGAAACAGTAAAACGTACCATCAAGTACCAATACGAAGATGGCTCAGAAGCACAGCCAGATGTAGTCGAAACACTGACCTACAAACGTACCGCGACTGTTAACTTGGTAACTAAAGAAGTGACTTATGGCGACTGGACCTCAACTGATGATGACTTCGACAAGGTAGACACACCAGCAATTGCAGGCTACACACCAGATAAGGCAAGTGTAGCAGCTGAAGTGGATGTAGCAGCTACAGCTCCAGACACTGAAGTTATCGTTAGATATGTGAAAGATGCCCAAAAAGCTACCATCACATACCAAGATGACACCGGTAAACAGCTAGGTGCTGTGGATGAAGTCACAGGTAAGTCAGGTGAGCCAATCAACTACAGCACAACAGCTCGTATTACAGAGTTAACAAACCAAGGCTATGAAGTGGTTCGTGATGACTTCACCAAAGATGGTGGACAGGTCTTCGATACTGACAAGGCCACAGACCAAGCCTTCACTGTTGTTGTGAAAGCTAAAACTGTTACAGTCACACCTGAAGATCCGAAAGACCCAGGTACACCAGTAGATCCAGGCAAGCCAGACGGACCAAAATGGCCAGATGGCTTGAAAGAAAGTGACCTCAACCAAACTGTTACACGAACCATCAAGTACCAATACGAAGATGGAAGTCAGGCTCAGCCAGATATTGTTGAAACACTGACCTACAAACGTACCGCGACTGTTAACTTGGTAACTAAAGAAGTGACTTATGGCGACTGGACCTCAACTGATGATGACTTCGACAAGGTAGACACACCAGCAATTGCAGGCTACACACCAGATAAGGCAAGTGTAGCAGCTGAAGTGGATGTAGCAGCTACAGCTCCAGACACTGAAGTTATCGTTAGATATGTGAAAGATGCCCAAAAAGCTACCATCACATACCAAGATGACACCGGTAAACAGCTAGGTGCTGTGGATGAAGTCACAGGTAAGTCAGGCGAGCCAATCAACTACACCACCACAGCTCGTATCACTGAATTGAAAAACAACGGATACGAAGTAGTGACAGATGGCTTCACCAAAGAAGGTGGACAAGTATACGACAAAGACAAAGCTACAGACCAATCATTTGAAGTCGTCGTAAAAGCAAAAGTAGTAACAGTCACCCCAGAAGATCCTAAGAATCCAGGAACAGAAGTGGATCCAAAAAATCCAGACGGACCAGAATGGCCAGATGGCTTGAAGGAAAGTGACCTCAACCAAACGGTTACACGAACCATCAAGTACCAATACGAAGATGGAAGTAAGGCTAAAGACGATGTCGTTGAAACACTGACCTACAAACGTACTGCGACTGTTAACCTAGTGACTAAAGTAGTGACTCCTGGCGAGTGGATCTCAACTGATAACGACTTCGACAAGGTAGACACACCAGCAATCGCAGGATACATACCAGACAAAGCAAGTGTCGAAGCCGAAGCAGATGTACCAGCAGAAGCAGCTGATAAAGAAGTTATCGTGACTTACGTCAAGGATGTTCCGAAAGAAGCAACTGTCACAGTCAAGTACGTGGATGAGAATGGTCGTGAGATTCTTCCGCCAGAAACCATCACAGGCAAGGTTGGTGATCCATACACAACCAACGGCAAGGTGATTTCAGGTTACTATCTAGTAGAAGTGCCAGTGAACCAAACAGGAATAATTTCTGCTAGTGGTACAACCGTTGTCTATGTCTATGGCAAACTCGGTTCATGGGTTCCAAGTGTTCCGACAGGAGTAGACCCAGTACCGCCAATTCCGTATCCGAACGACCCAACGGATCCAAGTAAACCGGGTACTGATTTGCCAGTTCTGCCACATGTTCCAGGTCATATTCCAGTTGGACCAGACGGCGTCAGCCCATTGACCCCAGTCGATCCAAGTGATCCAAGCAAGGGCTATATCTTGCCGCCAGTTCCATCAAATCCAGGAACGGATACTCCGATTACCTATGTGCCTGAAGCACCGAAAGAAGCAACTGTCACAGTCAAGTACGTGGATGAGAATGGTCGTGAGATTCTTCCGCCAGAAACCATCACAGGCAAGATTGGTGATCCATACACAACCAACGGCAAGGTGATTTCAGGTTACTATCTAGTAGAAGTGCCAGTGAACCAAACAGGAACAATTTCTGCTAGTGGTACAACTGTTGTCTATGTCTATGGCAAACTCGGTTCATGGGTTCCAAGTGTTCCGACAGGAGTAGACCCAGTACCGCCAATTCCGTATCCGAACGACCCAACGGATCCAAGTAAACCGGGTACTGATTTGCCAGTTCTGCCACATGTTCCAGGTCATATTCCAGTCGGACCAGACGGCGTAAGTCCATTGACCCCAGTCGATCCAAGTGATCCAAGCAAGGGCTATATCTTGCCGCCAGTTCCATCAAATCCAGGAACGGATACTCCGATTACCTATGTGCCTGTACCTCAGCCGCAAGAACCAATTGTTCCAGAACCTACTCGACCAACACCACCAGCTCTTCCAACCCAACCAAGTGCTCCAGTGAAGCCTATGGCTCCAGTATCCCCTACTGCGCCAGCTTCACCAACTCAAAATACAGTGACAGCAGATAAAGCAAGTCAACGAACATTACCAAATACAGGTGATGGCAGTTCAGATATTGCCTTGATGGCAGGTATCAGCTTGTTAATGGCTACACTCGGCATGGTTGTGAAAGCTAGGAAGGAAGACTAGTTTTTGGTAAACATGAACAAGAGAGGATTTTCCTCTCTTGTTTTTTATGCAGGTAAGGATGCTAGAATGCCTATCGACATTGTCTGTATTTCCTATAAAAATCCTTTGATAATACCTAATTTTCTGCTATACTAACAGTAGCTAATAATGGAGGTAAGACCATGGGCATTTTGACAATGGATAAAACCTTTGTATTCTAAAAAATAATACAAAGGAGAAGATCATGATTACTTACAAACAACATCCTCAACTTGATGTTCAAGCTGTCCTTGACCTCTATGCTTCAGTTGGTTGGACAAATTATACTAACCGGCCTGCTATGTTACAGAAGGCCTTGGAACATAGCCTGTTTATTCTTGCGGCCTATGACGGTGATCGTCTCGTGGGTCTCTTGCGAGCAGTTGGTGACGGCCATTCAATCGTTTTTATTCAGGACATCTTGGTCCTGCCAACCTATCAGCGACAAGGAATTGGTCGTCATCTTTTGGAACAAGCCATTACCCATTTTCCAGAGATTTATCAACTTCATCTCTTGACGGACAATACTGAGAAAACAAGGTCTTTCTATGAAGAACTTGGCTTTACAGCTGTTGATAGCCTAGACTGTATCGCTTACACCTATTAAAAATAATAAGACAATCTAAAAAAGCAGAGGCTGGGAGACCAGCCTTTTGCTTCGAGCAAATGATTTGAATTTCAAATCAAAAAGAGTAGAATATATTTATCAATAATTAGTAACAAGGGAGATGAACAATGGCAACTGTATTAATTGTAAAGGCCCACCCCCTCGACGCACAAAAGTCCTACGCCTTGCGAGCTTTGGAAGAGTTTCAAACTCGGTACGCCGGTTTGCACCCAGAGGATGAGATAGAGATAGTCGATGTCTTTGAAGATCAGATACCAGCTTTGGATAAGCCTTTGTTAGAATCTATGGGAGCAGTCAAAAAAGGTATAGAAATCAGTCCTGAACAAGCAGAGTGGTTGGACCGCTACAATGCCTTGACCCAACAATTTCTTGCGGCAGATAAGATTGTTGTGGTCAATCCCCTTTGGAATCTCAATGTGCCAAGTCAGTTAGTGTCTTGGATTAACACGATTAACGTTGCAGGCCTGACCTTCAAGTATGGACCAGAAGGCTCCATCGGATTGGTCAAGGACAAAAAACTTCTCCATATCCAGTCCAATGGTGGTGTCTATGCAGGTCAAGATCCAGCAGCCCAATACATCAAATCTGTCTTTGAATTTCTTGGCTTTGAAGACATCCATCAGGTCTTCATCGAAGGACAATCGGCCGATCCAAACCAGGCTCAGGCTATCTATGATGAGGCAATGTCCAAAATCGATAGGATTTTGGAAAGTTTTTAATAGCAATAAAAGGATTTGGGGATGATTCCGGATCCTTTTCTTTTTATCTTTGAAAAATGTTCTCCCAAGTGCTATAATATTACTAGGAACTTCGAATAGATAGTATAGAGATGATTCTCAATTCTATTTATCGGAGGAAAAAATTGACAAGATTTCGACATAGCATTAACCCAATGGCAGATATTGCTGCTAAGAAGATTTTCAGTGATCATGAGATTACCATTGATTTTATTGAAACGTTTTTAGGTTTTCGTCCCAAAGCCGTCCAGATTTTGAATGGTACCCTTGCCGATGTCAAGAAAGAGCGGGAGGGCTACTTTAGCACAACGGTGGATATTCTAGCCAGACTGGACGACGGGACTCAGGTTATCATTGAAATCCAGGTGGTTCATCAGCACAGCTTTATCAAGCGGCTCTGGACCTACTCTTGCCAACACTTGGTCAAGGACTTGCCAAATGTCAGGGACAAGGTCAAACGGACCCATGATATGTATGATAAGATTTCGCCTATCTATTCTATCGCCTTAGTGGCCAGCCGGTATTTTGACGACATGCATCCAATTCATTCCTTTGTCCTGACAGCCGAGGAAAACGGACAGGTCTTGGAATTACCTTTTGGAAAAGAAGGTCAGCTGAAAAAGCCATTTGAGATGGTCATTATTGAGTTGAACAAGCTGAGCGAGGGAAGTTTGGGGCGGAAGCAGCGCTTATGGATGGAATTTTTTGCCAATCGAGTATTTAGTCAACAACAGACAGACGTCATCAGCAAAGCCGAACATTTGCTGGATAGAAATACATGGACAGAGGAGGAGAGGAAGATGATTGATCAACTGGCCTACAGTGCCGCCAATCATTTTGGTGAGCTGGAAACTTCTTTCTTACTAGGTAGAAAGCGTGGTAAGGAAGAAGGTCTGCAACAAGGCTTACAACAAGGCCTACAACAGGGTCTACAACAAGGTTTGTTAGATGGTCAACTCAAGATTGCTCAGCAGATGTTGGCCGAGGGTTTCGCTGTTGATATAATAGTGAGATTGACGGGTCTTAGTCAGGAAGAGTTAGATGGTTTGAAAGCTAGACGGGAGAGTCCGGCAGGTGATAGCCGATGATTGATCAACTGGCCTACAGTGCCGCCAATCATTTTGGTGAGCTGGAAACTTCCTTCTTACTAGGTAGAAGTCGTGGTAAGGAAGAAGGTCTGCAACAAGGCTTACAACAAGGCCTACAACAGGGTCTACAACAAGGTTTGTTAGATGGTCAACTCAAGATTGCTCAGCAGATGTTGGGTAAGAGTTTTTCAGATGATTTGATTTTAGAATTGACAGGTCTTAGTCAGGAAGAACTGGATGGTTTGAAAGTAGGAAGGATGAATTAACCAGTCTTTCTATTTATTACTGGCTTCGATTTTCATTTCTTTTCACAAAATATTGAAATCGTTTTCGTGTTGTGCTATAATGGATGTAGGAAAAATACCAGGAGGATATCCTATGTCAGTTAAAGATTTTATGACCCGCAAAGTTGTTTACATTTCACCAGATACAACCATTGCTCATGCGGCTGATTTGATGCGTGAGCAAGGCTTGCACCGTTTGCCCGTTATTGAAAATGACAAACTAGTTGGCTTGGTGACAGAAGGAACTATTGCAGAAGCAAGTCCATCTAAGGCAACCAGTTTATCTATCTATGAGATGAACTATCTTCTAAACAAGACCAAGGTCAAGGATGTCATGATTAAAAATGTCATCACTGTTTCAGGCTATGCCAGTCTTGAAGATGCTGTTTATCTCATGTATAAAAACAAGGTCGGTATTCTTCCAGTTGTAGATAATGGCCAACTCTATGGTGTTATCACTGATCGTGATGTATTTGCAGCCTTTCTCCATGTGTCAGGCTATGGTGAAGAGGGTGTTCGTGCTCGCTTCCTTGTGGAAAATAAGGCTGGTGAGTTAGAGAAAATCATCCGTCTGGTAGCAGACAAGGAATACAATATTGCTTCAACGGTCCAACTAGTTACCAAATCAGGTAAGGCAGTTATCGAAGTGCAAATTGATGGTAAGGTAGATGTCGAAGAAATCAGAGCCCTATTTGAAGGAGCTGGCTTGCAAATTGATAGTCTAGTACCAACTGTTGCAAAAAATATCTAAAAGTCGAGATTTCTCGGCTTTTTCTTCTTTTTGTAAATAAGTTTTGACTAGATAAAATACTTATATGGTATAATAAAAGGGATTACAAGAGGAGGAAGTATGGGATATAAGAAATACAAAAAGTATAGAGATGACGATATAGAGAGTATCCTACTTGTTCTAGTCTTCGGTTTGTTCAAAATTTTAGGGAAAGTTGTCTTACCAATGCTTGGTAAGCTTTTCCAGCGTGATAATATCAATCGTTTTTTGCATGGGGACAAAATCAACCGCTTGCAGACCCTCCAGCTCAGCATTCGGTCTGGTTTTGAGAAACACCAGCAATTGTTGGCGGAAAGCGGTGAGGATAAAGCAGTTTTAAGCTTGCGTAGCCGCATCTTAGGAGAATTATTTGAATTAGACCAATTGTATCAAAAGAACGGCAAATACCTGGATGCCTTTCAAAGCAAGGAAATTGTCGATACCTTGCAACTAAAATATCAATTAAAAATGCCTGAGCAGACTTCCTCCTTTACTGAAAGTCATGATAATCTGAAAAGTGAGCGTCCTCCTAGGCAAGCTAAAACTGGGGACGAGCAAACCTATATTGCAGAATTGGCTCCTGAAATTCTTGAAACCTATTGCAATATTCAAAGGGACAATCAGGTTATTCTAGAGAAACTTGAAAATGCACCGGATAAGCGGGAAGAATTGACAGCTATCCATGAAGCCAATATGAGTCGCTTTAGGGATATCTTACAGGGCTATTTGAAAATCAAGGAAGCACCCAAAGATTATTTCAATGCAGAAGAGCGACTGGCTCAGGCTAAGCTGGCTCTGGAAACCTTTGACAGGGATTTGGACGATACCATTAAACAATTTAACGAAGCTGATATGCAGGACTTTGAAATCAGCCTGCGCATGATGAAGAAGAAAGAAGGATAAGATGTCAGGATTTAATTTCGATATTGATCAGATTGCTAACAATAGTTTGTCAACCAAGGACAAGACCACGGAAATCATTCAAGCAACACCAGCTGGAGATACGACCAAGGTATCTTTTTTGGCCCAGTTGACACCAGAACAACAGACAGGCATTCGGGCCAAAGCACCACAATTGGTCGATAATTTCTTGGCCAATCAGAATGCACTCTTGGATTTCGGCAAGGAAGCCGTAGAAGAAGTTAATGCGACGGTCAACCACATTCTGTCTGAACAGAAAAAGATTGAAATTCCACAGGTGGATGAACTTCTGGCCAATACCAACCGTGAATTGAATGGCTTTGTGGCCAAGTACAAGGACATTTCGACAACGGCTGAGTTGGAAAAGAAACCAGGTTTCTTCCAACGCCTGTTTAAGCAGACCAAAAACGACTTGCAGGAATTTTACTTTGATTCGCAGACCATTGAAAAGAAAATGGACAGCATGGCGGCCAGTGTGGTCAAGCAAGAGGAAGTCTTGTCCCGTAATATCGTATCAGCGGAGCTCCTGATTGAGAACAATACCAAGTCTATTGAAAATCTAGTCGGTGTCATCGCCTTTATCGAAGCCACTGGTCAAGAGGCTGCCCAGCGAGCAAAAGCAGAGCAGGAACGCTTGGCAGGTCTGCAACCAACTACGGTAGACTATCAAGTTGCTTCTGAAAAGCTGGCGCGTGTGACGGAAGTTGCCAATATTCTGGAACAACAGCACTCTGAATACATGAGCCGCCTCTATGTTGCCTGGACAACAACACCACAAATGCGTAACCTTGTCAAAGTTTCGTCAGATATGAAGCAACGACTTGGTATGTTGCGCCGCAATACCATTCCGACAATGAAGCTGTCTATTGCCCAGTTGGGTATCCTCCAACAGTCTATCAAGTCTAGTCAGACAGCGGATGCCATTGTCAATGCCAACAATGCTGCTTTGCAAATGCTGGCGGATACATCAAAAGAAGCCATTCCGATGATGGAACGCACCGCACAAAATCCAACCCTTTCAGTAGCTTCTGTTACCAAGTTGGCAGAGAGTTTGGTCGCCCAAAACAATGGTATTATTGCAGCTATTGATGAAGGTCGCCAAAAACGTCGTGAGCTGGAAGCGGCTATTATCCGTTCGGCTGAAACCATCAATGATTCTGTAAAATTGCGTGATCAGAAGATTATTGCAGCCTTATTGGATCAAGGTAAGGCTGCTCAGTCAGAGGCTGAACAGCCACTAGAAACAGCTGAATAATACAAAAACTGCCGCTTTTTGTCATTAAAAATAATGGTAGTTGTAAGAACAAAGCTGATAAAAGAAGTCCTTAATTGGACTTTTTTTCTTTTTTTTATAAGAATTCTAACGATATGTTTACCTAAAAGTTCATTCTAGAATAAGCAATAAAAATCTATCTTTCAAACAAGTAGCTGAAGGAAAACAAGTATAAAGAATAGGATTTTTGACTAAATTAAAAATGCAAATGTTCGGGTATTGAATAAAAAAGCAAAAAAATATTGCAATTTTAAGCATAGTACTTGAAAAATATGGGGGGGGGGGTGATATAATTTGGAAGATATATTTATTTCTGTAAGCTAGGTGTTTATTCACTGGTAGATGTGGAACGATACTTGCGAAGTGTTGCGCGTCAAGTATGGATTTTCGACAGTCTAGACATCCGTTCACTTGTATTATATGGTTGACTAGAGAACCACATAAGGTTGAAAAGTGTTGTAGGATAAGGCTTTTAGGGATATGTATATATCGTCAGCAGCTATGTGGACAGTCGCATGGTAAACGTAACAAGAACTTGGTGGATGGTTGCTTATTAAATTGTTAAAGTGTATATGTACCAATCAATCCCCCCATATATATTGATTATTACTATTTTATATAGTTTGACGATGAATATTCCACGACCTTTGAAGGACAGTTAGAGCTTTAAAGGATAAGTTTATTGTTGCATTTCCTATTGATGATTTTTCACATAGCTTGTTATTATTTTTTGGGAGGCATTTGATGCAGAGAGCAAAGAAAAAATCATTTGATTGGTACGGAATGAAACAACATTTCTCAATCCGTAAATATCATTTCGGTGCAGCCAGCGTATTGCTTGGTATGTCACTAGCCATGGGTGCTGGTGCGCAAGCCGCTAAAGCAGAAACAACAGCTGCAACATCCGAACCAACGACAGCAACTACAGCAACTACAACCTCGGCTTCATCAACAGAAGCAAGTGTAGCAGTAACACCGTCATCGACTACTGAAACAACAGCTACAGTAGCTACAACTGCTACTGACACAGCAGCTACAGTAGCTTCAACGACTACTGAAACAACAGCGACAGAAGTTGCATCAGCGACAACTACAGAAGTAGCTGCGACAGTTGAACGTTCAGCAACCATTAACTACATCGTGAACTATGTGCTAGAAGATGGCACCCTTGTAAACGCAGTAGTGAAATCAGCTACAGT
>NZ_POJH01000049.1 GCF_002960625.1 Streptococcus suis
GGTAAATTCTCAAAGTAAGTTCTAGTTCCCGTCCATCTAGAAGTTACTCTGAGAAAACTGCATAAAACCAACAGAATTTAGTCTCAGACTAAGTTCTGTTTTTGCCTAAAATGCGGCTTCAAGGGTGTTTTAGGCTTGAAATTGTTGAAAAAAAGGGTACACTAAAGTTACTGGCTCTGAGACGTCTCAAAGTAAGTTCTAGTTATCTGGAATTTGGGATGGGACAAGTTCCTTTCTATTTTGAAATTATTTTTTAATAAAAACTAGTGATTATTTATTTAGTAATCGAGGTGATTGGATGACGTTCTCAGGGTCAATTTTAGAGATACCCAGAAGTGTTGCCACTTCCTCACCATAGGTAAATGTAAAGAGTTCATAAGCCGATTTTCCGTTGAAAGAAGCTCGTTTGACGCTGTTGACATGCGAACAAACTAGGTTGATGTCATCCTGTGTCAAGTTATCAAAGCTAGTTCCTTTAGGGAGAATATCTCTGATAAGCGTGTGATTCTTCTCAATTCTCCCCTTCTGGTCAGAACGATTGGGATCACAGAAGAAGAGTTTAGATTCTCCACGAACATCCATTTCGATATCGTCTACTCTGGCGAACTCACCGCCATTGTCGGTCAGAATGACAGGAAATATTTCGCAGAAATTCATCTCCTTCTGATGTAGGTCATTCTTGATAGCGTAGAGGTGTTTAGCGACCTCATTAGCTGTTTTATTATCAAGTAATCGAGCGAAGATAAAGTTACAGAAGGAGAGGTTAAAGGTGAGAAGCAGTTTTCCGCCGATCCGTCCAGTAACGGTGTCCATTTCCAGCCAATAGCTGATGCCTTTCTCTGTTAGAAAGCGTTGGAAGTCCTTGTAAGACCGCCCTTCTTTCGCTTTTTTAGGAATAGGAGGAAGATCTCTTGTTCGACGCTTTCTGAATTTCACGACACGAGGGAAATCAATAGGTTTTGTGGACAGATATCCTTTTTCAAGGTATCGGTAGATAGAAGCTCTGGATGCCGACAGTTCGTTTGAGGCGATGATGTGGTTGAGGTGTTGTCCCTTTTGGATGGCAGAAGAGACAATCTCGTCCATGCGATAGAATTCTTCTTTGTTTAGGGCAACACCTGTTCTCGACTCCGAGAGCTTAGCTTCATAGTCAAGCTGAGCTCTTTTGGCGTAGTAGAACTGTTTTTGGTATCCACAGTTCAATCTCTTTTTCGGACAGGCATTACAAACGTAGGGAGCCTTTTTGAGTAGAGGGCAGGCCTCGCAATTAGATGGCACAGAATTTTCTTTAACCACTCGATTTCTGCGAACTTCTTTTGAGATTGTGGACGGGTCTTTTCCTAGCTTAGCAGCTATAGCTGAGAAGGGCTTTAGCTGTTCAATTCCTATTTGAATATCATTGCGATCAGAGAGAGTTAAGTGTTTGTTTTTCATTATTAGTTACCAACTTGTCCCATAGTAAGTTCTAGCTTATTTTTTTGTCTCAGTCTAATTTCCAGTTTTGGCGTTAGACTAGAACTTACTTTGAGAATTTAGG
>NZ_POJH01000005.1 GCF_002960625.1 Streptococcus suis
ACCTTGCGGTAGATGTGAGTTGTGTTACCATCTGGATCTGTTACAGTCTTACCTGTGAACTCGTAGCCTGGGATTGACTTGTTAGGTGTTGTACCCTCTTCTTGCGGTGCAATTGGGTTACCGTTTTCGTCAACGTGGTTTGTCACAACCTTCTTAGCAGGTGTTTCAACCTTGCGGTAGATGTGAGTTGTGTTACCATCTGGATCTGTTACAGTCTTACCTGTGAACTCGTATCCTGGGATTGACTTGTTAGGTGTTGTACCATCTTCTTGCGGTGCAATTGGGTTACCATTTTCGTCAACGTGGTTTGTCACAACTTTCTTAGCAGGTGTTTCAACCTTGCGGTAGATGTGAGTGGTGTTACCATCTGGATCTGTTACAGTCTTACCTGTGAACTCGTAGCCTGGGATTGACTTGTTAGGTGTTGTTCCCTCTTCTTGCGGTGCAATTGGGTTACCATTTTCGTCAACGTGGTTTGTCACAACCTTCTTAGCAGGTGTTTCTACTTT
>NZ_POJH01000050.1 GCF_002960625.1 Streptococcus suis
TCGTAGCCTGGGATTGACTTGTTAGGTGTTGTTCCCTCTTCTTGCGGTGCAATTGGGTTACCATTTTCGTCAACGTGGTTTGTCACAACCTTCTTAGCAGGTGTTTCTACTTTACGGTAAACGTAAGTTACTTCAGTAGTCTTACCACCTACAACAGTACCAGTTTCTGAACCATCAACACGAACAAGCTCATAAGTTGTACCATCTTCTGTAGTGATAGTGTTTGGCTTGTTGTCTGTTGTGTCGTAAGACTTACCTGCTGGAGCGTTTGTTTCGTCTTGAACAGGTGTCTTAATCACATTACCATCTTCATCCACGTAGTTCACCACAACGTTACCGTTTTGAACGTAAGGGATTGGTGTGTCAATACCTGACTCGTCTGGAGTTGGTGGCACATAACCCTTGCTTGGATCGGTTGGATCGATTGGTTTCAATGGCTCATTTGTCTTAGGATCAACTGGTGTGAAGCCTGGTACATGTGGGATTGATGGAACTTCACCATTTGTACCTGGTGTTGTTGGATCAATTGGCTTATCTGGGTTGGTTGGATCGAATGGATAAGGGATTACTGGGTTAACTGGAGTTGGATTCTCTGGTGTTGCAGGAATTTGTGGGATCCAGTTAGCAACTTTCTTGTACACATAAGTGATTTCAGTTGTCTTACCGCCTTCAACAGAACCTGTTTCAGAACCAACTGTCTTAGATGGGATCAAGACATAACGTGAACCATCTTCAGTAACAATCTCAGTTGGCTTGTTATCAGTTGTGTCGTAAGACTTACCTGCTGGAGCGTTTGTTTCGTCTTGAACAGGTGTCTTAATCACATTACCATCTTCATCCACGTAGTTCACCACAACGTTACCGTTTTGAACGTAAGGGATTGGTGTGTCAATACCTGACTCGTCTGGAGTTGGTGGCACATAACCCTTGCTTGGATCGGTTGGATCAACTGGTTTCAATGGCTCATTTGTCTTAGGATCAACTGGTGTGAAGCCTGGTACATGAGGAATTGATGGAACTTCACCGTCTGGGTAAGGTGTCGTTGGATCGATTGGCTTATCTGGGTTGGTTGGATCGAATGGATAAGGGATTACTGGGTTAACTGGAGTTGGATTCTCTGGTGTTGCAGGAATTTGTGG
>NZ_POJH01000051.1 GCF_002960625.1 Streptococcus suis
CCACAAATTCCTGCAACACCAGAGAATCCAACTCCAGTTAACCCAGTAATCCCTTATCCATTCGATCCAACCAACCCAGATAAGCCAATCGATCCAACGACACCTTACCCAGATGGTGAAGTTCCATCAATCCCTCATGTACCAGGCTTCACACCAGTTGATCCTAAGACAAATGAGCCATTGAAACCAGTTGATCCAACAGATCCAAGCAAGGGTTATGTGCCACCAACTCCAGATGAGTCAGGTATCGACACACCAATCCCTTACGTACAAAACGGTAACGTTGTTGTTAACTATGTGACTGAAGACGGTACAGTGATTAAGACACCTGTTCAAGACGAAACAAACGCTCCAGCAGGTAAGTCTTACGACACAACTGATAACAAGCCAAACACTATCACTACAGAAGATGGTACAACTTATGAGCTTGTTCGTGTTGAAGGTTCAGAAACTGGTACTGTTGTAGGTGGTAAGACTACTGAAGTAACTTACGTTTACCGTAAAGTAGAAACACCTGCTAAGAAAGTTGTGACAAACCACGTTGACGAAAATGGTAACCCAATCGCACCACAAGAAGAGGGTACAACACCTAACAAGTCAATCCCAGGATACGAGTTCACAGGTAAGACTGTAACAGATCCAGATGGTAACACAACTCACATCTACCGCAAGGTTGAAACACCTGCTAAGAAAGTTGTGACAAACCACGTTGACGAAAATGGTAACCCAATCGCACCGCAAGAAGAAGGTACAACACCTAACAAGTCAATCCCAGGATATGAGTTCACAGGTAAGACTGTAACAGATCCAGATGGTAACACAACTCACATCTACCGTAAAGTAGAAACACCTGCTAAGAAGGTTGTAACAAACCACGTTGACGAAGACGGTAACCCAATTGCACCGCAAGAAGAAGGTACAACACCTAACAAGTCAATCCCAGGATATGAGTTCACAGGTAAGACTGTAACAGATCCAGATGGTAACACAACTCACATCTACCGTAAAGTAGAAACACCTGCTAAGAAGGTTGTAACAAACCACGTTGACGAAAATGGTAACCCAATTGCACCGCAAGAAGAGGGAACAACACCTAACAAGTCAATCCCAGGATACGC
>NZ_POJH01000052.1 GCF_002960625.1 Streptococcus suis
ATTTTAGGCAAAAACAGAACTTAGTCTGAGACTAAATTCTGTTGGTTTTATGCAGTTTTCTCAGAGTAACTTCTAGATGGACGGGAACTAGAACTTACTTTGAGAATTTACCATAACTTTAAGTATAAATAAAAAAAAACGAGTTTTCTTTTTTTATTTAAATTTATTTTTTTTTTCTTTTAACCATAATCTTATAGCTTCTTCTAAAGATAAATTAAATTGTTTGCCTTGTTTTCTTACTTCTTCTCTAAATTGTTTATCTAGATCTTCTGGTATTTTTACTACTAAAACATCTTTACTCATCTGCCTTCCTTTCCTTTCTATTATTTTTTTTATAACAACGCCATTATATCATAAAGTGCTAATTTTATTAATTGCAACTTTTAAGGCTTCTATTTCGGTTTTAAGAGCTTTTTATAGCTTGTATAGTATTTAGTGTGTCAGTAGTGCTAATACCCCTTAAAAAGCTTTCTATCTTGTTATAGCGACAAGGTAGAAAGAGTTTATATAAATATACCCAGATAATAATATGTAATCATATATTTTTGAAATATGTTATAAAAATGTTAAGTAAATGTTGATTTTGTGTGTGGCAAATGATACCATGTAAATATACAAAAAAGGAGTGATTATTTTGTCTAGTATTTTTGATAAATATGAATATGTAGCTTATCCTGCAACAGTATTAACTTTAACATCAGAACTACGAGTAATTATTGATGATTACAGAGAAGGTAAATTAGATAATCGAGAAATTGAAGAAATTATTCTTTTCTATGCTAATAACAATAAGGAAAAGTTATTTGATGAAGATGAATTAAACATAACTGTTCAAAGAAAGTTAGGTAAACAGAGATTAAATGTTTTAAGAAACATTTTAAAAAATAACCAAAAATAAAGAAAGGAGTTTTTAAAATGATAGATAAAGAGTTTAAAGATCAATTACGAATTGAAGGAATATGGTTCTGTTGCAAAGTTTTAAATCTACTATCAAATAAGGTAGAATAATAGAAAAAGATAGCAGGAGGAATGACGATGAATCATTTTAAAGGAAAGCAATTTCAGCAGGATGTG
>NZ_POJH01000053.1 GCF_002960625.1 Streptococcus suis
AAAAGCGACTCATAGAATTATTTCCTCCCGTTAAATAATAGATAACTATTAAAAATAGACAATACTTGCTCATAAGTAACGGTACTTAAATTGTTTACTTTGGCGTGTTTCATTGCTTGATGAAACTGATTTTTAGTAAACAGTTGACGATATTCTCGATTGACCCATTTTGAAACAAAGTACGTATATAGCTTCCAATATTTATCTGGAACATCTGTGGTATGGCGGGTAAGTTTTATTAAGACACTGTTTACTTTTGGTTTAGGATGAAAGCATTCCGCTGGCAGCTTAAGCAATTGCTGAATCGAGACTTGAGTGTGCAAGAGCAACCCTAGTGTTCGGTGAATATCCAAGGTACGCTTGTAGAATCCTTCTTCAACAATCAGATAGATGTCAGACGCATGGCTTTCAAAAACCACTTTTTTAATAATTTGTGTGCTTAAATGGTAAGGAATATTCCCAAAAATTTTATACCTCTGTTTGTTAGGGAATTGAAACTGTAGAATATCTTGGTGAATTAAAGTGACACGAGTATTCAGTTTTAATTTTTCTGACGATAAGTTGAATAGATGACTGTCTAATTCAATAGACGTTACCTGTTTACTTATTTTAGCCAGTTTCGTCGTTAAATGCCCTTTACCTGTTCCAATTTCGTAAACGGTATCGGTTTCTTTTAAATTCAATTGTTTTATTATTTGGTTGAGTACTTTTTCACTCGTTAAAAAGTTTTGAGAATATTTTATATTTTTGTTCATGTAATCTCTCCTGAAGTGATTACATCTATAAACAAATACAGAAGTTAAACGATTTGTTTGTAATTTTAGTTATCTGTTTAAAAAGTCATAAGATTAGTCACTGGTAGGAATTAATCTAACGTATTTATTTATCTGCGTAATCACTGTTTTTAGTCTGTTTCAAAACAGTAGATGTTTTATCTACAT
>NZ_POJH01000054.1 GCF_002960625.1 Streptococcus suis
AACACCTTATGTTGAAAATTTTTGATAAGGTGTTACAATAATATTGCATAAACAATCTTACTGATTTTGGGTTAAAGTGTAATCGTAAAGTTTGTTATGCGTTATGAGGTAATACATTGTCCGAATGAGACGATGTATGGAGGCAATCGTGTGTGGCTTTGTAGAAGTCGTTTGCGATTGTCTTTTTCGTTTCTCATAAAAGTCGGCGATATGGCAAGGATTGGTGTGACTGGCTGAAGCGATATTGTGAATGCATTTGAACAGAATCTTTCTAGCGTAGGGATTGCCACACTTGGTAATGTGTTCCTTAGCGAGGAAGTTACCAGATTCATAGTGTCTCAGGTCAATACCGATAAAGGCATTGATTTGATTGGTAGACTGAAAACGGCGAATATCTCCCAGTTCACCAATAATACTTGTTGCAGTAGTCTCAGCTATTCCAGGAATAGAGAGCAGAATGTCATATTCAGGTAATGGCTGAGCTAGTTCCACCATTTGGTCTAGGACAGTTTGTCTCTGTTCAGAAAGCCGAAGCAATTCTTTTGCACAGTAACGCACCTCTTCTAGTATTGGAGAGGTTTTCTTGACGGCACAGTAAGATTGATTAGCTAGTGCTATCAGCTTTTCGGCTAAGTACGCCACACGCTTGTCCGAAATCCGTTTTGAGGTGGACTGACGAATGCTCTCTGAGAGTTCGTCCTTGCTTAACTCAAGCACGAAGTCCTTGCAAGGAAAAGCTATGACCAGGTTCCAGTATTGTTCGCCAGATGGTGTTGATAAGATAGTTTCCAATTCAGGAAAAGTGAC
>NZ_POJH01000055.1 GCF_002960625.1 Streptococcus suis
ATGAAACACGCCAAAGTAAACAATTTAAGTACCGTTACTTATGAGCAAGTATTGTCTATTTTTAATAGTTATCTATTATTTAACGGGAGGAAATAATTCTATGAGTCGCTTTTGTAAATTTGGAAAGTTACACGTTACTAAAGGGAATGTAGATAAATTATTAGGTATACTACTGACAGCTTCCAAGGAGCTAAAGAGGTCCCTAGCGCCTACGGGGAATTTGTATCGATAAGGGGTACAAATTCCCACTAAGCGCTCGGGACCCCTTGTAGGAAAATGTCCTAAGTGTGGCAACAATATTGTATTAAAAAAATCGTTTTATGGTTGTTCAAATTATCCTGAATGTACCTTCACTTTAGCTGAACATTTTAGAAAGAAAAAACTCACCAAAACAAATGTAAAAGAATTACTAGAGGGAAAAGAAACCCTGGTAAAAGGAATCAAAACGAAAGATAGAAAGTCCTACAATGCCGTTGTAAAAATCGGAGAAAAGGGATATATTGATTTTATATCTTTCTCAAAATAAACATAAAAGCCCTTTAAAGAGGGCTTTTATATATTAATCACAAATCACTTATCACAAATCACAAGTGATTAATCACAAATCACAAGTGATTAATCACTTGTTTATTAAGATATTAAAAGCTATAATTTAAATAAAGCGTGAATTTTATGACACAAAAAGAGGGGGGAGAAACTTGGAACTAGCATTTAGAGAAAGCTTAAAAAAGATGAGAGGTACCAAATCAAAAGAAAAATTCTCCCAAGAATTAGAAATGAGTAGATCAAATTATTCACGAATAGAATCAGGAAAATCAGATCCAACCATAAAAACACTAGAACAAATTGCAAAGTTAACTAACTCAACGCTAGTAGTGGATTTAATCCCAAATGAGCCAACAGAACCAGAACCAGAAACAGAACAAGTAACATTGGAGTTAGAAATGGAAGAAGAAAAAAGCGATATACTAGATATAACGAAACAACGAACTGAATAAAGAATACAAAAAAAGAGCCACGACCAGTTAAAGCCTGAGAAACTTTAACTGCGAGCCTTAATTGATTACCACCAATCAATTAAAGAAGTCGAGACCCAAAATTTGGTAAAGTATTTAATTACTTTATTAATCAGATACTTAAATATCTGTAAACCCATTATATCGGGTTTTTGAGGGGATTTCAAGTCTTTAAGAAGATACCAGGCAATCAATTAAGAAAAACTTAGTTGATTGCCTTTTTTGTTGTGATTCAATAGTATTTAAAGGGGAGGCGAAAGAGTTACCTAAAAAAATACCTCTAGGGGATGACTGGAATGCCTTGCAATCAAATAGGTATACGAATTTTAACAATCTATTTACTTCAGCAAATACTGATGAATTATTTTCAAAAACATTTGAAAACGATGGAGACGAACGTTCTTATCACAGTGAAGAATTTGATGACGGATTTGAAACAAATCAATAGTATATAAAAAGAATTAGCCAGAAAAAATTTCTAGCTAATTCTTTTTTCGGGGGGATTTAGGGGGGAATCAAACGAAGATTCACCCTTTTTAGACTAGTTTGTTCCTGCTAAACTGCTGTAGAATCGCTATTTTGAAGGTAAATCAAGCCTCTCCATTATTCCCACTCAACCGTAGCTGGTGGTTTGCTTGTGATATCGTAGACGATGCGGTTGACGTGGTCAACTTCGTTTACGATGCGGACTGAGATTTTCTGAAGGACTTCCCATGGGAGTTTTGCGAAATCAGCAGTCATTCCATCGACAGAAGTGATAGCACGGATAGCGATAGTGTAGTCGTATGTCCGACCATCACCCATGACACCTACGGAGCGAACGCCAGTATTGACAGTGAAATATTGCCATACATCGCGGTCAAGACCCGCTTTGGCAATTTCCTCACGCAAGATAGCGTCAGATTCACGAACAGTTTGGAGTTTTTCTTCTGTGATTTCACCCATGACACGAATAGCAAGACCTGGTCCTGGGAATGGCTGACGCCATACAACTTCCTCAGGCATCCCAAGAGCAGTACCCAAAGCGCGTACCTCATCTTTGAAGAGAGTGTTGAGCGGTTCAATCAACTTAAACTGCATATCTTCAGGAAGACCGCCAACGTTGTGGTGAGATTTGATGGTCTCAGCCGTGTCGGTACCAGACTCGATGATATCAGTATAAAGCGTTCCTTGAGCTAGGAATTCAACATCCGTCAACTTGCTCGCTTCGTCGTCAAAGACGTAAACAAATTCATTACCGATGATTTTACGTTTCTTTTCAGGGTCAGATACGCCAGCAAGTAGGTCTAAGAAACGCTTAGCAGCATCAACGCGAATAATATTGAGGCCAAACTTGCCACCCAACATCTCCATAACTTGATCGCCTTCATTCTTACGTAGAAGACCGTGGTCAACGAAAATACAGGTCAATTGGTCACCGATAGCGCGTTGAAGAAGGACACCGACAACAGATGAGTCAACACCGCCTGAAAGACCAAGTAGAACTTTCTTGTCGCCAACTGTTTGGCGGATTTTTTCGATCTCAGTTTCAATGAAGTTTTCCATGGTCCAGTCGCCCTTGGCTCCACAGATACCAAAAGCAAAGTTTTTCAAAATGTCATTGCCATATACCGAATGACGAACTTCTGGGTGGAACTGGATACCGTAGATACGGCGTTCAGTGTTTTCAATAGCAGCAAAAGGACAGTCAGCGGATAGACCAACCAAGTGGAAACCTTCAGGAATTTCAGTTACGGCATCACCATGGCTCATCAGAACCAATTGCTCTTCAGGTGTGTTTGCAAATAAGGCTGATTCAGCTTTCAATTGGAGATTTGATTGACCATATTCACGGTTTCCAGCCTCGCCTGCAGGTAGTACCTTACCACCCAATTTATGCGTAATCAACTGCATACCGTAGCAAATTCCCAAGACAGGAATTCCTAATTCAAAGATTTCTGGGTCAATATCAAAGGCATTTTCAGCGTAAACAGAGTTTGGACCACCAGAGAGAACGATACCAATCGGATTGATGGCACGGACTTCCTCAGCAGTAACCTTGTGATTTTTCAATTCAGAAAAGACACCAAACTCACGAATACGGCGTGAGATGAGCTGATTGTACTGGCTACCATAATCCAATACAATAATTTTTTGGACATCTTGTTTTGTCATGTTTTTCCCTTTCGTTTTGAAAATAATTCAAATACTGTTACTTATTTTATCATAAAAACGAACATTTTCCAAACTATAATTGTTAAATATCTGTTTTGCAAACTATGGTGGATTTTTGAAAAAACAGCGTTCGTTTTTTTCTGGTTTTTACTGATTTTGTTATAGGGAAATTCAGATGATTGTTTGTCTAGAAAGTTTTTGCAGATAAAAATCGGTCTAGATTGGTCAAATTTCGGATATTTTGATAAACTAGGAGTAAGAAAGGCTAATCAGATGAAAGCAGCATATATTACCATTCATGATAAATTAAAAGAACAGATTGACAAGGGAGTTTGGGCAGTTGGACAACGCTTACCCAGTGAGCGCGATTTGGCTGACGAGTTTGGCGTTTCACGGATGACCTTGCGCCAGGGCATTACCCTGCTGGTCGAAGAAGGAGTTCTTCAACGTAAGGTGGGGTCTGGAACCTATGTAGCCAGCACACGGGTCCAAGAAAAGATGCGTGGAACAACCTCTTTTACTGAATTGGTACAACTCCAAGGGAAAATGCCGAGCAGTCAGTTGTTGTCTTATACTCGTACCAAACCAAATGAGAAAGAAGTTGAGCAACTTGCTTTAGGCAAGGGGGAATACGTTATTCGGATGGAGCGGGTTCGCTATGCTGATAATGTACCTGTGGTATATGAGGTAGCCAGCATTCCCGAACGCTTGATTAAGAACGTTCCCAAGGAAGATGTGACTAACCATTTCTTCAAAACCCTTATTGATAATGGCTATCGGATCGGAACAAGTAAACAAACCATTTTTGCCAGACTGGCTAATGAGAAGGTTGCCAAATATTTAGAAATTTCAAAAAATCAAGCTATTCTAGCTTTAAGGCAGGTTTCTTATCTGGAAGACGGTCAAGCCTTTGAGTATGTCAATAGCCAGTATGTTGGTGAACGGTTCGAGTTTTATCTGGAGAATAATTAGTAGCTCTACGCTCGATTGTATGACGTAATATAAATTATGTAATCTACATCTGTTTTCTAGGTACGGAAGCAGATGTTTCTATTTATTTAAGACGGAATTTTTGATATAATAAACCTTATGGAAATTGAAAAAACCAACCGAATGAACGCCTTGTTTGAATTCTATGCAGCCTTGCTGACAGATAAGCAAATGAACTACATTGAGCTATATTATGCAGATGATTATAGCTTGGCTGAAATTGCTGAGGAATTTCAAGTTAGCCGTCAAGCGGTATATGACAATATTAAACGAACAGAAAAATTGCTGGAAGATTATGAGATGAAGCTGCATATGTATTCTGACTATGTGGTGCGTAGTCAGATTTTCGACGAAATACTCACTAAGTATCCAGAAGATGCTTATTTGAAGGAAAAAATCGCCATTTTAACCAGCATTGATAATAGAGAGTAAGAGGAGAAGTATATGGCTTTTGAAAGCTTAACAGAACGTTTGCAGAGTGTTTTTAAAAACCTACGTCGTAAGGGGAAAATTTCTGAGAGTGACATCCAGGAGGCAACCAAGGAAATCCGTCTGGCCTTACTAGAAGCCGACGTTGCTCTTCCAGTTGTAAAAGATTTCATCAAAAAAGTACGTGAACGTGCCATTGGTCACGAAGTTATTGAAACCCTGAACCCCGCTCAACAAATTATCAAAATCGTTGATGAAGAATTGACGGCTGTATTGGGGTCTGAAACGTCTGACATTATCAAGTCACCAAAAATTCCAACCATCATCATGATGGCTGGTTTGCAGGGGGCTGGTAAAACAACCTTCACAGGTAAACTGGCCAACAAACTCAAGCAGGAAGAGAATGCTCGTCCTCTCTTGATTGCGGCGGATATTTATCGTCCAGCTGCCATTGACCAGTTGAAGACCCTTGGTCAACAAATTGATGTACCTGTATTCGAGTTGGGCAATCAAGTACCTGCCCTGGAGATTGTACGCCAAGGTTTAGAACAAGCCAAAGCCAATCATAATGACTATGTCTTGATTGATACGGCCGGTCGTTTGCAGATTGACCAAGCTCTCATGGCCGAATTGAGAGAAATCAAAGACTTTGCCCAACCAAATGAAATTCTCTTGGTTGTCGATGCCATGATTGGTCAGGAAGCTGCCAACGTTGCGCGTGAATTCAATGATCAACTGGCTATTACTGGTGTGATTTTGACTAAGATTGACGGCGATACACGTGGTGGTGCAGCCTTGTCTGTCCGTCACATTACTGGTCAGCCAATCAAATTCACCGGTACTGGTGAAAAAATCACAGATATTGAAACCTTCCATCCAGACCGTATGTCTTCTCGTATCTTAGGTATGGGTGACATGCTGACCTTGATTGAAAAAGCCAGCAAAGAATACGACGAGAAGAAATCATTGGAACTCGCTGAAAAAATGCGTGAAAATACCTTTGATTTCAACGATTTCATTAATCAGCTGGACCAAGTTCAGAATATGGGACCTATGGAAGACCTGCTGAAGATGATTCCAGGTATGGCTGGTAACCCAGCCCTTGCCAACTTAAAAGTTGACGAGCGTGAAATTGCACGAAAACGTGCAATTGTATCATCTATGACACCAACTGAACGTGAAAATCCTGATTTGTTGACACCGAGCCGTCGCCGTCGTATTGCTAACGGTTCAGGAAATAGCTTTGTAGAAGTTAATAAATTTATCAAAGATTTCAACCAAGCCAAAACAATGATGCAAGGTGTCATGTCTGGTGATATGAGCAAGATGATGAAGCAAATGGGTATTAACCCAAATAATCTTCCTAAAAATATGCCAAATATGAATGGTATGGATATGTCTGCTCTTGAAGACATGATGGGCGGTGCAGGAATGCCAGATATGAGCCAACTGATGGGAGGAGCTGGTATGCCAGATATGTCCCAAATGTTTGGAGGCGGTTTGAAAGGTAAAATTGGTGAGTTTGCTATGAAACAAGCCATGAAACGCCAAGCCAATAAAATCAAGAAAGCCAAAAAGAAGAGAAAATAATCTCTTCTTTTTACTTTTTTGTTCGAAGTGGTTAAGTTGTAGCAATAGAAAATAGGAGTAGGATGGTAGAAAAGAGCGCTATTTTGCATTTTAAATTTCCGTTATAAAGGAAAGTTTTAAAGAAATCCCTTATACTGGACATTTTCCGTGATGTCCGTTACAATAGAAAAAATAACGATAAACAAAGGACAAGTCATGAATTATATCGCAATAATAGGAAATATTATCCATTCAAAACAGGTTTCTCAGCGTTCAAATACTATAGAAGGTCTAAAACAGCAGCTGAATAGTATCAATTATTCTTTTTCCCAGAACTTAGCATCGCCATTTACCCTTACAAAGGGAGATGAGTTTCAAGCTCTATGCAAGCCAAACCCGTATATTTTTTTGATGATTGACCAAATTCAACTGGCCTTTCGTGATCAGCTAGAAATTAAATTTGGAATTGGTCTGGGGGAAATTTTGACAGCCATCGACCCCAAACAAAGCATTGGAGTGGATGGACCTGCTTATTGGGAAGCGCAAAAAGCGATAAAGGTCATTCAAGATAAGGATGATTATGGTAGTAGCCTAGTTGCTTTTTCTTCTGAATACAAGCAAATCGACCGTGTTATCAATCCTTTACTTACTTCAAGTGATTTTATCAAAGCTACTTGGAATAGTTCACAAACAGACTTGTTTGAATTCTTAATCAGCAATAAAATCTATCAGGAAGAATTTAAGCAAAAGCCAATTGCCGAGAAGATGAAGCTTAGTCAAAGTGCCTTTACCAAACGCTTGAAGTCCAGTGGAATAAAACTTTATTTCCGAAATCGAAAAACAGCTATGGATTTAATCCTGCAGCTCAGTCAAAGAAGCTAATTATATTTACATAATTTATATTGTGTAAACTTTTTTTAGAATTCTAATCGCAATACAATTTCATCTTCATCATATTCGCCCGTTTCAACAAAGCCAAGTGATTGATACAAGGTTCTGGCTGGGCTGTTTTGGGATAAAATGCAGAGCTGAACAGCTGAAAATTTTCTTTCTGAGCAGAATTTTTCCAGCAACTGTGTCATAGCCTGACGACCCAAACCTTGTTGCTGGAAGTCGGCATCAATGAAGAATTCAGAGATGAGATAGGCTTGTCGTTCAGGGAAATCATGGTATAAAACTAGACCAACAGGACAATCTTGCTGGTAAATCAAATAAGCCTGGCTATCAAACATTCTATAAGCAAAGGCACGTGCCAAGGTTGTTACCTTATCGGCGACAAACTCAGCTTGGTCAGGAGAAACAGATAACGGAACTCGCCAATTATCAGGACTGACAGGAACAAAATCTAGCATAAAACATCCTTTCGTATTTGTTTGTATTATAGCATATGTGGGTTTAGATGAAAAACTAAAAATTTATGAACAATTGACCGTACATGGTCTAAACCCTTGATAATACTGGGATAGAAGCATAAAGTACATAGATTGAAAAATGTACTTTATTTTTATTTTGTACTTTTGAATAGGGTTATTTATTGTACATAATGATTAGTTTATCTTATTCTTGATATCTCTTTTGAAAAGTACATTTATCATCCACAATTTGATAAAGTTCTGCACTTTCAAAAGTACATTTTTTTCGGTCGCATTATATTATTATAAAGGATTTTTTTGGGGTAATGCTATTTTTTTCTATGAGATAGTAGGTATTTGAAGACATACCAACATAGCGTGAAATAAGTGGTATTTCATCCACCCTCAGTTATTATTTATTAAAATCTCCAATATATTTTGATGTTTCCTCTAATTGGTAAATTCTCTACACAAATTTTTATCATATATTGTATTTTGTTATTAACAAATGGTATAATTTTATAGAAATAAGGATAACAAATATTGGACTATCTTGAGAATAAGTACGATATTCTTGAGGAGGAAGGAGGTCAGTAGGATGAGAATTAGTAAGCGACAACTTATTCTACTCGTCATGGGTGCTGTTTTTATCCTAGTCTCTGGACTGGGCTACTATTTCTACAAGGACAGTAAGATAAATAAGGACTATGACTATACCAGCTGGGATAGTTACATAGAGGATTACCAGTTTTTGAAAGGGCGTTCATCAGCCCTCATCACCTGGGAAGCTACTCCCAAGGAAGAAGTTGACAAACGTCTGGCATACTCTCCCTATGTCAATCAAGAAGAATGGCCTGAATCATTGAATGGCTATATCACCTATCTTTCTTTTCACTTGAAAGAGATTCCTGAATCGAGCTCTGTGAAACAAGGATTTTTGGGAGAAGTAGCGTTTGATAGGCATCAACTGGAGGATGGAGAGTATCTTAAACTTATCGTATACACTTCTGAAGAGGGTGATATTCGTCAAAAAGAGATTGATATTCGTCAAAAAGAGATTGATATTCGTCAAAAAGAGATTGATATCCATCAAGCGATCCAGAACTTTGATAAAGACTATATTTATGATAGTAGAGGGCGAAAAATATCTCAGCTAGGCAATCAGATAGTTCTCCGACTAGTTATCCGTAAGGTGGGGGAAGGCCGTGAATCCAAACGATCAGTTTATTTAGATATTAAAACAGGGGAGGTTTTTGAGAATGTGGAAGAACCAACAGAATTTCCTGTTGATATCTGGGGCTTAAGCACTGTTCTAGAAACCAATTTGAATTCCCAAGGTATTGCAATTTACGGTCTGGACAATACTATTAGCTTGACTACCAATGAAGAGGGTGAGATTGTGATTCCGGAGACAAGTACCATAGATCGGTCGGTCTTGGCACAGACGGAGTCAGAAATCTATCAAGCCCTGCTCGAGAAAGAGTCTATCTATCTATTGGAGGATTCCGAGTCTATTGCGACCATTTTGGATAATTTGGAACTCTTTTATCCCCAGCCAGAAGATCTTTATCAAGGGGTGACTATTCCTGTAGAGTACTCCATTGACGGTCAAGCACATGAAGTCAATAGTCGTGAAGACTTTCTTCGCTATTTCAAACAAACTGAGGAGGTTTCAGAATGAGTAGTCAAAATAGAATTAACCCCGAACAGCTTACAAGCATCGAAGCCAGCTATGTGGATATGTCTGGGATGATCGCAGATAGCGCAGACTTTTTCGACTCTGATGATGCTTCGAAAGAAAAGGTAGCTTCCACTACTAGTCAGCTTAAGTCAGTGAGTCAAGAGATTGTTTCGACAGTTGAGCAGCTGGATAACTACTTGAACACGGTGGCAGAAGCCTTTCGTCAAGCAGACCAGTCGATTGCCAATTCCATCGAGGAAAGTCTGGTGAACGGAAAGGAATTAAGAAAAAGAGATATAACTAAGAGCTCATCCTATCAGATGTTGCCATAAACCAATCCAGACAAGATTACCTTGCCTGGATTTTTTTGGTATAATGGGAGGGTATCGAGTGAATTTCCTATGGGTGGCTAATTTCAACTTGAAATTTGGGGAAAACGAGCTCATTTTGTTCAATTTAAAAAATAATAAAACAGGTCTAAAGTATAGATTTGTTTTAAATTTATATAAAAAATGGAGGTATCTCAATGTCCGAAAACATAGTTTTAGGTATCAAATTAACTAGAAAAATGTACTTTTGAAAAAAATTCCAGTTTTGTCGTTAATAAAGTACATTTTTATGGAAAAATGAGGGTATCTAGAAATTCCAGTTTAGCCTTGAATTAAGTACATTTTTAGCTGATTTTTCATAAAAAATTTTTTTGGTTATCTATATGACTATACTCACATACATCTTTCCGGAAAACTATAATTTTCTTGAAACTTATCTGAGTTTATGCTATACTACTCATATAACTAAAATCAGGAGAAATACATGCGTCGTGAGTTATTACTGGAAAAAATTGAACAGCTAAAAGAAATCATGCCTTGGTATGTTTTGGAATATTATCAGTCAAAATTGTCTGTGCCTTACAGTTTTACAACCTTGTATGAATACTTGAAAGAATACCGTCGTTTTTTTGAGTGGTTGCAGGATTCAGATTTGGTCACTGTGGAACGGATTGCTGACATTTCTCTGGATGTTCTGGAACATTTGACAAAAAAAGATATGGAAGCCTTTATTCTTTATCTGCGGGAGCGTCCCTTGCTGAACGCCAATACCACGCAGAATGGTGTGTCGCAGACCACCATTAACCGTACCCTGTCGGCACTTTCTAGTCTCTTCAAGTATTTAACCGAGGAAGTGGAAAATGAGCAGGGCGAGCCCTACTTCTACCGCAATGTCATGAAGAAGGTGTCCACCAAGAAGAAGAAGGAAACCTTGGCGGCTCGGGCGGAGAATATCAAGCAGAAGCTCTTTTTGGGCGATGAAACCATGGAGTTTTTGGACTATGTGGACAAGGAATACCAGGTCAATCTCTCCAAACGTGCCCTATCATCCTTCCAGAAAAATAAGGAGCGGGATTTGGCGATTTTGGCACTTCTCTTGGCATCTGGCGTTCGTCTGTCTGAGGCGGTCAATCTGGACCTCCGTGATGTCAACCTCAAGCTGATGATGATTGAGGTGACGCGTAAAGGTGGCAAGCGTGACTCGGTCAATGTAGCTGGGTTTGCTAAGCCCTATCTGGAAGCCTATATGAGCATCCGTCAGCAACGCTACAAGGCTGAAAAATCGGATACAGCCTTCTTCCTGTCTGAGTACCGTGGTCTGCCTAACCGCATCGACGATTCTTCCATTGAGAAAATGGTGGCTAAGTATTCTGCGGACTTCAAGATACGCGTAACCCCCCACAAACTCCGTCATACCTTGGCAACTCGCCTCTACGACGCCACCAAGTCGCAAGTTCTAGTCAGTCATCAGCTTGGGCATGCCAATACCCAGGTCACCGACCTCTACACCCATATTGTTAACGATGAGCAGAAAAATGCTCTGGATAAATTATAATTTTACGTAATATAAATTATGTAAAATAACACGAGTAAGCTCAAACTTACTCGTGTTTTCAATTATAGAAATTCTTTCAATTTTTCCTGATTGACAGCTGGGTACTGGTCCAAAAAGGCTGAGAGTGTTCGTAAAACGGCAGGAATATAGCCAGTTTGGTCATTTTCCACCTGCAAGACCAAGAGTGGCTCGTGGAGGCTCATACGGAGCAAGAACCAGCCGTCACCATAAGGCTCAGTCAGGTCAAACCGCACTCCTTCTTCGTTTTCTGGGTTAAAAGCAAAGCCTTCGAGGTTGGTGTTTCTGAGTTCAGCAATGACCTGTTCACCAAGTGATCGATAGTCTGTAGCTTCCAGCTTGAACCGCACTTCTTGGGTTTCCAGCGGTTGTTTAAGCTGGGCAATCAAGTCGTCCAAGGACTTACCTTCCGCTTGCAATTTTGGTAAGAGCATGAGAATCTTAGCAGCCACATAGGTTCCGTCATCAAGGAAGTAATTTTCCTTAAAGGCAGCGTGTCCAGAGGTTTCGATAGCCAACTGGCAATCAATTCCCTCTTGGTTTGCTAAAATAGCACGGTTAATCACGTTGCGATAGCCTGAAATATAGCGAATTTGTTTGCCGCCCAGGCTTTCTATAAAGACTTTCAGGTGTTCAGTTGTTGGAGAATTGGTCACAATGCTGGTTCCTGGATGTTCAGCTAGGACAATCTGGCTAAGAACGGCAATCAGGTTGTTACGATTGAGGATTTGACCTGACTTGGTGACTAGGGCGGCACGGTCAACGTCGGTATCAAAGATAATGCCTAGGTCTGCACCTTGCTTCAAGACAGCCTGACGAATGCTTTCCATGGCTTCCTTGTTATCTGGGTTTGGAACATGGTTTGGGAAGGTTCCGTCTGGGTCTAGGAATTGTGAACCTGTGGTATCTGCTCCCAATTCTGCCAACACTTTCTCAGCAAAGAATCCACCCGCGCCGTTTCCAGCATCGACGATGATGTTGAGATTGGCAAGTGGTTTTTCTTGTCCGTCACAGGCTGAGCGAATTTTGCCTACGAGGTCTTGGGAGTAAGGCGTCATCAGGTCTGCACTGGCGACACTTCCAAGGGAAGAAGCTGGCAAATCTTCACTATGCGAGAGGATGAAGTCAATATCTTCGTGCTCTGCTCCGCCATTTTCCGAAAAAATCTTAATACCGTTGAAGTAATAAGGCAGGTGGCTGGCAGTGATCATGACACCAGCGTGGCACTTGAACTGAGGATACTGGGTGCTCATGAAAAGGGCTGGCGTGGTGGCCATGCCGAAGTCAATCAGCTGAACGCCCAGACGAACGGCTTCTTCTGTAAAGGCTGTGACCAAATCTGGACCGCTGAGGCGGCTGTCTCGACCGATACCGATGGTCAATTGCCCTTTTTGATAGGCCTGCGCCAGTTCTGGCTTCTGAGTTAGCCAATGAATAAGTCCGCGAACCACTTCCTTGGTGGCTTGTGGAGTGAGATTGACAGCATATTCGTCAGTAGCAATGGCAATACCACGGATATCTGAACCGTTTTGCAAAACATGATGGTGTGACATAGTAACCTCCTAATTTTCTAGTAGTTTCAGTATATCACAAAATCAAAACGCTTTCAAAAGGAAAAAGTACAGCTTCTACTGTACTTTGGTGATGGTTACGGTGGTGCCGACGTCTACTCGGCTTTCCACTTTAATGCCTAAATCTAATTGACTTAAAACACGCTTTGTCAAATAAAGCCCAAAACCTGTCGCTTTTTGATGTTCACGGCCATTAAAACCTGTAAATCCCTCATCAAACAGACGTGGAATATCTTCTGCCAAAATGCCAATTCCCGTATCAGTAACGGAAATTCCCTCATTCAATTCAATGGCTACCTTACCACCAGTCTTATTGTACTTGAGGGCGTTGTCGATAATCTGTGATAGGGCAAAACTAAGCCATTTTCTGTCGGTTTTCAGTAGCCAATTTCCATCAATGGTCACCGAAATGTCTTTTTGCAAGAACTGATTGCGGTATTTTTTGACCAAATCGATCACTACTTCTCTCGCTTCCACCTGCTCAAAGCGAAAATCGCTGGCATGGTTGGTCAGTTTGAGGTAATTGAGGAGATTTGCCATATAATTGTCCAAGCGTAAGAGCTGGTGGTCGACATCTTTCTGATTGAGATTGTCAGTCTGGCTCATTAAAGACAGGGCAGCCAGAGGCACTTTCATCTGGTGGGACCACATTTTGACCATGGCTTGCAGGTCCTCTTCCCGTGACTTATAATCCAAGAGCTGCTCCCGCGTCGCCTCCTTCTCCGCCTCAATCAAGTTGAGATAGGCAAGGTCCACAGGCTTATTCAGCAGGGGCAAAGCTTCTTCATGGACATAGTCTTCCAAGGCTCTCATGCGGTTGCGAAACTTCCAGAAAAGCCCTGCAGTCAGAAGGATTAAGAGGGTTAGGGACAATAGCAGAGCGTTTTGCAGGAATTCGGTGGGCAGTTTGTAAAGTAAAAAGAGCAAGATAAAACTACCAGCCAAGACCAGATAGGCGAAATAAAAACTCCGGTATTCACGGATAAATTTTGCTATCATTTGACCAAGTACCCCACGCCACGAACCGTATGGATACGGTCAAATCCCACTTCGCTCACCTTCTTACGTAATCTGGTCATGTTGACATTGAGTGTATTCTGGTCAATAAATTCTTCATTTTCCCAGAGTTTTTCCAAGAGTTCATCCTTGCTAACAATCTGCCCTTGTCGTTCTAGTAAGGCGGACAAAATCTTGGTTTCCG
This sequence comes from Streptococcus suis, assembly GCF_002960625.1. Taxonomy (GTDB): domain Bacteria; phylum Bacillota; class Bacilli; order Lactobacillales; family Streptococcaceae; genus Streptococcus; species Streptococcus suis_T. The sequence continues at coordinate 13,866 of NZ_POJH01000055.1, forward strand.
TAGGAGACAATTGAACCTGTTCCGATTCGTTTGAAAATCGCCCGTCTAAACTAAGCTGGAATTGGTCGATAGACAAATCGGTTGATTTGCTGAATTGATTGACCCGACGCAGAAAGGCACCGATTTTGGCATCCAAAATCCCCAGAGAAAACGGCTTAGACACAAAATCATCACCACCCATGTTCATAGCCATAACTGCATTCATCTCATCATCGCTAGAGGAGATAAAGATAATGGGCATGGTCATGGTTTTACGGATTTCTGTCGTCCAGTAAAAGCCGTTGTAATAAGGCAGGCTAATGTCCATCAGCACCAAGTCTGGCTTGAGTTCCGCAACTTCCTGACTAACTGCTCGGAAATTCTGCACACTTTCTACCTGATATGATTTTCCCAGATGCTGCTTCAAGAGCTGTACAATCATCTCATCATCTTCAACAATATAAATCTTCTCTTTTTTCATCATCTTCATTCTGCAAAAGCCAGGACACAAGTCTTGGCTTTCTATTTATATATTTCTTTCCGATGCCCGACTTCAAGGGCCGTTACAATCAATTTTTCATCCTCAATGCTGACGATGACCCTGTAATTACCGATACGGTACCGCCATTGGCCAGAACGATTAGCAGTCAAGGCTTTTCCGTATTGTCTGGGATTGTCGCAACCGTCAATATGCTTGTAAAGATACCGCAAAATCAAACTTGCAGCAGTTTTATCCATCTTTCGAATTTGCTTTTGAGCCTTAGCGGACAAAATAACCTTATAACTCAATGCCCAACTCCTCAGCCATTTGTTCTAGTGTTATCGGCTCAATTCCATTCGCCAAGTCTTCTTGGTATTCTGCCCAAGCAATATCTGCCACACGGGCGTCGTACTCATCTTCAAGGGCTTCAAGGGTTTTAGTCCGAATGAGTTCTGACAAACTCACACCTTCAAATTTTGCCATAGCCTGCATAAAGAGCTTGTCCTGCTCAGAAACTTTCAATGTGATAGCTGCCATTTTTCTTACCTCTTATAGTATTCCTTTGGTATTACCATTGTAACACCATTTCCCTGAAAATGCAAGAAATCTCGCACAAGGCGAGACTTCTTCTACCGTTCAATAATGCGGTAATAGGTGCGACTGGTCCACTTGTAAATGACAAAGTAAATCGGAGCGACTGCCAGTAGGGTAATTCCGCTGACGGTATAAATCATAAGCGAAGAGGTGACACCAAGGGTCAATAGCATTTGCTTAAGCATAACAAGAGAAATCACGAAATGCAAGGTCGCCATAGCTAGTGGCATAAAGAAGACCGTAAGTGTTTGCGAGTTAATGGTTTTCTTGACAGCCTGCTGGCTCATCCCCACTTCTTGTAGAATCTTGTAGGATTTCTTGTCTTCATGCCCTTCCGAGTACTGCTTGTAGTAAATAATCAAGGCAGCACCTAGCAAGAAACTAATACCCAACAAGAAGCCTGTGAAGAGAAATCCACCTCTGAAGCCCATGATCATATTGGTAAAGTCTGTTTTCTGCATGACGTATCCTAAAGATTCTCCATTAGCATCACTGATATTATAGGCATCGCCTGCCTGCTCACCAAGAGTGGCCACTTCCTCATTGGTCATATCAGTAAAGACACGGTAGTCCAGACTAACCTGATAGCCTTGCGGATTATTTGACTCATAGTAACTGCGAATGGTTTCCAAGACACTATCATCACTGACCACCATGACGGCAGCATTGAGCGTATTAGTAATATCAGGGAAAATAGCTGTATCAAGATTTACTACATTCTCGAAAGTACTATCTCCCAAAGTGACTTTCTCTAGCAACGGCATTTCACTTGGACGGATAAAGGCAACTTGATTGGCAGCCAGCTCTGGCAGGTCATTGCCCAACTTCCGGAAATCATCTTGGGTGACGAAGTAGGTAAAGGCTATTTTGCTAAAGTCTGGATTGGCAATGGTTTCTGGACTAATGACAATCTCCTTCCCACCGTCATAGACCAGACCAGCTTGGTAGGTCAGGTAGGACAGACTATCTTCCGCTTTTTCTGGAAAATGGCTGAGCACCGATTGCTGATAGGCACTTTCACCCTGACTTCTATCCGCAACTTTGTAGGTAATAGATGTTTCCTTTGGATAAAGACCACTTGTCATGCTTGACATGCCAGTATAAAGTGAAGTCGTTGTTGCAATGGTCACAAAGGCCATGACTACAAGTAACGTAATATTGGCCAAACCCGTTGCGTGCTGCTTCATCCGAAAAATCATCTGCGAAGTCGTAATGAAATGCTCTGGCGTATAGAAATACCGCTTGTTTTTTCGACGAGCCTTCAAATACCAAGTCATAAAGCTGATGTAGAACAGATAGGTCCCCGCAATAACAAAGAGCACAGCGATAAAGAACCGAAAGATAAGAGCTACACCTTCTGCTTTAGATGAAAGTGATAGGTAGTATCCAATACCCAGTCCCACTACACCAAGAGCAGCTAGAAGAACATTGCCTTTTGGCTCCTTCTCCCCTTTCTCACTAGCTCGGAACAAAATCAGCGGACTGGTCTTACCAATGGTCCGAATGGCTAGCAATTCCAAGAGAAAGAAGATACCAGCAAAGAGAAAGGCGGTCATGACAAAGGCCAAAGGGGCTATTCCAAAATGCAAATCACTATAATTTGTTAGATTGACAAAAATCAAGTAGAGAACATTTGCGAACACACCAGCTAAGACAGAACCAAGAACCACAACCAGTAAGAATATCATCATCAATTCTAGGCTGGCTATCAAGGCTACTTTTTTCTTGTTCATCCCCAGCATGTTATAGAGACCAAATTCCCTCGCCCGTTGTTTCATCAGGAAATTAAAACTATAAATCTCCATAATGACCGAGAAAATGGTCAGAACAACAACACCAAGACCGATAGAAACGGCACCAGAGCCCATGGTCTCCATAACTGGACTGAGCATGAGTAAGAACATGGAACAAATCAGAGTAAATAGCACAAGACTAGCTAAAACAAAGGGAGCAAAAACACCCATGGATTTTCGGATATTTTGCCCAGCAAGTTTGAGGTAAAACATCTACTCACCCCCTAAAAGTGCAGACATATTGAGCGAAATTTCCTTGGCAAAGTCTTGATTGCTCTTGCCTGCCTTGTATAGTTGATGGAAAATCCGCCCGTCCTTGATAAAGAGTACTCGCTTAGCATGACTAGCTGCGTTGGCTGAGTGAGTCACCATGAGAATGGTTTGCCCGTCTAAGTTGATGTCTTCAAACAAATTCAGCAAGTCTTCCGAATTGCGGTAATCTAGGGCAGCCGTCGGTTCGTCCGCTAGAACAATCTGTGGCTGGGTAATCAAGCTACGGGCAATGGCCACGCGCTGCTTTTGTCCACCAGATAGTTCAAAGGGACGTTTTTTCAGCAAGTCCTGAATCCGCAGTTTTGGCGCCAAAACTTTCAACCGTTTTTCCATTTCCTCATGGCTGGTACGGGCCAATACCAGAGGTAAAAAGATATTGTCTTGGATGGACAGGGTATCCAAGAGATTAAAATCTTGGAAGACAAAGCCTAGGTTGCGCAAACGGAAATCTGCCAGCTTGCTTTCCTTGATTTTCGTAATATCCTGATTGTTTAAGATAACAGAGCCCCTCGTCGGCTTGTCCAGGGTTGCTAGAATGTTGAGCAAAGTCGTCTTACCAGAACCACTTTCCCCCATGATAGCGATAAACTCGCCCTCTTCTACCTTAAAATCCACATCTTGCAAGGCACGAGTTTCCTCTTTTGAAAAGCGCGTGCGGTAAACTTTTTCTAAATGATTGATTTCTAATAACATATAAACTCCTAATTGTTTTCTTTGGATAAATCAACTGTATCAAGTAATGCTTGATAGTTGATTCGGTCTGATTCAGCAATATTATCTTCTAAATCTACCTTATAATAACCATCCTGGACACCGATGGCCCAGTCATTGCTAGTGGTTACATAGAGATTATTCAGAGATACTGTCTTTTTCACTGCCCCTTCTTCTTTGACAACGGGCCACTCCAGAAACTTGACTTCTACTTCTTGAATATTATCCTCGGCAACTGCTACTTTGCTAACGGCATAGTCTTTTCCCTTGTAATGAAAGGTTTGATAGCCCTCATCAAAGCTAAGGCTTGCTGAAGAGGAAGAACAAGCAGTTAGCATTATACTGCCCAAAGCCAGCAAGCCAAATACATTCTTTTTCATAGTTTCCTCCCTCTAGTATGCCATAAATCGCATCGTTTGCAAATCATGGGCGAGTTCTTCTAAAAATTCTGCCTGTTCCAAGAGTTCAGCCTTTTCTTTTTCTGAGAATACCTTTTCTTTAATTCTCTTTGCTTGTAAAAATTTGAATGACATATAATTTCCTTCTTTCTCTTTCTTATGAATCTATTATAGAAAATATTCCGCTTGTACCCACTTACAGTTTTGATTTAAAAACTTACAGCTTTGTAAGGTTAGATAAAATAGGCAATGGTTGCCAGTAGCCACAAGTGTAGCGGATAGAAAATGTAAAAGAAATAGCGTGAAAATGCTGTCCGGGGCCCTGCTTGTCCATTATAATGACTTAGAATTGGCAAGACCAAGATAAATAACCAGTCAGCATTGTAGAGCATCATCTGGACAGTCATTTCAATACTTTCATAAGGCTGATAGGACAAAAATAGTAACAATAGGGCCAATATTCCATAAGCGATGTTGCGTTTAACTAATGATTTGCGTCCCATATATGTAATGAGGATGAAGGGCAAGACCACAGTGCCGCCTTCTGTTAAAAAGGCACCTAAGATAGTCAGCAGTCCAACCGATAGGACTTGAAGGATTTGTTGCTTTCTAGTGTGTTCAGCAAAATTTCTAAGACAAACCAACATGGTTAGACCAACTGCTAGGGTCATAAAAATATTATTGCTCATGTAAATCTCTTTTGACTGGTAAAGGCTGTTTAGCAGAGTATTGCCAAGAGCCATGATCCCTGCCGCCCCATACAGTCGTAACAAATAGGCTTTGACATTACTCGTATGAAGATAGCCTTCAACCAACATGTAGGCAAAGAAAACTGCGACACAGCGAGTAACCATGTGAAAAACTAGGCTAAGTTGGTCTGGGATAAATCCAGGGACGATATCCAGATGATCCAGCACCATCAAGCCAGCCATAGCGAGTTTCAGTTGATAAGCATTGTAAGATTTCAAGATAACCTCCTTCTAGTACATCCAGTTGCGGTGCAACAATTCATGTTCGAGCTCAAATAAAAATTGGGCTTCTTTTTCTTGCTCTTCTGGCTGTTTGCTTGCTTGTGATTTATCAAACACTTGCTTGACTTGTAAAAATTTGAATGACATATTGATTTCCTTCTTTCTATTTCTTATGAGTCTATTATAGAAAATAGTGCGCCTGTACTCTCTTACAATTCTGACTTAAAACCTTACAAGATTGTAAGGAAAGAAAAAAAGACACCATTTTAGGCATCTTTCAATTCATTCTATTTAGTTAAACCAATGTAGGCAATCATTTCATCCAACTCTTCCTTGCTCTCTGTCACAAGGAGGTAGGCATCATTTCCTTGCAATTCTGCAAAGGCATCGGGCATGCGTTTGACGGTTTTAATCTTACCAGCAAATTTCTGATGAATGTCATCTGCAGAGTGAACATAGTCAGTTGTATCTCGGCGAGTTGCGACCAAGCAGTATTGTGGTTCAAATCTACGTTCCTCAACTGTACCACCTGTTGCGATATTAGCATAGTCACGGAAGAGATCAATGGAATGGGCATAGTTGTAGGCTTCAACTGTGAAACCACCTGCCATACGGTTATTGTATTCAATGGCAATGTAGTCGTCCCCATCCTTGAAAAATTCAATATGGAAAAAACGCTCTCTCATACCAAAAGCCTTGATAATAGCTCTGCCATATTCCACCAACTTTGGATCTAGTTCTTTCTCGATAAAGTAGGCATTGTCCTTCTTGGTTTGCATCAATTCAAATGGAGTATGAACATAAGTCAAGCCTGTTTCAAAGACAACATTGCCGTCATGGTCTAACAAACCATCATAAGTAGTGATAATACTTGAATTGACGAATTTTTCAAAGAAATAGACAGTGGTTCTATCCCAGTTTTCGATAAATCGCTCAAAATCTTCTTTATTTTCGATTTTGAAGGTACCAGATGCACCAACACCGTTATCTGGCTTAGCAATCATGGGAAAACCAACATTCTTCAAGGCTCTACCAAAATCACGTTCTGTTTTGACAACAACACCAGGAACGACTGGAACTCCTGCTTTTTTGAAATATTTTTTCATCTCAGACTTAAATTTAGTCTTTTTCAGGTGTTTTGGCTTAGCTCCAAAGATATTGAATTGTTCGCGGAGAGCCGCATCGTTTTCCAACCAATGCTCATTGTGGGATTCCACACGGTCAATCGGACCATGCTTGTATATCAAGAAGGCAGCTGCACGCTTGACTTCATCAATATTTTCCAAATCTTCCACACGGAAGTATTCTGTAAGGGCATGGCGGAGCTCCTCAGGCAGTTGGTCGTAGGGTTCTTGCCCGATACCTAGAACCGTAACGCCTTCTTTTTTAGCCAATTCAATGGTAAAAGGTTGAAAATTTTCTGGATAAAAAGGGGAAATAACGAGATAATTCATAGGCAGTCCTTTCTAGTTTATAGTCCGATTGAGTGGAGGAAGAATGGCATTTGTTTTCTCCACCAAACCCAGTCGTGCGCCACATCCGTGCCCCAGGTATCGAACCAAGCTGGGATATTCTTCTCTTCAAAGGCGCGCTTGAGATTATAGAATGAATCCAATCCATCCTGTTCCCAATCGCCCAAACCTGTGCAGACGATAATATCAGCCTGACGGTATTTATCGATAAACCAGCCGTCGTTTTGGTTCCAGATATAGTCAGATGGTGAGTTTTGATAAACAGCATCGTCATGGCCATAGTCTTGATTATTGTTGAAAAAACGAGCATCATAGACACCTGAAAGGGCGATAACTTTTGTGAAAACATCTGGATGCTGGAGGAAGAAATTCAGCGCGTGGTAGGCCCCCATAGAGCAACCAGTCGTCATCATACCGTCAAACCAACCAGTTTTATGTTTGATAAATGGAATAGCTTCTTCAATCACATAGCGCTCATAAGCACGGTGAGCTTCTGCCTTGTCATGGATGGATTTCCAATCCGCCAACCAGCTTTCTTTATCATGACTGGTTAGAGTGAAAAATTGGACATTGCCAGCCTCAATCGAACCACGGCAGGCTTCAATCATCCCAAAATCTGCGTATTCATTGTACGAACCGCCTGATGAGGCAAAAACAACTACTGGAATACCCGCGTGACCATATCTGTTCACATTCATTTCTCGACCAAGATGGCCAGACCAGTGACTTAAAAATTCTACATGCATATTCATTCTCCTAACTAATTCTTTACATTACCACTTTTCGCTTAAAAAGCGCAAGCAATCTGGCAAATAAGCTGCCCAGGCTTCCTCATTATGGACGGCACCAGAAACAACTTCCAAGGCGATATTGTCCAAATCAACGCCTCCCGCTATCAATTGACGATAGTAGGTCAGCGAGGAATTGATATAGGCCTGTTTGATATTACCTGCCATGAGGGTCTTGTCGGTATCATCTGCTTCTTCTGTCCCAACGTAGATATAAACTCGTTGATCCTTATCCAAGTCCTGACGCTCAATGTAGCGGTCAAAGGCTTCTTGATGGAGCCAGTTGGCAGATGAAAATACTCCCAGACAACCGATTTGGTCCTGATAGGACAGTCCCATAAATTGAGTGATGTTGCCACCAAGTGACGAGCCAATCATCGCAGTATGGAGTTTATCGGACTTAGTGCGATAGGTTTGGTCGATAAAAGGTTTGACCACATCCATTACAAATTCAGCATATAAAGTACCCTTGCCACCAAACTGAATTCCAGGGATACCCATTTCGCTAAACTTCCAGGCAGCGTACTCATGCATACGCTCAGCACCATCATTGTCAATGGCTACAATAATCATCTTTGCAATATCGGGATTTCGCTTGATTGTCGGAATGACTTTCCAAGAATGACCTGAAAATGCTTCTTTACTATACAATACATTTTGACCATCATGGAAATAGACAACAGGATAAGAAGTTTCTAAGTCTTCCTCATATCCTTTCGGTAACAGGACTCGAATTCGTCGATTTCTACCTGTAAAGGGAACTTCTAATTCATGAGTTTTCATATCCAAATAAAAGTAGGATTTATTCATAGATATCTCTTTCTAAACAGTGTTTTTAGTATTATACCACAGATTTTCTGAAATATTCAGAAAATTTAGTTTTTTTATTTCATTATTCTGATTTTCCGAACAATTTTTGCTCAGTTTTTAAGCGTTCCTCGTAGACTCGACGGTAACGTTCCAGTTCTTTCAGTTCACGACTGGTCAGATTTTCAAATATAGCCAATTCAATCCTGTCCTTATCACGTCGCCAGGTCGCAACCAGTCGTCCCTTGTAGAAAACAACGGGTTTGACAATGCCTGTCAGCGTATACATCTGGCGGATATGTCTGGGGTCAAAGAAGGGATTGGCTTTCTTTTCATAGCCTAGTAAGAGTTGGTCAAAACCTGCAATGAAGAGGCATTCAGGTAATTCAGCTTCTTCTAATTCTCCTAGATAAAAACGTTCTTCTCCTGCTACTTCAAGAGTTTTCAGGTCTAATTGCTTCATCCATTTTAGGACCGTCGATTTATTTTCCTTGAAATAGTAACGGGCATCCGCAAGGCTGACAGGCCCAAAACCTGCAAAATACCGTCGAGCGATTTCCAGCTCTGCTTTTTCCCGCGAAAGTGGCTGAAAGTCTGTCAGACGATGAAAACGCTTGGCACCGTACTCTTGGTAGACTTCCCCACGCTCGACCATGTAGCGAAAAAGACCGCCCCAAGCATTAAAGACCAGCTTCTCCTCTTCCTGCGTCATCTTTTCCCCACGGCAAAGGACCTTGAGATCCTCACGGGTCATAGAACTTTGTCCAAGGGCTTCTAAAATCAGCTGGTGATATTTCTGCTTGGTCTGGGGGCTAAACCCGTCCTGTCCTTCTGTCTTGAGGTAGTCGGTGCTGGCCAGCCGCCCCTCATGGATATAGAGGGGAATTTCCGACTTGAGATAGGCATGGACCGTTCGCCGAATGGACCACTGGCGTGTCAACTCCTCCTGCCAGCTCCCCTCATGGAAATCCTCCGCTGTCATACGGTTGCGAAATCCGACATGAACATAGGGCTGAAACTGAGCCTGTAAGCCGTTAAGATTTCGGCAGATTTGCTGAACAGACTGGGGTGTCAATAAGCCCTGTTTCTTCAGGATAATCCCCTTCCAAGTATCGTGATTCATTCGTTTCTCCTTCGCTTTTCTAACCCCAGTATAACACAAAAGACACCCGAAGGTGTCTGGTATGAAATTCTATCATTTCAACTTCTTATAAATTTCCGAGCGATGTCCTACATGAAGATTGAGGAGTACCAGTTCTCCATCATCAACCACAGCAATAATGCGATAGTTTCCAACACGGAAGCGGACATAGCCAGCTAGATTGCCCGTCAGGTATTTTCCTGGAGAACGAGGAAAATCCACATCTACCAGATGCTTATCAATCCACCTAGCAATCTGACGACTGGTTCCCTTATCGAGCTTGTCCATATCCTCAAAGAAACTCGGGGCATAGTCCACACGATACTTAGCCATAGCGTCTCATCATTTCTTCATGGCTATAGGTTTTCTTACCCTTGTCAGACCACTCTTGGTAGGTTTTTTCTGCCTTTACCAGATCGTACATATCTTCTAATTTTTCTAAAACTGCTTCCCGAATGAAGTCCGTCTTGGTCATGTGCTGACCAGCAGATACTTCCTCGATTAACTGGACCAAATCTTCGTCAAAGCGCACCGCAATCGGTTTTGATAAGGTTGGCATTTCTATCACCTCTCCATGTTTACTATGTAAACATTATAGTCTGAAATAGGAAAAATGTCAATCAACTTTCCAGACAACACAAAAGACACCCGAAGGTGTCTGGAGTTAACTGATTATTTTAGTAAGCCAAAAACTCTTCCAAGTCCTTGAGGGAACGCTCTGCTATTGCCTCATAACGCTCCTTTTTATCGCGGATACGCGGACCGTCTAGCTCCTTGATGATACCAAAGTTGACATTCATAGGCTGGAAGTGCTTGCTTTCGGTGTGGGTGATGTAGAATGGCAGAGCACCGATGGCTGTGGTCTGCGGGAAGATGACTGGCTCTTCGCCACGGAAACGGCGAACAGCGTTGATACCAGCCACTAAGCCAGAGGCGGCAGACTCGACATAGCCTTCAACTCCTGTCATTTGACCTGCAAAGAATAGATTTGGATTTTTCTTGGTCGCAAAGGTCTGTTCCAATAAGTTTGGCGAATCCATATAGGAATTGCGGTGCATAACACCGTAGCGGACAAACTCAGCATTTTCAAGCCCTGGAATCATCTGGAAGACCCGCTTCTGCTCACCCCACTTGAGATGAGTTTGGAAGCCGACAATGTTATAAAGGCTACCTGCTGCGTTATCCTGACGGAGTTGCACAACTGCGTACGGAGTCTTGTATTCGCCGTCACGAGGTCCCTTGTAGTCTTCTGGGTATTCCAGACCAACTGGTTTCATTGGGCCATATAACATTGTTTTGATGCCACGTTTGGCCATGACCTCAATGGGCATACAGCCTTCAAAGTATTTTTCTTTTTCAAAGGAATTGAGCGGAGCTTCCTCAGCTGAAATCAAAGCCTCATAGAAAGCGGTGAACTGCTCCTTGTTCATCGGAGCATTGAGATAGGCAGCCTCTCCCTTGTCATACCGGGACTTGAGATAGACCAAATCCATGTTAATGGTCGAGCTGTCCACAATCGGTGCTGCCGCATCGTAGAAGTAAAAACCGTCGCCACCATTCAGTGCGTGAATCTTCTCTGCCAAGGCGTCTGATGTCAAAGGCCCCGTCGCGATAACTGTGATGGCATCTTCTGGAATGTCCGTAATCTCGCCACGAATGACCTCAATCAGTGGGTGATTGTGAATCTCATCTGTAACCGCTTGGGAGAAATTCTCACGGTCCATGGCCATGGCCCCGCCAGCAGGCACACGGTGAGCTTCACCAGCCCGCATGATGATGGAATCCAAGCGACGCATTTCTTCCTTGAGCAGACCGACAGCGTTGGTCAAACTATCACCACGGAAAGAGTTAGAACAAACCAACTCCGCAAAATTGTCCGTCTTGTGCTGGGGCGTCGGCTTGACACCACGCATCTCGTAGAGTTTGACAGGAATGCCACGCTTGGCAATCTGATAAGCCGCTTCTGAGCCAGCCAAGCCAGCTCCGATAACGTTAATGTGGGTTTGAGACATGAAACTAATACCTCTAGCCAGAATACCTGACTACTGTTTGGGAATGACCCAAAACAGAACCTTTCTAAATTTTTTAACCTATCTAGTATATCAAAAAATGGCTGGAAAAGACAAAAACTACTCTCATGGAGATGAAGGTAGTTTTTGTTTACGTAATAAAAGTTATGTAAATAACTGTGTCTATAACTAGCATAGACTTTCATTATTGCATTAAACGTCCAATAAAGCCGCACATTCTCTTAGCTTGGCTGCTAATTCTTTTTTATCTACAAGCAGATTATAGACACCATCTTCACTCAAGACACCGCAGGGAAGATTTTTAAATTCCCCTCTATCAGCCAAGTCCATATCTTCTAGGAAAGTCGAACTTTGGTAATAGTCCAGTAATTCCAGATAAGCTGGCTGGCTTGTTTCAACCTGTTCTAGAATTGTTCGTAATGCTGAAACGAGCTGAATTTGGGAATTAAATATACTTTCCATCTGTTCAACACGCTGCCTGCTCTGCCATTTTCCATCCATCAATGCGTCGCCCCTCCAACAGTTTTGATATCTTCCTTGTCCGCATAGGCTACAATGGCTGAAATGGCCGCTTCTATCCCTTTGACTATCACCTCAAGGGACATGGACGGAACACCTGGCTTGTCCAAGACCTGCTCAGGAAGATAGGGAATATGGAGGAAGCCTGCCTTAGTATTAGGAAAGGATTTTTCAGCCAGATATAGGGCTTGATACATGAGATGGTTGCAGACAAAGGTGCCGGCGGTATTGGAAACAGAAGCTGGAATGCCCGCAGAACGAATGGCTTCGACCATGGCCTTGATAGGCAGGGTTGAAAAATATGCTGCTGGGCCATCTGGACGGATGGTTCTGTCAATTGGCTGCTGTCCTTCATTGTCAGGTATGCGAGCGTCATCCTGGTTAATGGCCACGCGCTCAGGTGTCAAATCTACACGCCCCCCTGCTTGACCAATGCAAAGCACTACATCAGGTTGATATTCTACCATTTTTTCTTCCAAAACACGAGCAGCCTTATCAAAAACAGTCGGAACTTCGACAATCATAATCTCTGCGCCTGCTATGGTAGGGGGTAAGGACTTGATGGTTTCTAAAGCTGGATTGATAGCCTCACCACCAAAAGGATCAAAACCTGTTACTAAAATTTTCATCATTTTCCTCCAAAATGATTTCTCCATAATGAAATTTTTGATTGGGTCTGACATGATGTACAAAGCCGAATTTTTCAAAAACTTCATCTCTAAAATGAGCCTTGATAATGATTTTTCTTCTGGCCACACGCCTGCATTCTTTCAAAAAATCTTCAGACAGGGCCGAATAATTGGCAAAGGGTTTTAGTCCGTCGAGATTATCCGATTCCGTAATCTCTTGCGAAAACATGGGGTCCAGGTAAATGATATCAACTGATAGATCGACCTGCTCTTTCAAATATGTCAAACTATCTGTCCAAATTGTCTGAATAGACCGCATGGCTTGATTAACCGCGTCATTGCCACTATCAAACTCTTTCAGACCTCGGCTCACCATAAAGTGAATAAGCTGTGAACTTTCCAAGGCTGTCACCTGATGACCCGCACTAGCTAGGACAATACTATCAGAAGCCAGCCCCATGGTACAGTCCAGGACGGTATGTTTATCAGGTCCTAGCAATTCCAAAAGCGGATCCCTTCCAGACTTGATACGCAAGATAGCTGTGTCAGGGTGGAAAAAGAAGCGTTGTCCATTTTTTTCTTCCAAAACTAGCTGGTCCTGATAGACCACAAGCACTGCGTCAGCTTCTGTTTCTGCTAGAATAGACCGGACAGACCTCTTACGACGGTCTTGATAGTCTAGATTGAGCTGCGCTGCTATTTCCCTAGCCTGTAAGATCAGGTCATGGTTCATTCGAAGACTGGTTGTGACGATTATTTTCATAAGTCTATTGTACCAGAAATACTGAAAATGTAGTCTTCATTTTGTAGAAATAACTCTACTCTGGCACAACAACCTTCAAGCGAATATCTGTCGACTGTAATGCTTTTTGAACTTGCACTAAGAAAGCAAGGCCAGTTATTTTCCGTTTGTTTTACGAATAAGTTTTAAATAAATAATATGCTTAATAATAAGATTCCATAGAACGTTAGGCAGCAACGAAACAAAAACACTCGTCACTAAAAGTGTCACAATGGAACCATAATTTGTGTCTGAAAAATTCTCAGGATTTAGGTAAACATAGTAAGATAGAGGGATACATAGTAAGGCACTAAAAGAAGCTAAATATGTGCTTACATAGGGAGGGATTTTTCTTCCTGAAATATTTTTCTTTATTGAAAAGTCAAACATTTTTTCAAAGTACTCATGTTGATTTCTTAAACTTGGTTCTACTTGAACAATAGGATCGCGTCTTCTTATAGCAAGCATCAAAGTTTCAAATGCTAAAAATAAAACAATACCTAAAATTATTGGTGCGTACTTATCTACATCTATGTATAAAATTTTTGTCCCCTGAAATAGATTTCTGCTAAATAATAGCAAACCTGCCACCAGTATTGGAGAAAGTATAGAAGATAGTACCAATAGTCTGAATGTCAGCTCTTGTTGTTTACTAATTGAGCCTTCAGCAGCTTTCCGCCATCTAACTTTACCAGTCCACAAATCATATTCAGCGGAGTATCCATCTCCACTCAATCCAGTTCCCATACCATTATCAACAGGGAATAACAAAGTTCTTAAAATCATTACCATGGCCAGCTCCATCCTCTTTTTTTAGGCGACGCATTTCTAGACTGTTCATACAATATTTCAATTTTATTGTTATTCTCTTGCCACTTTTCTACCATCCTATTCTAATATCTCCTTGTGTTTTTTCAAATACCTTTTACCGTACCAGTCTTCACGGGATTTCCCTTCCCATTCTCGATATTCTTCTGGATATTTCCATTTGTAGTAAGCCTGAAGGAAGTAGGGGAATCCAATGAAAATCGTAATTGCCATTATCACAATATTCCCCACAAACCATGTAAGCAGAAAACCCAATGCCGTCATTGATGTCGCGAACTTCATTCCCACTCCTTTCAGAATAAAGTTAACAATGACGCCCAAACTTAAGACTCCCATCCCATAAATAGCAATTTTATTGGCGATTTTATCGATCAAACTGGGAGCACTAACCGTTCTGTACATTAGTTTTCTAAGGTTTCCAAGCTCTATCGTAATCATGAAATAGCCCAAAAATCCAATGAAAGTATAGACAGCAATAACCCCAAAAAATGATAATGCAGGTAACAAGAAGTCATTAAATACTAAATTGAATTCTAATGCAAACCAATTCATAAATGTGAAAGCATGAAATTGATATCGATAAGGAAAAAGGTACATTCGTTTAACAAACTTTCCGATCACCACTAATAAGAGCCAAATTAGGAGAAGGATTAGATAAATACTCACCGTCAACGAGGGAGATTCTGCGATTGGTATAGTTAAAGTTTGGCTATCATGAAATATCATGGAAACAACTAGCATGGAAAAATTAAATCCAATAGGACAAATTAGCGTTACAATTAAGCTTCGGATGATAAACCACATCGATGTCCTTCCACCTTTAAAATATTTAGCAGTTTTATCATGTTGATCCTGCTGCAATTTTAAAAATCCATCATCCTCAAGATTGAGACTCTCTTCAAAACTGGCTTTAAAAATAGATTTTTTCTTCATAAACTATCACCCAAAACCTAGCGCCTTGCCAACATCTTTTGATTCAGTGTATTCTTCGATACCTCCTGAAATACCTTCAAATCCGACTTGGGCAAAAGTCATTACTGTTCCGACCTTATCAAGTACTTTGACAGCCTTACCTAAAAACTTAGCATTTCCGATCTTATGGCTAACAACTTGTAAACTAAACAGTTCCTTTGGGGTATGAGAATGTTCAATCATTTGATTATATTGTTTAGAAAATAGTTTTTCATCGTTATTTTCATAACCTCTAAATTTAATCTCTTGAACATTTTCTCTATTAAAAAAGAAAACATTGTCAGGAGTCATCATTCCTTGAGGAATCAAAACCGCACCATAGTCATAATAGATTTCTTCATCATTTTCAACGACTATACTTGCTCTTGCAATAATTACCAACTCTGTGCCATCTCCATTTCTTAATGTAACGACACTGCCTAACGGCAAAATTTCTTCAGCCATATTCTATTCCTTTTCACTTACAAATTAATCTTTAGCCATGGATTCCTTACCCCATTTAATCTCTCGCTTTTGGTATTTACCTACAAGATTCATGAAACGTATTGGATTATTTTGCCAGATTAGAAGTACCAAACTGAAAGGCATAATCCCCAATAATGATAGCATTATTATTTCACTACCAATACTCGAACTATTCAAAATTAACGGCAAAATCGTATTTTGAAATATAGGGAAACAAGCAATATTTACTAAAAATATCATCGATACAAAAAGCCAACAAACTACTATTTTACCAGTTGTCACCTTTTTATCACTAAAATTACGCCAGATTAGATTATTATAAACTGCCACCCTAAAGTTCTGTCGGTTGGTAGGTTGTGCTTGTTGAACATTTTTATAAAGTGCTCTCTCTAAAAGCCATACCATACCAATAAATTCAAAGAGCCAAGCAAACCCTAAAAAAATCAAAGTTCCATAGCTATAACGACCTCCAAATGGGTTGGCAACCGTAAAAAAACTAGTCCCACCGCCTACGATAAGAAAACCCACCAATAGAGGGATAAAGCGGTTAACCTTACCCGCTCCTTCTGTATTGAGCAGTTGACTTTTGGGAGCTGACAGAGCTAATTTCCTCTCCGTATCAAAATAAACTGCACCATTTTCAGACTCACCAATATAAATAATTTTTCTTAAAAACATATACTCACCATAAAGCCCAGTTATCCCCTTCCAAATCATTACGTACTAAACCATCGTATAGTGTATTCACTATACCTCCAAACACATAACCTGCGGCAGCTTGAAGCGGGAGTTGGACCAGATCTGGTCATCCACCACACCAGATGGCTTTATACCTTTCTTGAGGTTTTTGAAAAATAGCATAGCTGCTCACATCGTTTCGAAACAGAAATAAAGTAAAGCATTTCTAGTTCCATCTCATCCTCCAGCTCCGCTTTAGACCTAGTATAGCTTAGCTTCTTATGTATCAAGGAAAAATCTACCTTCCCATTATACCAAAAAATCCAGACAAGGTAACCCTGTCTGGACTTAAAACTCTACTCTGGCACAACAACCTTCAAACGAATATCTGTCGGCTGTAGAACTTTTTGAACTTGCACAAGGAAAGCAAGACCGTTATCCGACGGAGCATACTGGAAAGTAAGATTGATAACTTTTTCTGTAAAGTCATCCCCGTAGCTGTCCACATACTGCTTACTTTCGATAAAGTGGATGTAGTTGTTCAGCTTTTCTTGCAATAACTGTAAATGAATAATTTCTGTTTCTTCCTGCCACTTGATTGGGTCTAGAAGCAAGAGTTCCAAATGTTCTTCAACTATTCCTAAGCTGTCAATTTTACTAGTCTGTAATACTGTTTCAATTGCTTGTTTCAATAATTTCGTAAACTCATACTCTGAAAAGAGAGTCTTTGAAATAGTCGGGGTCTTAAGAATTTGCTCTGGAAACTGTCTTAAGAAATTTCTATCCAATTCTTCTTGACTCTTATCTGGCCAATGGCCTGTCATTAAGTAAATTTTTACTTCATAGGCATCTTGAGGCGACTCAAAAGCTCTTTCCATAAGTTCTTTAGAAATAGGATAGATGATCTCTCGGTCTTGAAATCCGCCAGTCATAAAGTGCATCTCATATTTGCCATTTTCTTCATAGACAATAAAATTATTCCCTCTATGTGTAATTACGTTAGATTCATTATAATGCTCTAACTCATCCTCTTCTGGCCAGCGCCCATGCTCTACATAAAACATGACCTCTTTCCCGTCTTTAGATGTTAACAGAGCTTTTTTTACTAAATCTTCATCTATTGGATAAGAGAATCGTTCTCGCCCACGATACCAATTAATGCTATATTGCCCATTTAATTCATATATTATAAAGTCAGTCCCTCGTAACACTTTCATATATATCTGACCTTTCTATTTGAATACTTCGTCTATTGTATAATCCGACTCACTAAGTTGATCAATCACTGCCTCAGGAATCCCTCCCTGTGTGTAGCCTCCAGGTTCCCACAAACCTTGCCAAGCTCCAGGCTCGTTACCAGAAGGCATCCGGAGGTTTTTTTAGCGCTGAATATCAATAACAACTGGATTATCTCCTAGTACCCCTGTTCTAATCCCAATAGTTCCTCTAGAACTCTTGGATTACCATTAGATGCCCTTACAGCTTTTTCATAAACAAATTTAGGCATTACATAATGACCGTCAGGATGGCCTATCGTCGCACCATAATTTTGCACCCCATAATCATATGATTCAAAGCTCATAACTTTCACCGCTCCATCATCGAACATAGCAAGATGAGTTGCAATTTCTTCTACTGAATAAACATGGTGAGGTGACGGACGGCTCCCGTTCTTCGTACTAACCAAGCCATCTTCAACCTGTTTTGAAAGATTGATATGAGGCAATTGCTCCATCTCAGCTTTAAAGTCATGTATAGAATAGACGGTATTCGATGAGCCTATCGTCACATTCCCCGTCTTCTGCGACACGACATCAATCCGTGTGCCCTTAGGTATCTCAACACCTCCGACAAAGTCGCCCTTGCCTGCGCCGACAATGGTGCCGCCGTACTTGGACAGGTCTTCCAAGAGGTTCTGACGACTGATTTTCAAACCATTCTGGGCAGTTGTGTATTCCTGAATGCGGATGTTGCCTGCCTCATCAAAGCCAATCGCATCAACTCGTATCTTCTGCTCAACGCCATCAACCGTCATCTTGATCGTGATGTTATTCTCGACCTTGCTGGCGATTTTACCAAACTCAACCGTTTGTAAGTCCACAAAGTCCTGACCCTGACGAGCGTTGAGCTGATTTTGGCTTGGGCTTGAGACTTCAATGTGAGAAAGTTGGCTTTGGAGTCCCTTAACAGAGCCCTCTACAATTCCAAGAGAGTCGATGGATAAATCTAAATATGCTTTTCATTTAAATTAAAACTAAAAACTATTTTTCGATATAGTCTATCTATTGCCTCAGATTCCATATCAAATTCATCCCATACCCAGAATTCTTGACGCTCACTCACCTCATATACTTTATATTTTTGTGATTCCTCATCAAAATAGTAGCCCAGAGTAAATTGCCCACCAAATTTTCTTCCTGGCATAATAGTAAATGCCCCTATTTCAGATTGATGAGCTTCCACAAAATTCAGTAATTCTTGCTTTGTCATTTATTTTCCTCAAGCTCTAATTCAATAATAGACTTCTGTTCCAGACTTGGTAAAGTATCATCGGGAAGGATGGTCTCAACCCGAGTTACGTAGGCAGAAGCAAAACCGAATACAACCACAATAATCGCAACCGAATAAACTAGAAAAACCCTTTTTAGAAAGGCACTAGAAACTGAGTAGCCCTTTGTCGAATACTGTTTCAGCTCAGGTTGTTTTTTCTCTAAGATATTTTTGGAAAAAACATAGGGTCTGACTGCACTCATCAACACAGATAGAAACACCATCGTCACAAGTGAATTGTACATTTGTGTTCTCGCCCCAATCGCTGTAATATAAAACATACTTGAAAACAAGAAAACTCCAAAAACAATAAATAGAAGCAAGGATACCTGAGCATCCTTCTTCAGTTGTAAAAACTCTTCTACTGTCATTTTTTCTATTTTCATTTTATTCCCTTATTTACCTTGCCGATCCTACTAGTTATAATTACAACTCTATTATATCAAAAAGACGGCCTCTTGCGAAGTCGTCAATCTTGCTAATTTGCTTATACTTTTATATTGCCTGTGTCATAAAGCTACGGCTTTCTAACACCTTAATCATAGCTTCTGCTGTATCAAGGGCTGTAAAGAGTGGGATTCCTCCTTCAATAGCAGAGCTTCGAATGACTTGACCGTCACCATCCGCCACCCGTTTTTTACCAACCGTATTGATAATCGCCTGAACCTTACCTGCTCGAACAAGACTTGGAATATCTTGATAAGCAGCATCGCCCAATTTGCCAACAGTTGTCACGGATAGTCCCTTATCAGCCAGATAGGTAGCTGTACCTGCCGTAGCCAGCAGACCATAGCCTAGTTCATGGAAGCGTTGGGCAAGTCCAAGAGCTTCTTCCTTGTCTTCATCCGCAATGGTAAAGACTACATTACCAAACTCAGACAGGTGTTGATAGCTTGCTTCAAAAGCCTTATACAGTGCTTTTTCCAACGTCAAGTCTGACCCCATAATCTCACCGGTTGACTTCATCTCTGGTCCTAACAAACTGTCAACTTTAGCCAATTTTGTAAATGAGAATACTGGTGCCTTAACGTGCACTTGCTTGCTCTCAGGATAAAGACCGTCTTGGTAACCAAGTTCCGCAAGGCTTTGTCCCAAAATCAATTTGGTTGCAACCTGAGCCATTGGAATGTCTGTGACTTTGGACAAGAATGGCACCGTACGACTGGCACGAGGATTAACCTCAATGACATAGACCGTTTCATCCTTGATGACAAACTGGATATTCATCATACCGATGCAGTTAAGACCGATTGCCAATCGTTTAGTGCAGTCTGCAATAGTCGCCTGTACCTCTTTAGACAAGGTTTGTGGGGGATAAACTGCCATAGAGTCACCTGAGTGAACCCCTGCGCGCTCGATATGCTCCATAATCCCTGGAATCAAGACATCCTTACCATCTGAAATAGCATCAACCTCACACTCACGACCGACGATATAAGAATCCACCAAAACAGGATGTTCTGGCGAAGCCTTGACCGCCGTTCTCATATAGGAACGTAAGTCTGCTTCATTTTCGACAATCTCCATTGCACGACCGCCCAAGACATAAGAGGGACGAACAAGCACCGGGAACCCAATTTTGCGGGCCGCTTCTAGAGCTTCCTCTTCATTGGTTGCGGTTTGGCCTGGTGGCTGTGGAATACCTAGGTCTTTCAGGGATTTTTCAAACAAATCCCTGTCTTCTGCTCGGTCCAAGTCTTCCACTTGTGTCCCCAAGATTGGAATGCCTGCTTTGGCCAATGGCTCTGCCAAATTGATGGCCGTCTGGCCACCGAACTGAACGATAACCCCTTTTGGTTTCTCAAGGTCAATCACATTCAAAACATCTTCCAAGGTTAAGGGCTCGAAGTAAAGCTTGTCCGAAACCGAGAAGTCTGTTGACACCGTTTCAGGGTTTGAGTTCATAATGATGGCTTCGTAGCCAGCGGCCTGAATAGCTTTTACAGAATGCACCGTCGCATAGTCAAACTCCACACCCTGACCGATACGAATTGGTCCAGAACCAAGCACCAAAACAGATTCTTTTTCCGAACGGATTGACTCATTTTCCCACTCATAAGTTGAATAGAAATAAGGTGTTGAACTTTCGAACTCAGCCGCACAAGTGTCCACCATCTTGTAAACGGGTACAATCTTGTGGTCTGTTCTCAGTTGACGGATGTAGGATTCAGTTCTGCCCCAGAGTTCTGCAATCTTGCGGTCTGCAAATCCGTATTTCTTGGCTTTTTTCAATAAGTTGATATTATCGTGATTGATTGCCAATTCCTGTTCGATTTCCAAGATGTGTAATAGCTTGTCGAGGAAGAAGACATCAATTTTGGTCAACTGAGCCAATTCTTCTACTGTATAGCCACGGCGAAGGGCTTCAGAGAGATAGAAGAGTCGGTCATCTTGAGCCTTGACAATCTTTTCAACCAATTCATCATCTGTCACTTGACTGAGTTCAGGCATTTCATTGTGATAGACACCGATTTCCAAGGAACGGCAGGCCTTGAGTAGGCTTTCTTCAATGTTACGACCGATGGCCATGACCTCGCCAGTTGCCTTCATCTGCGTTCCAAGGCGGCGCTCCCCTTTTTCAAACTTATCAAATGGGAAACGTGGAATTTTTGCCACAACGTAGTCAAGAGCAGGTTCAAACATGGCATAGGTTGTTCCAGTAACAGGGTTCACCATTTCATCCAAGGTCAAGCCAACCGCAATTTTTGCTGCCAATTTGGCAATAGGATAACCTGTCGCTTTCGATGCCAAGGCAGATGAACGAGAAACCCGTGGGTTTACTTCGATGACATAGTATTTGAAACTATGTGGATCCAGCGCCAACTGCACATTACAGCCACCTTCGATTTTGAGGGCACGAATAATGCTGAGGCTGGCATCACGCAGCATCTGGTTTTCAATATCCGAAAGTGTTTGTGTTGGGGCAAATACGATAGAATCCCCTGTATGAATTCCTACAGGATCAAAGTTTTCCATGTTACATACGACCAAGGCATTGTCAGCTGCATCACGCATGACTTCGTATTCGATTTCCTTGAAACCTGCAATGGAACGCTCAATCAAACACTGGGTTACTGGCGACAATTTCAGACCATTTTCCGCAATTTCACGCAGTTCTTCTTCATTGGCACACATACCACCGCCAGTACCACCCAGCGTGAAGGCTGGACGAACAATGACAGGATAACCAATCTCCTTAGCAAATGCCAAAGCCTCGTCAACTGTCGTCACAATGGTTGATTCAGGAATGGGTTGCTCGAGGTCTTCCATGAGTTGTTTGAAGAGGTCGCGGTCCTCTGCCTGATCAATTGCAGACAGTTTAGTTCCCAACAACTCAACTCCAAGCTCATCTAAAATACCAGCCTTAGACAATTCCATGGCCATATTGAGACCAGTCTGACCACCAAGAGTTGGCAAGAGAGCATCTGGACGCTCTTTCCGTAAAATCCGTGTGACAAATTCAAGCGTAATCGGCTCAATATAAACCTTGTCTGCTATTTCCTTGTCTGTCATAATGGTCGCAGGGTTTGAATTGACCAAGACAACACTATAACCTTCTTCCTTCAAAGCCAAACAAGCCTGAGTCCCAGCATAATCAAACTCCGCAGCCTGACCGATAATAATCGGACCAGACCCAATCACCATAATTTTCTTAATATCTGTACGTTTTGGCATAATGTATGATACAAAGCCCGTTAAGAGGACAAAGCTAAAATAGGAAACGCGACGCTGATGCTTCAAGCATCAAGACGACGTTTATCTTTTTCGCACAGTCCTTAGGGCGTGTTCGAATAGGAAAATCAAATCTTATTCGAACCTGTATCTTCTCCTTTCTATTCGTCGCCTCTCTGAGCGACATTAAATAAGATAAGTCCGACGCAGTAAGGTTTAGCTCGATATTAGGTAAACCTTACGGCTAGTGTCAGAGTTAGCAAAGGTCCCATAGGACTTTGCGTAGAAGGACACATGCGTTAGCATGAAGTCCGACTTGCTCTGACCGACGTGAGAAAATGGATTCGACATTAATCCATTTTCTAGCTAGTGCAAGGGATAGCCTGACCTCCATAGAGGCAGGCGTAGGGAAATGAGTTGCTTGCAACCATTGACCTGTCCCTTGCCTTTCTATTCGTCAACTCACAGGTTGACATTAAATAACTGACATTCGGCAATAAAGTGTTTTCTAAATTGTAAACAATAGATTTATTATCTTGCCTGGAAGCCATCCATCAAATCCATAAATTCATCAAAGAGATAGCTAGCATCATGTGGACCAGGTGCTGCATCCGGATGGAATTGAACAGAGAAACCTGGGTGGTACTTGTGACGTACCCCTTCAACTGATTTGTCATTGATTTCCTCATGTGTAATCATCAAACACTCTGGCAAATCTTCACGAGCAACAGCATAACCGTGGTTCTGACTGGTAAAATCTACTCGACCAGTCGCAATTTCACGAACCGCATGGTTAAATCCTCGATGCCCGAACTTCATCTTGTAAGTTGTAGCACCATTGGCCTTGGCGAAGAGTTGGTGCCCCATACAGATACCAAAAATTGGAATTTTTCCAAGAATGCCCCGAATCATGTCCAAAGCTTCTGGAACATCATCTGGGTTACCAGGACCGTTTGACAGCATGACACCGTCTGGATTAAGAGCCAATATTTCTTCTGCTGTCGTATCGTAAGGAACAACCGTCACATTGCAATCGCGTTTTGCTAATTCACGAAGAATCGAATGTTTCAAGCCAAAATCAACCAGCACAACACTACGGCCAATTCCAGGCGCAGGATAGGCTGTTTTGGTAGATACTTGCTGGATGTTGTTGGTTGGCAAAACGGTCGCCCTCAGCTGATCCGTCAAATGCTCAACGGAATCACCAACATTTGCTAAGGTGGCCTTCATGGTACCGTGTTTGCGAATAATTTTAGTCAAGGCGCGTGTATCAATTCCAGAAATAGCTGGAATTTTCTTAGCCTTTAAAAATTCATCCAAAGTCATCTGGTTACGCCAGTTACTTGCCCTACGAGCCCATTCACTAACCACAACCCCCTTACAGGTCGGATTAATGGATTCATAATCATCTCGATTGATCCCGTAATTTCCAACTAAAGGATAGGTAAAGGTTAAAATCTGACCATTATAGGACTGGTCTGTGATTGATTCCTGATAACCAGTCATTCCAGTCGAGAAAACCAACTCACCAGTCACATCAATATCAGCACCAAAGGCCTCACCTTCAAAAATAGTACCATCTTCCAAAATTAAACGTCTTTTTGACATAATAATAAGATATTAAGGGCGTTAAACGGACACAGTCAAAATAGGAGTTTGACCAAGAACGTTTGCGTTCGAGGAAAAACTATCTTTTTGACCCAGTCCGTAGCCCGAATTCAGTTACAAATCCGAGCAACAGAACACCCCTTCTCCTTTCTATTCGTCGCCTCTCTGAGCGACATTAAATAAGATAAGTCCGACGCCGTAAGGTTTAGCTCGATATTAGGTAAACCTTACGGCTAGTGTCAGAGGTAGCAAAGGTCCCATAGGACTTTGCGTAGAAGGACACATGCCTTGCATGTAGTCCGACTTGCTCTGACCGACGTGAGAAAATGGATTCGATAATAATCCATTTTCGAGCTAGTGCAAGGAATAGCCTGACCTCCATAGAGGCAGGCGTAGGGAAATGAGTTGCTTGCAACCATTGACCAGTCCCTTGCCTTTCTATTCGTCGCCTCTATTGGCGACATTAAGTAAGATAAGTCTAATAAATTCTTAAGCCTTACCATTAACAATGGCTTCCAAAATCGCCATCCGGACAAATACACCATTCTGCATTTGTCGGACGATGCGTGATTTTGGTGCCTCTACTAAATGGTCATCAATTTCTACATCACGATTGACAGGGGCTGGGTGCATGACAATAGCCCTATCTTTCAAACGTTTGTAACGTTCCTCTGTCAAACCATGAAGGCGATTGTAGGTTTCTTTCGAAAAACCACCATCACCATCATGGCGCTCGTGTTGCACACGAAGCAACATCAAGACATCTACTTTCTCAACAATATCATCAATATTCAAATGTTGACCATAAACATCAAATTCCTCTGCATACCACTCTTCTGGTCCAGCAAAGTAAATTTCAGCGCCCAAACGCTTCAAAATTTGCATATTGGAC
Source organism: Streptococcus suis (assembly GCF_002960625.1). GTDB lineage: Bacteria > Bacillota > Bacilli > Lactobacillales > Streptococcaceae > Streptococcus > Streptococcus suis_T. Next base: position 38,898 of record NZ_POJH01000055.1, read on the forward strand.
TTGGCAACCCGTGAGTGTGTAATATCACCAGCAATGGCAATCTTCAAGCCCTCAAAGGTTCCAAATTCTTCATATATAGTCATCAAGTCAAGCAAGGATTGGCTTGGGTGTTGCCCAGAACCGTCACCACCATTGACAATAGAAGTCTGAATGGTAGGGCTATCAATCAACTGCTTGTAGTAATCTACTTCAGAGTGACGAATGACACAGATGTCGACCCCCAAGGCTGACATGGTCAAAATTGTATCATACAAGGTTTCACCCTTATTGACCGAACTGGTACGCGCATCAAAGTCAATCATACCCATATCCAAACGAAGCTCTGCCATTTCAAAAGACTTGTGGGTCCTAGTCGAATCCTCAAAGAATAGGTTGGAAGCATAATACTTCCTATCCAACTCTACCCGCTCCCCATTTTTGAAAGCAATTCCTCTCTGAATAAGCCCGAGCACTTCCTCATTTGAAAGAGTTTCCATAGTAACCAAGTGTTTGAGTGAAACTTTACCATTTGTAATTGTCATGACGATACCTGCCTTTATGATATAGATGTAGAATATTGAGTTGAAAAATAAACGACTAAGCTCCCTCGACTAGGAGGACAGAATCCTGACCATCGATTTCAGCCATGTGAACGATGATTTCTTCCGAACGGCTAGTCGGAATGTTCTTCCCAACATAGTCCGCTCGAATAGGTAACTCCCTGTGCCCACGGTCAACTAGCACAGCCAGACTAACGCGAGCTGGTCGCCCCAAGGAAACTACGTTGTCAATAGCCGCACGAATGGTTCGCCCAGTATAAAGCACATCATCTACCAAAATAACATCACGGTCATTCACATCAGCAGTCATGTTTGTCGTATCTTCTTCGACTTTTACATCATCACGGAAAGGCTTGGTATCCAGTTCACCCAGTGGAACATCAATCCCCTCTAACTGTTTCAGCCTTTCCTGAATACGCTTGGCAATAAATACCCCACGGGTTTTTATACCTGCCAGAACAATATTATCCAAATTTTTGTTCCGCTCGATAATTTCATAGGTGATACGGGTGATGGCCCGTTTCATGGTCATATCGTCAACGATTTCTTTTGTCTTCATAAAGACCTCCAAAAAATATAGAAAAAAGTCCCCTTTTTCAAGGAGACTATGAAAATATAGGCTAGTATATAGACTAACCTGCTTAACACGTTGCTCCTTGTCTGCCTCTCTGGACAGGATTTAAAGGATTGATTAAGCAAAGTATAGCACAATTTTTCTACCTAGACAAATTCTTACAGTAAAAAAATTGACAATCTTCGGATTTTGCTGAGAATGTTACTTGTTTAGCAGACCACGACGGACAGTAACGGATTTTACACCAGTCAAAACAAATCCAAAAACCAGATAGGCTACGAAAATCGTGCCTGCATAGGTCAGTACATAAGGCCATCCATATTTGGGAACATTGAGGAAGAAATAGGCAAAGGGACTGTCCTTAGCATCAGGGATAGGAATTTTGATAAAAAGACCATTAACAAGCCCAAAAATCATGTAGAGAACTGGCAAAAGTGTCCACCAAATCGGGTCAAACCACTTGTACTGTTGCTGACGGTCGACAAGTAGGGTATCTAACAAGAAATAAATCGGAACAATATAGTGGCATAGCATGTTTTCCACTCGCCAAAAATCATCTGCAAGAGGTGCCAACATCAAGTGATAGACCACACAGGTAATCATAATAGACATGGTTACCGCAGCCTTTATACGAAGAAAACGAGGAGCCTGTAAATCCTCACCCTTCTTCATGGCAAGCACCATATAAACCGCAAAGACAGATACCAAGAGGTTTGAAAGCACCGTATAGTACATAAGCATACCGATACCGTACTTTACAATCTCCAAGACCGTTCCTGTAATAGCCAAAACTGCCAACAAGCACCGACTATAGAATAAAATAGTTTGACTCTTCATATTATCCTTTCAAAGACGACAAAAGACTGGATTGACCAGTCCTTTCTCTTAGATTTTTTTCACAAATTCTGATTTTAACTTCATGGCACCAAAACCATCGATTTTACAGTCAATATTGTGGTCACCCTCAACGATACGGATACCTTTCACGCGTGTACCTTGTTTCAAGTCTTTAGGCGCACCCTTGACTTTCAAGTCCTTAATCAGAGTTACCGTGTCGCCATCCGCCAAACGATTACCGTTCGCATCAATTGCAACAGGTCCACTTTCTTCCTCAGCTAGATCCGCTGGGTTCCACTCATAAGCACACTCAGGGCAGACCAAAAGGGCGCCGTCTTCATAGACATACTCAGAATGACATTTTGGACAATTTGGTAAAGTTTCCATATTTTTTCATACTCCTTACATTTTTATCGTCTACTAGTATAGCATTTGTTGGGAAAATGGGCAAGATGAACAGGTTTTCATCAGCCATTTGACTGACGCAGTTTTTCAAGCGTTTCTTGGAAAATAGCTGGCGCTTCTGCCGTAAACTCCACTACTTCCCCAGTTCTCGGATGGGTAAATCCAAGCGTTCTGGCATGAAGAAACTGACCATGTCCCTTTAGGGTCTTTCTAGGACCGTAGGCCTCATCCCCTGCTACTGGATGACCGATATAAGCCATGTGAACACGTATTTGATGTGTCCGACCGGTTTCCAAGGTCAATTCTAACAAGGTATAATCCCCAAAACGCTCCAAAACTTGAAAACGTGTCACAGCTTCTTTCCCTTTGGCTGTAACAGCCTGTTTCTTGCGGTCTTTCTCAGAACGCCCAATCGGTGCCTCAATCATTCCACGGTCATTTGGCAGGTTTCCATGAACAATTGCCCAATATTTACGAAGCGACTTTTTGTCTTTTAATTCAGCAGCCAGCTTGGTATGAGCATCATCGTTTTTAGCAATCATGAGCAAGCCAGATGTATCCTTGTCAATCCGATGGACAATTCCAGGTCGAAGAACACCATTGATGCCTGATAAATCCTTGACATGATGCAAAAGAGCATTGACCAGTGTACCAGATGTGTGGCCCGCAGATGGGTGAACAACCATCCCTTGAGGTTTATTGACCACAGCCACATCCGCATCCTGATAGACAATTTCTAAGGGAATGTCTTCCGCTACATAGTCAATTTCTTCTACTTCTGGCACCTGATAGGTTAGGATGTCACCAGCCTGCACACTATATTTGGCTTTTTTGGGTTGTCCATTAACCAAAACCTGACCATTTTTAATCTGTTCATTGGCAACTGAACGGGACAAATCTGTCAAATCCGCCAAGGCCTTGTCCAAACGAATGCCACCAATCTCAACTCTTACTTCCATTACTCTCTTCTTTCATGATACAAATAAACAAAATACCAACACCGACAGACAAACACATATCCGCCACATTAAATACTGGGAAACTGATAAAATCCAAGTGGAACATATCCACTACATAACCAAGACGAATTCGATCAATAAAATTCCCCAGAGCTCCAGCAATCATCAAAGCCAGGCTAAACAAGGTCCATAGGTTACCCTTGATTTGCTTCACATAATACCAAATCAAACCGGTCACAGCTACAATTGTTACAATCGTGAAAAACCACTGCTGATTTTGTAAGATGGACCAAGCCGCTCCATAATTGCGTAAATAGGCCAAACTCATAAATCCTGGAAGAAATGGCTCAACCGTATCTAATTCAATATTGGCAACTGTCCAAGCCTTAACAAGCTGGTCAACAGCTATCAAAATAACTGCCAGAATTGGAAATCCAAACTTTCTCATACTAACCTTTCTTCGCATCAAAATATTGATGCATCATTTCAATAAAATCTAAAGCACATTGGCTTAATTCTCCATCAGCTCGTTTGACATAGACCATGCGATTATCAATTTGATCTTTAATTGGAATGACCGTAATCCCGTTCACACTTTCACTATCTAGGAAGCCAGAGCCTGTCGCATAGGCATCGGTCCGCTCCAAAATGCCATTCAAAGTTGCTCGGTCAGTTACATCAAAAGTAACAGACGAGTCTGACGTATCAATCAAATTTTCAGAGTAGTAAAGATAAGCTTCTTTTTCCTGAGTAAATCGAACCGTCGGAAGACCAACTAAATCATTCAACTCAACCTCAGACTTGCTTGTCAAAGGATGGTCTTTACGGACATAGATATGGGTCTGAAAGGCTATCAGGTCCTCCACTTCTAACTTGAGCTTTTCCAATTTCTGCATAATGCCTTTTGTATTGCGACCATTCAGATAAATAATCCCTAGTTCGCTATATCCTTGGGCCACTTCATCTAAAATTTGAACTGTTGTTGATTCAAAAATTCGAAGGTTTTTATACTGAGGATGCTCCTTAGAGAATGTTGTAATTAAAGGTGGCAAGAAATCATAATGCTGGCTGGAAATAGAAAAGATTTTCTCACCTTCTTCAGCTTGTAAATAGCGATTTTCAAACTGGTCAAAGCCCTTAACCAAGGCTTGAGCTTTTTCATAAAAATCCATGCCTTCTTTGGTTAGAAAGGTTCCCGAACTGGTCCGATTAAAAATCTGAAAACCAATCTCTTTTTCCAAGTCACGAATGGAAATGGACAGACTAGGCTGGGACACATACATTTTCTCTGCCGCCTCTCGAAATGTACCACTGTTTGCAATGGCAACAACATACCGTAATTGTTGAATATTCATTATCTTGCCCTTTCTCAATTCTTATTTTTCTATTATAACACAGATTCGATGCAACACGATGAGTAAATTCCATTAGTCTCACCGTTCCTAATGTCAATTTACTGGTCAATACGTCTACTATAATGTTCTTGGGTATCAAAACAAAAAAAACAGGCCTTCCGAAATCTCGGAAAGCCTATTGTTAAGCCATTTTCAGACTTATTTTGCGATTGGGTAAACAGATACTTGTTGAATATAATAATCAAAACGTATTCTTCAATACCCTTAAAATCCTTAATAAATCAACATTTTAACTTCTAAAACATCCTCCCAAAAGACCATATTCAATAATTATGGGTATCATTTTGGGTATCAAAAAAAAGCCCCCGGCAATCGCTGAGGGGCTACAACCAAACTATATCTGTTATTTTTGTTTTTCTAACTCTAGTATATTTTCTAGCCGAAGATTCATGGAGTGTAACTAATCTATAAAATCCGCTCTTATCTCTTCTTAAGCCTAAAACCTTTACATTACGATTATCTCCCTCAAAGAAAACCAAGTCAAGATTCATGCTATTCTTTGACAAATCTTTTCTAATGACGCAATATTCCGTCGCCTGCTTCATAAAAATTTCGGCGATAAATGGGTATAAGGCAACTCTACGAGTTACTTCTCTATAACTTGGCAAACTCTTAAAATCGGACAAATTAAATTTTCCGCTTTCAATCTGCGACAACGTCCGACTAGCATAGTCACTTGTTATTTTGTGCAAACCGAAAAGATGGTGCAAATCCGTCGCTTGAAAATGTACAATGAGGTTTGTTAAGTCACTATAATTAGTGGATACTTGGCATGATTTTCCGACAAAATTTTTCCGATAATCTTTAACAAGTTCTCTTAATTCCACACAAGACTCCATTATAAAAATAAAAAAGCGCTGAGCAAGTTTCAACCCTTGCTCAGGTTAACGATTAGTGGTGGCAAGTCACTAACTCCCCTTAGTGCTTCTTAGGCTTATCACCAGGGAACAGTTTTAAAGCTCTGCCAAGCCATATAGAGCGCTTCACTATATGTCTGTGTCACCACAGATAAAGCCGAGATGGTTAGAAAGGAGGTGATGAACGGAATTTCATCTATTTTCTTAACCACGTACATTATTTCACAACTTATCATAACTTGTCAAGAAAAATCTTCGCAAATAAAAAAACCAGCAGACCGCTGGGCTGAAAATTCTATTTAAATGTACCCCACGCATCACCATAGCGTTTGCCGTCTTTGGTTGGTCCAGTGCCCACATAATTGCGTAGGCCTGACCGTCCGATGTACGACACCCAGACATGGCCGTTAGCGTCAATTATGACTGTGTCGTAGTCAAATGATTCGCCACGCTTGTATACTGCTACAATCTCACCAGATGTGCTAGGTGCACGACGTACGTTAATTGCATCTACCGTGACAGTCATGGTGCCCGTCTCACGATAGGAACGAGAGCCTGCAAGGTTGGGTGCTGACTGTGCAACCGTTCCTGGCGGTGTGATATAATGCACGACTTGTTGACGATAGCTAGCAGCACTGTAAAAGTTTCGGATCGGATAGCGTTTACCACCATAGTTTTGCTCTAAGATGGTCAACCTATCTCCATCCACTGCCTCAACGATTACCACATGCCCATACGGGTTGCCCGGTGTCGCACCCAAGGTCACAATCTGACCTGCTTTAAATGGACCAGATGTGGATACCGTCCAACCATTCGCTTGCCAATTATATGCAGAGCCGATGTTTTTAGCTGAGATTGTATCCCCGATAGCACCGCTGACCCAGCCCACACCAGCACCCAGCCCAACCGTCGCATCTGGGCTAATCATGCGCTCGTACCAACTGGCCAGAGCGTAGCATTCGCCGTTACCGACGGATATGCCGGACCCAACTTGAGCACGGACGTTATTTAAGGCTTCATTTACTGTTGTCATATTTATCTTCCTTTTCAAAATGGAAAGGAGCTAGCACCCACAAAATAGGCGTCATAGCTCCCAAAACAATAATAATCAAGATTGCTTTGATTGGTTTCATTTGCCTTTACCAATCAACTTTTCAAAAGCTGCTGTCACGTTTTCAAATATTGAGGTGTCGCCCTTGGCTTTGCCGTAGTTCTCGATCAAGCTCTTAAAGGTCAAGATGAGATAGCCAACGTAGATTGTGTAGAGAAATGCCACACCCGTCTGTTCAGGCAACAAGACCGACATTGGAATCAACACGGTAAGCAAAATAATTCCCATCATCTTGCGAATCAGGCCGTTAATACCGATTTTAGACTTGTATTCGATGTCTGGGTTAATCATAGCGGCGAACGTGCCGGATAAAAAATCAACAATTTCCATAACGACGATTAGTCCTAATAGGAATAGGACCAGACCGTCCTCTGTTGCGATTAGCTCGCGTAAGAAATCAAACATCCCATGTGGATGTGGTTGGATTGTTAGAAAATACATTTGACACTCCTTTATTATTTTAATTTACATTGCTTTTATTAGGAAAACGTGAATTCCCTATTCTCTCCGCGACCGATTCGAATATCTTTGATTGTTTTTCGGTCAAAATCAATCACAAACACATCAAAGGCTTGTTCTGTCGTCGTGCCAGACTGATATTCAAACGGATCATTGTCCGCTTTTAAGGAACCTGCATCGCATGTCGTGACGATATGCGGTGTCCCCCCGGTCGTCATACGGACATTGTCCTGGTGCTCATGTCCTGAAAATAGACAAGCAACATGTGCCTTAACCCCTGTCAAATCAAACGTGCCATATTGACCAACTGTGGCTTGTGCAGATTTCTGGTTGATGGCATCTACGAGATTGCCGATTGCTTGGCTAGTGCCGCTCCATCGCTTATTGTCAAGCGCCCAGTGCATGAATACAACGACATTACTATCTTGCTTGCAGAGGTCGACAAATGCCTGAATTTGACTCTTAGATACCCCGCCATTGGCACCAGTGTCAAAAGCAAAACCATAGATATTTCGTCCGATTCCATCTGCTCTCGTATAGTCAGTTGACCATGCATAAGAATTCGGATAATCAACAAATTTAAGTTTTTCTTTTGATGGCTGAGCGGTTGCCATCATAGCGACAAGCTGGTCTACTGTAAACTGTTGATTGCCATAGACGTTGGTATCGTGGTTGCCTAAAACGACGGGCATCAATTGCCCATCGGGTCTGAGAGCACTCAAACTCGATATTAAGAGGTCAGCTGTTGCATCGAGTTCTCCGCCAGCGATAATATCTCCACCGTGGACCATATAGGGGATGTTAGTCTGTTTCATAATGTATTTGATAAGGGCCGGTGAATTTCGTACATTTCGTTCCCAATGGGTATCGGTCGCCCACAAAAATACTAAGGAATTCAATGAAGATTTGGTTTGAGCCAATCGGATTTCTTTAATTTTTTCAGAAACGTGATTTTTCCAATATTCGGGAATATAATCGGAATCTGATGTTTTTTTGACGATTTTTTGTTGCAACATAGCATCGTCAATCAAAGCACCAAAGCTACCATTACGATAGTTGTTTGCAATAAGAGTTATCTCTTCGTTATTGGATAGCGAACTATACGGACGAAGTTCCACATTTCCTGTTTTAAGGTTAGCAACTAATTTTCCGTCTGTAAGTTCTAACACTCGTGTGGTCTCATTAAATGCTGCTTTAATCCCGCTAGCTGGATTTGCTAAAGCAGGAAAGACACTTGACAAGTAAATGTGCTTTCTTCCGTGTTCAGAATAGGTAGTGAAACCATTGCTTGCTTCTGGAAATTCCACAACCAATTTATTCTCATCAGTCGGTGAGATGTAAATGTTAGGTACTTTGTGATACCACCATGTGGCGGCCAGATCGCTAACGGTTTTATCAACTGTGTCAGTGATTTTCAATTGAGTGAAAGCATCGTCAATCAAAGCACCAAAGCTACCATTACGATAGTTGTTTGCAATAAGAGTTATCTCTTCGCTTGTCGTTGCAACAGCTATCGGTCTAAATTCAACCGCACCTGTTTTAAGATTAGCGACTAATTTACCGTCTGTCAGTTCCAAGGTCCTTGTGGATTCGTTAAATGCTGACTTAATGTTGGGGACATCGCCTGCTAAAATCGGAAAAAGATTAGATAAATAGATATATTTGTTCCCGTATTTAGAGATAACAGTAAATCCATTATTCCCCTCTGGAAATTCCACAACCAATTTATTCTCATCAGTCGGTGAGATGTAAATGTTAGGTACTTTGTGATACCACCAATTAGCAGTCACGCTGGTAGGATTGAATTCAAGAATATGTTTCGCAATCTTGCTCAAACCTTGTCTCACTGCTTCTCCGGCTGATGGATAGACCTTGCCATCGCTGCCCAATCGAATATCTGTCAATTCTGATGGAATTGTACCATTCCCTGCTGTAGCGATAATGTTTGCGATTTGACTACTTACGTTATCAATTCTTTTCAAAGTTTCAGCATCGCCATTCTCCATCAATCTACGGATTTCTCTAGCTGTACTGTCCATTCCTGTAAGTCGTGTCGCTAAAGTGTCAGATGTCCCCCTCGCCTTAGCAACTTCCATGTTGGCATTGCCATTGGCTGTTGCATCATCATACGCTTGTTGGATGCCGTCATGGATGGCTTGTCGGACATCTCGACCGAAGACACCTTCCTTGATTACTTTTAAGTGGTTATCAATTCCCATTTATTATTTCCTTTCTAATGCTTCTACTCTTGTTATCAATTCATCCAGATTGATTTCTTTGGTTACGAGTAAATAATCCAACTTCTGCTTATCTTGAGCTGACAATAGCTGGCTTGATTGCTCTGAGACTGTTGTGTTGACAGTCTCAACAGCTTCTGCAGTCGAGCTGGCAATGACTCGTACCTCTTCCAACTGACTCTGCTGTTCCTTGAGTTGCCTAGCCGTGACTAATTGCTTAGTCCTTTTACGGACATTGTCCAATTGCCACTCTTCGGCAGACTTAAACTTGTCACCAATCGTTAAATTCGACCGCTCAACGCTTACCAGGTCAATCTGTCGGGCAACTACCCGCAATCGCTCGTCAATAAACATAACGGGATTGATAACCCTATATGAGTTACCTTCCTCAAACTCATCAAAATTTGGGTTGATGTGTGATAGATTGACTGCCGAGACAGAGTATTGATAGGCTACAGCTTTTTGTGTAGCCAGTTGGCTCTCTCCTGCTTGTTTTAGAGCAGCAGGGTCCTCTATGTCATCAAACGTGGCAGTCTCCATTTTGATGCCGTACTCGGCAATCAAGTCCGGTCTATCAATGTAGTCCTTGCCATTATTGACAGATGCAATATTTACACGCTGATTTGTCTCACTATTTTGCTTGCCATAAACCAGTAAGCGAGATACGATGCCCTCTGGGTTGATATGTTGCTTGAGAGACAACAAGTTGACAGAGAGCTTGATTTCCGTGTCGCTGTCGACACCAATCTGTCTCTTAAAGTCAAGGTACCTCTTGCCGTTTTCTTTGCGAATCTGTACCTCCAGTCCATACTCGTTTAGGATAAGGTCCGTCAAGGTGGCAAAAGTCGACTTAGCAGGGTCTACATCAGCTTCCATGTGGTCGCCTGTTGCAATCAAGTCTGACAAATCCCCTGGCAAAAATTCCTTGTAAGATTCCAGATTGTCGTTGTGAAATTGCAGGACCTGCTTTACAAATTCAGATTTCTTCCCACGGTAGATTTGTTGCCGTTGCTTGCTGTCGTTCAAAAAGTCAAGCTCCGATTTGGCATTGTATGCGAAGGTAAACACTCCACTTTCTGCCATATCGTTTGTAATCGGTGCGATACGGCCATAGAATACCTCTCTACCAGTCTGCATATTGACAACTTGAACCATGGTCTGTAAGGGCTTGATTAGAGCCTTATAGCCAGCGTTATTTGGCAAAAACTGGAAATCAAACTGGGCAATCTTATTGATTTCAAATTTAACAATGGCCGACAAGAGCTTATTCCCGCCGGCCATTGAATCGTGTATCGGTGTCACGTTGGCACCGTTAATCAAACTAACTGCATACATTTAGATCAGCTCCTTAAACCATTTGAAAGAAATTCTGCCGTTTCCTTCAATGCGAATTTCATTTTCTTTTTCAAGTGTGAAAAAGTCATATACACGACTTCCTGGAACGATGCTGAACTGTTGGTTTCGCATAGTCAATGTCATGTTGCTCGTTGATATAATCTCTGGCCTTGCTAAACTGATGCCCGTGTTAACCAATAGGATATCAAGTGAGCCTTTGACCTCAAAAGCAATATCTTGGAATGCGTCAAGCTCAAAATTGAAATCATCCCAGATATCGCTACCTTCAGCCCTTTCGGAAATCATGAAGGGATAAGCTTTAAACGGAACTTCTAACGCACCATTTTTCCAGATTGTCTCAAACGAAGCATTTTGTTGTACTTCGGCTAGGAAGTAATAACCTGGTAATCCCTCATATTCAAAACGGGTCAAACCAATAGTGCCGAACAACCAATTAACAACCTGCGTTCGCAGTGTCATCAACGACAATCTAGGGTTAGCTGTTGCACTCTCTAGCTCGAATTTACATGTAATGGTTCTCTGCTCATACAATTGCCCGCCGTACACGGAAGAAAAATCATAATTCTCGTTTGAAAATGGGATGGAAACTAACACCTTCTTCTTATCCGGAATACCGATATCGATAGACGTCAACTTCAATCCCATATCGTCAAATGAGTTTCTACTGTTAAAATTTATTGCATATCCTCTTACCAACCAACTGTACCTCCCTGATCAACAATTATCATTCTCTGAGCTTGTTCTTCACTGATATATCCAATCAGCAACTTAGCGAAAGTCTTTCCATCAACCTGTAAATATACTGGTTGTGGTTGAGACTCCTGTTTTGGTACTTCAACTACAATTTTGTCCGAAATTTGATCCATGATGAGATTTGCCAACATACTCATTGTCGGCTTGTTCAATGGCAATACAGCCTCTGGACCAGCTTCTCCGCCGACCATAAGGTTATTTCCATTCATGCCGAAAATGGTCGGTCCATTCATGATACCGCCTTTTGCATACCATTCAATTCCAATTGATGGAAGTGAACCTTTCCCCATGAATCCCCAAGGAGCCTCTCCTCCACTAACACTGAAACCTGGTATTTTAGGACGAGGTAGTGACCATTCAAAATTAAACAACCCCTTGATAGTCGCTATAGCATTAGAAACAATATCTTTTGCACCATTGATGGCGTTTGAAATAGTATCTTTAATCCCGTTCCAAATGTTCGTGACCGTTGTCCACACATTTTGAAAAGCAGATGACACCGTGTTGTAAATACCACTCACAGTATTACTGATAAACGATGTGATATTACTCCAAATGGATGAAAAGGTGTTAAAAATAGCATTGAGAATGAAGGTGAAGAACGTTGATAGTGAGGTCCAAATAGCCTGTCCATTTGAGACGATACTGTTCCAAATACCTGTCAAAAAGGACATAAATGATGACCACATCTGTCTGCCTGTTTCGGTTTGTGTAAAGAACCATACCAACGCTGCAACAAGTGCAGTAATTGCCATAATGACAATCATTATTGGATTAGCGGATAGGACAGCGTTGAATATTCCAAAAGCACCACTTGCGCCCATTGTAGCAGCCGCTTGGGTTGCTTCTGCTGCTGTTAAAGCCCCGGATTGGACAAATCGGGCCAACATCAACCCGTTTCCGACAGCAAGTAAGGTATTACGGACTGTTTCAATTGCTTGAATAGTTCCTGTTACCAACTTATATCCTGCCCAGGCAGTTGTAATACCTACAATAGCAGCTTTAAACGCATCAACTGTCGGTCCGCCTTTTTCAAACCATGAGATAAAATCAGAAACCTTGCCTGCACCTTCCGTAACGATATCGACAGCAGTTTCAAACGAAGATTTGATTGTATCGCCAATTTGAGTCGTTGTTGTTATGATGGTCTCAGCAGTGCCGGAATCCATCCCTAATTTGGTTAGTAAATCGATATTATCCTTCTCACTCATAGAGCCAAAAAGAACATCGAATATCGAGCTGATAGTAGCGAAAGCTAAATTCAGTCCCTCGGTCAATCCTTGGAAACTTCCTTCAGGAACTGAGAAGACTTTTTCCAAAAACGTGACAAATGCCTGAGATACTTGAGGTAAGACTTGGTCAAACAAAATCATAAATAGACTTGGTAATGTTGAACCAAGTGCGCCCAGCAATTCTGTCGCACCTGTAATCAAACCAGGTAGCAGTGCTGATAAGATTTGTGGCAAGTATACAGCTAAAATCTGAATCACTTGAGATAAGCCTTGGATCAATCGTGGCAGAGCTTGGACTAGCCGTGGAACGATATTTTCGAGAGCGATACCGATAGCCTCGGTTAGCCCTCCTACCAACTCGCCAAAATCTTGGTCTGGGTCTGCCATACCAGTTAGGAAGTTCTCCCAGGCAGCCTTTACCATGCCCACGGAGCCAGAAATGGTAGATGCTGCCTCTTTCGAAGTCGTGCCAGCTATTCCCATTTTCTCCTGCATGACATGGATAGCTTCAGTTACATCAGCAAAAGACGAAATATCATACTTGATTCCGCTAATTTTCTCGGCGTCATCAAGCAAGCGTTGCATTTCCTCTTTCGTTCCGCCATAACCAAGCTTAAGGTTATCCAGCATCGTGTAGTTCTGCTTGGCAAATCCCTGGTAAGCGTTCTGGATGGATTCCATCGATGTACCCATCTTGTTCGCATTGTCCGACATATCGATGATTGTCTGGTCAGCAAGTTTGGCGGCTTTCTCAGTATCTCCGCCAACAGATTGAATCAGCGAGGCAGAGAATGATGTTGCGGTCTCCATGTACTGATTGGCAGACAGACCAGCGGTCCTGTATGCAATTTTGGACTTGCTTAACAAATCCTCTTGAGCATTCATGAGCTTGTTATACTCAGCAGATGCCTCATCTACACTCTTGCCAACAGATTGTGCATACTCTTCTAGCGACTTTCCACCTGCCCCAAAAAGAGTCTCGACACCTCCAACTAATTGCTCGTACTCTGCGTAATGTTTGGTTGCTGCGCCTGTAAGCCCAGCTAATGCAGTAATACCAATGGCAAGACCTGTCGCCATGACTTTGCCTGCTTTGGTTGCTAATTGCCCTATCTTACCAAATACCGCAGAGAGTTTTCCATGTGCTCCTTCGGCTTTGCCTGTTGTTTCATCAATGGCCTTATTAGCAGACTTGTTATCAATCCCAATTTTGCCAAACAGTTCAAAAATGTTCATGCTTTACTCTCCTTTCTTTGGTAATTTCAAGATAGATTCAGCCAAAGCTATAGCTTCTAGGTCTTTTTCTTTCGATTGTTGCTTTTTGCTTTGCTTTTCAAGATAACTTTTTTTCGAGTATTTCTTGATAAAGTCAGATAATGACATATCTACATCTTTTGATTTCCAGATGTCTGTCAATTCCTCTTTATCTTGCTCATCTAACAGGTACATAAAAAAATCCAAAGCCTCGCTGAGAGTTTGAGTCTCTAGCAAAGTCTTTGGATTTCCGTACCGTTTAAAAAGTATATCTCTCAACTTATGGACATCTAGCCCAACAGCGAAGCAATAGATTGGAAAAAATCTTTGAGTTCCGCCTTTTTACCAAAATCAAACAATAATTTTGAGTAATCAAGCATACTCAATGATTCAATTTCCTTCTGGCTCGTACCAGTCAAGTCGGCCAAGAATTTGTTGATATCTGCTTTTGCATCGTTAACGTGACGCAAGATAGCAAAGCCGATGTCAGTTACCAACACCATGCCACGTTTTTGATACTCGGTGCTCGCAACCTCTTGTTCCTTCTTGGTCGGCTTTTTCTTTTTGTGATCAGCTAACGCAATGACATCTTTCCCAGTGCCATATTGTCGTTCAATCAAAGCGACAACTTCTTCTTTGATGTCGAGTTTGCCAATGATGGACAACATCGTAAAGATGTCGCCACCATTCAGCTCACGCATTTCTAGTTTTTCAGACATATGGGCCTCCTATTAAGCGATATTTGGGAAATAGATACGACATGGCAGGCTCAGATCATCAATCTGTTCTTCGTCAGCATGAGCTTCAAAAGTCATTGAAATTACCGCTTCTTCGTTGTCCTTGGTCTCAAAATCAAGGCCAGATGTACAGAGGGCGTTGTCAATGACGACAATAATTGGGTCATTCGTACCAGACATTGTCCCAACAATGCCAAGGTTTTCGATGTAGTCGGTATTCTCAAGTTTAGACTTACCAGAGATTACCTTGTATCCGGTAGGCGCAGTCGTTCCATCAGCTTCTTTGATTTCCCCATTGATAGCCAAGCGGATGTTTTCAGCTGTAATTTCCTTCACATTTGTTTCAAGCTTAGCAGTTTGGCTTTCTAGCACCTTTTGACCGACAGCGGGAGTAAATACACCATCGACCTCTACCACACGATAGTTCTGTTCAATCGTGACTTTATTACCACCAGAGGTTGCCCCCAACAATTCTCCTTCCCATTGGCCTGTTCCACCATCTCCACCTGATTTGTTCCAGGTCAGATTCTTGTAGATGGCACCAGCATTGATAAGGTAATGTTTAGGCGTGCTGGCAGTATAGCCAGTTCGTTTTACAGCAGTTTTTGCCATTTATTTTCTCCAATCTAGTTTAATGTAAAAACGCAAATTCCGTCGTTGTAAATCATCCAAGTTTGTCGGAATAGTCTGCATCGATTGAAATTGCGTTCGCATGTAGCAATCCTCGAGCATCTTGTCAAAATGTCTAAAGTGCATCTTGATGCTTTCGGATAATGTTTCTATTTCGACCTGATCCAGTTCCTTGTTACAAAAAACATCCACATCTAAGTAACAACCATCTGCGTGACGGTCAATATTGGTCAAGCTAGTCGAAAAGACCACATAGGGATATTTGACAGTCTTGGCAGAGTTTTTGATGTAGTAGCTCTCGTTGTGGATGCTTTTCAGCTCTTTTAGGATTGTTTTGATAACTTCTTTCATCTACCCTCCTAAATCTCTTAAGCAGTCTGCCAATATCTCTCTAACGACTTTCTTGTTTTGTCTAAAAGCAGGTCTTAAGTAAGGTTGTGGTTCCATGCCATAAGTAAAATGCACTTCCCCGTCAGGAGTTCGGTATACCCAACCTCCTTGACGACCGTTTCCGTTTTCAGCAAATTCACCAGTACCAAATTCAACATAGATTGCATACTCGCAATTGGTACCGACATAGGCAACCAGCTCGCTCTCATTGACCTTGTACCCAATTGATTTTTTCAACGCTCCTGTTTTCGTAGGGACCAGCAAAACAGCTTGACCTTCGACCAACATAGCAGCCTTTATGAGTCCTCTAATCATCGCTCGTTCAATCTCTCTCTTGACGGCTGCTGAATTATCTACAAATTTCATCAATGGACTCCTTTGACATAGATTTCCAGATGATGCCCAATGTTCACTGGATCATCAGCGTAGGTCACCTCATAGGTCTTTCCGTTTACTTCGATTTTGTCGTCAATTTCAGCATTGACTGTCATGTCCTTAGTCAATATGACATGGGTACTATCTGCAAGGTAGGCTAGTTTGTCTGTTGATTCACCGCCATCCAGCATATCCATATAGCCTGCAAATACAGCTACGCGTTTATGCTCAAAGATTTCTTGGCCCAATTCATTTTCGCCAACCAAATTACGCTTAAATAGATAAAATGCTAGCATCATGACCACCTCAACTTCCTATACTTGTCCAAAAAACCAAGCAGGCTGACTGGATACCCCTCCGAACTTTCGGCAGCCGTCACATCGTAGTAGGTCACAGACCAGCGGGCCACTGTTTCGGACTTGATACCAGCTTTATCACGCATTTTGGAGTCGTAAGCAATCAGCTTCTTCACGCCCGTCAAAACATCGGCAGGATAACTAACTTTCGTTGCTATAGCTCCTGAATGGGTTTCTGTGATAAAATCCCCACGGATTGTAATCACGCCCTCAGAAACGCTCTCAACGACATATAGACCATCGTTGTAGTCCGTGCCGTTGATTTCAATTGTGTCACCAGGTCGAAAGATATCCACACGACCGCTACTGGCCTTGATTGTGCTCCCAGACAATCGCAAACCACGAATACGGAATTTTATCAACTGGAAGTTGTTATTAGTCAGGTTTCGGACCATAGTTTCCAAACCGTCGCAGGTTTCTTGTGTAATGCTAGAGTCTAATTCTAGCGCATCATCTAGATCAATAATCATACATACCTCCAATTAAAAAGGAGAGTAGCTGACTACTCCCCTAGTTTTGACGCTTCTAAAATTTCGATTAAAGTTTCAGTTTTTGCATTCTTGGCATACCCAATGCCAGCTGCATCCAACTGGGCTTTGATATCGTCACGAGACAACTCTAGCGGGAATTGCTCTTGATTAGGGTTCTGTTGTACTTCTTTTGCTGGAAGTTCTACCAATTCGCGAATAAGTGGTACACCTTTGGCATTGTTCGAACTTGCAAGCGTAGCGATACGTTCTCGAGTTGGCACGTATCCATCGCGAGGATATACCGCATTTACTGGATATGTAACGCGGTCATCGTCCCCGTCAATGAATTGCTCAATCACAATATATTTAGCCATACGCTCCCCTTCCTTAGACTACCTCTGATCCTTGGCGGAAACTGAATGAAATCAACTGACGAGGGTCAATGATTTCCAAACCATAAACAAGCAAGCCTTTGACAGCGTCAGAGAAGTTCTTCTCTGGACGGTACGCTTCTGTTTCAATGATTTGTTGAGCAAATGCAATGCCACCCTCTGTACCCGCAATCGTTGTAAATACAGTCGCATCTGTATCTTTTTTGGTTACCACGTTGTTAGACACCAAAAGTTGCAAGTTAGCTACGGTTCCACCTTCAACGATACCATTTTGAAGTACGTTAAAGTTATCCACGAAACGGACATCCTTACGAAGCATACCGATATACCAAGCAGGAAGCACGACTTTACGACCAACACGAGGAAGGTTTGCTTCTGTCATGGCAGTATCAAGGTCAACCAAGATATCGTAAGCATTCTTGACAGTGATAGCGATTGAACCAGCTTTAGACTGCTCACCTTTTTTGTTTTTGATTTTTTCACTTGTTGCCAACGATGCAATTTTAGTATCTACATGGTCTGCAAGAGCATAGCCAGCACGTTCCATTGACTTATCAAGCAAATTGATGTTAGCTTGGGCTTTTGCTACGTCTTTTACCTGGAAGTTGAAATACTTAGCCTGGTCAATATTGAGTGTAACTTGAGCACTTCCAAGCTCTTCTGGGCTGTCAATGTCTGAGCCGTCATAATCCTTGACAGTGATTTCCCCAATTGAGTTGATTTTGACAGTATCGCCAAAAGATTTGATTTCCCCTTCATACTCAGTTGTTGCCATTTGCTTAAAGACAAGATTTTTGTCCAGAGATGCCAACAATCGAGCACTCCAAAGAGTAGGGATAAAGTGTTTGAATGTGTCTGTTCCAATTGCCATTAGTTAGTTCCTCCGTTTTCTAACGATGATTTAATTGCGTCCCAGTTCGAGTTGATTTGTTCCGGGGTCATTTTCGCAATATCTTCTTGTGTATAGATTGTGCTACGTTTACCTTCCGGCAAATTCGCCCCACCTAAAAACTTAAAGCCGTGATTGGCTTGTTCTGGATCTGGAGACTGGAAGAATGTTGGGTGGTTGGTCTGCAAGTCCTTGATTTTACTATCAAGGTCCTTGATGCTACCATCTTCTGCTAATTCCACGTCACCAAGCTTGTACATGAGATAATCCACATCGGTCGCCTTAGCATTGGCCAGAGCATCCTTAATTGTCTGCTTCTTGGCTGTTTCTTTCGCGTCAGCTTCCAGTTGAGATACCTTCTCTTTGTACGTTTTGAGTTCATTCTGCAGTTCTTCGTTGTCCTTGTTTGATTTTTTTAAGGTGTCAAGCGTGCTGTTAGCTGTTTTGAGCTTTTCAGCCTGCTCGTTGTAGACATCTTTCGGGACAGCGTGCTTTGGAAATTCTTCTTTGACTGCGTTCATGACCGCATCAATGTCTGTTTTACCCTCTGCAGTATGTTTCTCAATAAGTTCTTTCAACCAATCCATTATTGGTTACCTCCATAGATTTTTTATGCTGGCTCTCCCAGCAGGGAGTGTCTACGATATGCCACGCAGACATGGCCTGCCTAGTTTTCCGTCATGCGACAGGACACAAAGAAAACTGTCAGTTTCGACCAGTTTTGAGTATTTTAGAGTAATTTCGAGTAGTCTTTCCTACCAGTCAAGACCGTTTCCAAAACGGTTTCTTAGCATTACCATTAACCACTTGCTTTTCGATTTTGTCAAATCTTGAGTTTGTAGCCTGGGCATTGCGTTTAACGATGGCGTCCAAATCTCTGATATTATCCGCATGATTTCGTAGTGCATCGGTTAGCAAAATATTTTCCGCTGTCAATTGAGCGACTTTGTTTTCTAATCTCTCAATCCGCGACCATTTCTTCTTGATACGCTTGTTACTCATAGCGACCTCCTTTCTATTTTTTTGCAACAAAAAAGCACTTAGACTTTTCTAGGTGCTTAGTAATCTCCGAATGTTGAGCGAGTTCGATTGTATTCTTCACGCCACACTTTGTATTCTTCGTAAAGGTCAACGATTTCCTGCGGAGTATCTGGTCTCAATCTTGGATTAGTGTAACGGTTCTTTTTTTCGAACCATGGTTCAATCTGTCGTCTCATCCTGGTCCCTTCAGTAATTACCATTTCCATGCTACCAGTCCTCCTTCTCTAAAAATTTAATAATTGAATTACCTTTACTGTTGTTGCTTAGCAAATCTAGCGTATTGGACTCCGAAATAACTTCATTTGTTGAAGTTAGGTTGTCAATGTGTCCATCTAAATGTTCATATGCATACCCACTAATATCTGTACCAATATTGTAACCCTTCTCATCAATAAACTCAAGTAATTTCTCGTTGAATCTACGTTTTGATTCTGCGTAAGTAATACCATTCGCTTTTGCGTGATGTTCAATGTGCATATAGTGTTTATAATGCCCTAATTCATGGACCAAAGGTCCTCTAGGATCATTATCAACTGCAAAGAATTTTCCAATATTCCCATCATTGAGCCATTTCTGGTTGGTAGCCTGTAACTTCTTCACGATAGCTTTTTCATTGAATTTCGTTGCATTCAGAAAGACTGTGTTGGTCTTCGGATCATATGCTCCAAAATTATTCTTCTTGCCGATATCCTTGGCACTGTCATAAAGTACAAATCTGGGGGATGGACTACCTTCTGGGACCGTTAACCGACTCATGACATCGTCAATTTGACGTTCGTAGTACGAGTAAGACTTGCGGGCAGACCCTAAACTGTCAGATACATATAGGTCATGTTTCGAATTAAGCACTTTTCGCCCTCGGAATGCTACCTCATCGCCGTGGATAAGTTCTGATTTCCCTTTCTGAGGGCTAACTAACTTATCTGATTTTAAGTAATCAGTGTCAGTACCAACTGTAAATTGGCGTCGGTCAATAGCTTTCTCCCACTCTCGATAATTCCGATACCCGACAATCTCGCCAGTCTCATTATCTCTCCTTAAAAGTGGAGTATCATCGTCCTTAAGCCGTGATATAGTCCGACATCGGCAGTTGACATCCTCGCTGGCAAAACCAAACATATGCGGTTGTTTGGTCCGAAGACCGTTAATCTCAAAATAGCCGTCAATGTCAGCCTTGGAGCCGTCCAATTCTGCGTGGTTGTGCCTGGTACGTCCGTCGAGAGTGGCTACCCAGACCTTGTCAAACTCGATGCCGAGCTCTTTGGCTTCTGCCTGGGCTTTTTCCCTAGCCACTGCCTGCACTCGACCAGCTTCTGTCCGAGTTATCATCATGGCACGACGATACGAGCTATACCCCTGTTCTGCCAATCTGGCAGATGCCTGGGCGTAGCTTGCACCGTGCAGAAAGATGCGGTTTAGGTCGTCCTTGATATTGTTTTTCAGCCGTTCGACAACACCGTCATTCAAGCGTTCAGATAGCTTAAAGTTCGCAACAGGCGTCTCAATGATGGTTTTCAGCTCTTCTTCCTTGAGCATGGCAAAGTTAATTCCACCATGACCACTCTCAAACTCATAGAATAGTTCGTTATAGGCAATTTTCCCAGTGTCAATTAGATGCCCCGTAATTTCGCTTCTAAGCCCTTTCCTCAACTTGTCGGCTGATTGGTCTAATTGTTCCAAAAGTGCACTCATTTGGCTCAATTTTAGTCTCTGTGAAGACGTTAGGGTATCTAGTCGCTGATAATCGACCAACAAAGACTTTTTCAAGTCCTTAATCGTGTCAATATAGAGATCATAGAGCCGTCTGTCCGTCGCCTTGTCCGCTTTCTGCAGCAGGCTCTCTATTTCCTGCTGGAACTTGTTCAGCTCCGTCATCTATCACCTCCGTCACTTGATTAAAATCAGATTGGTACCCCTGCTCTTCAAGAGCCTTCTCAACTTCGTCCGGGTCGACTTCCAAGATGCCAGCCAGCAATTCCAAAACCGTGCGATCGTCAAGCCGAGGTGCTGCGGTCATGATGTTGTTAATCAAGACTTGGTTGGTCTCAGCCTCAGTCTTAGCAATCGATGCGTTGTCCGTCTCATTGGCCATGACATCCCTAGTAATTGTGACTTCAAGGTCGCTGACATCATAAGCCTTACCGTGCAGTTCGTTGATGTTCTCCACGATTAACTGCAACATTTCCTTGATGACCGCACGCAAGCGGACCTCAATCTTATTGCACTTCAGGTCTAGCAGGCTATACCGTGATTTGATGACCACGTTAGTGATATTGCCATCGCCCGTCTGCGAGCTGTCAAAGCCCATACCAAACTTGTAGATAGCTTCCTTGTCAATCTCAAGCTTAGCTTTACGGGCCTCAACCGGGATGTTGGTAGTGATGACATCAATGCCTCCGTTTTCGCCAACTCCAACTGTTTTCTTGGTCTTTAAGTTTGTGACCAATGATGACAGATTGTCTCCTTCGTAACCGCGAACAGCGTAAATAGGATGGTCAAAGTCAATCAGATTATTAGATAAGGCACAAGCCATCATGTCGTAGTCGTCAATGATATCTTTAATTGGTCGCAGGTCATTGGTCTTACTGCGATTATTGTATAAGCAAATATACGGCACTCTACCATAACCTTCGCCAAACTTGTCATCTCCCTTTTGAGCTAGCATGTGAGGTTTAGGATTAAACTCAACTGACGCATCTAACTTGACTGCTTGGCTGTCTTCTTGAATAAAATAAAAGACCTCTTCCTTGGTCCATAACTGGATTTTGGTCACGGTCTTCTGCTTGTTGTTCTTCACTATTTGGTCATCATAGTAATAGATAATCTGGTCGATGTTGTAAAACTCATCATAGATTGGGATGATTTTAAGAGCATCAGCAGTCTTAAAGCGTAAGTAACCATCTGCGTCCTTCCTCCAAAAGACATACTCATACGCCTTCTGGCTTGCCCCCTCAACCAATTCCTGCAGCATCAACTGGAAGTCCTCGTTGATATATTCGTCCAGGTATTCCTGGAGCCCTGTCTGCTCGGTCGTAACTTCAATGGGATTAGACAGTAGGTACTGCACCTTTTGGTCAACTAGCTCTGTAAAATACTGATGCGCAATCCGGGTATTACTTCGGTTTTTCTCTTCAACGAGCTCACCCTCGTTATTAAAATAAAAAAGCCGATAATTTGCGATATCGTGCTTGCCCTCGTAATAATCAATGCCCGTCTGCATCTCACGCTTGAGCTTACTTCCGCGGTCATCCGTGACTAGTCTTTTAATTTCGGCAGTCAATGCCGATATATTGTCTGTTTGTAACATTTCTCCTCCTAAACGAGCCAGCCTGTACTCTCCGCACATTGCAAGCCGTATCTTAATGCGTCCATAAGGTGATTGTTCTTGTCCTCTGGCTTATTCAGCCATTTCCCTTCCTTGTCCTGTTGGTAGCAGTAAGAGTAAAATTCATCCATGATGTGCGTGCAATTTGGATGCACTGTAATCTTGTATCCTTGTAATTTGGACACACCTGCCATAATACTGTCTTTGCCTTTACGGCTCGCCTTAATCCTGCGGATACCGTATTCTGATTTCAGCTCTTCAATTAATCGAGCTTCCGCACAATCTGCGATGATTTGACTACTGGCATAGCCTTTATCTGATATCATCTTTGCGATGTCCTTGGTAAATAGACCTACTTGGTAATGCTCATCGAAAACATAGATGTTCTTGTTTCGGTCATCTATGAGATACGCAACCAAGGCTGTCGGGTCGTGAGTAAATCCAAAGTCAAGACCAACGCATAGCTTATAGTTCCCAGATTGCAGTAGCTCTTCTTTGTCAAAATCAGCAACCTGAACATTTTCATAGACTAGCCCCTCAGCTACTCCCCACTCGCCATCGCAGACAATGCGGGCCCGTCGCGAATTGGTGACATAGAGGTCCTCGTATCGCTTAATATCGACCTCATCCAGCCATTCATTGACACGGAAAGTTGTAGTCAATGCTAGCGTATCGACTCGCCGTGTTTCAGGGTCAAAAAAGACCCGTTTGAGCCAGTGACGCTCATTCCATGGGTTAAACGTGACCGTGATTTGTTTGTAAAAATCAGGCACGTCCAAGGTCCCCCGAATCGATTCCACTACAGTCGAGAATTTATCTTCATTTTCAATTTGATAAGCTTCTTCAAACCACGCCCAACAGAGTATCCCGACATCGACAGTAATTGACGTTATTTTTAATTCATCATCCAAGCCTCGGAAGAGAATTTTCTGACCTGTTTTTTTCAGCGTAATTTCCGGCAAGCTTTCGTTGAATTTGAACAAGTGGCTAACTTTAAGTTGATTACAAGCCCATTTGAAGTCTGTATAAGTTGATTGCTTGTTGGTATTCGAGTAGCGACGAACGACAAGCAAATTTGCCCATGAGTGTTTCAGCAACCGTGTGACGAAGTTCAAAGCGGTTGTTTTCGACTTCTTACTCCCGCGGCTACCTTTGACGATTCTGTAAAAATTCCTAGACCGCCAAAACTGACCATAACCCTTACCGACTATGTCTGGCAGATTGACTTTAATCTGGGATGTCTGATTCATTCGCAAACACCACCGTTCCACTTACTTCTGCTTCGATTTTATCCGTCCAAAGCCTATGCCGTTTCCCTAAAAGCTCAGCGGCCTTAATTCTATCCTTAGCTCCGACATCAATATCTATGATCTGCTGACCAAGCTCACCTATGCTACACAGGGTCTGTTCTGTCCTCTCTCCTCGCATAACGGAAGTGAGGAACTCTAGGACTTCCTGCTGATCTGCAACCCGTTCAGACTGCAACTTTTCCAGCTGTTCGTCTATATAGGCTTTGACCATAGCATTTGATAGCAATCTACTACCATTTGCTTGAGCAACTGCATCCTTCTTAACATTCGGATAAGCTTTTTTATAGGCCCTTGTAGCGTTCAAACTTATAATGTACTCATCAGCAAAAATCTTCTGTTTTTCGGTCATCCCATGTCCATCACCTCCGTTCTTCAATAAAATAAAAACCCACACTTCATTGTGTGGGAAAAATATAGGAGAAAGACCCCTAGCGGAATCAAACCACCCAGCTTATAACTTACCTAGGATATAAGTAGCTGTGCAACCATGCAGGGCCTAGTCCCGATGGGGACTATTCTGAAAGTTCTTGAGTAATCTATGAATACTCACCCTAAAGGCTTACCCCGTTCTGGGACACAACTACTCAAAGGAGAGTATGGGATTCGAACCCATGCACCGAAAATTCGGCCTAGCAAGGTAGCAACCTGCCCTCTTCAGCCTCTTGAGTAACTCTCCATAACAGGCAAGGCTTACTGCCTTACCCCTTAATTCTTGATACTACCATTCTAACAGATTTCAAAAATCATGCTCGTCCAACTATTCTCAATTATTCTCACATAACATCATATCTAGCTCAAAAATTGCAGATTTTCTTAAACGGTAGTATGTCTGCGGACTAATACCGTCTAAAGCATCGCAAATATCAATGATATGCTTCTTACTGATATACGTCATCCGCAGAACCGTTCTGTGTTTTGGGTCTTTCAGCTTGTTAATCAATCTACCTAATTCAAGTTTCCTGTTAATAACTTCATTGGTATCTTGTTCAATAGCTTCTTTCATGATTACAAGTTGGGAATAGACATCATCAACTTTCCTAGCTTGACCACCCTGAACCTTATCAATCTTCCATTTTGGACTTGAGAGCAAACCTGCCTCAAGCTCATTGATTTCATCTATCCGGCTTTGAATGTCTAAATCTAGGTTTTGTAACTCATCAAGTAACTCTTTAGCTTTGTTCACTCTCGTCTCCTTTGTGGTATAATATTGATAGCGATATACCACAGCCAGGGCAGAGAGTGCCTTGGCTTTTTTTGTTACTCTTGATTTGTAATCACATCCCCTTGTGTGATAACTTCAACCCAGCCATGCTCCAAACGAGCCTCAGCTTCTTTCATTCGAATCAAATTATCCGAAATAGAGTTATTCAATTCAGCATTAGCTTTTGCTTGACCTTGAGCCTTGATAACCTCAGCATCGGCATCAGCTTGAGCTTGGATTTTCTTAGTTTCTGCTTCTATTTTAACTTTCTCTTGATCCTGCTTAGCTGAATCTACTTGTTTCTGCTTAACAGATTCATCTTTGATAGCTTTCTCGATTTCATCGCCTGCATCTTGGTCAGTGATAGTGAAAGACACAAACTCCAAGTTATCAGCTGCGAACCGCTCTTTTAGTTTCTGGTCAATCTTGCCATAAACTT
The DNA here is from genome assembly GCF_002960625.1 of Streptococcus suis. GTDB lineage: Bacteria > Bacillota > Bacilli > Lactobacillales > Streptococcaceae > Streptococcus > Streptococcus suis_T. The sequence goes on from NZ_POJH01000055.1 coordinate 64,441, forward strand.
CTGTACGCTTAGAGCCTAGTACTTCGTAAATATCATACTCGCCAGTCACGGATTCAATGGCCCGTTGCACAGCTGGAGCGACAACGCTATTACTCACATTTTCTAGGTCTGTGTAGTTAGTAAACACAGTCATAGCTTCTGCCTTGTTGACCTTGTACTTGACGTCAATATTGGTATTCAACCACTGACCATCTTTTGTCTGTGTCGTGATAGCTTCCATGGTCTTTGTCTGAACGGATGTCGGCAACTTATACACCTTATCAGCAAATGGTACTTTAAGATGGTAGCCCATCTGTAAAGTTTTTTCTTGAACTCCATTGAAAGCAGAGACTTTCACACCTACGGTATTTGCTGGAATCTTGACAACTGCGGTCAATCTAAAAAATACTGCAAAAATAATAAGTCCAATAATTGTAGCGCCTGCTGCTACCTGACGCTTTGTTACTTGAAATTCATTTTCATACATTGTTTTATTCCTCCAATTTTATAATATTCGTCCCCCACCCGTACCACAATAGGGAGTTGGACTATGATACCATTTGCAATTACTTTCTTTTTATTTTATTTGTGGCTGACCGTACTGCCATTGGTCCAATAATGTGAATTCGATCTACAAAGGAGTCCTCCTTTTTAATTTATTTTTTTGGCAGAATGACCAACCGACCTGCGACAGTCGGTGAGCCTTAGATTAGGTTAATTCCTCCAACGCTACCCACTTTAACTGTGGGTATTTCTGCGCTTCTTCTTGGGTGCATTTCCAAGCCACTTTTACCACTTCCTCTAAAATGTCCGTTTCATTGACAGTAAATTTAATTTCGCCATCTTCCTCTACGCCCATTATGTAATTATAGTCAAAATACATCACCTCTGGCACATCGACCAGTAGCACACCTAGTTTTTCGTTAGTCATTTAGTACCTCCCTAAAATCTGGATGTTCTAACAACTCGGGATTTTCAAAAACATTCCCAACCCTTTCAAAGACATTGCTGATGTAATAACAAACAGGTTCGAACATGCCGTGGTGTAGCTTTACTGGTAAAAGCTCTCCTGAGTGCATTCTAACAATATCCCCTTCGAAAATCTCTTTGCCGTTGATATCAAACAGCCCTGTGGATTGCATGAGGACGCAATCCTCAAAACCAATCACATCTCCATATACATGGTCGCCCCCTTCTACCGTATAATCATGATAGTTATAGTAAATAAATCCGTTTTTAAAATCTATGCTCTCAGCCAGAACCATGTGTGTAGTCCCATCATTAACTTTTCCAAAAAATCTAAACTTCGGTATCATTTTCTGCCTCCTGTCATTTTTTTGTTGTGATTTTTACATAAATCCATACCGTGAAATCTGTTAGAACAATTATCACAGAGTGGCTTGTCACAGGTAAGAAACCTTGGTTGCTGATTTTTAAATAAACTGAAACTTCGATAGAATGTTATTTCTGTCTGACCAATTATAAAATCACACAACTTTGTTGCTCTTCTCTTGTAGCATTCATGGCATATATCATGTTTCGGTATGAATTGGACAACGTTGGTCGTCATTTAACACCTCCTTAATCGTATAAAACGCATTATGTGCGCCATAATCGTACAACCAATAGCCATCACGCTGTATCTTCCGAATATACCAACTTTTGATTCGTGACCTGGTATCAATCAAACGTTGCATGTACTTTTCAGCTTCTACTTCCGTGTCAAATGTGCCTTGTAGTTCTGGCTCGTTGTCATTTATTCGGAAATACAACTCAAACATCACTCCACCTCTGTCGCAAACCCAGCATCCCAAGCCCACTCAAAATCCTGTTTGATTTCGGACTCGGTGAGCTTAAAATTGCTATCATAATCCCGAATGTCACCTATGCCACGCCAAATAGAAACACTTCCTGATAGATTTCTCCCTAAAATATACACATCATCATGCGTTGCATTCGGATTCGGTATCTCCACTGTGTACAACTGCTCCTGCTCGACCTGGTAGCCGAAGAGCCAGGCTTGAGCGAAGGTTTCTTGGTTGCACTCAAGCCAATCAGCAGAATCCTTGTATTGATAACAGTAGTCCATCGCATGGAACAATCCATATCCTTCTGCGGTTTTGCAATATTCGATTTTATCTGCAATAAACTTCGGCACCACAACCTTCTGCGGTTCGTGGATTTGGTCAATCGTGTTCACAACAACTTCAAGTGGTACATAATCGACCTGGACACATCCTCCTATAATTTCGCCTGCTTTAAATATTACCCTCTCTCTGTTAGCTATTTTTATTTTTGATTGCTCAATAATCTCTATCGCTTCCTGTTTATTCATCTGTTTACTCCTTGAAAAAGGTATCAAAGTCCAACCAATCATCTTTAATAAGATTTCCAATCTTCGTTACTCTACCTCCAAAACCGTTACTCTTAACACGTATATACTTCCCTTGCAGTTCTTCCCAGCTATTTGCACCGGCAACCTCCAAGATACGGTCTATCAGCTCAAAGCTCTTGTGAAAAGCTACTCGTTTTTTCTTGTGTTCGTCGTATTTATCTAGGCAGTATCCTCCAATAGATACTCCAAATCCATATCCCTCAACAGTCAGATAACAAGTTAAAATTCCATGGTCTTCTCTGCCCAAGAAAGTTTTGGTTATCTTTACGTTTTCAATTGTGTTATTCATCTGTTTACTCCAATCGTTTTGCTATCGCCTCAACCACATTTACCGTGACCGAGTTGCCAGCCTGTTTATATAGTTGGCTATTACTATTTACCGCCTGGGCTTTATCAAAGGCCCAATCTGGGAAGCCTTGCAACCTCCAACACTCACGAGGTGTCAATTTGCGGATGCGGATACCATCTAATATGCCGAATGTCCCTGCTTTGGTATTCCCCTGATGGCCACTGGCAGTGAGTGTGCCAACCTCGTCTTTGGTTTTTCGGTTGTAAAAATCATAAACCTTAACATGATTATTCTCCTGCCAGCTGTTGCTGGTCAATGTCGGGGTGATATCATGCTCGCAACCCTGATTGTATCCGTGGCCTCGTTGGATGATTTTCGGCTGTTGACCCTCAATAATGTACGACCCGCTCCCTTGTGCTTCTCCGTACCTGGCGGTAATGGTATTTGTTGATTGTCCTTGTAAGTTGCCAGCTTCCTTGCTATCTCCTCCGAAAGGAAATATCGCTCGTCCACCTGCTCCTCTAAGATGTCCGATAATAAACACCCGCTCTCTGTTTTGGGGGACGCCAAAATTCTTGCTGTTGAACACTTGCCATTCCGCATCATACCCCAATTCATCCAACGTTCTGATGATGGTCTCGAATGTATTTCCGTTGTCGTGGTTGAGGAGTCCTGTGACGTTCTCAAGGAATAGATATTTAGGTCTGAGAATAGATGCGAACCTAGCAATCTCAAAGAATAAAGTCCCTCTAGTATCCTCAAATCCCGCTCGCTTTCCAGCAATGCTGAAAGCCTGGCACGGAAATCCTCCACAGATAATGTCCACACGTCCGATTCCTCGAACAGACTCATCTGTGACTCTTGTAATGTCATGAAATTCAAATTCTCCTTCCGTATCATGTATCGCTTTGTAACTTTTTCTGGCAAATTGGTCTATCTCACAAAAACCGACACATTCGTGCCCTGCACGTTCCATGCCAAGACGGAAACCACCGATGCCAGCAAATAGGTCAAGGAATTTCATTGTTTCCTCCCTTTCAAATACTCAGGCATCTCCTGCCCGATTTCAATTTCTTCGTACTGCTCCTTCGTCACGAGGAATTTTCCATAAGGGCTAACCTCGACATAGTAATGACCGTCAATCACATCCTTAGCCGTGACCTTGCCAGTCATCTCAGCACCAGCGTTGTCAGCTTGGTAGATAATGACGGGTTGTTGTTCGTGTTGAGCAATTTTATAGCCCAGTTGGAAAACCATGTAGAGTATCGTCATAACAGCAAGTACCACTAGATTTAAACTTACTGTGAATTTAAATGTTTCTTTCATTCAATTTCCTCCACTTCAATTTCAACTCTGTATTTATCTTTCAATCCGCTCAGACCACCATATTCGAATGTCATATACTTAATCACCTCGTGACTATCATCCGTCCAAAGCCCTGCGTCTGTCATACCATCGACTAGAGCCTTCACAGTCGGATAAAAGTTCGGTGGATCCATCCGTCTTTTAGTCGGTGCGTATATCGTCACCAGAAGCCCACAGGGGCGTTTTTTTGTGTAGGTGGTATATTTACCCTCGGAGAGTTTTAAAAACGCTATATGGCGAAGATAGGCGGTAATTTTAGCCTTCTGTGCCCAGTTCATTCTGTCATTAGCATTCAGCATCTCTTTTCTGCGTTTAGTGTTGGATAATATAAACTCAAATTTCATTTTTCACCTTCGAAGACTTAGCGAATAAAGTGGTTACATGATAACGTCTTGACTGCTCGATAATCGCTTCACGATTTAAGTCGCGGGTTATTTGTTCTAACACGACCACATCTTTATATTCCATTTTTCTGATATTCTTCATGATTTCCAATTGGAAATTAAATATCCTATCCGATAAGCTGTCAGTCTTAGTGCTGGCCTCACACCCCAACAGATACCCGATAGACACTTCAAAATGGTCAGCAAGTGCCTGGGCTTTGTCTGGTTTGATAGTATTGACGCCGTTTTCCCAATTTTGGAGTGTTCTGTATGAAACACCAATTTCTTTCGCTAGAGCTTGTTGGGACAAGCCTTTTTCTTTGCGTAAAATTTTTAATCTATTCAAACCTCAACCAACCTCCTCGCTTTCTTCTCATTGGTTCGCTTGATGTAGGTCGGCGACTTGTAAAAATGTATCGTCGACACCTTCACGCCGAATTGTTCAGCTAATTCTTTCGCTGTGCCAATTGCCAGTAACTTGTCGCCTTTGTAGAGAGCGTACTCTTTTTCATGAGCCACCATATTCTCAAAAATTAGCGACTGTCTTTGTGTGAGTTTGGCTAAATACGGGCAGTCGCTATCGTCCAACTGTCAACTGATTGTTTACAATTGACACGCTTTCTAGTTCGCAGTTTTACAAGGATACCCGGCTTGTTAAAATACATTTTTTTAAAATATCCCAGCAATCAAATCATCCAAATTGATTACACGGTCCAAGGTTCGCTTGCTTCGACAATAATCACAATTTCCGCAACCTTTCGGCTTGATTTCGCCTGCAATAATACCGGCAACACGTTCGACGTTATTTTCAAAGAATTGCAGTCCTTCGTCTAAACGGTATTGCGAAAGGGTGACAACTGCTTTGTCAGGCACATCTTCCTTGCTGACAGCTACAACGAACGGAACGAAATTTGGATAGCCCATTTGTTGCAACAATTCCTGATACAGCCCCAGCTGGACATCGTAGCGGAAATCTAAAATGTTAGCGGCAGCTCCAGGCATTTTCTTTCGTTCCACGTCAGACCATTCAAGACCACGGATAGTCTTCATTGTTTTCAGGTCTACAAAATACCCTTCAGTCAAGTTGATACTATCCACCTTACCCTTGACCTTGATACCGAAGATTTCGCCTTCTAAAATCATCTCCTTGCGGACATCGTCGCCTGGGTTGCCGTGATAGAGAGGCAAGAAATCTTTGTCATCTTTCAGAACATCTATCATGTTCTGGGCGACTTGGAACTCTTTCTTCAGTTCGCCCTTGGTCGCGCCACGGCTGGAAATCATCCTAGTTTTGTTGGCGTCAACAAATTTGGCGTGAGCCTCTTCGCTCTCGAAATAACTATGCACATAGTTACCGACAAGTAAAGCTGTATCATCTCGCTTGTCTGTCCACTCCTTGTCGTCAATAGCTTTGGCTTTCGCTTCACAGTCCATATAAGCCTTAAAGCGAGAATTTGACAGCCATTGACGGTCTTGGTAGTAATTTTCTTCAGTTAGTTTAGCCATTGATTTTTGTCCATTCTCCTAATTTCTCAACAACTATCCCATGCTGTTCATACAAACCACCCCTACCACCGAATAACTTAGCGGTCTCTCCGTCTGGGAAAGTAATTCTGAAATCACCTTGCCATTTGACCACCTTCTTATTCAGCTTTATTTTGTCCTCTGACGCGTTTTTCTGTTCAGAGGTATATTTACCCTCAGACATATTTTCTCGTTGAATTTCGTCAGAATTCGGGCGATTTTGAGCATTTCCGCAAACGGCTCCATGTCGAGCTAGGAATTCCTGTTCCATTCGGTCCTGCTCTTCTTGCCATTTTCTTGCGTCATTGACAAGTTCTTCGTGGACGGCTAGTGCAGACACCCCTGATTCGAGCATATCAGCATACTTTTTCGGATCTAGTCCCTTGCTTTCTGCGATAGCAGTCATCTCTTCAATCCGTTTTGCCAGTTGTTGCTTGCGCTTAGCCTCCTCACGGGTCTTATCTGCTAAGGCTTTATCATCAGCAATTGCCTGTAAGATATCAGCCAAGCTTGCTCCTTGTTCAAAATTACGTACGTAAGGAGCTGGACCAAAGTCTGCTTTGGCAGCTGCTTCAGTAATTTTGATTAGTGCTGACTCATATTCTTCCTTCTTGGCCACTTCTTCCTCTACCAGACTAGTGACCATATTGACAGTGGCTTTATTGGGACGAACATTGTCAGCCATGAAGCATGTTTTTTTCGAAAATTCATCAAAATACTTGCTGAACAAACGGATGTCTACGTCTTTTCCTGTGCTTACAATAACTTTCTGGAATAGCTCCTCAATGGTTTTGGCGCGTTTAAGTCGTTCCTGTTCTTCAAACACCTTCACACCTTCGTCAATCGACTTGCCGATTTTGACAATAGGTTCCAACAAGCCGTCCACCCAAGCCTTAACTTCGTCGATGGGCTTGTTGTAATCTGCCAATTTATCTTTAACAGCTGACTTGACCTTTTTCTGCAGGTTATTCAATTCGGCTCGAACCTTGGCATCGTCTTCGAATGTTTCGGCAGTAACAGCATAATTTTCATATTTTTTAGCATAGGCAGCTAAGGCTTGCTCCAGTAGCTCCTTGCCCACGATAGTGATTTCAGCTGGCGTAAATTCAAAATCAAAGTCTAGTTCGGTCACTGCTGGAGTAGGCGCCATACTTTCCAGATTGTCAAATAGAGATAGTTCTTCAGACATTAGAACGGTTCCTCCTCATCTAAGATTTCGCCGGTTTCGGCATCAATAACCTGCTCGGTTGTTTCCATTTTGGAAATATCCACTCCTGCGTCTTCAACAGTTTCCACTTCGGAAATAGTTGCATCTTCTGCAGGTTCTTCAGCGACAGTCTTTCCGGTCATTTTATCCAAGATATCCTGCCCAGCTGATTGAACTGGCTCTGCTTCTTTGATTTGGCGATTGTCATCAAATTCATTTTCAGTTGTCCGATTAACAGCTTCAATCAAGATGTCACTATCGTCCGATGTGTTGAAGAATTGCTTGGCTGCACGATTGATAACAGTACGCTTTGCCATTTCTTGAGGGAAGGCATTTTGGACAGATTTATTTTTCGACTGTTGCCAGCTGCGATCAATCTCTTTCTTGGTCATGACTGTCAGAATTCGCTCACCGTCCACTTTTTCAATGATGCAGTAAGCACCGATAATTGCGTTATCTTGGTTGGTCCAATCTGTCTCGTGGCTTTCGAGAACCTTGCGCCCATTGTCATTTCGAATTTTAAGCACATCCCCTTCAAAGACCACCTCTGCCCAAATATCTTTCACGTTGGACAGTTGTTTGACAACCTTCATAGTTCCAAAGTAGGACCGTGTCATTTTCAATGTATTCCCGTATGGGATGAAGTAGCACTGGGTCTTTGCTGGGCTTAGCCCTTGAACAACCATATCAAGCAAGGCATTGGCAATACTTTCTTTCGAACACTTTTCAAGCAAGTTCCCGCTTGGGCTGTTGGTCATAGCAAAGAATGCTGACTTCAAGGCATTTGCCGGTGCGTAGTTTGGTGCTACTACCAAGCCTTCGTTCTGCATCTGCGATACTTTTGCATTCACAGCATCTGTAATATCTTTTTGAATAACTGCAAGATTACTCATTTCTTTCTCCTTTTCGTCTTTTCCAAATTCCATTTCTCACGCTTTAAGCGTTTATTTTCTCGTTTCAGGGCAAGTATCAAGTCCTGTTGCTCATTGATAATCTCGCCCAGCTCTCGGCCTAGGTGGAAATAGTCACACCTCAGCCGTCGGATTGTATCTAGTAATTCCTCTGTCATTATGCATCCCCTACATAAATCCATTGACCGCCTCTGAACACCCATTCATCAGGATCATGTACCTGTCTTGGTTCCTCAGGTTGTAGATAGTCACGGTCATAATCAAACCATGGGTAAGTGCCTTCCATGTCGCACCTCCTAGACCACATACTTTCTGCCTAGCTCTCTAACAAGGCGGATGTACCCTGCCTTATCAGCTAGACCTGTATCCAGTAGTTTTTCCTTCTCTCCTGCCGTGGCACGTTGCCAGACTAGATTTTCACGTAGTTCCCATTTCATCGCTGACTAGGCCTTAGCCAAAATATCAAGCAACTTCTTGAATGAGTCTTCGACATCCTCAATATCTTTGACTGGTTCAGCTGGCTCTTGCCCGTCCAAAGTTGTCAAGGTATATTCTGCCTGCACCTTGATTGGCTCAGCGTCGAACAGCATTGCCATCGCCAAGTACTTCTCATGGTCCTTGTCGTAATAATATTCTTCTGGAATTTTCAAAGCATCTTCAACATCGCTAGTCCAATCTGCTGAATATGCTAAAACGTGTTTATTGTTTTTGTAACTAGCTAAGAAGTTCCCTTTTTCATCTCGCAATACGATAAATGTGTTTGTTTGTTTCATGATTTTCCTCCTGTGGATAACTCTTGTGAAATTCCCTATATATTATTTATATATAACGATTAGTTTGTTTTTAAGTTAGTTAGAGGCTTTAGCCTCTTATTGTTCATTAGTGGGCGATAGCCCCTAGATTATTATTAAAGTTAGTTATTATTATTATTTAGTTATTATTAGTGTCGGATTCTTCAACCTACGAACTATTCAACCTACGAACTATTCAACCTACGAACTATTCAACCTACGTAAAGTCAGTAAGTTGTAAAATCACTCTGACGATCCGTCTGTGGATAACTCATTATCTACCTTTTCTTTCCAATACTCCCAATAGCTGTCCGTGATTGGGACATCCATAACTAACGGCTCTCGTCGCATCCCTTTTCCTCTACCGAGACTTTTATTGTAAACACGGATATATCCTGCATCTTTTAATTCATCATAAGCTGTCCTATGAGCATCACGCCCATTCTTTGAACGTTTAGAAAGTTCATCGATGTAAGGCTTCCATGTGTCTTTGTTTGACATCAACACAAATAATAACCCTTTAGCTTGTAAACTAAGTTCGCTGTTTTGAGCAGAATGATTATTCAACTGCGTATAGTTTTCATGGATATTCCTGACAAGGTGTTGCATAAGCCGTAACCATTCCTCCTAAACTTCAACAATTCCTCGCCGAAGCGTGTTATCAATCGCTGTCATGTTCGTCATATTCCAAGATCCTTTCTACATCATCAAGATGTTCAGTGTCGCCTGTCCGAAGAAATCGGTCGTACGATTGAGTTATAAGTTCTAATCTGACCAGGTTATTCATCTCACAACCCTGCCTGTAATTTAGCTATCTTCAGTTCCATAGCCAGCTCATAGGGTGACATGGCTTGATAAAACTGTCTTGCTTTTCCTGTGAAATAAACAATCTGGTCGATAAGGTTTTCTCTTCCGATACCCTCGTTAATTCGCATGTCTGCCCCACTTTCTAGCTGTGCGAGCTGGTGCGTCATCTGTGTATTTGATTGGTTCCCAGCTTGCAAGTGACTGTCTAACTCTGTTCTTCCAGGCTAAACGTTCAGCTTCAACTGCACGTTCACAAGCCAGGGCTGTCAGCTGCTCTCTAAGTAATTCCGCTTCACGTTCCTTGCGTCGCTTTTCCGCATTCCTGTAATCAATCGCTGCAACTACTACGCACGGAATGGCAAATACTGCAGTTGCTCCAATGGCTGTAAAAATAGATTCTGTCATTCTACACTCCTAACTAAACCACTAGATGACTTTCTATGTATTCATCTAGTTCCGATTTTTTTATCCGCTTGGTACCATCAATCTGATATAGATTGAGTCCTTCTTTTAGCCATTTCCGAATGGTATTATCGCTCACGCAAGCATGGTAAGCCGCCTTACTAATAGATAGCCAACCTCTACCATCAGATTCGCGTTCCAGGAACTCGGTAAAGGATTCTTTGAACTGATCCTTGACCACCATCCTGATTCCTGATTCAAATTCTTCACTTAGGATGTTCATCTTCTGTCTCCTTTGTGTTATAATTTAAGTGTAATTTTTTGTAAGCCACTGTTCCCGCAGTGGCTTTTTGTTTTTATCAAATTATCACCTCTAAAATTTCATACCATTAAATTTTTGCGATACGATTTTCATCCCCTTCTCCTTTCCAAAAATAGCAGAGCTATACACTCAGCCCACAAACATCTCACTCAGATGTGTCTGCTTTGCTTGTTTTAATAATTCTATGGTTGCCTCTTCTTTGGCTTCCATCTTCTCAATCACATCCAGATACCTTACAACTTCCGCCTGTTTCTCCAAGTCCGTATGGATTTTCAGCTTCATCTCATTCAGGGTATCCATCTGGATATTCAGTCCCGTCTGGACTGTATAGATGAAATGTCCTGCTTGGCAAGAAATAGCATGATATAGATACTTGGGCAACACCTTGTCATTCGGCAAAAATACAGCGTAATGACTTGGGATTTCCTTTTCTTCAGCGTGGTAAAGTACTTGCCCTCTCGTCGCGCTAATTTGTATCAAGGTACAGCCAGCAGGATAGACCTTGCCACTCGACCGCTCTATGTTTGCTAGTTCTGTAATTTTGACTAATTTCATTACCATAATGTTAATTGCTCGCTTTCTTCTTGGATTAACTCGGAAAGGCTAGGCTTGTCCACATACTTAGACAGTAACTGCTGGTCGTTTTCCAGTTCTTCCTGCTCGGTTGGATCTGTCGCCACCAGTTGCCCAAACAATCTCGCAAACTCTCGCTCCGTTTCAGCAATTTCCCTGTCAATCTCTATCAACTCCCTCAAGATGACCCCTAAGGGTTGGACTTCTTCAGGGATGAAAGTATCGACATAGCGGGGAATATTCAAGTTGAACCCATTCTCGACAAGCTTCTCCCAGTCAGCTAGGTAAGAAAACCGCTCTGTTGTCATTCTTAAGGACACCACCGCAGCAATCTTCTTGATATGTTCCACATCCAAACTGTTCTGCGCCTTGCCCTTGGTAAATTCATCCTTGGCATCTACAAAGAATACATCTTTCTGACTTCGCCCCTTTCTCAAGAGCAAAATCGCAACTGGGATACCTGTATTCAGAAACAGATTGGGTGCTAGACCGATAATAGTATCAATTACCCCATGTTCCAGCAACTGCTGACGAATAGTGCCCTCGCTGTTTGCACGGAAGAGAACCCCATGCGGAAGAATGAGCGACATACTGCCGCCGTCTTCGAGCTGATGAAAACCATGCAAGAGAAAAGCAAAGTCTGCCTTGGTTTTTGGTGCTAGCCCGTAGAGGTCGAACCGTTCATCACTGATTGGTGTCCATGACATCGAGTAAGGTGGGTTTGAGATAACCACATCGACCTTCCTGTCGCTTGGATGATCTATCTGACTGATAACACCGTCCTGGATAGCATAGACATTGAAACATTCCCTTGTCAGACTATCGCCGTGGATAATTTCAGCATCAATCTTGCGAATGGCTAAGTTAATCAGCAGAAACGGGATAACCCTTGCAGAAAATTCCTCACACCTCACGAACTCCACATCTGGATGATAGTTGAGGTATTGGATGGTCAGACTGCCAGTCCCTGCACAGATGTCCGCTAGGCTCTTGCCACTTCTGGACACCCTTGCCAGCAATTCCGCTACACCATCAGGCGTGTAGTCCTGTTTCAACTTTTTACGGTCAGCCCCCTCTTCCTGAAAGAAGTCGCGAAACTGATCCAGTTGCCTATCGCCATAGATGGCAGCAATGCGAGCGAGTAGGTCAGACTGCTCAGGGCTGAACAGCTTTGTCATTAGTGTCTGTGGAACTTCAAAAACCTCTTTGACCCCACATATTTCTAAAATAGCTTCTCTAATTGTCAAACTCAAAGCTCACCCCATTTAGAAGCAGGTCAGACTGAAAATCTACAAAACGCTCCACCATATCCGCCTCAGCAACATTGCTATTTGAAACCTGCCACAGAAAGTCGTTAACATCTGTCACCTCACACTTCCACTGGCTAGCACGAGTATGCACCACATCTAGCGTCAAACCCTCGCACTCAACTGTATAGCTAATCTTTTCTCCATTGTTTGTGTAGTTTTTGATAATCATGTCATTCTCCTTTCTAGTCCTCAAGAACTAGGCGCTTAGTCTTGATGACAACTTCTTCAATACGAGCACGTTTCAAGCCTTCACTGATAAAATAATCAATAATAGCACTACGGCTCATTCCTGTACCAAGCGACAAGTTATCAACCTCGTCGTAGTTCTCACGACTAATGACCACTGTGGGACGGTTATTCCCTTTCTGCCCTGTACTTGGGCGACCGTATCTTTGTTTTGACATGTTATTTCCTTTCCATAAATAGCAGAGCTGGTAAGTTTGTTCATCCCCTCACCCCTTTCTAAATTCATCTAGACTGACATCCAAAGCGTCAGCGATTTTTTCCATTTTTTTGAAACCAATATCGTGATGTTTGGCATTATATATGCTTGTCTTTGGAATACCTGCCATTTTTGCCAAGTCAACGACTGTCAGCCCTCGTTCTACCAATATTCTTTGTAGTTTTTCCCACATAATATCCTCCTTGTAAACTACCAGATATAGTAATGTAAAATATTTGTAATACTATATCTGGCAATCCGTGCTATAATATTCTCATGAATAACCCAACATCTTTTATTCATAAAATCTTAATAGAAAGGAGGATGGTTATGGATTGGAATCAAATTACCACATCGTTCTTAACTGCATGCGTTCCAGCTCTTGCCACATATTTTGTAACAAAAAAGCAAATGGATTCTAAAATTAAAGAAGTCGAATTACAATCAGCAAATGAAATTAAACGACTTGAGAAAGAAACTGAACTTCGATTAAAAGAAACGCAACAAAACCAACAAATGGAACTTGCTACCAAGTTTTTCACTGGCGAACTTGACCTAGGGAAAGCCATGGTTGGTATTCAACAGTTGAATTATCTGAACGAATTAACTAAAACTTTGCCTAAGAAGTAGAGTCGCTTGACTCTGCTTTTTTTGATAAAGAACGTAACACTTCTATTGCTCCACTCAAGCCATCCAACCATCCTTGGATATAATCCGCTGAATGCTCAGAAGCAAACTCTAAAAACTTTTCTTCTGGTGTCATAACTCCCCTCCTCCTTTCTGTAAATAGCAGAGCTGGTGTGTTTGTTACCTTTCATTTTGTGAGGTTGTATTTGTAAATAAATCGCTAATCTCTTTGTTCAAGATTTTAGCGATTTTGTAGCATTCACTCAATTTGAAATCATTTTGACCAAGTTCTTTCTGACGGTAAGTTGTTTCTGAAATCCCTAGCTTGTCAGCGATGTCTTTTTGAGTGTAGCCAGCTTGTTTTCGAGCCTCATACAACAATAATTGCAATAACCCTCACTCCTTTCCCTCTTTTTCCTTTCTGAGTTTCTCCAGCTTTTTATCCAGATAACGCTTGTGAGCGTGCCTGCCAAGAAACATCAAAACCCATAAACCTGCTAACCAATACAACATTGTTTTTTCTGGCGAATGGTGGTATACTCAAATAAGAGGTTGGGGCTTTCGCCCCTTGCTCTTACTTTTTTAGTTTAGCTTGCTCAATCTTGTGGTCGAGTACTTGTTTATGCCACAGACGAGCTTGCCTTGCCAAGCCTAGCACTATCAGAACTGTTCCGAGTTCGTCAGGTGTTAGGCTTTTTAGTATGTCCATCATTCGCCGTTCCTCCTGTTTTTATTTCGGTTAATTCCTTAACCTTGACTATAGTATACCTCACATTTTGAAAGGTGTCAACACTTTTTTTGCGAAAACACAAAAAAACTTTTCTTTTTGTGAGGTTTGTTGTATAATTAGGTAAACAAAGGAGGAATATCTCGTGAACGACAAAGAATTATCAATTTATGTTGGTCAGAAAATAAAAGAGTTTCGTTTATCTCGCAACATGACCCAAAAAGAATTGGCTGAACGTATCGGGATGGGAGATACTACAATAGTTAATTACGAAAAAGGTATCCGAACACCTAAAAAAAATACACTTTTCAAAATATCAGAAGTGTTAAGAATTTCTATCGATGACTTCTTTCCTCCTATCACCCTCACCGCAACCCCTAACAGCCTCGTAGAGCAGATTTCGGACAAGGTGGTACAATTACACCAAGACAGACAAAAGAACGTCCTCAGCTACGCAACAGAGCAACTAGACGAGCAGGAAAGAGCTACCACCATCTCAGACAAGGTCATTGACCTCTACGACGCTAGAAAACGCATCAGCCTACCCGTACCAGGCAAAGTGTCCGCAGGTACAGGCTACTGGCAAGAAGACGACTACGACACCATGGTCAGCTTCTACGCAGACGACATCCCAGACCAGAAAGATTTCGACACCATCGCCATCGCCGTCGGACACTCTATGGAACCCAAAATCAAAAACGGCGACTTCCTCTTTATCAAACTTAAGGACCAGGTAGATCTAAACAAAATCGGAATTTTCCAAGTAGACGGTGAAAACTACGTCAAGAAACTAAAAAGCGACCATCTACAGTCACTAAACCCAGACTATGACGACATCCAATTCACCGAAGACATACGCACCATCGGTGAAGTGGTGGATATTTATAGAGAGAAATAGAAAGGAAAAATATGGCAAAAAAATTATCAACATTGGAATCACAAAATCATAAAAACCAAACTCTTGCTGAACTTGACAATTACCTTAGTAATTTAATTGGGACAAACGAACAAGCAAAGGCTGATAAAATCTCCTTTTGGATTAAAGATTGGATTAAATATCTTGAATTAGAAGAAAATTTCCAGCCAAATAAAATGTTGAAATACAAACGCGGAAACATTATTAAAGTCCATTTAGGTTTCAACGTAGGAAGTGAAGAAGGTGGGCTACATTATGCAATTGTACTAGATGCCGATAACCATTTGAAAAACCCAGTTTTGACAGTTGCCCCACTTACTTCCGTCAAACCCCATACTGACATCTCCAAACTAAGCAACGACCAGCTATATATCGGGAAAGAGGTATATACAAAATTAGAAAATAAATTAAAAACACTGCTAGATAAACTCAGTGCCATCAATCTGTCCGAAGCAACTCAAGAGGAACTAAATTCTTTCCAAGATGAGCTGACTTATGCAAAACGTATTAAGGCTGAAATCGACAAAATGAAAACTGGCAGCATTATCCTTATCGGACAAATTACAACTATCAGTAAACTACGTATTTTCGATCCTAGAAACAAATACGGTGTTTTAAAAGGGATAAAAGTTTCCGACGACACTTTAGATAAATTAGATATAGCTCTTAAACAAAAATATTTCAAAAAATAACAAAAAAACGTTTGACATTAACAAAAAATAGGCTTATAATTAAAACACATAGCTCCTCTGCGAGCATTAAGAAGACGTTGTCCTTTACGGACACAGAGCCTGTTCTTTTGAGCAGGCTCTCTTTGTATTTCTAACCAAAATACTTTACAAAAATCAAAAAAAGTATAAAATATGACTGTATTAGAGGTAAAGCCTCATAAAGTTTACATTCGGGATTTAGTCCCATACCATACGGCAGTCATGTTTTTCATGGCTGCTTTTTTTGCTATTTTACAAAAAAACAAAAAAAATCCCCACACTCTCCGTCGCGAAACCTTGAGTGTAGGGGAATTCCGTATAAGAAATCGCCATTAAATGGGCAGTTTTCTTATACCCATTTTAACAGAAAATGAGGTAAATGACAATGATTGGTCAATACAAAAAAGGTGATACTACTGCTTATTATTTCAAAGCATACCATGGTTTAGATCCATTGACTGGGAAGAAAATTCAAACCTTCCGTCGTGGATTTAAAACAGAACGTGAAGCGAGGCTTGCTGAAGCAAAATGCCTGACTGAATATGAAAAGAAGACCTTCCGTTCCAGGAATGTCACTACCACTTTCCGACAAGTCTATGAAGTTTGGAAGGAACATTACAAGAACACTGTCAAAGAGTCCACATTTGTCAGTCAGATAGACAAGGCAGACAGGCTCATCCTTCCTACCTTTGGAGATAAAGTCGTTAATAAGATTACTCTCACAATGTGTCAATCTCAAGTCAATAAATGGGCTGATGAATACAAACGATTTTCCGGAATCATCAGCATCGCAAACCAAATCTTTGATTATGCTATCTCGATGGAGCTAATCGAAAGCAATCCGATGAGAAAAACACTAAAACCAAAACGGCAAAAAAAGGATAGGGATGAACTGGAGCAATTCTACAATAAAGATGAGCTAAGAGAGTTCTTTTCGATTGTAGAAAAGATGGAAGACCCAGAGATGTTGACATTCTTTCGCCTGCTAGCCTTCACTGGAATGAGAAAAAACGAAGTCGGTGCATTAAGTTGGTCAGACATAGACTTAAAAGTTGCACAATTAAAAGTCAATAAAACGCTCGCTAAGGGCGAAAATAACAAAACGATATTCCAGACCCCTAAAACAAAAAAGAGTACCAGAACAATCTCTCTGGACCCTCAAACTGTAGAAATTTTAAAAGCGTGGAAAAAATACAGCACAAAAGGTCTGCTCTTCAAGAACGAGGACGGCGATCCAAAAAGTATCGTCCATGTCAATAACATGCTCAATCGTGTTTGGAGGAAACACCCAGACTTCAAACGCATCACACCTCACGGTTTCCGCCACACCCACTGCTCCCTACTCTTTGAAGCTGGTGCTACTATCAAAGAAGTTCAAGAAAGACTTGGACACGAAAACATCCAAACCACCATGGATATCTATGCCCATGTCACTCAAAAAGCCAAGAATGAGGTAGCTGACAAGTTTGCTTCCTACATTGGTTTTTGAAATATGGGTATCACGGTGGGTATCAAAACAAAAAAACAGGCCTTCCGAAATCTCGGAAAGCCTATTGTTAAGCCATTTTCAGACTTATTTTGCGATTGGGTAAACAGATACTTGTTTCTTATCGCGACCTTTACGTTCGAAGCGTACAACGCCTTCTACTTTAGCGTAAAGAGTGTCATCTCCACCACGACCTACGTTAGCTCCTGGGTAGATTTTAGTACCACGTTGGCGGTAAAGGATTGAACCACCTGATACAGTTTGGCCGTCAGCAGCTTTCGCACCAAGGCGTTTCGCTTGTGAATCACGACCGTTTGACGTTGAACCTCCACCTTTTTTGTGGGCCATAAATTGCAAGTTAGCAAGATTCAAGTTTAACATATGTTATTCCTCCGAATTTCTGTAATGATTGCTTCAAGCTACGCGATTAAGCGTTGATAGCGTTGATAACAACTTTTGTGTAAGGTTGACGGTGACCTTGTTTGCGGTGGCTACCTTTTTTAGGTTTGTACTTGAAGGTAACAACTTTTTTCTGTTTACCTTGTTTTTCAACAGTACCAACAACAGTAGCGCCTGCTACGAGTGGAGTACCCACAACAGTTTTCTCACCACCAACAAGAACTACTTCTTCGAAAGTAACTTCTTGACCTGCTTCAACGTTCAATTTTTCAACGTAGATAGCTTGACCGACTTCAACTTTAACTTGTTTGCCGCCAGTTTTAATGATTGCGTATGTGCTCATTATGCACCTCCTATGATTTTTGGGCCTTGCCCGAATTTTATGTGAAGACTCGCCTAGTACCGTGGGACGAACCACTTAAACGGCATTCGTGCGGTTGCACAGGATGTGTGCATAGTCAACACTCCTATTATAACAAAAACACCTGCAAATGCAAGTGTTTTGTATCATTTTTCTTACATTTCGAAAACTCCTAAATTCTCAAAGTAAGTTCTAGTCTAACGCCAAAACTGGAAATTAGACTGAGACAAAAAAATAAGCTAGAACTTACTATGGGACAAGTTGGTAACTAATAATGAAAAAC
>NZ_POJH01000056.1 GCF_002960625.1 Streptococcus suis
GTTCACTATGTAACGACTGACGGAACTGTTCTCCAAGCACCTGTTACAGACACACCAGAAACTTCAACAGGTACTCCATATGACACAACAGATGTTAAGCCAGAAACTATCACAACAGAAGATGGTAAGACATACAAACTTGTTCCAAACGCAACTACAGGCGAAGAAAACGGAACAATCACTTCTGGTGAAGATAAGCAAGTCACTTACGTTTACGAAGAAGTGAAAGGTAACGTTGTTGTTGAGTACTACAACACTGCAGGTGAGAAGATTGCCGAAGATGTTGAAGATACTCCTGCATCATCAACAGGTACAGCTTACTCAACTCTTGACAACAAACCAGCTAAGATTACAGCAGCTGACGGCACAGTTTACTACTACAAAGAAGTGAAAGCTGACTCAGCAGCTGAAACAGGTGATGTGGTAGAAGGTACGACAACAGTTAAGTATGTTTATGAGCCAGCAGGTTCTGTAACAGTTAACTATGTAACAACTGACGGTACAGAAATCAAATCTCCAGTTAAGGATGAAGAGAATGCTGAACCAGGTAAGACATACTCAACTGAAGACAACAAACCAACTACTATCACAACAGAAGACGATAAGACTTACAAGCTTGTTCCAAACGCAACTACAGGCGAAGAAAACGGAACAATCACTTCTGGTGAAGATAAGCAAGTCACTTACGTTTACGAAGAAGTGAAAGGTTCAGTTGTTGTTAACTACATCGATACAGAAGGTAACGTTATCAAAGCTCCTGTAACAGATACGCCAGAAACATCTACAGGTACAGCTTACGATACAACTGATAACAAACCAACAACGATCACAACTGAAGACGGTACAACTTATGAGCTTGTTCCAGTCCTTACAAAAGGTTCTGAAACTGGTACAGTTGTAGAAGGTGAAACAGTTGTTACTTACGTTTACCGTAAAGC
>NZ_POJH01000057.1 GCF_002960625.1 Streptococcus suis
TTATGGCTTCGAGCCAGTTTTTCTCGTAGAGAAAAACAAGAAAACCACCAGCTATGCTGGTGGCTGACAAGGCTTTGAGCTTCCATTTCTTTTTCCTGTTATAATCTAATTGTTCAGGTTAGATAAAGGAGGAAAAAGAAATGGCTAAAACCAGTTACAGTTTATCACATACCAAATGGATGTGCAAATATCACATAGTTTTCACACCTAAGTACCGGAGAAAATCCATTTACTACAAAATTAGACAGGACTTAATTGATATTTTCCGTCATCTATGCCAATACAAAGGCGTGGAAATTATTGAGGGACACATGATGGCAGACCATGTTCATATGCTTGTCTTGATCCCACCGAAACTTTCGATTTCCGATTTTATGGGATATTTGAAAAGTAAAAGTGCTCTAATGATATTTGATAAACATGCTAATTTAAAATATAAGTATGGAAATCGAAAGTTTTGGGCTAGAGGCTACTATGTTAGTACCGTTGGGTTGAACGAAAAGACAGTTGCGAAATACATTCGCGAGCAGGAGAAAAATGACATTGCGCTTGATAAATTGAGTGTCAAAGAGTATGAAGATCCATTTTCAGATGGCAGTTTTAGAACAAGATAAAAGCCCGTTGTTACGGGCATTAGTCAAGTAATTATAGCACTAACCTGAACGAAGTTCAGCGAACGTCTTTAGACGTCGCTGGAGAGAAACGGCTTATAGCCGGTGTACAAGCCACCCGTTTTCACGGGTGGTTATGACT
>NZ_POJH01000058.1 GCF_002960625.1 Streptococcus suis
GAGGCAGTGCGTAAACTTCGATAGAATTTATTGCGTCTCTTTACTGGACGATGGTCTTGTTCAATCAAATTATTCAGGTATTTAATGGTACGATGTTCTGTCCCTTGATAAAAGCCGTATTCTTTTAGTTTCTTAAAGGCACTTGTAATAGAGGGGGCTTTATCTGTGACTACAACCTTCGGTTCATCAAACTGCTTCACTAACCGCTTAAGAAAAGCATAGGCTGCTTGTGTGTCCCGTTTTTTACGTAACCAAATATCCAAGGTTAAACCATCTGCATCGATGGCTCGATACAAATAATGCCATTTTCCTTTAATTTTGATGTACGTTTCATCCATTTTCCATGAATAAAAGGATTTTTTATTTTTCTTTTTCCAAATTTGATAGAGTAGTTTGCCATATTCTTGCACCCAACGATAAATCGTCGTATGAGAAACGTTAATGCCACAATCATATAAGATTTCTTGAACTTCACGATAGCTAAGGTTATAACGAAGATAGTAGCCCACGGCTACAATAATCACATCCTGCTGAAATTGCTTTCCTTTAAAATGATTCATCGTCATTCCTCCTGCTATCTTTTTCTATTATTCTACCTTATTTGATAGTAGATTTAAAACTTTGCAACAGAACC
>NZ_POJH01000059.1 GCF_002960625.1 Streptococcus suis
TCGTCCTTGCTTAACTCAAGCACGAAGTCCTTGCAAGGAAAAGCTATGACCAGGTTCCAGTATTGTTCGCCAGATGGTGTTGATAAGATAGTTTCCAATTCAGGAAAAGTGACTTGTAAGACCTTGTGCAGACGGTTTTTAGCTCGAACAATGTCCTCGGTCAGATTCTGATAGAAACGGCTAAGATCCCGCAAGTTTTGGTAGACTTCTTCTTGGACATAAGTGGGTTTACGATTCAGTACAAATTGAGATTGAGCCAGTTTTTCGGCGTCAATTTGATCTGTTTTCCGCACACGCAAGCTATCCAGTTGCTTCTTAGCTTCTAAGGGATTAAGCCGTGTATAAGCGTAGCTATGTTCATCCAGAAAAGCTTGAAGACGACGAGAGTAGACACCTGTTGCTTCAAAGATGATTTCTGGCTTATGGACGGTTTTCAAATCGCCAAGTAGCCGAGCAAAGCCGATGGCGTCATTGGACATGGTATAGCCATGAACTTTCTCACCATTGACTAGAATGGTCACTTCTGAACTTGCCTTACTCACATCAATCCCAAAAACTGCACGCATGATATTACCTCTTTGTCTTGAATGATTCCTTGTTTTAGTGATGTCATTTTCAATACTCGACGACC
>NZ_POJH01000006.1 GCF_002960625.1 Streptococcus suis
TCCCTCTTTACTTGTCAATTCCTCTTTGACTAAGTTCTTGAAATAGTTCCACGTAGGATTATACTGAATTTGTTTGAGGTTTCCTTTCTCTGTCCGTGCTAACTGGTCTAACTCTTCACTAGCTTGTACAGGATCAGCTTCGTAAATCTTAATATCTTTCTCAAACCCATTCTGCTCCGTTCTTCGTGAATAATTCTTAAACGAGTAGACAACCCCATCTGGTTTTATCCACTGGTCAGAATCTTCTAAGTAAGTCCAGTTTTCAGGATTGGCATCACTCTTCTTATAGCTTTTCTTCTGCTCTTTCTGATATGTTCCGTAGGGAATTAGAGGTGTTTTCTCCAGGTCATCAACGATAAAGCTATAATTTTCTTCACTTCCATAACCTGCATCTGCGACAATGTGTTGAAAGAGTTCTAGGGTTTGGATGGATTGAAGAAAAGGCTTGAGTGTACGAGTGTCAGTTGGATTCGGAAACAGTCCGTAAGCTAAGGCAAACTGGCTGTTTGTGCCAAGTTGGAGGTTGTA
>NZ_POJH01000060.1 GCF_002960625.1 Streptococcus suis
AAGTATTCTTTCACGTGGAAAAAGGCCGTTGAACGCTATGAAGATGCCTTGAACGGAAACATTTCTGCCCTTTATGACAAGCTAGTTCAAGAAGGGGTGAATACTGCCTTGTCCAAGGAAGAATGCCTCACTAGCGAGGGACTAAACCAACTCCTACAAGAAACCGAACAAGTATTGGACGAGGTGGAAGAAGCTATCTCACAAGAGCCGAAAGTCATTAAAGGTGGATCAGCCAACAGACAGAAACGGAGAAGAATTAAGAAACTCAAGAGAAAGGTGAAAGAAGATTTTCTTGTTCGGAAACAGAAGTACGAACGAGATAAACAGATTCTACAAGAGCGAAATTCCTATTCTAAAACGGATCACGATGCAACATTCATGCGGATGAAAGAAGATCATATGAAGAATGGTCAGCTCAAGCCTGGTTACAACCTCCAACTTGGCACAAACAGCCAGTTTGCCTTAGCTTACGGACTGTTTCCGAATCCAACTGACACTCGTACACTCAAGCCTTTTCTTCAATCCATCCAAACCCTAGA
>NZ_POJH01000007.1 GCF_002960625.1 Streptococcus suis
ATCACAACTGAAGACGGTACAACTTATGAGCTTGTTCCAGTCCTTACAAAAGGTTCTGAAACTGGTACAGTTGTAGAAGGTGAAACAGTTGTTACTTACGTTTACCGTAAGGTTGTTACTCCAACTCCAGATGTGAAGACAGGTTCTGTTGTTATCCGTTATGTTGAAGCTGGTAACGAATCAAACGTTCTGAAAGACCCAGTTCTTGATGAGAACGCTGTTGCAACAGGTACTAAGTACGATACGACTGACGAAGGCGACAAGCCAACTGAAATCGTTAAAGACGGTGTACGTTATGTATTGGTTCCATCTAAGACAACTGCTGTAGATCCAAATGGTAATGTCGTAACTGAAACAGGTGAAGTAGCTGAAGGTACTACTGTTGTAACGTACAAGTACCAGAAAGTTGCCAACTGGATTCCACAAATTCCTGCAACACCAGAGAATCCAACTCCAGTTAACCCAGTAATCCCTTATCCATTCGATCCAACCAACCCAGATAAGCCAATCGATCCAACGACACCTTACCCAGA
>NZ_POJH01000008.1 GCF_002960625.1 Streptococcus suis
AAGTATTCTTTCACGTGGAAAAAGGCCGTTGAACGCTATGAAGATGCCTTGAACGGAAACATTTCTGCCCTTTATGACAAGCTAGTTCAAGAAGGGGTGAATACTGCCTTGTCAAAGGAAGAATGCCTCACTAGCGAGGGACTCAAACAACTCCTACATGAGACAGAACAAGTATTGGATGAGGTGGAAGAAGCTATCTCACAAGAGCCTAAAGTCATTAAAGGTGGATCAGCCAACAGACAGAAACGAAGAAGAATTAAGAAACTCAAGAGAAAGTTGAAAGAGGATTTTCTTGTTCGGAAACAGAAGTACGAACGAGATAAACAGATTCTACAAGAGCGAAATTCCTATTCTAAAACGGATCACGATGCAACATTCATGCGAATGAAAGAAGATCATATGAAGAATGGTCAGCTCAAACCGGGCTACAACCTCCAACTTGGCACAAACAGCCAGTTTGCCTTAGCTTACGGACTGTTTCCGAATCCAACTGACACTCGTACACTCAAGCCTTTTCTTCAATCCATCCAAACCCTAGA
>NZ_POJH01000009.1 GCF_002960625.1 Streptococcus suis
ATTGCACCGCAAGAAGAGGGTACAACACCTAACAAGTCAATCCCAGGCTACGAGTTCACAGGTAAGACTGTAACAGATCCAGATGGTAACACAACTCACATCTACCGCAAGGTAAGTAACCCTGTTACACCAAAACCAGGAACTCCTACAAGTCCAGCACCTCAAGCGCCTGCGACACCAAAACCACAGGCTCCTGTAGCTCCAAGAACTGCTAAAGCTGGTGCGGCTCAATTGCCAAACACTGGTGAAGCTTCATCATCAGCAACAGTACTTGGTGCAGGTATGCTTATTGCAGCTCTTGCTCTTGCAGGTAAACGTCGTCGCAACGAAGACTAATGAGTTTTAGGTAGTAGAAGGACTTTCTCCTTTACTATGTAAAATGAAGAAACAAGAAAAGCATGACTTTTCGGAAAAATGGTCCAAAGGACCATTTTTCTTTTTTTAGCTAGCAGAACTAGCATTTTCACTATGCAAATTGTCCAGCTAGAGAGATACCTTTGGTTTCTAGTAGATAAAAGTTGATTATTTTGGACATTAAAAAGAGAGAGTGAAGGTCTTTTCAGTCAATCTTTCAGAAACAAAAAATAAATAAAAAAAAGAAGACCAAGAGGTCCTCTTTTGATGTTTGCTATCATCACCCTACTATAGTTGACCAAGAGCCTTTTTTGTCAATGCCGTTCTAGTGGCTTTTTATCTCGGTCGAGTGTAAATCCTTCCCCTAGCACTTCATGGGCATCTGTTATGGTGATAAAAGCGTGGGGGTCAATTCGATGGATGAGTTCCTTCATTTCTTGTAATTGACTTTTATAGATGACGGAGTAGATCATATTGACATCGGCCTTGCTATAGAAACCTTGCGCCTTGATAAAGGTGACACCACGTTCAATCTCGCTATCAATGGTCTGGGCAAGCTGATCGGATTTTTGTGAAACAATCATCACGCCCTTGCTACCGTAGCCACCCTCAGTGACAAAGTCAATGACACGGGAAGCGATGGCTACCATCATCAAGGTATATAGGACAGTTCGAAGGTCCTTAAAGACAATGACAATCAAGGTTAGAATTAGGATATCAATGGCTAGGATAATTTGTCCAATAGAATATGGAGTGTATTTATGACCGATACGGGCGATAATATCACTTCCTCCAGTTGTTCCCCCTGAACGAAAGATGGTTCCCAGCCCCAACCCCATCAGAATGCCACCTAAGATACTGACCAAAATCAAATCTTGCTGGAGATTGATGGAGAAAGGGATTTTTTCAAAAATGGCCAACCAAACAGTAACAGCCAAGGTCCCTAAAATACTGAGATAGAGAGTTTTTTTACCTAATATTTTCCAACCAAGAATAAACAAGGGAATGTTGATCACAATGTTCATTACCCATGGTTGAATATGGAATAGGTAATAAATAATGAGTGCTAGTCCAGTCGCTCCTCCCTCAAACAAGCGATTGGGCATGATGAGGTAATTTAGTCCAAAGGCAAATAGACCAGCACCAAGCAAAATCAAGACTATATTCTTTATACGAATCATAAGGCCCTCCCAAGAAATCTATATATCAATTGTAAAAGATTTTCATATAAAAAACAAGTCTATTTTTCAAGTGATTTTTTGCCTATTTTTTGGTAAAATGGAATGAATATCTCAGAGCCTATTTTCACCAGTAAAGCGCATAATATCCAGTGATATTTTTTGCTAGTCTAGTAAGTGTTTGTTGAAAAACAAACGATGCTTAGCCTAAAAGCTAGCCCTAGATGGAACTGCCAACTGTGAATATAGGTTCAAAGAATGAGGAGAAAGATGAGTAAGGGTTTTTTTATTACATTTGAAGGTCCTGACGGGGCTGGAAAGACAACGGTTTTGCAGGAATTGTTACCAGCCTTGCAGGAGCTAGGTCCAGAAGTGGTGACAACTAGAGAACCAGGCGGAGTGGCCATTGCTGAGGACATTCGTTCTATTATTTTGGATCCAGCCAATACGGAAATGGATGATAAGACAGAGCTCTTACTCTTTATCGCAGCCCGTCGTCAGCATTTGAAAGAGAAGATTTTGCCCCCTTTGGCTGAAGGTAAGTTACTTTTAATTGATCGCTTTATCGATTCTTCCATTGCTTATCAAGGCTTTGGAAGGGGCTTGGATGTGGCTGATATTAACTGGCTGAATCAGTTTGCGACAGATGGCTTGAAACCTGATTTGACCCTCTATTTTGACATTGACGCAGAAGAGGGCCTAGCTCGAATTGCTCGCAATGCGGATCGAGATGTGGACCGTCTGGACATGGAAAAAGCGGATATGCATCAGCGGGTTCGGCAGGGCTATCTCAGTATTTTAGAAAAAGAGCCAGAGCGTTTGGTCAAGATTGATGCAAGTCAGCCTTTAGAAGCTGTTGTTGCGGATGCTTTGTCAGTCATTAAGAAACGGTTTGCGGAAAGAGCATGAAAATTGAAGAACTAAGACAGTTACAACCTGGCCTATTCCAGCGATTTGTGACCATTTTGGAGCAAGGACGTCTGGCCCATGCCTATCTGTTTTCTGGTGATTTTGCCAGTTATGACATGGCTGTTTTTCTCAGCCAGTCCTTATTTTGTGGGGAAAAAGCAGGCGTATTGCCGTGCCAGAATTGTCGTGCTTGCCGCTTGATAGAGGCAGGCGAGTTTTCCGATGTGACCCTCCTGGAACCCCAGGGAACGATCATCAAGACGGAAACGGTACGCGAGCTGGTCAAGAATTTTTCGCAATCTGGTTTTGAATCCAGCACACAGGTTTTCATCATTCGGGATGCAGAGAAAATGCATGCCAATGCAGCCAATTCTCTCCTGAAAGTAATCGAGGAACCTCAGTCGGATATCCATATTTTTCTCTTGACCAATCAGGAAGAAGCAGTGCTTCCGACCATTAAAAGTCGAACCCAGATTATCGGCTTTCCTAAAAATCTGTCCCTCTTGGAGCGGTTGCTGGAGGAAGAAGGTTTGTTGAAAAACCAGGCTAGTCTGTTAGCACGACTGGTTTCTAGTCAGGAAGAGGCCCTAAAATTAGCGGAGAATAAGAATTTTCTGGAGCTAATGGGTCAGGCTAGGAAATTTATCGATCTGCTGCTGACCGACAGCAATCGGGCTTATTTGCAGGTAGGTAGCTTGCTTTCCTTGGCTGTGGAAAAGGCAGAGCAAGGACGTTTGTTTGATTTACTCAGCCTACTATTAGCAGAAAGAATGTCGGAGCCACAGGTAATTGAAAAAATGGATAACCTACTAAGAGCCAAGGAAATGTGGCAGGCCAATGTCAGTCTACAGAATAGTTTGGAGTATCTGGCATTAAAATAAGCAGAAAGGAAGACCATGGATAAGAAAGAAATTTTTGATGCCCTAGATGATTTTTCACAAAATCTCTTGACCACCTTAGCAGAGGTAGATGCCATAAAGAAGCATTTACAGGGTGTCATTGATGAAAATACGACCTTGCGTTTGGAAAATTCCAAATTGCGCGAGCGTCTTGAGAAGGAAGATAAGATAGGCCATAAGTCATCCAACTTTGGTAAGGAAAACTTGGAACATATCTACGAAGATGGCTTCCATATCTGTACCTTCTCTTATGGACAGCGCAGGGAAAATGATGAACCGTGTATGTTCTGTATTGA
The DNA here is from genome assembly GCF_002960625.1 of Streptococcus suis. Lineage (GTDB taxonomy): Bacteria > Bacillota > Bacilli > Lactobacillales > Streptococcaceae > Streptococcus > Streptococcus suis_T. The sequence goes on from NZ_POJH01000009.1 coordinate 3,637, forward strand.
ATTATTGAATCGAGAATAGCATGAAAGTACAAAAATCATTTAAGGGACAGACTAGCTTTGGGACCTTATATCTGGTTCCTACCCCTATTGGAAACCTTCAGGATATGACCTTTCGAGCTATCCAGACCTTGAAAGAAGTAGATGTCATTGCAGCTGAAGACACGCGAAATACAGGACTTCTGCTCAAACATTTTGAGATTGAAACTCGTCAAACCTCCTTCCATGAGCACAATGCTCATGAAAAAATTCCAGTTCTGATAGACTGGCTCAAGTCGGGTCAATCCATTGCCCAGGTATCTGATGCAGGTCTGCCTTCTATCTCGGATCCTGGTCATGACTTGGTCAAGGTGGCGATTGAAGAAAATATCCCAGTTGTAGCCCTACCTGGTGCTTCAGCAGGTATTACAGCCTTGATTGCCTCGGGACTGGCTCCCCAGCCTCATATTTTCTATGGTTTTTTACCGAGAAAAGCAGGGCAACAAAAGGACTTTTTCCAAGAAAAACGTGCCTACCCTGAAACACAGATTTTCTATGAATCTCCTTATCGGGTAGCGGATACCTTGGAAAATATGCTATCTGTCTATGGAGATCGTCAAGTGACTATCGTTCGGGAATTGACCAAGCTCTATGAAGAGTACCAGCGAGGAAGTATCACAGAAGTTCTAGATTATCTGAAGGAAAATCCCCTTAAGGGTGAGTGTTTAATCATCGTTGCAGGTGTTGGTGAAGAAGAGTTACCATCCGCAGACGAAGTAGATCTAAAGGTAGAGGTGGAAAAGGAAATCGCAATGGGCCGCAAACCCAACCAGGCCATCAAGGAAGTAGCTAAACGCTACCAACTCAAAAAACAAGAAGTATATGATCTATATCATGGACTAGGCTGAGTCTAGTCCTTTTCTCATTTTCCGTACCTTTTCTGAGAATGTAGCTTATTTTATGGAATTTTCAGAATACTTGTGATATAATGAACGCATTCTAATTTTGGAGGGAATTTATGACAATCTACAACTTTTCTGCAGGTCCTGCAGTATTGCCAAAACCAGTGCTTGAACGCGCTCAAGCTGAATTCTTGGACTACAATGGTTCGGGAATGAGTGTTTTGGAGATGTCCCATCGCTCCAAAGACTTCGATGATATTATCAAAGGCGCTGAAGCAACCCTTCGTGAACTCATGGCTATTCCAGATAACTACAAAGTTATTTTCTTGCAAGGTGGGGCTTCTTTGGAATTCACCATGATTCCCCTAAACTTTGCCCAAGGTAAAAAAGCCTACTATTTAGCAGGTGGTTCATGGGGCAAAAAAGCCTACACAGAGGCTGTGAAATTATCTAAGACTATTGACTTTGAACCAATTTTGTTGGGCTCTACTGAAGATATTACCTATGCAGAATTGCCAACCTTTGATAAGAACGATATCGATCCAAACGCAGCTTATGTGCACTTGACAACCAACAATACCATCGAAGGTACGGCTGTTTACAATATACCTGATACCAATGGCGTTCCGGTTATTGGAGATATGTCTTCAAACATCTTGGCGGCTCGCTACAATGTAGAAGATTTTGCCATGATTTATGCAGGGGCTCAGAAGAACATTGGTCCTGCTGGTGTGACTGTTGTCATTGTGCGTGAGGATTTCCTCAACGACCAACCAATGCTTTCAAGTATGTTGGACTACCGTATCCAAGCAGAAAATGAGTCACTATATAACACGCCGCCTGCATACTCTATCTACATTTCTAAGCTAGTCTTTGAATGGGTCAAGGAAATTGGTGGTGTGGATGAAATGGAAAAAATCAACCGCGAAAAGTCTGGCTTGCTTTATGACTACATTGACCAGTCTAATTTCTACAAAAACCCTGTTCGTAAAAAAGAAGAGCGTTCAGTAGCCAATATTCCATTTGTGTCACCTAGCGAGGAATTGGATGCCAAGTTCGTTAAAGAAGCATCAGCGGCAGGCTTTAAGAATATTAAGGGACACCGTTCTGTTGGCGGTATGCGGGCTTCGCTTTACAATGCCTTCCCGCGTCAAGGTGTGGTCGATTTGATTGACTTTATGAAAAAATTTGCAGCGGAGAATGCTTAATGGAAATTCGTCTTGCACATCCCAATGAAGTAGGATCAATTTGTCAGATTATGGATCAGGCCAAGGCTTTCCTAGCCGCTTCTGGCAGTAGCCAATGGCAAGGGGTCTATCCTGACCAAGAAATAATTATTGATGATATTTTAAGTGGCAAGGGCTATGTTGGTCTGGTGGACGGTAAGGTTGCGGTTTATGCGGCTGTCTTTCGTGGGACAGAGGCTGCCTATGAAGCCATCTATGATGGCAAGTGGCAGCACAATAATCCTCTCTATACGACTATTCACCGTGTGGCAGTAGCTAAGGAGTTTCAGGGTCAAGGTGTGGTTCAGACCTTCCTGCAAGGGATTATTGAAGGGCAAAAGGGACCAGACTTCCGATGTGACACCCATGAGAAAAATCTGCCCATGCAACATATTCTAGAAAAGCTAGGCTTTGTCTATTGTGGGAAAATTCCCTTGGATGGTGAACGACTAGCCTACCAAAAAATCAAGCATAAGAGCGAACGCAGTCTCTATCAGGAGATTAGTGAAGACGATCGTTGGTTGCTTGGAAATAATTAAAAATATGAAAGAAAGTCAGGCGGAGGCTCTTCCGCCTTTTTAGGTAAGAATAATGGTATTTAGCGTACGAACATTTAACAATATTAACCAAGTTGGTATCAAGGAATTGGGCAATCGTTTCCAGATTGATGGTGATCATGCGGTCAATCCAGATGCCTTTATCATCCGTTCTGAAAACTTGCATGGCTTTGATTTTCCTGAAAATCTCAAGGCCATTGCACGTGCTGGCGCAGGAACAAATAATATTCCTATCGAAGAAGCAACTGAGAAAGGGATTGTGGTCTTTAATACTCCTGGAGCCAATGCCAACGCCGTAAAAGAAGCAGTCATTGCTTCTATCCTCTTGTCTGCGCGTGACTATATCGGAGCAACAGCTTGGGCTAACACGCTTTCAGGTGATGATGTGCCAAAGCAAGTGGAGGCAGGTAAGAAGCAGTTTGCAGGGACTGAAATTTCAGGCAAAACTCTTGGTGTTATCGGACTGGGTGCTATCGGTGCCCGTATTGCCAATGATGCTCGCCGTCTAGGTATGAATGTTCTTGGCTACGATCCGTATGTGTCTATTGAAACAGCATGGAGCATTTCTAGCCATGTCAAACGAGTAGATGATTTGAAAGAAATCTTTACCAATGCCGACTATATCACTGTCCATGTTCCTCTGACGGATAAGACCCGTGATTTGTTCAATGCGGACAGTTTTGGTCAAATGAAAAAAGGAACAACCTTGATTAACTTTGCCCGTGGTGAATTGGTCAACAATGCCGACTTGTTTGAAGCTATTGAAGCAGGTGTTATCAAGAAGTACATTACTGACTTTGGTACCGAAGAAGTGCTTAATAAGGACAATATTATCGTCTTCCCGCACGTTGGAGGCTCAACAGAAGAAGCGGAGCTTAACTGTGCCATTGCGGCTGGTCAAACCATCCGTCACTTTATGGAAACGGGTGAAATTATCAACTCTGTCAATTTCCCAAATGTCAAACAATTCTTGGATGCTCCATACCGTATTACGCTGATTAACAAGAATATTCCAAATATGGTAGCAAAAATCACCACAGCCGTGTCTGAATTAGGCATCAACATTGACAACATCATCAATAAGTCAAAAGGCGACTATGCCTATACCTTGTTGGACTTGGATGAAGCAGACAAGACAAAAATTGACCTCTTGGTTGCCAAATTTGAAGCGACTGAGGCCATTGTCAAGGTTCGTGTTATCAAAAACAAAGGCTAGAATGCTATATAAGAAAATTTACCACAGTCCGCTTGGGACTATGTCCCTTGTTGCCAGTGATAAAGGCTTGCGTGGGACTTGGTTCGAAGAGCAGAAATATTTTGAACGTGATTTAGATGAAAAGCCTGTGCTAGGCTCACATCCCATTTTAAACAGTACTAGACTGCTCCTAGATGCATACTTTTCAGGTGAGCAGGTAGATTTTTCAGACCTCCCCTTAGAGCCTGTTGGGACTGACTTTCAGGAAAAAGTTTGGGCATTATTGAAAGAAATCCCTCATGGCCAGACCACTAGCTACGGGCAGCTTGCTCGACAACTTGGTCTTGGGTCTGGTCAGGCAGTTGGTGGAGCGATTGGGCGTAATCCCTACTCTATCATTGTTCCCTGTCATCGTGTCCTCAATCAAAAGGGACAGTTGACAGGTTATGCAGGTGGCTTGGACAAGAAAATCTGGCTCTTGCAACATGAAAATCCACACTTTGAGGTGAAATAATGATTTTATACTATGAATATCCCAAGTGTTCGACCTGTCGGGCAGCCAAGGCAGAGCTAAAGAGTTTGGGCTTGGAATTTGAAGCAATTGACATTAAGGCGACGCCTCCCAGTGCTGACCAGCTCAAATCTTGGATGGAAGCAACTGGTTTAGACTTGAAAAAGTATTTTAATACGTCTGGTAATAGTTACCGTGAACTTGGTCTGAAAGATAAATTTGACAGTTTGACGGTGGATCAAGCATTAGACTTATTAGCTAATGATGGTATGTTGATTAAACGTCCTCTCTTGATTCAGGATGGAAAAATCTTGCAGATTGGTTATCGAACAAAATACGAAAATCTCGGTTTATAGGGCCGAGATTTTTTGATGATTAAGCGAAAATTCTAGAGAGCATATTCCACGGTGATGTACTCATGGTGCTGTTTGAGGGTATCAAGGATATGGGGCTTCTTGGCAACAAGCTGTCGCATGATGTCATGTTCAACATCTTGAAGGTGTATCTTTATCCGAACCTGCATGCCTTGTTTATAGATATGAATATCCACATCCTCAGTTTCTTCTAAGTATTGTTCTAATATCTCATAAAGACATTCTTGAATTTCAGGTAGATGGACAGTACCATGGGCTAGTTCTTTGAAGGAGGAGATAAGTAGGGTGAGAGGTTCCTTGAATGAGATTAGGGCAAGAGCAAGGGTTACGAAGAAATCACCTGTATAATGCAGAAAATCTAGGGGGCTCTTGTTAGGGATAAAAGCTAAGAATAGAAAGGCTACTCCAATGGCTGCTGAAATCAGACCATCAATCAGGTTGCCCTTGGCCTCGGCGGCGATGATAGTAGAAATATTGCCGATTTTTTTATTCATATAGCGATTGTAGGCGAAAAGACCAAAGCAGACAAAGAGCATTATACTGGTGTAGGGGATAACAGGTCCAGTGGTCATCTTGTGTGCAATACCATGGACAAAGTAAGCAAAGGCGGTTGCTGCAGTTTCTAAGACAGCAAAAATCAGGAGAAGTAAGGTTGCCAAGGATTTCATAATCGCATAGAGTGGTTCTAAAAAGTGTAATCCTTGGGGAAAGGTTGCCGTTTTCCTATGACTATGCTTGGAGATATGGTATGCGACCAGGGAAGATATAAAGGCAATGAGGGAAAAAACGCTATCAAGTAAGAGGGCATTTAGGTCAGTCATGATATAGACGGCTAGACCTGCTAAACCGTTTAAGCCATTGATAATAGCAGAAACGGTCAAGCAATGTGCTTCAATTTTCTTTGGATTCATTGATGACCTCCTTAACTGGTTTATTATATATTTATTATATCAATCTTTTTGCTTTTCAGCAAGCGTGATGAATGTGCAATCAAGACTGTTCTGTAAATGAAAAAAAGAAGAGCTAGAGCTCTTCTTAATATTAGATATCAATTTCCATAACAATTGGTGTATGGTCTTGGCGGGCACCAGAATCAATCATATCTGACTTGGTTACCTTATCAGCGATACGGTCGCTGACCAACCAGTAGTCGATTCTCCAGCCTGTGTTGTTGATTTTGCTGGTGCGGCTGCGTTGAGCCCACCACGTATAGGCGTTGAGGACATCCCCATGTAAGTGGCGGAAGGTATCTGTGAAGCCTTTAGCAAGTAGATTTGTAAATCCTTCACGCTCTTCGTCTGTAAATCCTGGTGACTGGCGGTTGCTAGCTGGGTTGGCCAAGTCTATTTCCTTGTGGGCAACGTTGTAGTCACCTGTGGCTAGGACTGGCTTTTGGCTGTCAAGCTGTGATAGGTATGCGGCATACTGGATGTCCCAGATTTGGCGGTCGGCTAATCGCTTCAAGCCATCGCCCGCATTTGGCGTATATACCTGGGTAACATAGAAGTCATCAAACTCTAGCGTGATGATGCGCCCTTCAGAGTCCATAGTAGTTGGCGCACCAATCTCTGGGAAGCTAATGGTCGGTGTTAGGTGGTTTTTATAGAGGAAGAGGGTACCTGCATAGCCCTTGCGTGCAGGTTCGACAGATGAACGCCAGGTATTTTCATAGCCAGGGAAGTAGCTTTCAAGGATTTCCAAGTGTTTTTTGGTTGGTCCCTTGTCAGAGAGTTTGGTTTCCTGAATGGCAATAATGTCGGCATCTTCAGCGACCAGCGTGTCAATGACGGCGCGGGATAGGAGGGCGCGTGGGGATTCAGCTGTCAGAGCAGCGTTGAGGGAATCAATGTTCCAAGAAATGAGTTTCATAGAGGTTCCTTTTCTAGTTTCTTACTGTTTTTACATTATACCAAAAATCAAACTTGTAGGCGAACAAGGGACCTTGAAAAAATTTTTCAATTTTTGTGTTACAGTATTAAAAGTATGGTACAATAGTAACAAATAAATCTTTGTTTTCGGAGGTTGTTATGAAAAGAAAATTGATTGGCTTTGCCTGGCTGGCTCTCATATTAGAAATGCTAGTCTATTACTGGTATCAGCTACCCGCTATCAATGTGTTTAGTTTGGGTTTCTGGGTTTTCGTTCTGCAATCGACAGCCTTGGCTTGGTTGATTTTACTCTTTAGCAATCCAGCTGGTCTTATTCAACAGGCTACCAAAGTGTCGGGTAGACAGCGTCAGGTGACAACCTACAATATCAATCCTAAACTGCCTGCCTTTCTTAGTTGGACTGGTCGCCTCTGGCTCTTAGTTGTTCTTGCCTTGGTTGGACTGGGCATTTTCAACTCTCCAATTTTTCGAGCTAAAGATTATGCGGCGGTCATTTCGGTAACGGATGCGGATTTCAAGTCAGATTTCCCAGAAACAGATATTTCCAAGCTGGCTCTTTTGGACCGTGCTTCGGCTGAGAAAATCGGTGACACCTATCTGGGCACCATCGACAAGGTTTCCCAGTTCGGCATTTCGGATGATTACCGTCAGATTACCATCGGTCAGCAACCTTTCCGTGTGTCGCCCTTGGAGTATAAGTCTTTTTGGAAATGGCTGAGCAACCATCAAGACGGGATTGGCTACTATGTTAAGGTCAATCAGACGACAGGGAAAGCAGAGCTTGCCAAGCTGAGCAAGTCCATGCATTATTCCGATTCGGAGTATTTGTTCAATGACACCCTGCGTCATCTCCGTCTTCAATACCCAACCACTATATTCGGGAAACCGTCCTTTGAAGTGGATGATGAGGGCAATCCTTACTATATCGCAACGACTTACCAACCAAAATTTGGTCTGTCTTCCAATGACCCGACTGGTGCCATTGTCTTGGATGCAGTGACTGGCGAGAGCAAGGAGTATAGTCTGGCAGATATTCCTGAGTGGGTGGATCGTGTCTATTCAGCCAGCAACGTGATTAGCCGTGTCGATGATCATTACACCTACCAAAATGGTTTCTGGAATACCATTTTCAGCCAAACAGGTGTCAAACATACAACTGACAGCTATAACTATATTTCCATCGGTTCTGATATTTACCTCTATACAGGAATTACCTCAGCTACAGCTGATTCTTCCAACCTTGGATTTATTCTGGTCAATATGCGGACCCGTGAAATCACAAACTACAAACTAGCTTCAGCGACTGAAACTGCAGCCCAAGAATCAGCAGAAGGCGAAGTACAGGAAAAGGGCTATCAGGCAACAGCTCCAAGTCTGGTCAAATTAGCAGATACTGCCTACTACTTGGTTTCTCTCAAAGATGATGCTGGTTTGGTCAAGTCCTATGCCCTAGTCGATGCGGAAGACTACCAACAAGTAACGGTCAACAATGACGTAGCGACCCTTATTTCACAAGTAACGGGGACAGATGCTTCAAGTCTAGCAGGCTTGACTTCGACTGGTACTGGTGAGGAAAGCGAAGACGTGGAAGTGATTTCTGGTAAGGTTGAAGCCTTGGCAAGCCAGATGATTGCTGGTTCAACGGTTTACTATATCCAATCAGAAGGTCAGATATACAAGGTTAAGGCAACTGAGGATAGTACAGACAAGCTACCATTTATCAAGGTCGGAGATAGTTTTACAGGTCAACTGGATAAGAACAATTACCTGAAAAATGTCACCCTTAGCCAAGAGTCATAACCACCCGTGAAAACGGGTGGCTTGTACACCGGCTGTAAGCCGTTTCTCTCCAGCGACGTCTAAAGACGTTCGCTGAACTTCGTTCAGGTTAGTGCTATAATTACTTGACTAATGCCCGTAACAACGGGCTTTTATCTTGTTCTAAAACTGCCATCTGAAAATGGATCTTCATACTCTTTGACACTCAATTTATCAAGTGCAATGTCATTTTTCTCCTGCTCGCGAATATATTTCGCAACTGTCTTTTCGTTAAGTCCAACGGTACTGACATAGTAGCCTCTGGCCCAAAACTTTCGATTTCCATACTTATATTTCAAATTAGCGTGTTTATCAAATATCATTAGAGCACTTTTACTTTTCAAATACCCCATAAAATCGGAAATCGAAAGTTTTGGGGGTATCAAGACAAGCATATGAACATGGTCTGGCATCATGTGTCCCTCAATAATTTCCACGCCTTTGTATTGGCATAGATGACGGAAAATATCAATTAAGTCCTGCCTTATTTTGTAGTAAATGGATTTTCTACGGTACTTAGGTGTGAAAACTATGTGATATTTGCACATCCATTTGGTATGTGATAAACTGTAACTGGTTTTAGCCATTTCTTTTTCCTCCTTTATCTAACCTGAACAATTAGATTATATCAGGAAAAAGAAATGGAAGCTCAAAGCCTTGTCAGCCACCAGCATAGCTGGTGGTTTTCTTATTTTTCTCTACGAGAAAAACTGGCTCGAAGCCATAATAAGAAAGAAGAGCAGGACTGCCCTAGGGGCACCCTGCTCTTTTCTCTGTCATGATTGGTGCTTAATGCTTGATTTTATGGTATAATGTGGCGGTGCCTATAAGGAAACTAAACGACTATATACCAATAGGCCATCATATAAAAAAGGAGTATCTTGTGAATTTATTTAGGAAGAAACAAGTCGGTGAACGGAGCAGTCACATGCGGCGTCACTTGGGCTTGGTAGATTTGATTTTATTAGGAATTGGTTCCATGGTTGGAACAGGTATTTTTACGGTCACTGGCCTAGCGGCTGCGCAATATGCAGGTCCAGCACTAGTCATTTCCATTGTGATTGCAGCGATTTCAGTTGGTCTGACTGCCTTGTTCTACGCTGAATTTGCTTCCCGTATTCCAACCAATGGTGGAGCCTACGGCTATCTCTATGCGGTATTTGGTGAATTTCCTGCTTGGCTTGCGGGCTGGTTGACCATTATGGAATTTTTGACAGCAGTATCCAGTGTGGCTTCTGGCTGGGGTTCTTATTTGAAAGGTTTGCTTGCTAATTTTGGGCTTGCTTTACCAACAGCCTTGAATGGCACCTTCAATCCAGCCCAGGGCACCTATATTGACCTTTTACCAGTCTTGGTCTTGGTTTTTGTAGTCGGAGTGGTTTTGCTCAATTCTAAGGCTGCCCTTCGCTTTAACTCGGCATTGGTTGTGTTAAAATTTTCGGCTCTAGCTTTGTTTATTGTAGCTGGTATTTTCTTCATTAAACCTGAGAACTGGTCCAACTTTGCTCCATTTGGTTTTGGGGCAGTCTATGGTGGTCAGGCAGGCATTATGGCAGGAGCTTCTCTGATGTTCTTTGCCTTCCTTGGTTTTGAGTCTATTTCTTTGGCGATTGATGAAGTCAAAAGTCCTGAGAAGAATGTACCGAAGGGAATTGTCTTGTCCTTGTCTATCGTAACCATTCTTTACATAGTCGTGACCTTGGTCTTGACCGGGATGGTGCACTATAGCAAGCTTAATGTAGCGGATGCGGTTGCCTTTGCCCTTCGTGAAGTGGGCTTGGGTTGGGCAGCAAGTTATGTATCTGTCGTAGCTATCTTGACTCTGATTACGGTATGTATTTCCATGACCTACGCCCTATCTCGTATGGTTTATTCCATTAGTCGTGATGGGCTCTTGCCTAAATCGCTCAGCCAATTGACAGCGACTAGCAAGGTTCCTAAAAATGCGACTATTTTAGTGGGTATCTTTGCGGCAATCTGTGCAGGAATTTTCCCTCTGGCTAGTATTGCCAGCTTCCTCAATATTTGTACCCTAGCCTATCTGATTATGCTGGCCCTTGGCCTTATCCGCTTGCGTCAGGTTGAAGGTTTACCAAAAGAAGGTCAATTCAAAACGCCATTTGTACCAGCTTTGCCAATCCTTTCTATCATTATCTGTCTGTCCTTTATGTTCCAGTACAGTTTGGATACTTGGATTGCCTTTGGAGTGGCGCTCATTGTAGGAAGTTTGATTTATCTTTTCTATGGATATAAACATTCGGAAGTTCATTCCAAATAAGCAAATTAAATATAGTAAAAAGAGATGGTTTTGTGCCATCTCTTTTACTTTACAAAATAAAGGGTTCGATTTTTAACTCTATCTTATCTCCGTACTTAGCCTGCAAATCGTCTGCAAGAGGATGATAGAGGGTTCGTAATTGTTCAATCTTGTCTGGGAATTGCTTGCCAACGTAGTCAAATTTACACTCGATGGTTAAAAAGAGTTGATGGAAGAGTTCGTTGATCTGGTTCAGGCGGGCAATCATCTCGTCATCCTCTTTCAGAAAATCTGGAATTTCTGAGCGATTGTTGACAAAGCCGTCGATGAGTTTTACGGGGAAAGAGCCGTATTCTAGGACAAATTCGTACATAGGGTTCTCCTTATCATTGTTAGGACTATTGTAGCATAGTTTGGAGTGTGACAAAAGGATTTCAACTCTATTGCTGTTTAAGTTTTGTTTAACATTATTTTTAGTTTCGTTTAAAGGTTGACCGTTAAACTAAGGACTATAAACGAGGCAGGTAACTGCCAAGCACTTGAAATAAAGAGGGAAAAAGATGAAAACTAGAATTGTACAAAAACAATTTAAACGCATTGAAACAAAATACATCGTTGATAAAGAAACATTTGTACTACTCGAAAAGGATTTACAGAAACACATGGTTTCAGATGAGTTTGCGACTTCCACCATCACAAATATCTATTTTGATAATGAAGATTTCGACATGATTCAAGACTCCATTGCCAAGAAAAATGGGCGTGAAAAAATCCGAATGCGAATCTACGATGCCCAGCCATCTGCAGGTAGCCAGGCTTTTTTAGAAATCAAGAAGAAAGAGAATAAAATCGGCTATAAGTATCGCTTGACTTCTAATCCGTTGTCGGTAACCAACTATATCGAAAAAGGTGTGATAGATCAGACCATCACAGATGAAATGGTGACGTCTGAGTTGGAACGGTTACGTGAACGTTATGGAGCCATCAAGCCGATGATGTATATCTATTATGACCGTGTGTCCTATAAAGGTATTGAGGACAAGAAAATTCGTTTAACCATTGATAAAAATTTGCTTTATCGTCATTACGACGTTGCAGCAACAGAAGGGAAATTTGGAGAAGCTCTTCTAGATCCCAACAAGGTCATTATGGAAATCAAGGTACCAGAGCAGTTGCCAGACTGGTTGTTAGCCTTGTTAGAAAAATACCAGCTGGAGAAGCAATCATTTTCAAAATATGGAAATGCCTACAAGCTGGCCCATCAAATGCGCAGAGAGGAAGTAGCCCTACATGCAATTGTTTAATAGTATCTTTTCAACATCAAATAACCATATTACCCTAACTCAGATGTCCCTGGTTTTTGGTGTCAGTCTTGCTATGGGGGTGCTCCATGCAGCTGTTTATAAATACAAATCTAATTATACTAAGGAATTTGTTATTAGCCTCAGCCTGATGCCTGCCCTGATTGCTGTTATCATCGCCTTGGTCAATGGAAATTTGGGAGCAGGTGTGGCGGTGGCTGGGACCTTCAGTTTGATTAAGTTTCGTTCTGCTGCAGGTTCATCAAAAGAGATGTTGGCCATCTTGTTAGCGATGGCTATCGGTCTGGCAACGGGTATGGGCTTCCTAGGTCTCGCTATCTTTATGACCCTTGTCTTGTCAGCTTGTATCTTGCTGTTCGAAAATAGTAGTTTTGCACAGGTCAATCAAAACCGCCGTCATCTCTTGGTGACTGTACCGATTGACTTCAACTATGACCAATTTTTTGAACAGCAATTTGGTAGTTCATGCAAGCAGTCAGATTTAATGTCCCTCAAATACAAAAAGAAAAAAGAAGCCCTTGTCTTAGAATACCAAGTCCTTCTCGACAAGACCATTACAGATAAGCAACTGGTCGATACAGTCCTATCAGCAGGTCCCTTGGATGTCGTATTGAATAAGCAAATGCCTAAGAAGAAATATTTGTAATAGCAAAGAAGCCCTGGATTTCCAAGGCTTTTTCTCTTTTACTTAGAATTAGTATGAACAAGTGAAGTGTCTACATGGAAGTGCTGAACTGTGAATATAGGTTCTTAGATTATTCTTCATAAAAATCAACGCTGTAATCCAGCAAAGTATCTCCATCGTAGCGGAAGCAGGCAGAGAAGAAAGGACGGTTTTCCAAGAGCCATTCCTGAAAATGCCGATCGCCTTCCCAAGTCGGTTTGGATAGGACTTGGTCATAAGGAACCCATTCCAAATCACCTTCTGTGCAGTCAATTAGACTTCCCTCAAAACCAGTTATCTTGAAGACGTAGGTGTACCAGTCTGTGTTTGGAGTAAAGTCTGGGAAGGTGATAACTCCTTTGAGAGCGTGTTTGGTGACGGTCAGACCCGTTTCCTCAAAGACCTCGCGAATGGCACAGGCTTGAGGCGTTTCACCAGCTTCCAGCTTGCCACCGACCCCAATCCATTTTCCTTGGTGGACATCATTTTCCTTCTTGTTTCGATGGAGAAGGAGGAATTCCTTACCATTATCAATATAGCAAATGGTAGCCAGTTGGACAGGTTTTTTAGTCATAATAGCTCCTTGAATGTGATTTCTTTCATTATACCATAAAGCTCCTTGCTGTGAAGATGTTAGCCTATTATCTGGAAGGGGACAGTTTTTGTATGAGAATACTGAAAGCCCTTTTCTGAAAAGGGAATTTAGGGTATAATAAGAACATCAAACTATTTAAGGTGTATTATGTCAAAACAAGAACAAATTGAACAAACTATCTATCAGTTGTTGGAATTATTGGGCGAAGATCCTAATCGGGAGGGCTTGCTGGATACGCCAAAACGTGTAGCCAAGATGTATTTGGAGATGTTTAACGGTTTAAATGAAGATCCCAAAGACCAGTTCACTGCTGTTTTTTCAGAGGGACATGAGGAAGTGGTTTTGGTCAAGGATATTCCCTTCCACTCCATGTGTGAACACCATTTGGTGCCCTTCTACGGAATTGCCCACGTGGCCTATATTCCAAGTAAGGGCAGGGTGACAGGGCTGAGCAAGTTGGCGCGTGCAGTTGAGGTTGCCAGTCGCCGTCCCCAGTTACAAGAACGCTTGACCCATCAGGTTGCCCACGCCCTTCAAGATGCGCTTGAGCCAGAAGGTGTCTTTGTCATGGTAGAAGCAGAGCACATGTGTATGAGTATGCGTGGCATTCGCAAGCCAGGTAGCAAGACAGTCACGACCGTTGCCCTTGGAAAATACAAGGAAGATGCTATTTTGCGTCGAGAACTCTTATCCATGATCCACAATAAGTAGGAGGTTCTATGTCTGTTCAAGATTTAGCAAATCAAGTGACTATTATGGGAATTCTCAATGTGACCCCAGATTCCTTTTCTGACGGTGGTCACTATAATGAAGTAGAGGCAGCTCTGGTTCAAGTCGAAAAACTATTGGCAGACGGCGCGACCGTCATCGATGTCGGCGGCGAATCCACTCGTCCTGGTGCAACTTTTGTGTCTGAAGAAGATGAGATTGCACGAGTGGTTCCGATTATCCGTGCAATAAAAGAACATTACGATTGTTTGGTCAGCATTGACACCTATAAAACGAGCACGGCCCGTGCAGCCTTAGAAGCGGGTGCGGATATCTTGAATGATGTATGGGCAGGCCTTTATGATGGAAATATGTTGGCTTTAGCCGCAGAGTATAAAGTACCAATCATTCTCATGCACAATCAAAAAGAAGAAGTCTATGACGATATTGTAGGAGAAGTAAAAAACTTTCTGGTGGAGCGTGTGCAAGCAGCCTTAGAGGCTGGAGTTGCAGCAGATAACATTTGGCTGGATCCAGGATTTGGTTTTTCAAAAAATGTTCAACATAATTTGGACCTCCTTCAAGGTCTGGAACAGATTACTGCTCTTGGTTATCCCGTTCTATTTGGAATATCTCGTAAGCGCGTGGTGAATTATTTGCTTGGAGGTAATAGCCTTCCGACTGACCGCGATCAAGCAACGGCAGCCTTGTCTGCCTGGGCAGTTCAAAAAGGTTGCAAAATGGTCCGTGTTCACAATGTCGCTGCCAACCGTGACATTGTTAAGGTCTGGGATCAACTGACCAAGGGAGGAAAACATGGATAAGATTTCTCTCAATAAATGCCGTTTCTACGGTTACCATGGAGCTTTCAAAGAAGAACAGGTTCTTGGTCAAATTTTCACAGTTGACTGTGATTTGTTTGTTGACCTGACAGCAGCTTCTCAAACTGACAATTTAGAAGACACAGTTCACTATGGTATGGTTTTTGAAACCATCAAGGCAGTTGTGGAAGGCAAGCCCTATCGCCTGATTGAAAAGGTAGCAGGTGTCATCTGTCAGGAGATTTTTGAGCAATTTCCAAAGGTGGAGAAGGTTCGATTGGCCATTTACAAGGAAAATCCGCCCATTGCTGGACACTATGATTCTGTCGGAATTGAATTGGAGCGTGAACGACCATGAAGCATCTAGCCTATCTCAGTATCGGTGGGAACATGGGCGACCGGCAAGTCTACTTACAGGCTGCCTTAAAAAAACTAGACAAACACCCAGACTGTCGACTTGGCTCGGTTTCCCATATCTATGAAACACCAGCTTGGGGCAAGACGGATCAGGCTGATTTCCTCAACCTTGCCTGTCAGGTTGAAACAGATTTGTCTGCCCAGGAATTTTTAACTTTCTGCCAAGAGATTGAGCAGGACCTTGACCGCGTACGGATTGAAAAATGGGGCCAACGCACCATTGATTTGGACATTATTTTTTGGGATGATCAAGTGATTAGGGAAGAGAACTTGCAGGTTCCCCATCCATATGCCCATGAGCGGGCATTTGTGCTTTTACCGCTGACTGATATTGCGGCCGATTACTATCATCCTGTCTTGCAAAAGACAGTTGCAGAATTATTGCTCCCCTTGAAAGATGTAAAAGATATTAAGAAATTGAAGATAAAAATGCAATAGTATAGAAAAATAGTAGGAGAATTATGGAAATTTTAGCGATTTTAGGAGTTTTATTGGCTGTTGTAGCCATTATTTATTTAACGTCAAAGAATTTACATGTCATTGTGGCAGCGCCAGTAGCTAGTTTGATTATTTTGCTGACCAACCAGATGAATGTGTTAGAGGTCATGTTGGGACAGGAGAAGTCCTACATGACAGGTTTGGCAGGTTTTTTAATCAATAACTTTGCAATTTTTATGCTAGGCTCTATCTTGGCCCGTTATATGGAGGCAAGTGGGGCTACCTTGACCATTGCTAATAGCATTTTAAAATTAGTGGGGAAAGATAGTCCTTATAAGGTCTTGCTAGCTTTGGCCCTCATTACAAGTATTTTGACCTATGGAGGTGTGAGTATTTTTGTTGTTATTTTTACTCTCTTGCCTCTGTCACGTCCTCTTTTCAAAGAGTTAAATATCAACTGGGCTCTATTCCCCCTACCAGTCTTTATGGGTGCTAGCACCTATACCATGACCACCTTACCGGGTACACCGTCCATTCAGAACGTTATTCCGACCAAGGTTTTGGGAACAAGTTTGACAGCGGCTCCGCTTATCAGTTTGGCTGCTAGTGCAGTTCTCTTGCTCTTTGGCTTGTTTTACATGGGCTACTGTCTCAAGAAGAGCTTGGCAAATGGGGAAACCTACACCGAGGACGATGACGATACTGTTGTTGACTTGGCTGAAAAAAGACCGAATTTACTCTTTTCTATCTTGCCCTTGCTTAGCTTGATTGGGACTATCTTCCTCTTGAACAAGACGCCTAATGTCTTGGCTATTGGCTTGTTGGTATCTATTATTTTGTCAGCCATCTTGTTCTATCCTTACCTGCCTAATCAGAAGGAACTTTTGAATTCAGGTGCGATAGCTTCTATTGTTCCTGCCTTTGCTACATCTAGTACGGTGGCATTTGGTACTGTCTTGACCTTGTCAGCTGGTTTCGCAGTTATTCAGGAGTGGATCCAACAAATTCCAGGTTCGCCTTTGATTAGCTTGTCTGTGTCAACTGCCCTGCTCAGTGGTATTATTGGTTCATCCTCTGGTGCGGTTGGTATCGCTTCAAGTAATTTCTTGCCTGCCTATTTGGAAATGGGGATTGACCCGGAAATCCTTCACCGTGTGGTCGTAGTGGCTTCGGCTATCCTGACAGTGGTACCACAATCGGGTGTCATGATTACCTTCCACAATCTGTCAAAAATCAGCATGAAGCGTGGTCTCAAGTATTCATTTGTACTGGTAACTGTTGGACATATCTTGGCTCTCATGGTTATCTTGGCTTTGGTAGGCTTACTTTATTAGAAGAATTGAAATGGAGGCTGGGCAAAAAGTCCAGCCTCGCTTCTCATAGTTTGTGTCAACATCTCAGCGCAGTGGTTGATTGGCAGATTTGTTCGTGTTTCACACTCCAAATCCGACCTAATCAACTGTGCGGGGGTGGGAAGACGAACTCTTTTTAGACCAGTCGAGTTCTTTCCCACTCCCTATTCTTTTAGAATAAACTTAACCAATTTATAATTAACCAGTTGACTATCTACATTAAAAATTATATACTTTACTGGTAAAATACTTATTTTTATCAAGGAGAGTATGGTGAAGAAGAAACGAAATCTTGCCTTGACGGGCATAAGCTTATTGTGTGGTTTGACCTTGTTGGCCTGTCAGCAGAAACAAGCTACACAGGTGCTTGACGAAAAAGTAAAACAGGAACAGGTTCAGAAAGAGGAGACAGTCTATGTTGTTGCGGAGTTGACAGAGGATGGTTATGTCCTTGTCCACGGCGATCATCAACATGTGGAAAAAGGCTCTGTACCCTACGATGCCAAGTTCCTAAAGGAAACCTTGTTAGAGGATAAGAACTATCGATTTAATGAAAAAGATGTCTTGTATAAGGTACGGACAGGCTATATCATTCAAGTCAATGGCAAGGTTTATTATTATCCTAAGAAGACTGGGGATGGAATTGTTACTTTAGAGGAAGCGCGGAAACTAACAGCAAACAATCCTGAACATGACCACCATGACCACGATCACAACCATGACCATACCTATGAAGAGCAAAAGCAGTCATCGACCAATCAGGCAGGTGTAGCTGGAATTGATAGACCAACCAGCGATGGCTTCTTATTGAGCGATGCCAAGCAAATTTCTAGCAAGACGGATACGGGCATTATCGTAGAACACAATGGCCACAGCCACTTTATCTTTTATGGTGATTTGAAAGGTAGTAAGTGGGAATACCTTATCCCAGCAGGAGCTGACGTGACCAAAAAACAGGAAAGGAACACGGCTGGTCAAGTATCTAGTCAGACCGGTCAGGACCATTATCAATTCAATCCTGCTGATATTGTGGCAGAAGATACCAATGGGTATACGGTTCGCCACGGGGATCATTACCATTATATTTTAAAACAAGCTGTCGGCGGAAGTCTGGGAACCCCTGGCCATGCAGCTGCTAGTCAATTTGCTAGTGGGGCAGTGGCACCATCGGTTATGGAAAATCAGTTGGTGACTTTACCTGTTTCTCCAATAACGCCTTCACCAGTTCCAGCAGCTACTGTAAGTGATAGCCAATCAGCTTCAGTCGCTCCTACTCAAGGAGTTGCGGGCATTGACTATCCGACTAGCGATGGTTTCCTCTTTGATGGAAGTGGGCTTATCGGTCAGAATGCGGTTGGTTTGCTTATTCAACACCAGGGACATATCCATGTCTTGCGTAGGGAGCAGGTGGCAACTTCTAAGTGGGCTTATTTGTTAGAAAATCAAGCCAGTCAAGTAAGTCCAATCCGCCCCCTGCCAGATGTGGTGGCAACAGTAGTTGCAAAACCAGTGGAAAAAACGGAAGTAGTAGCCGTTCCAAGTACCTCCAGCCAATCACAAGCAGCAAGTCCAGCACCTGTTGCTCCGACAGCGGAGGTTGTGGCGGATGAGGTCACAGCCAAACGGAACTACCTGGCCCAAGCCCTCGGTTTGCCAGTCAATTCTATCACCCTTTTGGATACGCCTCAAGGTCAGGCCTTCATGTATCCCCATGGTGACCATGACCATTTGGTACTCTTAAAGAATATTGACCTGACCAAACCTTTTGAAAGTGAAGAAGAGGAGCATTCTCCAAGCTCGCCATCAGCTAGCGAAACGACTTCGTCTAGCTCAGAACAGCCAACAAGCTCCAGCTCTACAAGTTCAACTACTGGTAGCCAAGAAACAAGTGAGCCAGAAGCATCAACCACAACCAGCCCATCCTTGTCAGAGGTGGCTGAAGCGCCTAATTCAGCAGCTGTTGCTCCGACAGCGGAGGTTGTGGTGGACGAGGTTGCGGACAAGCGAAACTATCTAGCCCAAGCCCTCGGTTTGTCGGTCGGCTCCATTACCCTTTTGGATACTCCCCAAGGTCAGGCCTTCATGTATCCCCATGGTGACCATGATCATCTGGTGCTCTTGAAGAATATTGACCTAACCAAACCTTTTGAAAGTGAAGAGGACTTGGCACGAAAAATTGATTACATTTCCAAGGTCTATGGTGTACCAAAAGAAGCTATTCGGGTTTCTGATACCACCTTTAGTTTCAACGACCCAAGCCATGCCTATGACCCCACCCATGTCCATCCTTATGTGATTTTACGGTCCATGTTGATCCTCCCTGAAGTGACTGGTGATCCGGAAACGGACTTTGAAGCGGAGCTTTTGGCGGTAGCCAAGCGGACAGGTATCGCACCGTCTAAACTCATCATTCGTGACAAGAAATTCATCCTGCCACATGGGAGCCATGACCATGTCTTGCATATTCAGGCTGTGGAGGGCATTGAGCCATATCTTGCCAATAAATTGCCAGCTATTTCAGGTAGCTATCAGGAGGGGGAATTTGACCGAGCAAGTGTGGATAGTCAGCTTGAAAGTTTGCGTCAAGTGGCAGCTGAAAAGTATGGGACAAGTAGCAAGGAATACCGTCGTATCGAGCGAGCTTTGGACGACTTTGCTAGCAATCTGGATGACCTGGTAACCAATTCGACCAAGGGCTATCTAGCTATGTTGGAGCAATTTGAAAAGGTTCATATCTTAAAAGAAACTACTAGCAATACAGAGGAACAAGTGGATCCACTCTATCAATCTGTACTTGAACAAATTCGTTTGCTTGATACTAGCAACCTACCTGTCAATAAGGATGATTTGACCAATCAGCTCAACCAAGCCAGTCAAGCTAAGGACAGACAGGCCTTGCTTAACCTGGAACACCTCTTACAAGAATTGAAACATTTCCAAGATCGTCCAGATATTACAGCCATGGAGTATATGGATTACTTGCTCAGTCAGTTGGATCAGCCTTATCTACCAGCTGATTTGCAAGAAAGATTGGCGAGCACACTGGATCGCTTGTTCCAAGCGACCTTGGGTGGCAATGGTTCCATCAAGCCACTGGACTTGTCCAAGGAACTGGTTGACTTGAAAGTTGCACTCCATCTGGCCAAGGCAGCCAATCAAACCTACCCTATCCAAACCAGTCCTGCTTCTGAAAAATTACAGGAAAACAGGGCATTCATGGAGGCATTTGTGGGAGATATCCGTGAGATGTTTACTAGACAGATGACCTTCCCTGAAATTGTGGAGAAAACAGAGAATGAAACTCCGGTAACCTCTCCTAGTCAGGTGACGGATAATCAGACTTATCAAGAGCTACTGACTTTGCTTAGACAAACAAATCTAACTGGCACCCAGACCTCACAAACCGCCTGGGTTGAGCGGATTAACCAGGCAAGTTTGAAGGGGGATGAGCGTGAGTTAGCAAGTATTTCCCATAGTTTGAAGGAAATTCAGCACTTCCAAGACCGAGCAGAAATTCGATTGATGGAATATATGGATTACTTGCTTACTCATATTGACAGCCCTTATCTTCAAGCACCTACTCGTCAGGAAGCGGCTCGCCTCATCAATCAAATCTATGGGTTGGTTGTGCGAAGGGAATTGGCAACTAGTCCAATTTCTTTGGCAGAAGACTTAATTGCCAGCAGTATTGCCGTTGCCAATGATGTAAAAGGGCAAATCAATCAGCAGCTTGAAATGTCAGATGACTATGGCGTGATGCAGATGAACCGCCTAGAAATGAATATGTTTGTTGAAGGAACTAGGGATTTCTTTGTCAGTCCTTTGAGCCTTCCAGAGAAGGTTCTAGCAACATCAGAGCCGACAAGTCCAATCCCAGTAAGTGAGGAAAGTGAAGGGCTGGCCAGTCCAACCATTCAGGATAGTCCTGAAAGCTCATTTGGTCCAATCCATGAACATGAACGTGAAAGTCTATCCAGTTTATCACAACCAGTTGAAGAAAGTTCTTCTTCAGAAATTGAGACAAATTCTGAACAGGCAACCAGTCCTACAGAAGTTGGCGAGGCAGAAGCTACTGCCCCAATAACTAGCGAAAGTGCAGAAGAGGAGAGTGCTTCAAGTGGCTCAACAAGCCCTGCAGAAGTGCAGGAAATTCCGTCAGTAAGGGATGAAACAACTAGCGAACCCGCTTCAGAACCGACTGATACAGCAGTAGAAGAGCAAGCTTTACCTAGCGAAAGCACCGAGGAAGAAGATGTGGACTTATCCGATGAAGACCTAGAATGGCTCTCCGATATTTTTGGTGAATTTACAGGTTCAGGTTTAGAAGAGGAAAATGAAGACATCGGCTTGACCTGGAAACCGCTTGGTAGCATTGAAGGATGGTTTGAATAATCCCTTCGAACCACGGACAGTTTCAAGTATGGTCCTAATGGATTTATCAGAATTGCAAATAAAATCCCTGCCAATCGGTAGGGATTTTATGAGTATTTAGAAGGGCATTAAGACCAGAATTTACCTGCTATATCTTGACCTTGTTTAATTTTAGCCCACTGTTGAGGGATGGCTAATTCATTGCCTGAATCACAGGACGCGAAACCACATTGGTGAGAGAGGTAGAGGCGTTCTTTAGGGATAATCTTACTTGCTTCCTCAAGAAGTCGGTAAACTCGTTCTTCATCATCTAAGTCAGATGTCTTACTTGAAAGCAAGCCAAGGACAACCTCGACATCCTTATCACGCAAGCTCTCCAAGGCTTTCAAATCACCCGCACGCTCATCATCCCACTCAAGGAAGAAACGGCTGTACCGCTGGTTCTTAAGGAATTTCTCAGCGATAGCTTCATAGGTACCACCTGCAGCAGACCGGCTTTCGTAGTTGCCACGGCAGTTGTGGGTCCAGACAGTTAATCCAATCTCATGACCATAGTCTGCAACGGTGTTGTTGATGGCGATAAATTCATCAGCAAGGGCACCTAAAGCTTCAGGGTCATCTTTTGGTAAGAATGGAACTGGGTTTGCAGGGTCAAATAATTCCCAAAGGCAGTCGTCAAATTGAACTATTTTCCCTCCAGCATCCTTATACTGTTCTAAAAATTCTTTATAAGCAGCTAGCAAGCCTGCTTTCAATTCTTCACGCGTCTTATAGACGTGTTCTGGTCCAACTTGACCATTGAACAAAATGAGTTCTGTAAAGGCATGAGCTGGTCCCCAAACGGTTAATTTTGTGTCTGTTTCACCAGCTAATTCTTTAACTTGTTTGTAGATGTCGATGAAATGGTGATTTTTGGCTGAAAGAGGAGCAGTGATGCGCAAACCAATGTCCTTACGGGTTTCAAAAATTTGTCCATCATGGTCCTTGAAAGGATAGCCGTGTTCGGCAATGTAGCGCTCGATACCTTGGAAGCCCCAAATAAAGTCAAGGTGCCACATAGATTTTGAAAATTCTCCATCCGTCACAATGTCAATCCCATTGGCTTTTTGCTCTGCTACAATGGCTTCAATTGTCGCTGCTTCAGTTTCTTTGTAACCGTCAAATGCATCGTAGAATGGGTATTGAATATCATCACGATGTTCGATTTTGCGTTTAAAATCTCCTAGATTTGAGGGGCGAAGGAGGGAACCTACTAATTGAAATCTTGATTTGGTCATGTTTTTCTCGCTTTCGATTTGTGATGAACTTATTCTAACCTAGTTAGACTAATTTGAGAAATAGTTATTTTTAAGGCAAAACTATAGTTAATGCCTATAACATCATAAAAACGGAAAAATATCTTTCTATCATTTGTCAAGTGTGATATAATCAAAATTACTGAAATCCGAACAATTTTATTTGGGAGAAAATAATGAAAAAACAATCACCATTTATAGTGGCAGGTATTGTCATGCTGGGTGTGGTCATGCGCGCCCCCTTTACAGCCCTTCCTGCTATCTTGACAGATGTAGCTGCTGGTCTGGGAGTAGAGGTCAGTTCTCTAGGTATCTTGACTTCTATTCCCTTGATTATGTTTGCCCTCTGCTCTTCTTTAGCACCTCGCCTAGCTGCTAGATTTGGTATGGAGAAACTCATGGCCATGGTCCTCTTGGTCATGGTTGTTGGATCAGGGATGCGGATACTGAATCTACCTGCTTTATACATAGGTACTATGCTGGTTGGAGCAACGATTGCCTTTATCAATGTACTCTTACCCAGTATAGTTGCGGCTAATTTTCCTAAGAAGATTGGTTTTTATACCACCATCTATATTACCTTGATGGGAGTAGCTGCGACGGTGGCTGCTATGGTCGCAGTTCCTATCGTATCCGCAAGCTCTTGGCAAACATTTATCCTATTGATAACAGCTGTAGTCTTGTTAGCCTTTCTGCTCTGGTTACCAAATATTCGTAATAATCATCATTTTGAAAACCAAAAACAGGGCCAGCAGACCCGGTCTATTTGGAAGAATAAAGCTGCCCTTGTCTTCCTACTCTTTGGCGGTCTACAATCTGTTCTCTACTACACAGAGATTACCTGGTTACCAACTATTTCCCAGTCAGTTGGCTTCAGTAAGGCTGAGGCAGGCTTGATGGCAGGTTTCTTTAATATGACTGCCATCCCTATGTCCATGATTATTCCGGCTATTCTTTCTCGTCAGACCAAGGAAATACGTCGCAATATCATGTTGGGCACCTCCTCCGCTACCCTTTTGGGTCTAGCCTTAATGACCTTCCTACCTAAGAATTTTATACTCTGGACAGCCCTGCACATCATTTTGAGTTTCTCAAATGCAGCTCTATTCCCTTATATGATGTTGGGATTTACCCTGAAAACCAGCAACAGCCAGGCGACGGCACAACTGTCAGGTATGGTGCAGACTGGGGGCTACTTGATTGCTGCCTTTGGACCAGGTTTATTGGGATATAGTTATCCACTATTTAATAGCTGGCTCCCTCTTATCATGGCGCTAGCCCTTGTGACCCTAGCCATGATGTGGACTATTGTCCTGATTGAAAAAGAAGATATTATATTATAAGTGAAATCTCTTAGAAAGCTTGTTAGTTGCCTTTTGGAAATAGCAGAGCTTCTAAGGGATTTTTTGGTAAACAAAAAAGCTGGATAGTTACCAGCTTTTTAGTGTGCCACACGGCGACGTGCAGCTTTTTTGCGATTTTCTTCGATAAAGGCTTCTTTCTTTTCTTCTGGTTCGATGATTGTTTTATGAACGGTGAAGATAGCACCTGCCGCGAGAGCAACCGTAGAAAGAACACCCGTCAAGAAACCTTTGCCAAAACCTTTAGCCATAGTGAATTCTCCTTTACTTGTGTTATAATAGATTTTAGCGAAAAAACAAAATATTTTCAAGGAAAAAGATGAAAACTAAAGTAATTGTGGTCATAGGACCAACAGCAGTGGGAAAAACTGCCCTTGGCATAGACTTGGCCCAGCGCTACAATGGAGAGATTATCAGCGGTGATAGCCAGCAGGTCTATCGCAAACTAGATATTGGTACGGCAAAGGCTAGTCCTGAAGAGCAGGCTGCTGCGGTGCATCACTTGATTGATGTCCGGGATGTGACCGAGGGCTATTCGGCTTATGAATTTGTAGCAGAAGCCAAGGCTTTGATTGCTGACATAAAAAGTCGTGGCAAGTTGCCCATTATCGTGGGTGGGACAGGGCTTTACATCCAAAGTCTGTTAGAAGGCTACCACCTGGGCGGTCAAGTTAACCAGGAGCAAGTTCTTGCTTATCGGGCGGAACTCGACTGCTTGTCTGACGAGGATTTGGAAACAATGGCAGAGCAGGCAGGTTTGACGGTCGAGGGAAACAGTCGACGGAGAATGATTCGTGGGTTAGAGTTGAAAAAATTTGGCAAAAACTTAGAAAATACAGAGTCAGGATATGAGCCACTTTACATCTGCCTGACGGATGACAGACAGGTTCTTTACGACCGCATCAATCAGCGAGTGGATAAGATGATGGCGGCAGGCTTACTAGATGAAGTTAGCTGGCTCTACCAAGAACACCCTCAAGCTCAAGCTGCTATGGGAATTGGCTACAAGGAGTTTTTCCCCTACTTAGCAGGCCAAATCAGCCTAGAAGAAGCAGTTGATAAGGTCAAGCAAAATAGCCGACGCTTTGCCAAACGCCAATTGACTTGGTTCAGAAATCGCATGCAGGTTCCCTTCTATTCAGTAGGCGAGCCAGATTACAAGACGCAGATTTTCACCGCCGTGGAGGAATTTTTAGATGATTGAAACCCAGAAAGAACAAGAACGCGCCCTCCTGGTTGGAGTGGAATTACAACAGACAGATAATTTTGACATGTCCATGGAGGAGTTGGCAAGCCTTGCTAAGACAGCTGGCGCTCTGGTCAAGGGAGTCTACACTCAAAAACGAGAAAAATACGACAGCAAGACCTTTGTCGGCTCAGGGAAACTAGAAGAAATTTTCCAGATGGTTGAAGCTGACGAAATTGATACCGTCATTGTTAACAATCGACTGACACCCCGTCAGAATGTCAATTTGGAGGAAATTCTGGGGGTTAAGGTCATTGACCGCATGCAGTTGATTTTGGATATTTTTGCCATGCGGGCTCGAAGCCACGAAGGAAAACTACAAGTCCACCTGGCCCAGCTCAAGTATATGTTGCCACGTCTGGTTGGTCAGGGCATCATGCTCAGCCGTCAGGCAGGTGGTATCGGCTCTCGTGGACCAGGTGAAAGCCAGTTGGAGCTCAATCGTCGGAGTATCCGCAATCAAATTCATGACATCGAACGCCAACTCAAAACAGTGGAGAAAAATCGGGCGACTGTTCGTGAACGCCGTCTGCAATCAGGTGTCTTCAAGATTGGCTTGATTGGCTATACCAACGCTGGCAAGTCAACGATTATGAATGCCATGACCGACAAGCGACAATACGAGGCAGACGAACTCTTTGCCACACTAGATGCCACGACCAAGCAGATTAACTTGGCGGACAAATTCAACGTGACCTTGACCGATACGGTTGGTTTCATTCAGGACCTGCCGACTGAGTTGATTTCCGCCTTCAAGTCCACCTTGGAGGAGTCCATGAACGTGGACCTTTTGCTCCATGTCATCGATGCTTCTGACCCCAATCATAGTGAGCAGGAGCAGGTGGTCTTGGACATTCTAAAAGACCTGGATATGCTGGACATTCCACGTCTAGCTCTCTACAACAAGCTGGACAAGACCGATGACAGCTTTACACCCAGTCAGTTTCCTCATGTCATGCTGTCCGCTAAGGATAAAAATGCCAAAGGCCATATACAGATGATGGTCTTGGCCAAGATTAAGACCATGTTTGAACGATTTGAGGTCAGGGTCCCACTTGCTGAATCTTATAAATTGCATGATTTGGCAACTCTTGCTCTGATTGAACATCGGACCTACGAAGAGGATGTGGAAGTGGTATCAGGCTATATCGCTTCCAGCAATAAATGGAAGTTGGAAGAATTTTATGACGGATTATCTTGATTTGGCAATCAAATACGGTGGCTTTACCAGTCTGGACAAGGTCTATCTGGCTAAGAAATTAGCTGATATGACTGACCAGCAGAAGCTGGATTTTATCACACCACCGCCTTCGGTTATCAATGCCTATTTTGCGGAAATCTATCAGAAACAAGGAGCAGAAGAGGCGACGGACTACTATCTGACTCTTTCTCAGCAGCTGAGCCTTTTTCCAAAAGAACCTAGCTTTGCTGAGGACAAACCCTTTGTCCGCCTGAATTTATCAGGTAAGTCTTTCGGATTTGCCTATGTGTCGGCGGACGGTCTGGCTCAGGTCTTTTCAGAGCAAGAGGAGGAAGTAACAGACAGCCTGCTCTTTGAAATCGCCCAAGTCTTTCCCCACTATGTCGTCTTTGTGGAGGAGGGCAAGATTTTCATGAAAGCCAATCCCTTTAAGGAGGCCGAGTTAGAGGAAGTTGAAACAGACTACCTCCTGACCCAAGTGGCAACCGAAGAAGGCTTGGTCAAGATTTCAGGCTTTAATCAGGAAGAAGTGCTGGAAGTGGCGGAAGCCTATGCTGGTCAGTATTACTACGCCTGGTCGGGTCGCTCTGCAATTTTATATATAAAACATTAGAAAGTAAACAATGCAAATTCAATTTTTAGGTACGGGGGCTGGTCAGCCCTCCAAGGCTCGAAATGTGTCCAGTTTGGCCTTGAAACTCTTGGACGAAATCAATCAGGTGTGGCTCTTTGATTGTGGCGAAGGAACGCAAAATCAGATTTTGGAAACAACTATTCGTCCGCGTAAGGTCGCAAAAATCTTTATCACTCACTTGCACGGTGATCATATTTTTGGCTTGCCTGGTTTTTTGTCTAGCCGTTCTTTCCAGTCAAGTGAGGAGCAGACGGATATTGATATTTATGGACCTGTGGGCATTCGTTCATTTGTTTTGTCTAGTCTGAAAGTTTCAGGCACTCGCTTACCTTATCGCATTCATTTTCATGAGTTTGATGTGGAAACGGTTGGTCAGGTCCTAGAAACGGACAAATTCACGGTATTTGCTGAAAAGCTTGACCATACCATTCCCTGTGTCGGCTACCGTGTCATCCAAAAAGATTTGGAAGGGACCCTGGATGCAGAGGCTCTGCGCGCGGCGGGTGTACCATTTGGCCCCCTCTTTGGTAAAATCAAAAACGGTCAAAATGTGACCCTTGAAGATGGGACTGAAATTATCGCGAGTGATTATCTTTCTCCTCCAAGACCTGGTAAGGTAGTGACCATTCTTGGTGATACGCGCAAGTGCCATGCCAGTGTGCGTCTGGCTGTTAATGCTGATGTGCTGGTGCATGAGGCGACCTACGGAAAAGGCGATGAACAAATTGCTCGCAAGCACGGGCATTCGACCAATATGGAAGCCGCTCAGGTTGCCAAGGATGCAGGTGTCAAACAGTTGCTTCTCAACCATATCAGTCCACGCTTTTTGTCCAAGGATATCAGCAAGTTGCGTAATGATGCAAGCAAGGCTTTTGAAAATGTACATATTGTCAAAGATTTAGAGGAAATTGAGCTATGAGAACCATTCTGATAACAGGTGCTTCTGGCGGTTTGGTGCAGGAGATGGTACCTTTGCTCAAAGATGATTTCTTGATTCTATTAGGGCGAGATGTGGAGAAAATCGAGCAACTCTATACCTTTCATGACAAGAAGGCTGTATTTGATGTGGATATCCGAGATGAAGCAGCCCTGACGGCATTTTTCGATGAACTGGATAGTCAGTTTGGTCAGATTGATATTTTAGTCAATAATGCTGGCTATGCCATTTACGATGATTTTGAGAATTTTTCCAGCCAGCAGGTGCAGGCTATGTTTGACATCAATACCTTTGCTCTGATGACCATGTGTCGTTTAGTAGGTAAACGAATGAAGGCAAGACGGAGTGGTCAGATCATCAATATCATTTCCATGTCAGGCTTGATCGCTTCAAGCAAGTCATCTGTTTATTCTGCGACCAAGTTTGCGGCCATGGGTTTTTCCAATACCATTCGCTTGGAATTAGCCCAGTACGGTGTGACAGTAACGACTGTTAATCCTGGACCTATTGCGACTGGCTTTTTCGACCAGGCAGACCCGGATGGAAGCTACCAAGAGAGCGTCAAGGCTTTCTTGCTGCAACCAGACTATGTGGCTCGTAAAATTGTCGCAGCCATGGGGAAGAAGAAACGGGACATCAATCTGCCTTGGTCACTAGCGGTTGCTCATAAGCTCTATACTCTTTTTCCGAGCCTGGCTGATTATTTGGCCAGCACTGTCTTTAATTTGAAATAAAGAAAAGTGAACACATAATATGACCTAGATGGATTAATGCCATTCTAGGTTTTTTTGATCTAATCGGTTGACATTTTTTGACTACAAGTGTAAACTACATTTGTAAATCGATTACAAATGTAGACAGAAATAGGAGTTATCTTATGAACCATTCAAAAGAAAATAAGCAGGAACACCAACATATGATGCATTCTGAGGAAGTTGGTCAGACCAGCCATCATTCTCATCAGCAGGAGCATCCTCATGAAGAGGGGGTTCACGCCAATCATCATTCTGACCATCACGTCCATCACGACCATCATCATGTAGGAGGCTCTGACGTCAGTCATCATTCTCATCATACTCATGATGCTCATCAGCATCACCAAGGGCATGACCATGACATGATGGAGCATGGTGGGCACATGATGCACATGGGGGATATGAATACAAAACTCAAAGTCGCAGTGGCAGTCATGATTCCCCTACTTGCCATTTCCCCAATTGCAGGTTTCACTCTTTTACGTTTTCCGGGTGTTGAACTTGTCCAGCTGATATTAGGTTCTATTATCTTCTTCTACTCAGGAACACCTTTCTTTAACGGAGCTAGAGGGGAGTTGCAAGCTAAAAAACCTGCAATGATGACCCTGATTTCCATGGGGATTATTGTTTCCTATCTTTACTCCGTTTATGCAACAATTTTAGCGCTATTGGGACAAGAAAGCATGAACTTTTGGTTTGAGTTGTCTACGCTGATTGTCATTATGCTGATTGGGCATATCATTGAGATGAAGGCGGTTATGGGAGCAGGCGATGCCCTGAAAGACTTGGCCTCTCTCATTCCGAAAAAAGCCCATCTCAAGGATGGGACAGATGTTGCGGTAGAGGACTTGCAGATTGGGGATTTCCTCTTAGTCAAGGAAAATGAAAAAATTCCGGCTGACGGTAAGATTTTGAGTGTTGCTCATATTGATGAATCCATGATTACTGGGGAATCTCGAGCTGTCAAAAAAGAGGCGGGGGATAGGGTATTCGGTGGTTCGCTCAATCAAAACATGCCCTTTGAAATGGAAGTGACCAGTCTTGGTAAGGATAGCTTTTTGGCGCAGGTGACCGAAATGGTCCGTCAAGCGCAAAACCAGAAATCCAAGCTTGAAAATATGGCTGACCGCGTAGCCTCTTGGCTCTTCTATGCAGCTTTAATTGTGGGGATTTTGGCCTTTATTTATTGGACCATGACGGCTAATCTTGCCTTTGCCTTGATGATGGCAGTTTCTGTTTTTGTCATTGCCTGTCCGCATGCCCTTGGTCTAGCCATTCCCCTTGTTGTGGCGCGATTGACCACGATTTCTTCAAAAAATAGTCTTTTGGTTCAGAACCGAACAGCTCTTGAACAGGTTAACCAGATTCGGTTTGCCTTGATGGATAAGACCGGAACCTTGACCGACGGAAAATTTCAAGTTCGCCACAGCCAAGATTTGGTTGAGGGAGCGGATGCGCTGGCCAAAATGGCAGCATTAGAAGTTCTTTCAACCCACCCAATTGCCCTTTCGATTGTGGAGGCGGCAGGTCCACTTTTCTATCAAGCAGAACGGGTTGAGAATATCCCTGGTAGTGGGATTCGAGGCGTCTTGGATGGAAGGATTTATGAAATTATGTCCTACAAAGGTCTGCAGGAAATAGGTTTGTCAGTGGATCAGGACGTGATTGCTCCCTATCTTGATTTGGGTCTAACCTTGAGTTTTTTGGTGACTGATCATGTGGTCTTGGGATTTGTAGCCTTGGGCGACCAGATAAAAGAAGATGCTAAAGATTTTGTAGCAGGCTTGAAAGCGCAGGGTATTAGTCCTGTGATGTTAACGGGTGACAATCCAGCTACCGCACAAAAAGTAGCCATTCAGTTGGGCATAGAGGATTACCGAGCTGAACTTAAACCAGAGGATAAGGCAAAACTGGTCAAGGACTATCAGGCGCGTGGGGCAGTTCTTTTCATCGGCGATGGGGTCAATGATTCGCCTGCTCTAGCGACGGCAGATTTAGGCTTTGCCATTGGCGCAGGAACTTCTGTTGCCATCCACTCTGCAGACGTGGTCTTGGTTCAATCCAATCCATCAGCAGTCTTGGATATGTTGAGCATTGCCAAGACAACCATCCGCAAAATGAGGCAAAATCTCTGGTTTGGGGCAGGATACAATATCATTGCCATTCCTTTAGCTGCTGGAATCCTTTATCCAAGTATGGGCATTATGGTGGATCCTTTATTGGCGGCCGTGCTCATGAGTCTATCGACGGTTATTGTCGCTATCAATGCTATGGGTTTACGTTACGGTAAACCATAGAAATTTTGACAGATAATATATATAAGTAAAACACCGGTCTATGTCGGTGTTTTATGATGTAGGAGATAGGGGTGCTGTTTTCAAGTAAGAACTGCGAGAAATCTACTGCGATAATTAGTAGGATATTTGACTATAATCTGGTATAATGGGAAAAAACAACGTGAGAGTGTAGTATGAAAAAATTGTGGAAAATTATTTATAGTCGGGTTTTTATAGTTCTTGCCCTTTTATTATTGACAGTCTTTGCGATAGTTTGGGTGGTTGGCTCACTTGCAGTCTATGTCCCAGCTATCTTGACGGCATTACAAGTTTTTTCTATTATCGTAGCCATTTCCATCATCAATCGCCCAATGAACGCCAGTTTCAAGTTGACCTGGATTGTTTTTGTCATCGGTTTTCCTGTTTTTGGAGCCCTCTTTTACTATATTCTCCAATCCAACATTGAAACCCGTCGCTACCGTAAAACGTTTCAACATCAGGCAAATTTATTGGGGCAGTATGGAAAGACTTCTGACAAGGTGATGAATGGTCTGGCCAAAGAGGACAAAGAGCAGCTGAAACTGGCCCACTACATGAGCGAGTATGTCGGCTATCCCCTTCATACCAATACAGATGCGGTTTATTTTTCGTCAGGTGAGGCCAAGTTTGAAGCACTTTTGGCGGAGTTGAAAAAAGCAGAGCAGTATATCTTTATGGAGTACTTCATTGTTGATGAAGGTTTTATGTGGGAGTCGATCTTGGACATTCTCAAGGAAAAGGCTGCTCAAGGTGTAGAAGTCCGATTTATGTATGACGGAATGAACTCACTCAGTAATCTGCCTTATTTTTACTATAAAAAATTGAGGAGTTTTGGCATACAGACCAGGGTTTTTTCTCAGATTATTCCCGCCCTTTCTACCGTTCAGAACAACCGTGACCACCGTAAAATTGCGGTCATTGATGGCAAGGTAGCCTTCACGGGAGGTGTCAATATTGCAGACGAATACATCAATAAACGGGAGCGTTTTGGCTACTGGAAGGATGCGGCCATCATGGTCAAGGGCGAAGCAGTATCCAACTTTACCCTTATGTTCTTGCAGATGTGGAACCACAATGAGAAAAAGCCAACTGACGATTTGAAATACCTGAAAGCTGCGCGTGAAGCTGAGGCAGAAGTCGTTGGCGGTGAGGGCTATTTCTTGGCTTATGGAGAAAGTCCATTTGATAATGATGAAGTTGCCAAGCGAGTCTGTCTGGACATGATTCAGTCTGCAACGGACTACATCTATATCATGACCCCTTATTTGGTTTTGGATGATGAGATGATTGACAACCTGACTTATGCCGCTAAACGAGGCGTAAGGGTCAAATTGCTTTTGCCTCATATCTATGACAAGCAGTCAGCCTATCTGGCCGCTCGGACAGATTTTAGAACCTATTTAGAAGCTGGAATTGAAATCTATGAATTCACGCCAGGTTTTGTCCACTCTAAAGTTGTCTTGGTTGATGATAAGAAGGCAACTGTAGGCACAGTCAATATGGATTTCCGTTCCTTCTATCTCAACTTTGAATGCGGCTTGTATGTTTACAACCATCAGCAAGTGCTAGCAGATATTTTACAGGATTTCGAAGAGTCCTTTGCCCAATCCGAGCGAATTACCTTGGTCGGTTTTGAAAATACCTATCCTTGGTATAAGCGACTTGCCGGCGCCTTGATGAATATCATTTCCCCATTACTGTAAGAGTATCTTGAATAGTTGGAGCAAGGATTGATTGATTACATTCAGTCGTCCCCTTGCTCCATTTTTCTTTGAAAATGGTATAATAGTAGGATAGCTTAAAGGAGTGAAAAACGTGATAAAACCCAACTATGACTGGCAATTATTGACCGGTTTTTCTGATGAACAATTTATCAAAGTTGCGAAAAAAGAAGGATTGGACCCTGTAGCCGCAAAGTTACTCTATGAACGCGGCATTCAGTCAGCTGAAGAATTACAGGCCTTTTTACAACCAAGCCTAGAAGATCTTCATGACCCTTACCTACTTCACGATATGGATAAGGCAGTGGAGCGGATTCGTCGGGCTATTGAAGACTACGAGCAAATTTTGATTTATGGAGATTATGACGCAGATGGCATGACTTCAGCATCTATTCTGAAAGAAACTCTGGAGGAAATGGGGGCTGAAGTCCAGGTCTATCTTCCAAACCGTTTCACGGATGGCTATGGTCCAAATCAATCTGTTTACAAGTACTTTATCGAGCAACAGGGCATTTCTCTGATTGTGACGGTGGATAATGGCGTAGCGGGTCATGAAGCTATTGCCTATGCCCAGGAAATGGGTGTCGATGTGGTCGTGACTGACCACCACTCCATGCAGGAAACTCTTCCCAATGCCTATGCTATTGTTCACCCAGAACACCCAGAGGGAAATTATCCCTTCAAACATTTAGCTGGTTGCGGTGTAGCCTTCAAATTGGCCTGTGCTCTACTGGAAACCGTTCATGCAGACTTGCTAGACTTAGTTGCCATTGGCACTATCGCTGATATGGTAAGCCTAATAGGCGAAAATCGTGTCATGGTCAAGTATGGACTTTCTCTCCTTAAACAGACTGAGCGAGCTGGTTTACAAGAGTTGATGAAAATTGCAGGAATTGATGTAGACAGCCTTGACGAAGAAACAGTTGGTTTCCAACTGGCTCCGAGATTGAATGCTCTGGGACGTCTGGATGATCCAAATCCTGCCATCGAACTTCTGACTGGTTTTGATGATGAAGAAGCCCATGAGATTGCTCTGATGATTGATAGTAAGAATGTCGAGCGCAAGAATGTCGTTCAAGCTATCTATGATGAGGCCAAGTCCATGCTTCGCTCTGATAGACCTGTTCAAGTTTTGGCCAAAGAGGGCTGGAACCCAGGTGTTCTAGGAATTGTGGCGGGGCGTCTACTAGAAGAGTTACACCAGCCTGTTATTGTCTTGTCTATCGAAGATGGCAAGGCCAAGGGCTCAGCCCGCTCGGTTGAGGCTGTGGACATTTTCCTGGCCCTCAAAGACCACCAAGACCTCTTTATCGCCTTTGGTGGCCATGCTGGTGCGGCTGGTATGACCTTGGAAGTGGAAAAATTAGAACAGTTGGCCGATACACTGACTGCCTACATCATTGAGAACAAGCTGGACTTGTCTAGCAAATCTTCTCTTGTCTTAGATGAAGAATTGGACTTGGAAGAACTAACCCTTGATACGCTAAAGTCCTTTGAAAAATTGGCGCCCTACGGGATGGACAATAAAAAGCCGATTTTCTATATCAAGGATTTCCAAGTAGAATCTGCTCGGACCATGGGGCAGAATAATGCCCACCTCAAACTTCGTATTACCAAAGGGGCAGCTGGATTTGATGTGGTGGCCTTTGGCAAGGGCAATCTAGCCCTAGAATTTTCACAAGCCAAAGACTTAGAATTAGCCGTTACTCTCTCTGTTAACAAGTGGAATGGAAATACAAGTCTCCAGCTCATGCTGGTAGATGCTAGGGTCAATGGTGTCCAGCTCTATAACATTCGCGGTAAACAACACCAACTGCCAGAGGGCATTCCTCTTGTGGATGTGTCTAATCCTGTGACGGATGAAAAAGCTATAGTTCTAGCAAGTTTGCCTGAAGACATCAGCAGTCTGCGCAGCTATTTCCAAGAAAATGAATTTGAGGCAATTTACTTTAAAAACGAAATTGCCAAGCCTTACTATCTGGATGGTTATGGCAGTCGGGACCAATTTGCCAAATTGTATAAGACTATTTATCAGTTTGATGAGTTTGATGTGCGCTATAAATTGAAAGATTTAGCTACTTACTTGAAAATCAAGGACACCCTGTTAGTGAAAATGATTCAAATTTTCCAAGAATTGGAATTTGTGACCATTACGGACGGTGTCATGCGGGTTAACAAGGAGGCACAAAAACGGGAAATCTCAGAAAGTCAGATTTACCAAGACTTGAAAGAAACAGTTATCCAGCAAGAATTGATGGCACTTGGCACTGTTCAGGAAATTTATGACTGGCTGTGTGGTCAAGCTTGATGATGACTGTATTTCTCGGTTTTCTGCTTTTATTGCTTATCTTTGTGTATTTTTGGCACACCAATCGCCGGAAAAAAGACTTGGAAGTCTTGGAAGAAGTTGAACCAGTCCGGCAAGCCTTAAACGCCTTGAGGAGAAATGGGTGGTCAGAAAAGGCGATTTACAAGGCATTTCTTAAAGATTTACTGAAAATGCCAAAAGCAGAAATTCCAGTATTTGTCCAAAACCTCATGGGTGAACTTACGATTTTTGCCTCGACCAGTTTTTACAAGTTGTTAAAGGCTGAAAGTTGGTCTTTGACCAAAGAAAAAGCACGGAGTTTGCTAGAGCAGATTATGGAGATCTTGGAAGCTCCAGGAGAACTACACCAAAGCCACCTGCCTGACTTGCTAGAGAAAATAGACGGTAACTGCCCTCCCCACCATCCTTTCTGGCGCTTGTTTGCTGACTTAATTGACAAAGCCTTTCCTGGTCAGGAGCTGGCGGAGAATGGTGAACTAAGCAAACAAGTCCATCAATTGCGCTATCTGATTTCCTACCAGCAGGCGACTTGGGTGCGTCAGCACTATGGACAAGGAAAATCAGATTGGCAGGCCTTGGTAGCCTACTTGGCTAGCCTGCCTGGTTGGTCCTATCGTTTGAGGGAATCTACCCGCCTACATAATAAGCAATTATTTGCTAGGGATGAGAAGCAAAACTTACCCATCAATCTTAAGGTCTTGATTGGATTTCATA
The DNA here is from genome assembly GCF_002960625.1 of Streptococcus suis. Taxonomy (GTDB): domain Bacteria; phylum Bacillota; class Bacilli; order Lactobacillales; family Streptococcaceae; genus Streptococcus; species Streptococcus suis_T. Next base: position 39,538 of record NZ_POJH01000009.1, read on the forward strand.
GCGAATTCATCCTGGCGCAAGATGGACAATTTGCCTTGATACTGGATGTAAAACCGTCCACAAACGGCATGGTCAATGGCGCATCCTTTAACTATGCCAGAGCCAATAATCAGCGCCATTACCAGTTAGACATGGCTCCAGTCGGTCCGCATGACCCTCCTTTTCGTAAGAAAATGATCAGGTCTAAAGCTGGGACTTACCGTTCTCCTACTCGCATTTCTAAGCACGAAAGCAAGCTTAATCAGACAGATTGGGAACAATCCTATTTCAATTCTCAAGGCTATTTTTCCCATAAGGGACATAGCAGAGCTGCGCTTGTAGCTAGCTTGGGTAGGCGTTTTGCCAAAGATATAAGATTTGAAATGTACCAAAAACTAATTTCATGGTATAATAAAGAGTAAAACTAAAAATTTAAAGAGAGATGAAAATGAACTTAAAAGATTACATCGCAACCATTCCTGATTATCCAAAAGAAGGTATCGAATTCCGTGACATTAGTCCTTTGATGGCTGATGGCAACGCTTATAGCTATGCCGTACGTGAAATTGTTCAGTACGCGACTGACAAGCAAATCGATATGATTGTTGGTCCAGAGGCGCGTGGTTTCATCGTGGGATGCCCAGTTGCTTTTGAATTGGGTATTGGTTTTGCTCCAGTTCGTAAGCCAGGCAAACTACCACGCGAAGTTATCTCAGCTGACTATGAAAAAGAGTATGGTGTGGATACTTTGACTATGCATGCGGATGCGATTAAGCCAGGTCAACGTGTGCTTATTGTTGATGACTTGTTGGCAACTGGTGGAACTGTCAAAGCGACCATCGAAATGATTGAAAAACTTGGTGGTGTTGTAGCTGGCTGTGCCTTCTTAATCGAGTTGGATGATCTCAAGGGGCGCGAAGCAATCGGTGATTACGACTATAAAGTATTAATGCATTATTAAGATTGCTATAGTCAAAACTTATAACTGGTACTTATTTTCTTCTAATTGAATTGCATAACAACCTGTCTTATAATATATATAAGAAACTCAGGAGGTTGCTTATGCCGATTAAAATTGAAAAATCATTACCAGCAGTAGATATTTTGAGAGAAGAGAATATTTTTGTCATGGACAGCGTCCGTGCCAGTCATCAGGACATTCGTCCTATCAAGATTTTAATTCTCAATCTCATGCCACAGAAAATTGTGACGGAGACTCAGCTGCTCCGTCTTTTAGCAAATACTCCCTTGCAATTAGAAGTTGAATTTCTATACATGGCAAGTCATGAGTCAAAAAATACTCATTCGGATCACTTGGAGCAATTTTACAAGACATTTGAACAGGTCAAGGATGAGTTTTTTGACGGTTTGATTGTTACAGGGGCACCAGTGGAGAATTTAGCATTTGAAGAAGTAGATTATTGGCAAGAGCTAGTTCAAGTCTTCGAATGGTCTAAGGCCCATGTTTATTCAACCCTACATATTTGTTGGGGGGCGCAGGCTGGTTTATATGCTCGCTATGGCGTGCCAAAACACTCCATGGCAAGAAAATTATCAGGTGTTTATTGTCAAGAGGTAACCTATCCCACTTGTTCTCTCATGCGTGGATTTGATGACGAATTTCGGTCACCACACTCACGCTACACGGAGGTCAAGGAGGCTGATATTGCTCATCTGGATGACCTGCTCATCTTGTCGCAAGGGAAGGAAGTAGGCTTGTCCATTTTAGCCAGCAAGGATTTGAGAGAAGTCTATAGTTTTGGGCATTTGGAGTATGACAGAGATACGCTTGCCAAAGAATACCAGCGCGATTGCTTGGCAGGTAAAAATCCCCATATCCCAGAAAATTATTTCAAGCAAGATGATCCTACAAGCAGACCATCCTTGTCCTGGAACCTGCCAGCAGCCCAATTCTTTACTAATTGGGTCAACTATGCTGTCTATCAGGAAACACCTTATGATTGGAAAACATTTGAGCAGTCAGCCCTTTCAGCAAGTCTTTAGTCTTTAAAGAGGAAATATGAACTATTCACAGCAATTTCGGCAGGGACAACTGGTCCTTCCTGCAGCGATTTTATTTCATTATCAGGAGCTTTTTCCATCAGCAGATGATTTTTTGGTCTGGCAATTTTTCTTTTATCAAAATACCTCACCGCTAGAAGCCTTGGCTCCTAGTGAGATTGCTCAGGCAATCGGCAGGACTGTTGCCCAGGTCAACCAGTCTATTGAAAATTTGCAAGAAGCTGGCCTATTGGACTTTAAGACCATCAGCATTGCTGGTGAAATTGAAATGATTTTCGATGCCTTTCCGGCCTTAGAAAAGTTAGATGAATTACTAGCTCCTAAAGAAGCAGTCCAATTCCTTCCAGCTGAAAATGACTTGAAAACCATGGTCGGCGAATTTGAACGGGAGTTGGGGCGCCTCTTGTCGCCTTATGAAATTGAGGACTTGCAGAAGACAATCGAAGACGATAAGACTTCTGTTGACTTGGTTCGGGCTGCCTTAAAAGAAGCTGTTTTTAACAATAAAACCAATTGGAAATACATCCAGGCTATTTTGCGCAACTGGCGTCGGGAGGGCATCACAAGTGTCGCTCAGGTAGAAGCTAAAAATGCAGAAAGAGAAGGCCAACAAGCTAAAAATGTGACAGTTTCAAGTGACTTTTTGGATGCCATGTGGATGTGGAAAGATTAAAATGGAAACAAGATTATCAAAAAGACTGGCAACAGTCGCAGACTATGTGCCCCAAGGGGCTCGACTAGTAGATGTAGGGAGTGACCATGCTTATCTCCCTCTTTTTTTGGTGGAACAGGGCAGGATTGAATTTGCTGTCGCTGGTGAGGTGGTTCAAGGCCCCTATCAGTCAGCTCTTCAAAATGTTGAGCAGGCAGGGCAGTCAGACAAGATTTCGGTTCGCCTCGCAAATGGTTTGGCAGCAGTGGAGCAGTCTGATCAAATTAGCACCGTGACCATTGCGGGAATGGGTGGTCGTCTGATTGCGGATATTCTTGAGGCTGGTAAAGATAAACTTGTGTCCGTAGAACGTCTGATTTTACAGCCCAACAATCGTGAAGACGATGTCCGTCGTTGGTTAGTCGCCAATGATTTTCAGATTATTGCAGAGGAAATCTTGGAAGAAAATGACAAGATTTATGAAATCTTAGTGGCGGAGAAAGGCAAGTCAGACTTAACTGCTGACCAGTTGCGGTTTGGTCCTTATTTACTGGATGAGCAATCTGCTACCTTCCAGAAGAAGTGGCTCAAGGAACTGGACAAGTTGATCTATGCCTTGGAACAAGTGCCTCTTGAACGCCAAGCTGACCGCTCTGCTATTTCTAAAAAAATCCAACAAATTCAGGAGGTGCTTCATGTTAGCAAGTAAAGTAATCGAGCGGTACCAGGCTTTTTGTCCACCGTCTCTGGCTATGGAGGGCGATGTGAAAGGGCTGCAAATCGGTACGCTCAAGAAGGACATTCGTCGGGTCATGGTGGCTCTGGATATTCGCGAAACGACGGTGGCGGAGGCTATTGACAAGCAGGTGGACCTGATTATCGTCAAGCATGCTCCTATTTTTCGTCCGATCAAGGACTTGGTGGCCGATAACCTTCAGACCAAGATTTATTTGGACTTGATCAAGCACGATATTGCGGTCTATGTCAGTCATACGGATATTGATGTGGTGGATGGCGGTCTGAATGACTGGTTCTGCGACCTTCTGGACATTCAGGATACTAGCTATCTGATTGAAACTGCTGAGGGGCAGGGGCTCGGTCGTGTGGGGACAATAGCAGAGCAGACCTTGGAGGAGTTGGCCTTGAAAGTTAAGGACGTTTTTGGTCTAGATGCTGTCCGTCTGGTGACTTATGGTCATCAAGCTCAGCAGTATGTCAGCCGTGTGGCCATCTGTGGAGGTAGTGGGGGTTCTTATTATCATGAGGCACTTGCTAAGGGGGCAGATGTTTACATCACAGGCGATATTTACTACCATACGGGGCAGGATATGCTCACCCAGGGTTTGCTGGCTATTGATCCTGGTCATCATATTGAAGCCTTGTTTATCAAGAAAATTGCAGATTTACTAGAAACTTGGAAGGCAGAAGAAGGTTGGGATGTGGAAATCCTTCCATCGACCGTATCAACCAACCCATTCAGACACCTGTAAAAGTCACGGAAGCGTGGCTTTTTTATCTTCCTCTTGATTTTTTATAGTAGTTAAGGTATCCTAATTATTATCATATGCATGACTAAAGATTAGGAGCTTTGAAATGGCTTGGTTTACAGAACAGTCTGTGGTGTTACAGGCTTTACTTGGTGGTTTATTTACATGGTTTTGTACCATTCTTGGTTCAGCCATAGTATTTTTCTTTAAGACGGTTAGTCGGCGCTTGCTGGATACCATGCTTGGTTTTGCTGCCGGTGTCATGATTGCGGCTTCATTCTGGTCTTTGCTAGCTCCGTCTATTGAATATGCGGAGGCCTCCTATGGCAGTCTAGCCTGGATTCCTGCGGCAGTTGGCTTTGCTGTTGGCGGTATTTTCTTGCGCTTGGTCGATGCTTGGGTTCCTCATTTGCACTTGGGGCGTGACAAAGAGCAGGCAGAAGGTGGAGATGAGAAGAACAGAAAAAATCTGTCTAAGACAGCTTTGCTATTTCTAGCCATCACTATTCACAATATTCCAGAAGGTTTAGCAGTCGGTGTGACTTTTGGTGCCTTGGCTTCTAATTACAGTCCAGCTGCCTTTGTAGGTGCTTTAGGGCTTGCGATTGGGATTGGCTTGCAAAACATTCCGGAAGGTGCAGCCTTGGCCATTCCCATTCGGACGGATGGCGCTTCACGCTGGAAGGCATTTTACTGGGGCTCCATGTCAGCCATTGTTGAGCCAATTGCAGCTCTGCTTGGTGCGGTAGCTGTGACCTATATGACACCTATTTTACCCTATGCATTATCATTTGCTGCGGGGGCTATGATTTTTGTCGTAGTAGAAGAGCTAATTCCAGAATCGCAAACCAATGGAAATACAGATATTGCAACACTTGGGCTCATGGCAGGTTTTATCATTATGATGGTCTTGGATGTGGCACTTGGTTAAGGAATAAAAGGTAGAAGTCTGATGTTCAGGCTTTTTTCTTATGACATTCTCTCTGAAAATATGGTATAATGAACTGATATTAAATGAGGGAAGGTACTCTTATATGAAAGGTATTATTCTGGCAGGTGGGTCTGGTACTCGCCTTTATCCACTAACTCGTGCAGCTTCCAAGCAGTTGATGCCAATTTATGACAAACCAATGATTTACTATCCCTTGTCAACACTTATGCTGGCAGGTATCAAGGATATTTTGATTATCTCAACACCTCAAGATTTGCCTCGTTTTAAAGATATGTTGGGCGATGGTTCGGAATTAGGGATCTCTCTGTCTTACGCTGAACAGCCAAGTCCAGACGGTTTGGCACAAGCCTTTATCATCGGTGAAGACTTTATCGGTGATGACAATGTAGCCTTGATTTTGGGTGATAACATCTATCACGGAAATGGTTTGACCAAGATGTTGCAACGTGCCGCAAGCAAAGAAAAAGGTGCGACAGTATTTGGTTATCAAGTTAAAGACCCAGAACGTTTTGGTGTGGTAGAATTTGACGCAGACATGAATGCCATTTCTATCGAAGAAAAACCAGAAGTGCCAAAATCAAACTTTGCAGTTACTGGTCTTTATTTCTATGACAATGATGTAGTAGAAATTGCTAAAAATATCAAGCCTTCACCTCGTGGTGAGCTGGAAATCACTGATGTTAACAAGGCTTACTTAGAGCGTGGCGATTTGTCTGTAGAGCTTATGGGCCGTGGCTTTGCCTGGTTGGATACTGGTACACATGAGAGTCTCTTGGAAGCAGCCCAGTACATCGAAACCGTTCAACGCTTGCAGAATGTTCAAGTAGCGAACTTGGAAGAAATTGCCTACCGCATGGGCTATATCACTAAAGAACAAGTGCATGAATTGGCACAGCCACTTAAGAAAAATGAATACGGACAGTACTTGCTCCGTTTGATTGGAGAAGCTTAATGACAGAAAATTTTTTCGGTAAAACACTAGTCGCTCGCCCAGTTGAAGCTATTCCAGGAATGTTAGAATTCGACATTCCTGTTCATGGTGACAACCGTGGCTGGTTTAAGGAAAATTTCCAGAAGGAAAAAATGTTGCCTCTCGGCTTCCCTGAAAGCTTCTTCGCAGAAGGGAAATTGCAGAATAATGTTTCTTTTTCCCGCAAAAATGTTCTTCGTGGTCTCCACGCAGAGCCTTGGGACAAGTACATTTCAGTAGCAGACGGCGGTAAGGTTTTGGGGACCTGGGTGGATCTTCGCGAAGGCGAAACCTTTGGTAATACCTATCAAACTGTTATTGATGCTTCAAAAGGTATTTTCGTTCCTCGTGGCGTAGCCAATGGTTTCCAAGTCTTGTCAGATTTCGTGGCCTACAGCTACTTGGTCAACGACTACTGGGCTTTGGAACTCAAGCCTAAGTATGCTTTTGTCAACTATGCTGACCCTAGCCTCGATATCCAGTGGGAAAATCTAGAAGAAGCAGAAGTTTCAGAAGCAGATAAAAATCACCCACTCCTCAAAGACGTCAAGCCTTTGAGAAAAGAGGACCTCTAATGTTTCAAGCCTTTTTGGAAATAGCAGAGCAGTTAAACAAGTTAGGAATCACTCCTTTGTTAATGGGCTCAGTTGGTTTGGAAAGGCGCACAGGGAGGGACTGGCAGGCAGGAGATTTAGATATTCACGTTCCAAGTGATCCACGTGGCTGGGAAGCCCCAGACGACGAACGGATTTATCGTGCAGATGAGCTGATTGCCATGATGAACCAACTAGGCTATGTCCTGGTTGACCGTCATGAACATGAATTCCATAAAGACGGCTTATCTGTTGAATTCGGAGGCCTACATTCACTGCCTGAATTTGCTGGTGTAGAGCTAGAAGATTTGGAAGAACTAGAAACAGCAGGTGTTCGCTATTACCTACCGACACTTGACCAATACCTGAAAATCTACCAAGCCTCTTCAAAAGATTCCTACCGAGCAGAAAATAACAATCAAAAAGACTTTGCTAAGATTGCTCACTTGAAAGAAATCTTGAAGTAAAGAAAGCGAGCATAGCGAGCCGCTCCGTGTGTCATCGTCGTAGTGAGAAGCTCCTTTGCTTTGCTAAGGAGCGGGGGAACTCATGAGACGGTTGGCTCATGGGTTAGTAATGAAACACATTGGTGGTTGCTTACGACCTCACTACTTAAGATGACACACAAAAAAGAAAAAACTTTTCGGAGAAGAAAATGTCTCAATTTAAAAATATTATCGTAACTGGTGGAGCTGGTTTCATCGGTTCAAACTTCGTACACTATGTGTATAACAACCATCCAGATGTTCACGTAACCGTTTTGGATAAACTCACTTATGCAGGAAACAAGGCTAATTTGGAAGCTATTCTTGGTGACCGTGTTGAGCTTGTTGTTGGTGATATCGCAGATGCTGAATTGGTTGACAAATTGGCTGCTAAAGCAGATGCCATTGTTCACTATGCGGCAGAAAGCCACAACGACAACTCTCTCAACGATCCAAGCCCATTTATCCATACCAACTTTATCGGTACCTATACTCTTCTTGAAGCGGCTCGTAAATACGATATTCGTTTCCACCATGTATCAACTGACGAAGTATATGGCGACCTTCCTTTGCGTGAAGATTTGCCAGGTCATGGTGAGGGTCCAGGTGAGAAATTCACTGCAGAAACCAACTACAACCCGTCATCACCATACTCATCAACCAAGGCTGCATCAGACTTGATTGTCAAAGCATGGGTGCGTTCATTTGGTGTCAAAGCAACGATCTCAAACTGTTCAAACAACTATGGTCCATACCAGCACATCGAGAAATTCATCCCACGCCAAATCACCAACATTTTGGCAGGTATCAAGCCAAAACTGTACGGTGAAGGTAAAAACGTCCGTGACTGGATTCATACCAACGACCACTCGACTGGTGTTTGGGCGATCTTGACAAAAGGCCGTATGGGTGAAACTTACCTGATCGGTGCTGACGGTGAGAAGAACAACAAGGAAGTTCTTGAATTGATCCTTGAGAAAATGGGTCAACCAAAAGACGCTTATGACCACGTGACTGACCGTGCAGGACACGATTTGCGCTATGCTATTGACGCAAGCAAACTTCGTGATGAGCTTGGCTGGACACCACAATTCACAGACTTCTCTAAAGGTTTGGAAGAAACAATCCAGTGGTATACAGACAACCAAGACTGGTGGAAGGCTGAAAAAGAAGCTGTTGAAGCCAACTATGCTAAGACACAGGAAGTTATTAAATAAGACTATTAAAGGCTAGGGCTCTTGCCCAAGCCTTTCTTGAAATAAGGAGCAAATATGATTTTAATTACAGGTGCAAATGGTCAGTTGGGTACAGAGTTGCGTTATCTCTTGGATGAGCGTGGTGTTGAGTACGTTGCCGCTGACGTAGCAGAAATGGACATCACGGATGCAGACAAGGTGGATGCCTTCTTTGCAGAAGTAAAACCAAGCGTTGTTTACCACTGCGCAGCCTACACAGCTGTTGATATGGCAGAAGATGAAGGCAAGGAACTCAACTACAAGATTAACGTAACAGGCTCTGAAAATGTTGCCAAGGCAGCCGCCAAATACGGTGCGACCCTTGTCTATATCTCAACTGACTATGTATTCAACGGTGAGTTGCCAGCCGGCCAAGAGTGGCAAGTAGATGACCAACCAGATCCTCAATCTGAATATGGTCGTACCAAGCGTCTTGGTGAAGAAGCGGTCGAGAAATTTGCAGACAAGTTCTACACAGTTCGTACTGCCTGGGTCTTTGGTAACTATGGCAAAAACTTTGTCTTTACTATGCAAAACCTTGCGGAAACTCGGGATACCTTGACAGTTGTTAACGACCAACACGGTCGCCCAACTTGGACCCGTACCCTTGCGGAATTTATGGTTCACTTGGTTGAAACTGGTCAAGAATTTGGCTATTATCATTTGTCAAACGATGCAGCAGAAGATACAACCTGGTTTGACTTTGCGACTGAAATCCTCAAGGATACCAACACCAAAGTATTGCCAGTGGATTCTAGCCAATTCCCAGCTAAGGCTAAGCGTCCTTTCAATTCAACTATGAATTTGGACAAGGCCAAGGCGACAGGCTTTGATATCCCAACTTGGCAAGAAGCCTTGGAAGCTTTTTATAAGCAGGGGAAATGTTAATTTTTCTTCATTCTACTGGTCAAAATTTTGTATAATAACTTTTCATCAAAAAAGAAATATGCTATAATTAAAATTGTATAATTATAGAAGGTGGGTGGTAGTTTTCTATACCAATATTGAACAGTATGCTTTGCAAATATATTTGCGAGTATACTAGAATACTCAAGAAACTTTTCGAGGTGAGAAGTTTCTTAGAAAAGGAGGAATTAGTGAAAAAGATAATTGTATTCCTTTCCCTGTGTACCGTAGTTCTAAGTAGTCAAGTTGTTCATGCTGATGCTGAAAATGTAACGCCTCAGAATGCTATTGCGGGAGTTGTAGCCAATTCTAGCGGACAGCCATCGGTCGAGCAAGAAAATAGTTATTCGGCTACTTTGGAGAATGTAACAGAGGAAAACGAATCAGGTTCAGCACAGCTTAACTCGACTAGCTCTACAGTTGTAAGTCCGTCATCTTCCATTGATTTACAAGTGGAGGAAGAGGTAAGGAGTATTTCAGAGGAAGCTGATAGTTCTAATAATGCTAGCACATCCAATCTTTCGGACCTATCCGTTGGCACTAGTACATCCAGTGTTTCTGATCAATCTACTGACACTAGCACGTCCAATCTTTCGGAAAGCTCTACTGATGAAATCAGTACGTCCAGTTTTACGGCGTCTTCTACTGAAGCTAGTATTCCAAATCCGTCCACTAGAGTAAGTACTAGATCTGTAATTTCTAGTGTAACTGAAACAAGTTCATCAACTTCATCGACACAGGTTGGAACCAGTTTACGTTCGATGCCAAGGACAACTAGTCTTTCAGGCAATCTTTCAGTTTCGAATGTCAATGCCCAATCAGGTAGCTTTGATGTCCATGTTACTAATGTATCGTCGCCTAAAGAGATTGTTAGTGTTGTCTTACCAACCTGGTCCCAATCCAGTGATTTGCGTTGGTATGAAGGAGTGCGTCAATCAGATGGCAGCTATAAGTTGACGGTGAATAAGAAGGATCATCAATATCGCACGGGTACCTATACTGTTCATTTATATTATAAGGACTCCAGCGGTGGTTTAACAGGAGTAGGTGGTACTACAACTCATCTATCGGAAGTGAAACCTACTGGTACGTTAACCATTGAGAATCGCAATGATGCTAAGGGTACCTTTGATGTTCGAGTGACCAATATTTCTTCACCGAAAGATATAGCTAGTGTTGTTCTACCAACCTGGTCCCAATCCAGTGATTTGCGTTGGTATGAAGGAGTGCGTCAATCAGATGGCAGCTATAAGTTGACGGTGAATAAGAAGGATCATCAATATCGCACGGGTACCTATACTGTTCATTTATATTATAAGGACTCCAGCGGTGGTTTAACAGGAGTAGGTGGTACTACAACTCATCTATCGGAAGTGAAACCTACTGGTACGTTAACCATTGAGAATCGCAATGATGCAAAGGGTACGTTTGATGTTCGAGTGACCAATATTTCTTCACCGAAAGATATAGCTAGTGTTGTGTTACCAACATGGTCTCACTCAAGTGATTTGCGTTGGTATGAAGGAGTACGTCAATCAGATGGAAGTTATAAGTTGACGGTGAATAAGAAAGATCATCAATATCGCACCGGTACCTATACCGTTCATTTGTATTATAAAGACTCCCAAGGCGGTTTGACAGGAGCAGGTGGTACTACAACTCATCTATCAGAAGTGAAACCAACTGGTACGTTAACCATTGAAAATCTCGATGATACCAAAGGTACCTTTGATGTTCGAGTGACCAATATTTCTTCACCGAAAGATATAGCTAGTGTTGTTCTACCAACTTGGTCCCAATCCAGTGATTTGCGTTGGTATGAAGGAGTGCGTCAATCAGATGGCAGTTATAAGTTGACGGTGAATAAGAAGGATCATCAATATCGCACGGGTACCTATACTGTTCATTTGTATTACAAGGACTCCCTAGGTGGCTTGACAGGAGTAGGTGGTACTACAACTCGTTTAGCAAATCCTTTGGTGCAACGTTCCTATACAGTTTACATTGATCCAGGTCACGGTGGTAGGGATTCGGGTGCTTCTTACGGGGGAATCCATGAGAAGAATTTAGCTATGTCTGTTTCAAATAAATTACGTGATAACCTTTTAGCACGTGGTATAAATGTATTGATGACTCGTACAGGCGATACAGATGTTGACTTCCGAACCGAACGTTCTCGTATGGCTAACGAAAGCAATGCGGACTTGTTTGTGAGTATACACTTTAATGCGACGGGTATTGGTGTACAATCGACAGTAAAAGGAATTGAGACCTACTGGTATCAGTATGATCCGGAATATCAGCCGAAAATCAATCAAGATAAACACAATGATCCAACACGCCTGGCTGAAAGCGAGCTCTTAGCTGTAAAAGTTCAATCGAACTTAATCAAGGAAACAGGTGCGACTGACCGAGGTGTCAGAAGAGAAACCTTTGCAGTACTGAGAGAAACGGCCATTCCAGCGATTTTAGTAGAACTTGGTTTTATGGATAATCCATCTGAACTGGCTGTCATTAAGGAAGAGAAGTACCATGTTAAACTTGCTAAGGCTTTGACGCAAGGAATTATGGATTGGTATGGTTCTGTTGGGGGAAAGTGATTAACTCTGAACAATCATTCCAAAAGGCATATTCTAATGAAGAAACGAGCCGACTGGTTTCTACCAAAGCTATTGCGGCTCAAATGAATGATGTTCAGAAGTCGTTCGTAGAAGCGTTGAAACCAGCTGTTGTTTCAGTATCTAAGAAGACAGGTATTGTACCAAGTGTTATTTTAGCGCAAGCTATTTTAGAAAGTGCCTGGGGAACCTCTAAACTAGCAAAAGAAGCCAATAATTTATTTGGGATAAAGGTTGGACAAAACTGGCACGGCGAAACTTTTGAGGTTGAAACACGAGAGGTGCGAAATGGTACTTCTGTAACCGAAAAAGCTAGTTTTAGATCCTATAAATCAGTAGCTGATAGTGTGACGGATTATGGTAATTTCTTCACGTCAACTCCGTGGAGAACAAAAAATTATCAGGAATTTCGAACAGCGACTAATTATGTAGATGCAGCAAATGCTCTACAAAAGTCTGGATATGCTACTGACCCTCAGTATAGTGAAAAAATAAAATCAGTTATTGAACGTTATGCACTAAATAAATTGGATATTTAATAGAGAAGCTCTCGCTAATAATGTGGCGAGAGTTTTTGGCTCTTTGTCAACTGTAGTGGGTAGACGAAAAGCTAACACCTAGAGAGGACGAAATTCGTTCTCTCATTTTTGATGTTTAAAGCAATATATATCTTGGTTTTAAAGTTCGTAAAGTTCCTAAAGCCGAACGCTTGCATCTTGATGTCTTTGATGAGTTTATTGGTCGCTTCCAGCTTAGCGTTGGAATATGGAAGCTCCATGGCGTTCGTGATGTACGTTTTATACTTTAGAAAAGTTTTAAAAACAGTTTTAAAGGCAGGATTGACAAAATCCAAATTGTCTTCCAGAAGCTCGAAGAAATATTTCGAGTTCAC